>NZ_JBPEHG010000020.1:0-75863 GCF_054177585.1 Haladaptatus rarus | reverse complement strand
CAACGTGACCGCTTTGCTCGTGAAGCGGGAGATTTTCGACATAGGCATCGACGGTTTCCCGCTTCACTTCCCTAGCTCTAACGGTCGAGATCGACGCAGTCTAGTGATTCACCAGAGCCATAACATTAAATAGGAGAACCGTAGAATTCACCCGAAAATCGTAGGATACCCGCGTGAATAGGCGAGCTTGATAGGCAGATTTATTCCAGTAAGAAAGCAGGCCAATCGTGGTTTGTTATGTCGTTTGGACACGGCTTTCTGGCGGCATTTGCCAAGGGAGACCGTTCGAATCGTGCCATGTATGGATCATTAACGCTCTTTCCAGCGACGATACCCTCGATTAACAGTCCTTCTCTTTTTTCTATGGGTCTGTCGTATGGGGTGCAAGTTGAGTGAAGCAGTACTGTTGGGAACCGCACGAGAGAATGAGGGACATGAGCCATGGACAAAGACACACACAACAAAACGACTGAAACGGAATTCGAACCGCTGCAGGCAACACGTCGAACCGCACTTCGCGGAACAGGTCTTGCCGGCTTACTCGCGATGGGCGTCGGTAGCGCCAGCGCACACCGAGACAGCCCGAATCCGGCCGCCCACCAGGTGCAGCAACAGACGACAGACAATGACGAGTCAGTCCCGGTGACGTGGGAGAACTACCCACGCGCCAACTGTCATACTGCGTTTCAGACAGCCGTCAACCGTGGCGGATTTGGACAGTTCGATCATCTCAGAAGCCTTGCCCCTATCGAGAATCAGCTGAGCATCCAAGAGAATCGTGACACGCTCTACTCAATGGGGGTGTTCGATCTGACCGAGCCAGTCACCATCACGTTCCCAGATAGCGGTGACCGCTACCAGTCGATGAACGTCCAGAACGAGGACCAGTACGTGAAACTGTACGCCACCGACCCCGGCGAGTACACGATAACACAAGACATCACAGGCACTCGGTATGCCGGCGTCGGGGTTCGCACGTTTGTTGATCCTGACGACCCGGACGACGTGCAACAAGCCCGGCAACTCCAGGACGATATCGGCGTGGAGCAGTCGTCGGCAGGGTCGTTCGAGATTCCCAACTGGGATCCACAATCATACGAACAACTCAACGACGCGCTCATAACAGTCGGACTCACGCTAGATGACTTCTCAGACGCGTTTGGTGACGTCGGCCAGGTCGACCCCGTGAAATTTTTCATTGCCAGTACGGCAGGGTGGACCGGCGTTCCGGAACCGTCGGAAGCATTAATTCTCTCACGGACGCCCGCCCAGAACAACGGCACGACGCCACACACGCTCACCGTCGAGGACGTGCCCGTCGATGCATTCTGGTCGATTACCGTCTACAACGACGACTGGTATCTCGAGAAGAACAAGTACGACGCGTATTCGGTCAACAACGTGACCGCAGAGCGAGACGATGACGGCAGCGTGACGATCCATTTCGGTGGTGACCCCGACCAGCCGAATTTCCTCTACATACCAGAGGGATGGAACTACATGGTTCGGCTCTACGAACCGCGCAAGCCCATCATCAACGGGAGTTATCAATTCCCCGCAGCTCAGCCGGCTGAGTGAGGCAAACGCGCGGATATCGGTCTTGACGCTTCGGGCGACTGAATCGCCGCGATATCGAATATCGACTCGTCTGTCCTCTTCTACCGACGGGCATATGCTGAACTTATCCTCTGAGTCGGTCACTTCGTTTCTTACAAGAATTAGACAGCCCATGTACTGTGTGCTGAACTCAGAACGTATATTGGCCACACGATCTTCCAAATTTCGGTGGTACGTACCGATGAGAAGGGTATCGGTTCACCGATCAGGAGCTATCAGTATCCCGGTTTCGCTTGGAGAGTGCGCCGAGCACGACAAGAAGGTAAACCAATCCGAAGCAACGGATCACCGGAACCAGTCCCTCGTTCCACTCTATCGTCTCCGGTCGTTCGTAGGCGTAGTTCTCGCTCAATTTGAGCGCCTGCTTCGGAATAAAGAGTGCGACAGCTCCCGCAATTCCGAGAACGTACATCGATGCAGTGTATGCTTTTCCCCCGGCAATGCTGACGAGTAGGAAGACGATCCCTTCTGCTCTGATCGCGGGAGTGAACCAGGGCTTCGCGTTGGCCTCCTCAGGGTCCTTGAGAGCAAATTGCTCATAGAGGTAGCGAATCTTCGCTGGAAACAACGCGATGATGACTCCGATGAGACCAATAATTGTTCTGTACATGTGAAATTAGTACGCCTCGTACTGTTTTAAATTGCGACTCTATCGAAACCTGCCGAACTCAGACACTTAAGAGCGGTCAAACGCACAATAGGCAGGTCCACTGAGCAGGCGGTTCACCGCTTTAAGCGTGAAACAAACGAACCCGCCGTGCTGAACTCATTCTCTCTATTCAGCACGGCATTTCTGACAGTGACTGGGGAGGTCATCGCACTCGCGCTGAATACACAGTGCGTATACAGCACATCGACCGCCAGCTACGGGGAACGCCATGTAATCCACGAACCCAACCACCCCGTGGCGAGAAACCCTACATTGCTGGCTCCCGTTTGACGAGACATGAGTGTCATCTTGGAGTTCACCATCGACAGCCAGGACTTCCAGCTTGGGGAGGTCCTCTCGGGAACCCCAAATATGCACCTCGAACTCGAACGCATCGTTCCGACGGGCCCCATGATCATGCCGTTCATCTGGGCGACCGGCGACGGCCACGACGACTTCGAGGCGCAAGTTCAGGCCCATCCAGCGGTCAAGGAATCCCTCGCGCTCGACAGGGTCAGAGATAGCGTCCTGTATCGGATCGAGTGGACAGATGATCCGACCGACCTCACCGAAGGGATCGCGGTGGCGGACGCAGTCGTCCTCGAAGCCCACGGCAACGAACAGTGGAAGTTTCGGCTGCGCTTCCCCGACCACGACAAGCTCTCGCTCTTTCACAATTTCATCCTCGAATACGACATCCAGATTCACATCGACCGCACGTACACCTTGACCGAAACGACCGAACGTGGCCACCGATTCGACCTCTCGCAGGAGCAGCGCGAGGCACTGGTCCTCGCCGCCCGGCGGGGGTACTTCGCCACCCCCCGAGAAGTCAGCCTTGACGCCCTCGCCGAGGAATTGGGTATCAGCGAGCAGGCCGTCTCCAATCGGATTCGCCGCGGGAACGAGAAGATTCTCCAACAGGTATTGCTCACGTCCGCACGCGACCTCCGGTGACACCACCCGCATAAATAAGGATTGATGCTTCAACAACAGGGCTAAACGAGAGTGGATCACTACAGGGTGTATATGAACGCACCCCCGACTGAGTACGACACACTGACTACCGTCTGCGACGTGTTGGCCAGCGCGTACCGGCGCCAGGCCCTGCGGTATCTGCTGGCCGGTGATGACGACGTCGCCTCGGTTGAGGACCTCGTCGACGAGCTTATCGACCACGACGAAACCGCCGACGACCGGAGACGCATCGCCATCAAACTGCACCACGTGGCACTACCGAAGTTGGCTGCGGCAGGGTTCATCGAGTACGACGCCCGGACACAGACGGCACGCGTCTGCGAGCATCTGCCGCCGGAGTGGCACACCCTCCCCGCCAGCGTGGTGGGCACCTGATGGAGTTCGTGATGTGCCGGGCGTGCGGCGAGTTCGTGCAGGCGTTTCAGGAAGAAGGGACATATGTACCCCATCGGGATGAGTGCCCGGCGTGCGGCGGGGCGGAGTTCAAACACAACGCCACTGAAACGATCATCCGCGCCGACGACTAGGTTACACCATGACGAAGCGGCAGTCTGTTCGAAGCAGCCCACACTGAATCGCAGAGCCACCTCGAGGCTGTTTCAGTCGGGTCGTTCTGAATCCAATGGGACCACCGTACTGGACTTACCCTTACATCTTGCACGGCGGTTCTGTCATATTATGAGTTTCTCCTTTGGTATATAGAATCCGGACCAATAAATTGACAGTTGAAGTACCATTAGAGCCCTCTCCGTCTCACAGAAACCGCCCGACCGGGAGGTAGTCAATTCCTCAATCCTCAGCCTGCACGAGAGCTTCTGCACTCTCGATGGAGAAATCACCCATCAAGTACTGTCTAGTTAAGCGATTCTGGTGTAGAGTGGCGGTTCAACGTCTCTCCCGTGAGTGGCTAACGAATCCCTCTCGTCTCATTATGACGAGGTTTTCGGTGAAACAATTGAATTCAGTCTTCTCACGATGCAGCCGATCTCACTCTCAAGAATCAGTTACTACGAACAGTGCATAAAATCCCCTCCATCTTACCGCTATCGCTTGGTTTTCCCTATCTAGACAGTGCCACAGGGTCGAACAAGTAGATAGTCAAGGACTGCTGCTGGTCTTGTTGGTCAAACACCGAAAATATTCCGTATACGGAATCTGACCGATCACCGATGAGCCCAGTCATTCTCACTAGTACCGAATACTACCTGCTACCTTCGCACGTCGTAGTCCCTCCCGCTCTGTCTGTGTACGCGGCCTCGCCAGGATTCAATATTTAAACTTCGATGAACTTCTGATAGTGATCACGAGCTAACACCAGAATCGACTCCTTTGTATTCAAACATATTAGTTTCATCGAGTATCAGACGCTGTTTAATGTCGCCCACGAGATCCGGCGCGCACAAACAGAAAACAGCCTACAAAGGACGTGATGGTTTCTTACTTTTGGTTGCGGAACCACTGGGCAATCTGGCGACTGAAGTCATTGTGACATCCTCCCCCGTCGTAAACGACGAGGCGTCCCCATACAGGAGGAAACCCAGCCCGATGCCGAGCAGGTTTCAACACTGACTCTCCCGAGGTCGGCGGGGCGGGTTTCGACCCTCGCTCAGGAGCGTCTTAAGGCGCTGTCACGGGCGCTCCCATCCGCAGGCGAGTCATTGCCGCGCGGTTTCTCAACGCGGCTCTCTCCCAAGCGGTCATGCCGCACGGCACGTTCAACCGGCGCGGTTCACACCTTTTGACCGGGCTTCCCGCGCGCCGCAGACATGGGTGGTATGCGCCCGTCTCCCGCGGTTCGCATCCGGTGGGGAGACGGCGGAACCCGTAATATTGCGTTTGTCACGGTGTGTACGAAGCGTTTGGGTGTCGCTCATGCAACCGACGGCGGGTGCGTCACAAAGCCTCCGCGATTCACGCCCGCCGTGAACGGCGGGATTCTCTCGCTGTTTAAAGATAGACCTCGAGTCCGGATTGCAGCCAATGAGTGAGAGCGCTCTCACTAGAGAGCACAAACGGCTATCCGAGGAGGTTCTGGAGCGTCAGGACGACAAAGAGGACGATAACCGCCTCAGAGATGACCCAGGAGTTGTCGTACATCCAGCCACGAATCGATGGAAGCACGGCTTCTGCTCGTTCTCCGAGTAGGAGCACGCTGAGCGATGGCAGTGATAAAATGAACAGAGTGAGCAGGACGAATCCTGCTGCGTCCGTGACCGGGTCGCCGTTTGCCGCGAGGTACGTCCCGACACTCACCGAGGTGACGATGTCCGTCGGGAAGAAACCCAACAGGAGGAACCCCAGTTTCACCGAGAACGCAGGTGCCGCATTCGCTAGCTTCCCCATCCATTCAGGCGGCTCTGACACGTTCCGCGTTCGGTAGGTATCCACCGCTGCATAGAGAAGGAGCGCGAGGACGGCGAGATAGAGCAGTTGCTGTGCGGTCGCACCTAGTAGACTGCCGCTCCCACTGAGACGGTTTCCGACGAGGTACGCGAGAACGACGATGAGACTGATAGAGAGGGAGGCACCGAAAACGAAGGCCGCCGAGTTGGCGCGCCACCGCTCGCTCGTGGCAAGGAAGATCGGGGTCAGTATCTGTGGGCCTGTGATCATCACCATCGCCAGCGGCAGCACTTCCGCGAAGCTCATCGCTCAACCTCGCGACGATGCGACCCATCTAGCCACTCAAGCCCTCTGTTTCGAGAAGTAAACACAGCGGACAACCGTCTAGTAGATTTCCACCAACGCGTAGCAGGGACATTCGACAACCGTTCGTTGACCAAGCAATGCCCACCATCCGTCTCGACTAAGCCAGTATTGCCGGTGCGGGCACTGTCGCCGCATCCACGGACGAAATCTTTCTCAGTTATCATGACCGCAGCCCACACGCCCCACATAGGCACTAGATCGCTCTCCATCGATATAGAATTTCGGTGTTATTGAGGTGTCTGATTTAGTTACAGCTAACGAGTGATCCAGAAGTGATTTTCCGCTGCCCGATAGGGAAAACAGGCCGTCTCATCGGCTGTGGCGAGTGGATTGACTTGGGAATGTATAGCGAGAGCGGACACCAAGCGAACTGATATTGCTTGGTATTCGACACCATCTGGCAGACCTATCGCTTACAAATACACTCTCTGGGGTTGAAATCTCGGCATCGTACGCTCACGGAAAGCTAGTCAGGACTGAGTGCAGAACACCGATCTACAGCACGCCAGCGACAAAATATTCCGCCCCGATAGATTGGAGAACCGAATTTGTAAGACTAGTGAAAATTGCCAGTTTTCATTAGGGATTCTGTACAGGTAGCGACCTCGACAATCAGCGAAACAGGAACGAGCCAGTGAACGCCGCCATCAGGCCAAAATTCGATGCGGTCATGCGGTCACGCCGTTGGTAGAAACAATTCCGTGAAGTCGCAGACGAAGTGACTACCGGAGAGAACACAGCAGCATACCATATCTCGTATCTATTCGGTCTGCGCTCTGCTGAACTGACATTCCAGTCACAGACAGAGACTACGCCAACCGGAGATCACCGAGTTGGATTAGAGATCACAATGAACGACCAGCCGTGGCGACATACACAGCAACGATCAGTAGCAACAACGGTCAGACTCTCATCGATGTTGAGTACACATCGGATCGGCGCTTCGGGCTACAAAGTATTCCACAGCAGTTTTTCACCTGAGCGGTAGCGCGGAGGCCCCTTCCTCAACGAGCGACTGGAGGGAGCGAGTAGGGAGGGGAGCAAGCGCGTTCGTTTCGGGCGCAAACACTTATTGCGACGAACAGATAACTGTCGCATCGTTCCACACGGGCAGAAGTACCCCTGCGAAGGGGGCCACAGCAATCTTGCGAGGGTCCAAGCATGGTGGTTTCTCGGGTGGAACGGGCCACAGTCAACTGGCCCTACCGTCGGGAACGACGACCGCGAACGTGACGCTACGTGCCGCTCCGTACCCACACGGGTCAGAGCGTGAGAACACCGACAATTAAATTGCCTCTGCTGGTCCGACCTGCCAGCAAACAAGTCCAGACGGGCGTGCAACCCACCCCCGCTGGAAGCCACGCAAGCCCCGTCCTCAAACCGCCGAAGGCGGTTAGGGCGCGGTAGTTGACCTCTCGTCAATCTCGAACGTCCCATCGTTTGGTAACCTATGCCATAGAACTAATTTGAACTCGGTACCTGTGTTTCGTATGGCTGTGGATATCGGTCAGCGCCAACTCCGGCTCGCAATTCTTGTGAGTGGACTTGTGATCGTCCTTGCTGGCATCACGTACGCCGGTATCCACCTCGTTGGAACAGAGTCCACAGACTCACGAAATGTGTCCGAGATCGATTCGTGCACAACGATCAATGAACCTGGCCGATACGAACTCACGGCGGACATCAAGGACAGCAGCGCCAACAAGTGCATTCGGATTGCGTCAGGCAACGTCGTGTTCAGCGGGAACGGCCATTCGATCGACGGTACGGGAGCGTTCGGCACCGGCGGTGTGCTCGTCGGCTCATTCGATGGCTCGATTTCGAATGTCACCGTTCGGAACGTGAACGTGACTGACTGGGACGATGGAATCCGCTATATCCACGTTGTGAATGGAACGGTCACAAACACAGTCACTGCGAACAATCGCGTTGGGCTCACACTACTCAGCTCGAACCAGACGACGGTTGACAACAACACGGCCACTAAAAACGCAGTGTATGGGATATCGCTTCAAGAAACGAGCCACCACAACGTAGTGGCGAATAACACTGCAACAGCAAACTCGCTGTTTGGCATTCATCTCGTTCGGAGTGGCGTTCGAAACATTACGATCGCATCAAACGCTGTCTCGAAAAACGAGTATGGAATCGTTCTCATCGGTGCCAATACAAACACAGTCCTTACCCGATATAGAATATCACGGCAATTAAAAACAGCAGTAGGGTGACGAGCACCAGCACCGGTTTGAGCACGTCGAGAATCGAATCCTCGGGCTTTTTCGGGCCGGAAACTGAGTGGGGGATATCCATAGTTCGAACAGCACGCCTGTCGGTATAGGTTTTGTGTGGAAAATATCAGAACTCGAATACACCTCTGGCTGTGAAACACTGACTCCGCCCTTGAGTACTCGAACGAGGGCATCGACGCGTTCCTCGATAAGCGTGAGCCCAAGTGGCCTGGCACGTAGTACGGTTACTCAGTGGCTCTTCAAGAGTTAGTCGTCACGGTAGTATCGCTGAGTCTCACGTCGCTCGAATCATTGTTGGTGAGCACAGCGACCGCCAGTCGGCCGTTGAATCCGACGCACAGTAGGGGTGTGACCGATGAGCGAGCAGCGAACTGGGAAGACTGTACCGCAGCCCGCCTGTTTTACACCAGCGCAGAGTCCGAAGACATCGTGGCGGGTTACGCCGCTCACCTCCTCGCCGACCACACGCCGTCGATCATGGAGCAAGGTGACATCGACGGGAAGATGTGGACGTTCGATGTTGGTGCGAATCTGTAAGGGACACTTGGAGAGGCAATTCTGGCGACTGCTCCGAAACCTCACGCACTCTGCTGCTTCGTTCAACAGGAGAGTGAGGCGAATGACAAACGTGTCGTCCTCGATGCACGTCGCCACCTATTCGGAGGTCTCGAATGCGCTATGGGCCCGCAATCGAATTGCTACGTAGGAGTGTACCGCACGAGGTCACCGACTAACTCCACCACCGAAAATCCGATTCCGTCCGGCCGCTTAACGGTGGTCGTTCCGACCTCGCTGAACCGAACCGTCTTGACCGCCTTCTCACCGTCGTACTGGCCTACTTCGACCGCCTTCTGGAGGTTGCCGCTCCGTTTGTCGACATAGAAAAGCGTGTATCCCGCGACGTCAATGCCTTTCGTCGTCGTCGCGTTGATTCGAATGACCATGCGCATCTCGGTTTCGTTGAGGACTGTGCCATCCGTCTCTGTAATCGATGAAACGTCGAACGGGTTCAACTCGCCCGTCGCTGGGTACGCGTACTTCGACTGTGTGTTCACCTGCCAGTCGGCGTCGCTCGACGGTCGAACCCACGCGATGGCGTCGTTGGCGTAAATTTTCGTCCCGTTGGTGCCAAACGGACCGTACGCGATGTACTCGCCGTCGGAATGTTCGACTCGGAATCGTTTGACGAGTCTCGAACTCCCATTCATTCTGGATTCGTTGGACGCTACGACGACTTCGTAACTGTAGTCCAACCGCTGGAGTTTCGTAACCGACGTTGCGACTACGTCCGACGGTGGGTTCGAGAAGTCGACTTCCGAGGGCTGGCTCGACTGGGTGAGCTGCGGGTCGACGAGTTGGAACATAGCCGCGATCGCGACGAGAACGATCACCCCAATAATAGCGACATGTCTTTTTTCATTTAGTGTATCGGAGTTCCAATCCGACAGCAATAATACCCATGCAAAATGCAATTTTTATCATATTATCAGAGGTTGCCTCGTGTCGGACGTACACCTCGATGGTGTGAGTCATCACGTCCATTTGCACGGTATCCATTGGCCCGTGCGATTCGTAATCGTTGGTGATGATCTGGGCTCTGCAATCGCCGCGCTCACAGATGTTGTACACGCCATCTCGTTCCTTTTCAAGCGTCCACTTGCCGTCTCTTCGAACTACACCCATGTTGGATAAACAAATAATAGAATGTTTTCTCAACAATAGCTATGGAGAAACAATTCGATCAAATCATACAGAATGCGCAGGCAGAGACTGGCCCATACGCTGGCTGTCCGGTGCATGAAGATACAGTGGGTGCCCTCGTCAACCCTGGGCTTCTCAACCCGGCCGGAGATATCATGTGTCTCACGATGGATCCGAGTCACTACACGGACTGGGACGAATACGAGGACTGGGAGGAGTACAACGAGACGAAATCACCGATGTTCACACAGCGTTCCCTCGGTGGGAAGAAGCTCTCGCAGTTGCTTGAACCGCTCGGATACTCGCTTGATGACGTCTGGCTCGGCGATGAGTTGTCTCGGACGAATCCGACCGATGCACAGGCGGCGCTGCGCCACTCGTCGATTGCGATCACGAATCAGAGTTACTCGCATATCGAGGCTGGTGAGATTAGTGACGTGATCGAATGCACACGGAATGGGGAAGAGGAGCGATAGCGGCCCTGTTGAAATCCCCAATAAGTGACAGGAATCGCGTGCTGAATATAGAGGATGGATTCAGCAGCCGGATATTGTTCGTTATAGCCTGTCGACGAAACAGCCGTCAGTTGGTAGGCATGTACAATAGGTCATCCACCGAACTGAACTCACGGTCGTTTGGGTGAGGTCTGTCAGTCGTCAGCAGGAGCGGCACCAGTCGTGTCGTTCCCCCTGTTGGGTGCGTTACCGCGTATGCGGGGCAGACCAACCGAAATGGCGTAGAGGAGGACAACGGCAACGCCAGCCCCGATGAACACAAATGCGAGTCCCTCCGCAGGGGAGGTATCCCATCCGGGAATGCCAAGCATGTCCCATACCTGTTCGATGAAGTAGACGAGATAGGCGGCAAGGAACCAGACGCCTGCTGGAAGTGCCACTCTCACGTTCTCTCGCAGGATCCCCTCAAGGTCGTCAGGTTGAGGAGTTGGCTGGTGTGTCCGTGCCAGCGTGACACCGCGTACGACGGTGTAGAGAAGTGCCATTATGACGCCAGCGCGGAGCAAACCGGTGGCGATGGTAGGCCGAACGACCGACGAGAGAACAACCCAGAACAACAAGATGACCGTGACGGGCGCACTCTCTCGAAGCAGACGGCGGGTATCAAGCGGGGAAACCATAGTTACTGTACCGGTATGACCTGTAAGTATCTTCTGATGTCAGGAATTATTCCGTGTACCTCAGTTTAGTCATCGGGTATTCACTTGCTCGATACCTAACACCGAGGTCGTCGCGTGACTGATACGCGCCCTGTATCTCGTGCATACCGTGTGAACTGACGAAACGGTGTCAGGAAGTGCGTGCGAGTTACGCGTCGTGAGGGTATGTATTCGTCAAGTGGAAGTAAATGGTTTTATGGCGTACGTTAGACCGATGATCGGTCGTTGGCTATAGTTCCGGCGAGTACATCAACTTCGACGGCAGCGGCTTGGTCAATGTGGTGTTTCTTGTGTCTCGCCCTCCATCTTCCGCTATGGCATCCACACACGTCCTCGTCCCCCTTGATGGCTCGCCACTCGCGGACCAGGCACTCCGCCACGTACTGGAGACCTACGACTGCGAGGTCACGGTTCTCAACGTCATTACGCCGATCGGGAGCGGGATGAGCGAGGGCGGAGTTCGGGATCGCAGAGACGAGCGCGTCACCGAAGCCGATGACAGGGCCGAGGAGTTGATCGAGACGGCTTATGAGCAGGCCGCGGAATACGGGCAGGATGTCGAGACAGTGATCGAGACCGGAGATCCGGCCGAGGTTATCCTCGCGTATATCGATGAGACCGACGTGGATCACGTCGTCATGGGTGGCCACGGGGGCGATAACAATGGCCTGGTCTCGCGCCTTCTCGGGACGGTCGCGACGAAGGTCGTTAGCGAAGCGCCGGTGACGGTGACCGTGGTTCGGTGACCGATACGCGCCCTCTACTCAGAACGGTTGCCGAGATCTCTCGAATAGTATGGGTTTCGACAGGGCCAAATCGGTACTACTGGGAGCGGACAGGCACCCAGGAGGACAGACGGTGGGCGTGCGATGGTCATCCTGACGTGAACTCGCCGAGCCCCGATTGTTCGTGGTCGAGCGGTTCGATCACTGCTGGATCATCGTGACTCGGGTTGTTTACCCGCGTCGAAATCTCATCCGCGGCTAGGTCGGCCGCTGGATATGGCTGACACAATTCGGTGCGCTCCGCCGGGCCAGCTGAGAGCCACCGCTGCTCGTCGTCCTTCTGGAGGACGACCGGCATGCGATCGTGAATCGGTGTCATCAGCTCGTTGGGCTCCGTCGTCAGGATGGTCACACACGAAATCGTTTGGGTGTCGCCTTCCCACACGTCCCAGAGGCCGGCCATCGCGAACGCTGGGTCATTCTCTCGATAGACACGATACGGCTGTTTCGGCCCGCCGTTCTGGGCTTGCCACTCGTAGAACCCGGACGAGAGGACGAGACAGGGGCGAGACTCCCAAGCCTCTTGGAACACGCGTTTTTCACTTGCTGTTTCCGAGCGGGCGTTGATGATGCCCTCTTCGGGTTCGTCAGTCCAGAACGGGATGAGTCCCCAGTGGAACTGGTCGATTGCGTCGGTCGCCTCGTTGGTGATGACGTCGAGCGGGTCGCCGGGCGCGATGTTGTAGCGCGGTGTGTAGCCGCCATCGGTGACGATTCGCGCGTCGAAGCGTTCTTCGAGGGTGTGTTGGTCGGCGAAGAGCGCATTTCGGCCGCACATACTCTGTGTACGTGCCACGGACGCATCAACGTGTGGCACCGCTCCGTTTCCAACAGCAGTCTTATTACTCTCTATTACATACTGTTACACATGCCGGTCGACTTTGAAAGCTACCACCCGACGGAGTTACCGAAAGAGGACACGAACGGCCGACTCATTCTCGAGTTTCTTGCCGACAATCCCGAACTGGGATTTCGTGCTGGTGAACTGGCAGACGAACTCGAGATCCCTCGTGGAAGCATCGGCACCACGTTGAGTCGACTCGAAACTCGAGGGCTCGTCCGGCATAAAGGCGAGTACTGGGCAATCAACCCGGACGCCTACGATGCTCACACGGCGAGTCTCATCGGATTGGAAACAGTCGCGATGCAGTTTGAGGGCGATTACTACGACCAGAATCCCGACTGGGACGCAGATCTTCCTGACCTTGACGAGACGGGAGACGACACTCCCTCAACTGAGGAGGAATAATGTATGCTCGCGGTACTGTCGTCGTTGCTTCGGATCCGTTCGGAAATACCCCGCGTCGGCCGTATCTGATCATCAGTGGTCAAAACCATCCCTTTGCTGGCACCCAGTACATCGCTCTCGGAATCTCCACGAAAGAGTATGATGAGAGTCTCCCCCTCGCAGACGCATTCGAAGTCGGGACGTTGAGTCGAGAATCGTTCGTTTCTCCCTGGGCCGTGGTATCCCTCATGGATATCGATATTGACCGTGCAGTTGCCCGACTCACAGACGACTTCGTGAGTACTGCGGCCGAGCAAATGACCCAGTACGTTATCGAGTGAGACAGGGTCTATACGACTACTAACCACAGAATAGGTGGCAATCCAGAGATTTAGTATCGGACGAATCCAACCGATGCACAGGCCGCACTCAGACATTCATCGATTGCGATCACGAATCAGAGTTACTCGCAGATCAAGGCGGGCGAGAGTAGTGATGTAATCGACATCACACGTCGAACAGCGATTTCGTTGCTTTCGGTTCGGAACCATTGAGAAACACGACGTTGCCCTGTCCGATTTGAACGCGCGTTATTTCACCGTCCGCTTCCATCTGCCTGAGTTTTCGACTCACGGCAGACTCATCGGGCATCGGCAGGAGCGGGCGTTGCGGAGCGAGGTCACCACCAGCTTCCTGACGACCATGTCGCTCCCGCGTCATCTCTGATTCCGGCCCTTTCCGTGTTCATGGGTGCGGTTCCATGGTCACTAACGTGACCTCTCAGGGTCGGAATTTGTAGGCAGGATTCCGAGTCGTCTCTCTACGATTTTCAGGCGCGGGAGGAGGGCAACAGTGCCTAGCGACTACTCCCAACCGTAGCACCTGCACGAGGAGTGCGAGACGCCCGAGCACCATGAACGACGCGTTTTGGCCCGCCGATTCGAAGCCGACGGTGTCAGGGGCGTCCATGACCGAGAGGAATGGACGAAGCCAGGGATTTTACTAGTCGGTATTCGAATTGCCAGTAGTGGAAGCCGACGCCATCCATCCGCACGCCAAGACCGCCCTCCAACGCCAGCAGTATTTCCCCCTCCCGCATAGCAAACGAGGCCTGCGCTTGTTCCGCCTGGTCACCCGCTGGCTCGCCAAACTGCAGAATCGCGATCCACTGCCAGTCGGCGCAACGGTCGACCGCACGATTCCCGGGGCTGACGAGCCCCTCGCAACGCGGTTATACCTTCCAAACGAGTCGGGGGCGTTTCCCACAGTCGTGTTCTTCCACGGCGGTGGGTTCGTCTTCGGGGACATCGCAACCCACGACCATCTCTGTCGCCAGTTGACTCGGGAAAGCCGCTGTGCCGTGTTGTCGGTCGCGTACCGACTTGCGCCCGAGCATCCGTTTCCAGCCGCGGTCGAAGATGCGTATGCGGCGGTGGCGTGGGCCGCTGCGAATCCTGATGTGATCCGGTCGACTGGGGAGGTGGCAGTCGCTGGGGACAGTGCGGGTGGGACGCTTGCGGCGGTGACATCCTTGATGGCCGCTGAACGGGATGCCCCCGAGATTGCCTATCAAGCCCTGTTGTATCCTGCCGTTGGCATTGAGCCGGAACAGCCGTCGATGCAGCAGCACACAGGGACGGTGTTGACCGAGCGTGATCTGGAGTGGTTTCGGGAGTGTTACTACGGGAGCGCAATTCACGAGCGGAATCCGTACGCGGATCCGATGCAGGCCGGTAACCTTGCTGGGGTGGCGCCCGCAACGATACTCACTGCTGGGTTCGATCCGCTACGCGACGGTGGGACAGCGTATGCCGAGCGGCTCGTTAGTGAGGGGGTCTCCGTTCAGTATCGCAATTACGAGGCCATGATTCACGGGTTTCTCACCCAGCCTTGCATCGACCGGGCCGCGGACGCGATTACAGAGGTGGGGCGTGATCTCACCGATGCGCTGTTGGTGTCCTGACTCCCGTCCTAATAACAGTATTATGAGATGAACTCCTTGATGATCCGGCCTTCAGCCCGATGCAGAACGCCACTAGCCGCCGATTGATTGACCCCGAACGTTTCTGCAAGTTCGACGAGCGTACAGCCACGAGGACTGTCGTAGTAGCCGCGTTCAACCGCTTCAGAAATGAACTCCCGTTGGCGCTCGGTCAGGAGTCCGCTCGCATCGTATGAGTGCGTGACCGAGACGATCTCATAGGGGATATCAGCCGCCGCTAACTCGGTAGTGAACACCGACAACTGCTCCTGTGAACCGATTAGTTCGCCTGATATCCACCCGTCCCGGATGATGAGGGGAAGTCGCGGAAGGTTCCCCGTCGCACGCCCCGCCTTATACGACGACGGCATCGGAAACACGCACTGAATCAGTATTATCTCCTCGTCGGAATGGAGCACTTCGGATGAGCGCACTTCCGGTGCCTCGTTGAACCGGCGAACGATGGCATCCCCGTCCGGTGTCGTTACTTTGACCAATTCGAGCACGTCATCGTCAATGGGATGGGTCGCCAGGATTTTGAACTCGGCATCCGAAAAATCGGTCGAGACACCAGCCAGCCAATTGTCGTCGTCTGCCCCAATTTTGACGTTGAGGTGTACACGAGGCATACCACACTTGAGTTGGCTGACGAGTGGTTTAACAGACTCGCAGATGACTTATAAAGGTGAATCTATTCACGCGTGAATCCGTGGTCTCGCCCAACGTAGTAGAGAACATCTATGAGCACAATTAAAACGGCCATCCCCGTCGTGCAGGGGCTCCTCGGACTCATCATGGTGGGTGCAGGCAGCGTGAAGTTACTCGGCGTTGACATCGCGAAAAAGGATTTCGAGCGGTACGGCTATCCAGAGTGGTTCCGATTCGTTACCGGTGGCATCGAAGTTAGTGGGGGTCTCGGGTTGCTCGTCGGTCTCGTGTTCGCACCGATTCTCGCTGTTCTCGGCGGAATATTAATCATCGGCACGATGATTGGGGCCATCCTGACACATCTCTTCCGGGTTGATGATCCACTCTGGCGATCAGTCGGGCCAGCGATCTACCTCATCGCCGGACTCTTTGTCACGAGTTTCCTGCTGCTCTCGTTCTAGAACACGATGAACGAACGGCCATGCAAAACGCACGATTTCGGGGTTGCGAAACAGTTACAGAAACCAGCAGTAACCCGCATCGGACATCCACGATTCTTCCCCCGTACCAGTACGTAGATACACGATAACGCATCGCCTGTCACAAGAGCCTCAACCACGGTCTATACGAACGTTCAGGAGCCTCACGTGACACGCGTCACTCTAGCTCGCCGTTCCGCTGGAGTGCGTGCGTCGATGACGCAGACTGCACGCTGCTGGTGCTGGGAACGTCACCTGAAGGATATCCCCATGGTCGGCCGGTGCGTCCTGCGAGCCGCACGAAGATACACAGCAGCAACACGCCACGGCCCAGCTGGCTTCAGCAGCTAGGCTGCTGGTTGCTGCCGAAAAAAGGAACGGTATGTGCTTCGAAGTTAGTGGTGAAACTATAAGAACTGGGACAGTCGAAAGCCAGGATTAATGACGGTAAAGATGATACCGACCATGATTGCTGCTTCGAATGCTCCGAGCAGAAGAACTCGCTTTTCGATCGATTTGAGGCGTGCTGGATTCGGAGTTGAGGATTGACCTTCGAAATAGACCCGTAGATGCATCCGATTGGATACGAATAGACCAAACAACCAGAGGAGCCACCCGAACACGACCACTCGCATCATCCACGGGTTATCGGCTCGTAACAGCCCGAACTGTTCCGCAAGGAAGCTTCCTGATAGAACTGTCGTTAAGCTAATTCCAAGCATAAATACTACTATTTTTGGAATTGCTATCTTAGTGAAAGACTTGGCTGTCGAAGGGCTGACTGTACCGAAACAAAGCGAAAGGATCGCCGGAACGATAATCGCCATTCCAAACCAGATAGTTCCACTCAGAATGTGGAGATACAGTAGGATGGTTAGATCATCGATCACGAATGCAGTTATCACGACTAGCAGCGGACTCACAACAGTACTTACGACGAAAAGAATCGACGATTGCTCACCAATATGTCTTATTATATTTATATAGTTTGAGGAAATAGAACTTGCCATGAAATACCAATGGGTGATTGGTTGAGTAATGGTAGTCACGTACTTAATTGTACCGACCGCACTATTCTTTTCGTCCCCACTTTCAACCAAGAAGGTTGAGAACCGACCGTCTAAGCGATATTCGTACTCCGGTCTTGTGGCACCGTCTTACGCATTATCGACCTTTCGAATAGCCTTCTTAAAAAGTGAGTACGGCTGAGCGCCGACAATTTTACCTGCTTGTCCAGACTTCCGGTCGAAGAATATGAAAGCCGGTGTTCCCCGGATTCCATTTTTCTCAGCTGCCTGAACGTCTGCGTCGATGCTTGTGTTCAGCGATTTCGATTCCTTGTCCAGACAGGATCTCACCGAGTCGACATCGATGCTCTGGACATCACGCGTAATTTCGAGGAGATTCGCCTTCTTCGCCCATCCGGAGTTCTCCTTGCCCTGCTCGCCAAACATCGTCGAATGCCAGCGCTTGAATGCGGTCGGGTTCTCGTTGCGTACTTGTCGCCAAACGCACTTGGCCATTCGTGCGGCTGTCTCAGATCCCTCGCCGATGTACGGATTATCTAAGATAACCACCCGTAGCTTCCCCGGTTTCACGTAGTTATCCACCAGTTTTGGAAATGTATTTTGCTCGAACTTCTTGCAGAAGGGACACTGGTAGTCGCTCCAGTAATAGCAGTCCAGGTTTGCGTCAGGTGACCCCAACACCGGATTATCCTGCAAATCGATGCCGAAGCTCGTCGTCTCGTTGCTAGCGTAGACCAGCGATCGCTCGTCGTTCGAGTGGCTCTGACTCGGATCGCTGCCGGCTCCGTCCGCACTTGCTTTTTCGGACGTGGCATCGGCTGAGTCCCCACTCGCGCCGAACTCGTTGAGGGCGCTTGTACATCCAGCCAGTCCAGCGAGGGTGCCTGTGGCCGTGGTGAGAAACATCCGTCTACCGGTTCCGTCGTTCTCGAACATACTCATCAATCATATCGAAGGTCGTCGCCGACGGCTAAAACCCCATATCTCGATTTCAGGGTAGGAAACCGACCACACATTTTATATGCAACCAGCCTTCGACAATGCGGACGTTGTACTATTGCCGGTCGTCTAGTTTGTTCTCAAGTGAGACGAGTCGACGCTGAAGTCTGTAAACGTATCCGAATATCGCGAGGAAAATAACGCCATATCCAGCGATGAGTAGCGGCTCCACGTTCATATTTGCCTCCGTTCATTTATCCGGAGAACCTTGTCTTCCAATTCATGAAGTTTGATCCGGACTCCCATCAAAAAGGTATACAGGAACGTGACAGCGACAAGTGAGACAACGAGTGTGAGCGGGTCGATGTTCGCACTGACCTCCTGGTTTGCGAGCGTCGTCTCGTGGAACGTTGGTGTCCAGAGTCGCGTCGCAGTGTAGGAGATGGGAACGGTAACGAATCCAACAACACCGTAGACGGAGGCATATTTCTCGTCACCGCTATTCTCGGTGGCCGAGTAGACGACGAGATATCCGGCATAGACCATCCAGACGATGAGGAAGGTTACGAGTCGAACATCACTCCACTCCCACCACGAGTTCCAGATCACCTTCCCCCAGATGCTTCCAGTTACGAGCGTCAACGTCGCGAACAGGAAACCAATCTCGCCCGCACTATGTGCAAGATGGTTCCAGAAGCGACCATTGTATCGGAGATACAGGAGACTACCGAAGAACGTCACTGCGAGTGCAATGGCACTGGTCCATGCCAGTGCAATATGCCAGTACGCGATTCGGTTCGCTCCGTGCTCGATTCCGTACATCGTGCTCGACGCGACTCCGAAAACGAGGACGATGGAGACGACACCCGTGACGAGCGTCCCCCATTTGACGACGCTACTCCACATTACTCGGTGAAACAACCGAATGAGAGTTCCCAATCCAGATGATATTGTGCGCATATCCCTACTCTATACCATCATTGTACGGTTGGTTTCTAACTCTTTCCGTCTATCACGGTATCAATTGGCTTTCAGGTGAGCAACGACATTGCTAGTTTGTCTAATTCGAACAACATTGCAATGCCAGTTATCACAAGGACATATCCAGCCACCTTTCGGAGATGAATCGGTCGTCGGTCCTGCGTCACGAGCTCCACAAGTGTACTCCCACCACGCTTGCTCCCATAAGCAACACCGAGGAGGGGAATCGAAAAGCCCAGACCATAGACGAACATGAGCAACGCACTCCACGTGACGCCGCCGGACATCCCAACATACGCAAGAACCCCGCCGAGAATGGGGCCAACACACGGGAGCCAAACGACACCGAGCAATAGTCCGAGTAAATAGGCGCTGGCGATGGGGTGGGAGTCCTCGTCAATGAGCGTCGTCACCGCGGTCGCCTGTCCCGCGACTTTTGACGCGTACTTGGAGTAAACATCGTGGATGTCGTCGTCGGCCATGACCGCACCGAATCCGATCATCACCGCCATCAGCGGACCACGAAGGGTGTCTGGCGTAAACCCACCAACGATACCAGTCGCAACACCAAGGGCAGTGAACGAACTGATACTACCGACCACTATTGACAGTGGTCGAAGGCGGTGGCCGATACTGCCGGCGAGCATAGGGGGGAGCATCGGTAGACAGCAGGGCGTCAAGATGGTGAGCACGCCAGCAAGAAAGACCGCGGCTACGTCTGGTGTTCCGGTCATCGTCTGTAGTTTCTTACGTTGATCAAAAAACCGTCGTTCGTGACGGTATCCGCGCTATGACGCCCGTTGTTTGTCGTCTTGCTTCGAATCAGTGAACGCGGCACTGATGTCGCTTTGGCTGCTCGAGTTCGCGGAACCATTCACCGTTGCATTCCGGAGCGGATCATTGTACCGCCGGACGTCGTTCGGAATGTCGCTCTTGTTGATCGGCTCAGTCCCGACCGGCAGTCCAGCCAACAGGAGCTTCTTACGCATCGGGTTCATATCGTAGCCGAATCGATCTTGAACCCGCTTGTAGTAGACGGCTTCGTCTGGTGGGCCATCCGCAGACCAATCTTTCGACTGGCGATCAAGGTGTGGCCGTTCGTGGGCGTTAACGAACCCAGCGATGTCCTGTACGTCCCGCCAGTCGCTCACTTGGTGGGGTGAACCGTACGGCATCGCTTCACGTATGAAGCCTGCTGCGGTATAGATTCGACCCATGCCCGCTCCGTCGTTGTAGGAGTCCGGTCCCCACAGCGGTGGATATTGTCCTTTCTTCCCCTGTCCGTCTTTGCCGTGACACGACGCACAGTTCTCGAGGTAGAGTTCTGCGCCGCGGACTGGGTTGACCTCGGGCACAGGAATCCGATTACCATCTTCTGGCTTCTTGATGTGACGCCAGTACGGTACCTTTTGCACAGGCGTTCCCTTCGCCAGCCAGACGAGATACACCTCCATTGCTTGCATCTCGCGGCTATCGTATTTTGGGATATTTTTTGGCTCGGTGTTCATGCTCCGGAGGAAGCATCCCTGGATGCGCTGGCGCATATCGCGCATCCGGCTGGTTCGTCCTGTCCACTCGGGATAGCCCGCGGCTGTCCCGACGAGTGGAATCATATTGATGTCTTGTCCGACCATGCCTGTTGCCGACGGCAGAGTTCCGCCACCGTGGCAGTTCGCACATGACATCCGGCTCGTCCCGGTCTTATTCGGAATCACGCCAGAGGTGTTTGCGAATAGCTTCCGGCCATACTTGACGAGTTCGCGCCGGTGCTCGTTCTCGGGTAGCGTCGAATTGTTCATCTTCTTCGGAACGAACGCGACTTCCTCTCCGGCCGTTTTGTTCCGATAGCGCATGTCGTTACCCGATGGGCCTTCGCGCAGGTCTTTATCTATCCATTCGTAGCCTGGCCAGTCACCTGGGAGTTTCAGTTCGCCCTCCTGACTAGTATCCTCTCGATACATCAATGGTGCGGCACAGCCAGCCACCACGAGGACGAGTGCAAGCGACGCGGTTGCTAATCGCCGGCTCATCGTTCTCTGTGGTGTGTTCTCGCTGTCCGTTGCACGCTAAACTGTCCCCCCGCCTTCGCAACTGTGTACATTGTTTGCAGTATTGTGTTTTCCGAGTATTGATGCAAGGATATTAAACGTTCGTGAATGGGAAACAAAGTTATAAAATTTATGGGAATTTTACGAGTGAGTCCGGTGACATGCATCACGGGTGTCGATTCTGGGTTAGGTATAGAATGGAGTGTACAACCGACTCGTCAAATCCCTTCTTGAATGTTATCCACAATAACACGCAATATTTAACCGGGGGCGTTCACAACAGCGAGTAGTCGGATGTCACCACGAAAGGTACTCACCTTGCTATTTCTGGCCGCACTGTTAGGTATCGGCTATCACTCCATGAACGCTGCTCCGGTACTGAGCGACCAGTCATATTCGTACCATGGGGGCACACAGTGGCACACTAACTTCTCCGATGCACGTGAGGTCGCCGCGGAGCAGAACAAGCCGATATTAGTCTACTTCTGGACGACGTGGTGTACGTACTGCGAGGACTACAACCAGAAGGTCTACTCGGATCCGACGGTTCGGGACAAACTCGACGAGTTCGTACTTGTTGCAGTAAACTTAGACAATAGCAGTCCAGAAGCGACGCGTTTGAAACAGCAGTACAACGCAAACTATCCGCCACAACACGTCGCGGTAACGCCGCAAGGTGAACGTCTCGTGAAGATAAATGGCTACGCCAAGAAGGAGGCGTTCATCAAGTACCTCGAACGCGCACAGCGGAGGGCCAAGCAATGACTCCCGGCCACGTCATCGTCTTCCTTGCACTCAGTGCGAGTTCTGCTGCAACACTTCTACTCGGACGTGACTACGTGCGCGATGAGGAGAAATTCGCTGAGTACGTCCCCACGCTTGTTGGGGTGACGGCTGGACTGCTGGCAACCGCACTGACGTACCTTACCTACCAGTTCGTCACGACCGACTACTCGAACGCCTATGTCTGGAACAACACGGCTGACTACCTGCCGCTGTTGTACCGATTCACGGGAGTGTATGCAGGTAATGAGGGGTCAGTATTACTGTGGGCGACACTCGCATCCGTCGTCGCCTTCTGGGCGGCGCGTGCTCGTGGCGTCACCGGTCGGGATCGGAAACTCGTGCAAGGGCTCACGATGGGTATCGTGTCGTACTTCGGAATGATGCTTGTCGTCCAAAGTCCGTTCGACACTGTCGCACAGGAGTTCCCACAGTCGGCGACCGGGTTCGTACCCACGACTGGCCGCGGACTGAATCCGTTACTTGTCGATCCGTACATGGCGATTCACCCGCCGGTCATGTTCATCTCTTACGCGCTGTTAACGGTGCCGTTTGCCATCGGCTCGGCACATTTCATCTCGTTGCTCCGTGGGCGAGGCGGATTGTTCGAAAACTGGTACGGGAGCGTCCTCCGCTGGTTGCGCGTCTCATGGCTGTTCCTGACGGCCGCCGTCGCTCTCGGTGCACTCTGGTCGTACACGGTGCTTGGATGGGGTGGCATCTGGGCGTGGGATCCCGTCGAAACTGCAATTTTCATCCCATGGCTGTTCTTGACGGCGACTCTGCACGCGGTGACGAACTACCGTCCCGACCGTAATTATACAGTTCTCGCACCTGCGATGACATCGACGGTTCTCGCGCTCGCCATCTACACCACGTCGGTCGTCCGCAGTGGCGTCTTCCGGAGTGTTCACTCATTCGCTTCGGACGGCATCGGGCTGTCTTTGCTCATGTTGATGGCTGCGACAGCCGTTCTCGGTGTCGTCGTGCCGCTCATATACTGGTTTCTGCAGACCGACGATGCCGCTGTCAGCGACGGAGAATGGGTCTCCCGTTCGAACTTGCTTCACCTCGCAGTACTCGCACTGGGGACGCTCGCATTCATTTCCATGTGGGGGCTAACGTTCCCGCTGTTGCGTGACCTCACGACCGGTATTGAAGTCGCGGTCAATCCCAAGTACTACAATTTATGGAGTTATCCGGTGGTGCTCATCGCGTTACTCCTGCTCGGATTCTACATGGACTTTGACGTCGAAGGGCGCAGACGGAGCCTCGTTGCGCTCGGCGTCTTTAGCATTGCGACCGTGATCGCGGCGTTCGTCACCCCATCGCAAGCATGGCAACTGGCGTCGGTGTCGAGCACCGATGCGATCATCTATCGCATCGTCGGTAACGCAAGCGCGCTCTCCGTGATTCCGCCAGGCATGTACGTCTGCATCACAGTCATCAAGCGAGCACTCGACCGCATCCCCGGGACACCCCGTCGATTCCAACTCAAAGAAACTGGTATCACACTCATCCACCTTGGCGTGGCGATTCTGGTAATCTCACTCGCGTTCACCTACCTCTTTACTACCCAGTCATCGGTCATCGTCCAGGACGGGCGCAACGATGTGTCCGTCCATCAGGTGCCTGACTCGGCGTATTCCGTCCAAGCCATCGATTACTCCGAAACGACGAAGCCGACGAATCCCGATCCGCGACGCGTCGCACTCTCGAGCCAGCAAGTGCTCTCGAAAGGGAACTCGTTGAACGGGTCAGTCAAAGTCGTTCACGGAACTGTGACGGCGATCAGGCGTGGACCGCGAGCGACTGTCGCACAACTCGATGACTCGGGTGTCTGGGTTGGATTAGCTGGGACGAACCGATCAGCTGCCGACCTCTCGAAGGGGCAAGAAATCGTCGCACGCGGAGCAGTCATGTGGAACTATGTCCCACAAACAGACGTCGTCGTGGTCACCGACGCGCGTAACGTCGGTCCAATCTCGAATCCGCCAGCAGCGATCGACTTGACCCGCGTCAAGATTCAATCGATGGATCTCCGCGTCTTCCGGAACGGCGAATCGGTCGCCGCTGGGGGCGTGGGCCAACGTCGCTACGTCAAACAAGGTGGCATGCAGGTGCGCGACGTGCTCATCGACCGCGGCCTCACTCACGACACGTACGTTATCGCCGCCCTCAACGACGGAACCGCGTCACTGACAGTAAAGCGCATCCCACTGATGACGCCAATTCGGGTGGGTGTCCTGCTCTTGCTCGTCGGGATGTCCCTCGTCTTCCTGTTCGACCCAGAGCATGGACTTACGGTAGAATCGCTTCGGTCGCCCACGACCGCATCACGGAACGACTCGACGACTTCTGACTGATAACGATACTGATACACGAATGAAACGCTTCGTACTCTCGCTCGTCGTCCTCCTCGCGTGCGTCTCAACGATGCCGCTCGCAGGTGGGACGGCCAACAAGACAGTTTCGGTCTCTGGAACAGTGACGGTTGCAAATGAAACGGCGAACGGTGACACGGTGACGGTGACGCCACTAGATAATAACTACCGGCGGGCCGGCAAGTCGGTGAACGTCTCCGTCTCCAATGGGTCGTTTACAGCCAACGGAGTGACAAATGCCTCGTTCTACTTCGTCCGCCTGAGCCACGACGGTCTCGCTCACTACGCGCTAACACGCGACACCAAGGGCATCTCCTTCGATCTCAGCGCGACCGTCTCCGGTCGCGTCGTGACGGAGAACGGTTCGGCTATCTCGAACGCACGGTTGTTGGTGACGAGTCCAACCGGACCGCCAGTCGGAGAGGTGAATACATCCGAGAACGGCACGTTCGATGTCGGCCCACTGCAACCGAACACGACCTATACGATTCGGATGCAGCGGGCGGGCGTCCCCTACAAGAAGACGATTACCACGGACTCGAATGCGACCGATGTGCGTTTCGTAAAACGTGAACCAACGTCGAACGACTCTGTGCTGACAGTCTCCGGCGGCACACCAGCAAGTCACGTAATACAGGTTTCTTCTCGCCAGAACGCCTCCGGGCTGCGGGTCGTCGAGACGCTCACATTGAACAACACCGGTGACCAGCCGTTCGTTGGCCCTGTACACGTCTCACTTCCAGACGGGGCGACCCCGACTGGCGCGATGTTTCGTGACCAACGGACACAGTTCACGCGACGCGGTGACGGTGTCGTCGTCAATGCAACGGTCGCCGCGAACGACACGGTTCGTATCGGCATCGCATATAACATGGACAGTCGGAGGGTTCAGAAGTCGATCGACCACGACACAGATCGTCTCGCAGTCGTCCTCCGAGGGTATAATCTCTCACGAGTGTCTCACTCTTCGAATCTCCGCCCCGGGTCAGCGCCGATTCCGATACTGACGAATGCCACGGAGCTCACATCCGGAGACCAGATTCGCATCCACGTGCCGGAAGCAGCGAGACAGTCGACGCAGACGCCAACCAATCAATCAGCCGATGGCAACAGTGGTTCTGATCTCCCAGTCGCCGTCTTAGGGCTGTCGTTCTTGAGCATCGTCGCCGGGGGAATCCTCGCTTACCGAGTCCTCTGACGCGACTCACAGCAGCACTTTCGTACGGAGAACGAAGCGAGAAAGCCGCCCTTCGGGGTCGGGGGAATTTATAATTCATCCTTCAACAACGTATTCAAACGTCATGAATCCGGTGAGAAAGAGGATACCATCGTATGCGAGTAACAGAACGATCCATGACTCGCGAACGCCACCCCCCGTGAGACCACGTGTGAGCGAAATGCCAGCCAACAACACTGGCACGACAAGTGGCACTAGCAGCATTGGCAACAACAGTTCTCGGAGCTGGGACTTCACTGTCAGTAGCGACAACACGACACCGGCAGCGGAAAAGCCGAATGACGCTGCGATTACGACGGCGACAAGCGCGGGAATCGCGGTGAGGCGCGGCGCATAGTCGAGGAACACTGCAACGAATCCAAGCGTGAGCAGTTCGACTATCGTAACGAACACTGTCGAACTTGCGACCTTCCCGACGTAGATGGCCGACCGATCGACGGGCGCGAGCAACACACCGTCGAGTGCAGCGTCTTGCTCCTCGGCGACTGCTCCCTGAATGACGCCAAATGTACCTGCGAAGACGAAGGCGACCCAAAGCGCGCCGCTCCCAATGGTTTCGAGGTCGACGAACGATTGGGCGAAACTGAACGCGAAGACGACGACAACCAATAGAGAGAACACGATAGCAGTGTTGAGGACGCGCTTCGACCGTGCCTCCACAGTTAGATCCTTCCGAGCAACTGTAGTGGCGACGCGTAGAAACGTCCGCATCGTTAGTCATCCCCCAGACCGATGGCGGTTCGATAGCGATCCAGAAACGCTGCTGACGTATCGAGGTCGTCTACTGGGATGTCGCATTGGATACTTTCGTCGAGGACGAGCGCACGGTCGCAGAACGCGAACCCGCGCTCGAAGTCGTGCGTCGCCATCACGACCGTCTCCGCGCTGACCGAATCGAGGAGGTCGTGGAAATCGGCCATCGAGCGGCGGTCGAGTCCAGCGAATGGTTCGTCTAGCAACAGCACAGCCGGGTCGTGCAACAGTGCCCGCGCGAGCGCAAGCCGTTTTCGCATCCCGTGGGAGAAGGTATCGGGGTCGCTGCTCCCATATGATGCAAGTCCAACCAGTTCTAGCATTCGCTCACAGCGGTCGGTATCGACGCCATGAAGACGAGCGTGCAGCTGAAGGTTCTCGCGCGCCGTCAACCCTTCGTAATGCATTGTCTCGTGGGAAAGGACGCCAATCTGTTGCCGAACGGCCGCCCAATCTGGCGTAAGCTCTCTGTCACCGACCACGATCCGCCCGTCCGTTGGAGTCGACAGTGTCCCGAGAATACGGAGGAGGGTCGTCTTGCCCGCGCCGTTTGGACCGAATAGGCCGACCCGTTCGCCATCCGCAACGTGAAAACTCACGTCGTGAATCGCCGTCACAGGGCCAAATCGTTTCGTCAATCCATCGACTTCGATACTGGTCATCGTTGCTGGAAATCCTTTCCCTACCCTCTGTGGCGATGGTTTACCTTCTCGACTACTGCTTCGATTTCTCTGGACGTTTGCTTCCCTCGTGAGCCCGAACGGAAAGCTTGCGCGCATCAAGTCGACCGTCTCGAAGAACGCCTTTCGCGACGACGACTCGTCCGTTCTGCATCGTCTCCGGCATCGTCTTATCGTATGTCACCAGCACGGAACTGTTATTCTCCACAACGCGAAACGTTACTTGTCCGTTTGACCGCTCGAGGTCAGCAACCCGCCCCTCTAGATTAACCCACTCGCCATTGTACTCGCCACTCTGTACGCTCGTTGGGGTGACGAACATGGTCGTCGCGTTCATCGTCGTCGCTGCGAGAACGATGAGGAGAAGAGCGATCCCGATCCCCCCGAAGAGGAGCTTGTTCTTCCGTCTCATGTGGTGGAAAAAGATGTGTGCTGCATTTCAGTGTTGACCTTCGTTCGATGCATCGATTCCCAACACCTGACACCCCGCTTCGACCATTTCACGGTCTTTACGCTCCACAGCAGTCCAAAGCGTCGCCACCGCGTCAGCAGTGATTCGCGTCGTGATTGTGTCGGCCATAGATGCAACGACTTGCCGTTGCTCAGGGGAAAAATCGTTCTGCCGAAGCTTCGCTGTCGCCTCGGCAAGTTCTCGTTTTTTCGTTTGCTCGACTTCCAAGCGAACTGACTCAACTGCCTCCAACAGTTCTGACCTCGGACATAAGTTCGCCGTCGCCATTGATAGCTTGCAGTGGGGCCGCCGATATATGTTTTTGGGAATCTATCCCAATATTGTACACACATGACGAGCTCCTGTCTTCTGTGGCCGGTTTGTTCTTACCGAAAAGGCTAATTTCTCTTTTAAATGTGCCGGGCATATTCTCGTATTGAGAGCGCTCACCCCGTATTATACTGTTTTCACACCTCGACCGAGGTAGGGATACCGACTGACTGTCACAGACCGGTATTCACAGATATTACAAGACGTACAGTTGCATTCAGCGATTGATTTCGACTTCCCAAATATGGATTCAAACGAGCGACGATCAACGCGCAGAGCTGTGTTGGGTAGTACCGCAACCATACTCTCAAGTCTCGCTGGTTGTGCGGGGCTTGACGGAGCATCAAACGAATCGACGACTGCTTCGACCACGCGAACAACAACCAGTCGCACGACGACACAGACGACAGGAACAACGTATCGCGAAACGCAGACGACAGAACGAACCAGCGAGTCGACCGAAACAACCGAGACCACTACCGAAGACAAGCCGGGATACATCGACTATCACTGGCACGGTCCGCTCTTTTTCGAAATCGACGGAAATCTCGTCAATTTCGATCGGTCGAAGTACTATCTCGATAATCTCGAAAAGCAACACCCCGAGACGGTGTACTTCCATTTCCACAAGTCTGCGCATGGGCCGAACGAGTGGAGCAATGAGAAGAAGGTCGTCACGTTCGCTCGGGGGCTGAATCTTCTGCCGGATATCTCGTATTCGCGACGCGGAGGGAGCCACGTCGTTGGATACAAAGGAACGACGTATCACGGCGGCCGCTCTGGCACTGATATCACCATCCGTGAGGGAACCGAGGATATCGACCCGACGAGCTACGAAATCGAACACGCCGACCATTTCTGGGTTAGTATCTCGACTGGTGATGAGTCAGATGGGAGTGGTGACACTCGGTCAGGGAAGATTATGTTCGACATCAACAACCGCCGGCTGGACTTCACGGCGTCGAAGTACCAGCGCGCCGGGACGAAACGGTTCCAGTTCGAAAACAGCGATCCCCCGTACTATGGCTGGACGAGTCAGGGTGATACGATCACACTCGCCGAAGTGTTCGACCAGCTCCCGGATATTTCCTACTCGAACCGTGGTGGTCACGTGATCAAGTACGCGAGTGGAGGACAGCACGGTGGAATCTACAAAGCGTCCACCGACGGGACAAAAATCAGCATCCGACAGCGAGCGACCGACATCGATCCGAAATCGTACGAACTGCAAGACGGCGACATCATCTGGGTGTACGTCCACAGCGACGCCGCTCCGGACAACGAACACTGATTTCGAAAAATCATCATGCCTGAGTACTCGCTCGCGTTCAAGCCTGCAATCGGATTGTATGGACGACACGACCCCAGTGCAGTCCTGTTCGAGGATGGTGCGGTCGTGTTTGGCATCGAAGAAGAACGGCTCACTCGTAGCAAACATGCGCCAGAGACGTTTCCAGAAGAGGCGATACGCGCCTGTCTCGACTACCGCAATCTCGACCTCCGAGATATCTCGAAGGTCATCCTCCCCTACGACCCGTCACTACAATCGAAGATTCTCGACCATTACGTGCGAGATGCAGTTCGTCTCGATGGCGTCGAGACGAAGCTCCGTCACTTGGAGTGGGTAGTGAAATCCCAGGTGCGAGGCCAGTTTTTCCCGACCAACCAGGTCGAATCGAAACTGGCCAAAATCGGAACCCCGGTTCCGCCAGTCGAGACCAAACCACACCACGCATGTCATGCTGCCAGTGCATTCCACCCCTCCGGGTTCGACGAGGCGTTAGTCCTCACGGTGGACGCCAAAGGTGAGTACGATTCGACTGTCGTCTGGCGTGGGGACGACAACGGCCTTTCGCGGATTCGAACGTACGAACACCCGAATAGTCTTGGTCTTTTCTTCGCCGTCATCACCGAGTACCTCGGGTACCGGATGTTCAATGGCGAAGGGAAAGTCATGGGTCTCGCACCGTATGGTGAGGAGAACGACGCGATCGAGACTGCACTTCGAGACCTCGTTACCTTGGGTGTCGACTACGACGTGACCAAACTGACGAAGCGATGGGGCACGGACTACGGTGTGCGAACGTTAGAAGAGACACTTGGTCGCCCACGAAACGACACGCCGGGCGAGTTCGACCAGTGGCAGAAAGACCTCGCGTACACCGCTCAGAAATTTCTCGAAGAGACTGTTCTCGACATTGCGACGACCTACGCCGATGTTATCGGGACGGCGAATATCGGAATCGCTGGTGGCGTCGCATTGAACTGCAAGATGAACAAGCAACTGATCGACGCAGCACCCATCGAGAACGTGTTCGTCCAACCGGTCGCACACGACGCCGGACTGGCACTCGGTGCGGGATGGCTCGATCAGTCGCCCACAGCGGTTCCGACGATGACGAACGTCTATCTTGGCTCCGAGTACGACTCCGAGGAAGTCGTCGATCTCCTAGAAACGAACAAAGTCGAGTACGAACGCCCAGATAATCTCCACCGCTACGTCGCCGAACATCTCGCCGATGGGGCGCTGGTGGGATGGTTTACTGGGCGGATGGAGTTGGGGCCGCGTGCACTCGGGAGTCGAAGTATCCTCGCTGACCCGCGAACCACTGCGTCCCGCGACCGGGTGAACGAGTTCGTCAAACACCGCGAAGAGTGGCGACCGTTCGCCCCGTCGATGCTCGAAGACGCAGCAGAAGAGTATCTTGAAAACGGCGAGCCAGCGCCGTTTATGATAACCGCAACTGATGTAAAACCAACGAAGCAAGACGATATCGAGGCGGTTCTCCACCCGGCAGACAGATCGACACGACCACAAACGGTTCGGGAAGAACAACATCCAGAGTATCATCGCCTTATCTCGGAGTTTGCCGATCTCACTGGTGTGCCTGTTGTCCTGAATACGTCGTTTAACGATCACGCCGAGCCGATCGTCGAGACACCAGCACAGGCACTCAAAGATTTCTATGGAATGGGACTCGACGTACTCGTACTCGAGGATGTGGTCATCGAGAAGTGACGTTCTCACACACCACATACACCAGCGTGGCCACATTGAACGAACTCTGCAAGTCCGGTCAGTCCACTACACTGTGTGCAGGGTTGCGTAACTGTTACAAAAATTGGCAGTAAACGGCAGTCCCTCAATGCAAATCGAACCCAAACACTTATTTTATACTGAGTATAAATTCAGTATATGGCTGAGTTCACGTTCAAGGGCCGAGAAGCCCTTGAGAAAGAGGCAAAACCCGTCGGCGGAGGGGCACATGTCCTCGTCCCAAAAGACTGGATTGGTGACAAAGTCGCAGTCATTCGCCTCGAACAGCAAGAAGCTGAAGAAGACGAGTAACACAACATGGCGTCCACACACCTCTCACTCCCAGTTCGTCTCTATTTCGAGGAGCGAGAGCGTCACGCTCTATTAGACGCACTCACGACTCGCGTATCGAACAAACTCATCGGGCAATACTGGACGCCTGAACACCTCACCGGAATTGACGAGTACTCGTATCAGGCGTGGAAATACTTTGACGAGAGTAAAGCGTTCGATGACACTGACCTGTACCTCCCGAGTCGGTACAAACGCTGTGTGATGCAGAAAGTCGGTGAGACGCTTCGCAGTCACGCCGACAAACGCGAAGCGTTCCGCACTATTCAAACCGTTCTTCCCGACCACAAGATTCGACGCATCCACACACGGAGGATTAAGGAACTACTCTGGGATTCAGAGGAATACCTCAAAGCGGGGTACGTGGATTCGCTTATCGGACAACTCAACTCTCATTACGACTGTCACGGACGGTATCCCGAGTCGTATTTTGACCTGCAAGCGTGTCCCGCGTACTCGAAAGGCGTCCTCCCGTATTCCGCAGACGATGGCCCCACGAGCGGACAGGTCGTGAAATACATTTACGACGAAGAAACGCAGACGCTCACAGTCAAACTCAAAACACCAGACACACTCGACCCCGAAACAAAAGGCGACTGGACATGGAACGAACACGAACTGGAAGGCTACGAAGCCTTCCACGAACTGCTCGAACACGGCAGCCTCTCCGCCCCATCGTTCCAACCAACTCGAACGAAAACCGGAAACGACTACTACGAACTCGCGTTCCCCATAGAAGTCGAACACCAAGAAAAACCAGAAGACGTTGAAACCGTCTTAGCGATTGACGGCGGTATCCGAAAAGACGCTACCGCTGTCGTCGTGAATGAAGAGGGCGAGCAACTTTCTGTCCCGTATTTCATCCAGAACACGGAGCGAGACCAGATGAAGAATCTCGCTCGGGAACGCAACCAACTCAACGCCAAACTCGCGCACCTGCGTCGAGAAGGACGCGATCACACGAACTCGTTCACACACGTCCACGCAGAGTACGAGCGAGTGAACAACAAGATCCGGCATAAACGCGAACAACTCGTCCACGACGTAGCGAACCAAGTCATCGCCCTCGCTCTCGTGTACGACGTTGACGCGATTGTTCACGAAGACCTGCGAAGCCTCTCACCTCCCCGTGGCGACGGCCAACTCTCGTGGGAACTCAGTTCGTGGGCGCGTCGAGAAATCATCTCGAAAATCGAGTACCGGGCAGACATCGCCGGACTGCACGTGGAGCAAGTGCGTCCGGGCAACACGTCTCGCTCGTGCCCTCGATGTGGCGCGACTGGCCACACCACGAAGTCGCCGGATCACTTCCACGAAGTGTGGTGGGGCGGGCACTTCCGCTGTGACAACGCTCGATGCGGCTTCCAAGCCGACCGCGACTACATTGGTGCCGTCAACGTGGCTCACGTGTTCTTTAGAGAAACGGCAACGCTGAACCACGATTTCACGTCTTCCTACACGGGAGACTTTGAAATCGTGCCAGCAAGCCGTTTCGCTGGCCCGCGTCTCGCGTTCGGTACTTCGCCTCTCGCGTTTACCGAACAGTCTAACAAGCAGGGGGTGACTGCTGGTGGCGGGTCGGCGTTTATCGCGCCCGCTGTCACCCCGACAGAGACGATAAATGATAGCAGTAAACCTGTTTCAGTGTCAAGCCCAGCGACACACAGCACCTCTCAATTCGTGAAGAGGACTGCTGTTTACTGCCGAAAATAGGAACGGTCACCAAGACGGGTGACTTTCATCTGATGGTGTCCATTGCCGAGTTTCAGGTCTAGAAAATGGTGACCGGGTCTTTATATATCGCTATTCTTGACTCAGACAATCATGATTCCCGCCGAATCAGACGGAGTCAGTTCACAATGAATGGAAACAAGGGATTCGTAGTAGAGAGAACCGCCACTTATCACACATTCAGAGAACCGATGAAAGGGTAAGAAGCGATGTCATCGAATCGACGCGCACTCATAAGAGGGATCCTCGTCAGCGGTGGCGTATTCTTGCTCTTTGGAACCGTTACCGGTCTAATCCCAAATCCACTCTACGTTCGAATGGTGCCACGAACGCCACTTGATTACCTGTTTCTGACGGTGACAGCACTTTTGGCTGGCATCTATACCGCACAGGGAGTGGCGACCGATGATGTGCCTCCCGAAGCAAAGACAGATCGGTGGGCGATTGGTGGTGCTGTCGGAGGATTTCTCGCCGTTGGCTGTCCGATTTGTAATGTCTTCCTGCTGGCGCTCTTCAGTTCGTCCGCCTTGATGACCTACTTCGACCCACTTCGGCCTGCGCTTGGAGCAATTTCGGTGGCTATCTTGGCGGGACTCATCTACATCAGACATGACCGATTCTGTCGACGTTGCGAATGTGAGTGATCGACGCTCGTACTAGACCGGTGCAGCGAACACGTCACAGTCCAAGCGATCGATCAGCAAGACTCCTACCTTCGGAAATCACTACCTATTTAATGGCGTGTAATAATGAAGTCATCGTGCATCTGCCCGGTGAACCAGATTTCGATGAAATCTTCGCGCTCCTAGCAGATGATTACGCACGAGGAATTCTCGTCGCGGCAGATCGCCAGCCGATGACTGCGAAGGCACTCAGCGAAGTATGTGACGCGTCGCTACCGACGATTTACCGCCGCGTTTCAACACTGCGGGAATACAACCTTCTCGAAGAGCGGACGGTGATCAATCCTGACGGTGGCCACGAAAACGAGTACGTGACGGCCCTCAAAGGGATGAATGTGGAACTTACACAAATTCGAGGGGAAAGCCCACGACTTTAGTCGGGGGATGAATCCGACCAAACACGACGCAAACCACCCGACATAGCCAGCCCGCAACCCAACAATTACAAAACCAAGACACGAACACGGTAGTGTGAGCGACCAGCTACAACGCACAAACGAGTACACCGCGGAACCCGATAGTGAACGGTACCGCAAGTGCTTGTTCGACTGGTTGGCCGCCCACGCCCCTTTGTGGAACCAGATTAACTACCGACGCCGACAAGCCTACTTTGGTGACGACGGCAACGTGTGGGACGCCGAGTACGCGGACTTGTACGATGAGTACGCACCATTTCTCGGCAAGGCAGCGTGCCAACAGGTCGCCCGCAAGAACGCCGAGGCATGGCGCAGCCACTTCCGCCTCCTCGACAAATACCACGACGCAGACTCCACTGTCACTGAGAAACCAAGTCCTCCCGGGTACTGGGGGAATCGGGACGACGGGTACGAATTGCACGGTCTTATCCGCAACGACTTGTACACGCTCGACTGGGATGAGGACAAGAGTACCTTAGAGTTCGGCGTCGGCGATGTCTTAGAAGACAAGTACGACTTCGCATACCACGAACGCGTCACACTCGAAGTTCGCGGTAACCCCAAGTGGGATGGTGACGACGCGCGGTTAGAACTCGTCTATGACGAAGCGGCCGGTGTGCTTCGTGTCAAGCATCCAGTTCGCATTCAGCCAGACAACGTCCAAGAACAGCGACTGGATACATTCACTCACACACTCGACTCCGAGAACACGACGCACGAGGCTGCCATCGACGTAGGCACGAACAACACCCTCGCCATCGTCACCACCACTGGGGAGACTGCGGTGTACCACGCTCGTCCAGAGTTCGACCAGTTCCATGTGTTGTCGGGGTTAATCGCTGAATTGCAATCGGTGCTTCCCGACGGAAAGTACACGAGCAAGCGTATCCAACGCGTGTACGACGAGCGGTCACAGAAGCGCGACCATAGTCGTGACGCCGCAGTGAAACACGCGGCGGAGTGGCTGCTCGCCCGCAATGTCGACACAGTGTACGTCGGTGACCTCACGGACGTGTTGGAAGCGCACTGGAACGCTACGGTGAACGAGAAAACCCACGCGTACTGGTCGCACCGACAATTAGTCGACCGCCTCGAACTCACGCTCGGCGATATCGGCATCACCGTCGAGCAAGTGAACGAGTTCGATTCGAGTAGCGAGTGCCCTGAGTGCGGGAGCGATGACGTGACCCGTGAGGGCGACTCGTTCCGGTGCCACGACTGCAAGCTAGACGCGCATAGTGACGTGGCAGGGGCGTGGAATCTACTGCAAAACGAAGTGAGGCCGATGGCGCGGCCCGCTGCCCTGTCTGCTGGACGCGACAGGGACGCACCCGTTAACGGGGCGTACTGGGAGTGGAACGGACACGACTGGACACCCGCGAGTTTTGGGGAACAGTCGAGTCCAGTTGACCAAACCAGTATCAGTGAATCCGTAAGTTCACAGCCGGGGTAACCAGTCTGGCCGGGTTGCCCACGGAGGAATCCCACGACTTCAGTCGTGTGGAGGACGTCAACAACGGTGAATTGTCATTGGCCATCGAAACCCGTGACAATCTCGCGGATAACTTTACTTCCCTTTGGAACGGCCTCCGAGGTACCGAATGATCGAAACACCGGTTCTTGCAGCGAAATTGGTCACGCTCGTTTTGAGCCTGACAGTCGCATATCTAGCGTATCACGGATATCGACGGAACGAAAGCAAACCGATGCTGTATGTCTCTGTCGGATTCGTGTTCATCGGTACTGGTGCAATCTGCGAGGGACTCATCTACCTCGTCTTGGATACCTCGATACTGTCTGCCAGTCTTATCCAGTCAGCAATTGTCTCAAGTGGCTTGATACTCGTTCTTGTTTCGCTGAGGAATTGACCTCCTCCCGCCCCTAAAGACATGGGTATATGCTCGCGTTCTTTAACAAAGACTGCATCCCAGTCGATAGCAATGGGTTCTCGAGAAGTGGCAGAGTCCTGGTTGCGAACCTGAAACTCTCAACGCGTGGGATTCCTGCCCCTTCAGGCGTAGGGGGATGTCAATCCCCGATGAATTTCTGTATTAGTTCGTCGGAAAGGCCAGTCCGAGTGAGAACGGTCACGTGATCTCCCTCTTCGATCGTTGTCTCACCATGCGGTGTGATCGTCTGGTCATCACGCTCGATTGTTATGATGAGGATATCTCCTTCGAACAATCCCTCTTCGCTCGCATCCTGCAGCGTCTTGCCAGCGATTGCAGCACCCATCCCGATCTTCAGTTCGACGATGTCGGCATCGCCTGCGAGATCCGCAATCCCGGTCACAAGCGACCCGGTACGCTCGTCTGTGGGTCCAAACGGAGCATACGGACTGAAGTGTTCCCGATGGATGAGGTCTTCGTCCTCGATATCGGCGCCAAGCGTCCTGATAGCTCGGGCCATCTGGGCGATGTCATCCGTATCCGTTCCAATTGCCTTTACTTGGATATCTCCTCGTCCGGTCATCACTTCGCGGACGTTGACAACACTCGAAATGCCGAGGATTCGTCGTGCTAATCGTTCACGATCTGTGCCGGTCGTCGTACAAATAAACAAGTTTGCCAGTCGGCCGTCGACCATCTCATAATCGATGTCCGTGTGGTACCCTCGGATGACGCCTTCGTCTTCGAGGCGACGGATTCGATTCCGAATCGTCGGTGCCGACAAATCGAGTTCTTTGGCGATATCGGGGGCGGAGGTGTGTCGAGCATCCTGTGCTAAGTGGTAGAGGATTCGTTTGTCGACGGCATCGATTTGAAGTCCCATTTTTATGGTCTCCAATCGGTTCGCAAACACCATTTATATTACGCTAATCACCTCCCGTGGTACAGCTGTCCGTTGCCACCGGAATATCGACGGCTCTGACCTCTTCGTCCGCGCCATGGAGTGAGAGTCCTCCACAGGGCAAATAAACGAATAGAAAAGCATTGCGATTGTACCAAACGAACCGAAATAATAAGGGGTGATTTTATAGTGGTTCGATAGAAACGTTACTACTATGAGCATACCCACGGCAACCGTCGGTGGGCCGCTGACGGGGCAGGAAGCGATCCGCTCTCCCGACTCGCCAGAGAGGGAGTCGATCCTCCTTTCACTGTCCAATTGCGATGTCTCTGAGCAATCTCTGACGACTGCCCGAGCACTCGCAACCGGCATGAACACCGATCTAATAGTGCAGAACGCTATCTGCGTCCCAGAGCAAACACCACTCTCACTCCCTAGTGCGGAGCGCACGAAACATCGTGCGCAAATGCATCGCGTTTTGGACACCATCGAAGATACTGACGCAGATATTCCGGTTCATGGGACGATACGTATCGGTCATCATCTCGTCCATGTACTCGCTACTGCCGTCGAAAAATACGATATCACTACCGTCATCGCCGACAAGTCGTGGTGGACAGCCAGCTTCAGTCCAATTGTCCCGACTGTACTCGAACGGCTCACCAGGAATGTTGAGTGTACTGTTGTTCTTCCGACTGGGGCGCCCCTTCCAGAAACCATCTCTTCAATCCTCGTTCCGGTCGCTGGCGGCCCCCATTCGGGAACTGCAACCGATATCGCTCACGCAATCGCCCGCGCTCATGATGCGCACATCGAACTGTTCCACGTCGTCACGCCCACCCAGACCAACCCAGAGCAAGTCGCCGACCAATATGTCAGTCCAAACCGCACCCGCCTCGATTCCTTTGACAATGTGGATACGTGGATACTCGAAGCCGAGGATGCAGCAGAGGCTATCATCGACCAATCACAATACTACGACGCCACCGTCATCGGTGCACCACGTACATCACGCCTCAGACGCTTTATCTTCGGCTCTACAGCGCAATCAGTCCAAGACCACGCTTCGAACACAGTGATCACCACGTGGCGATAGCCACGTGTCCCGTTACAACAATGCCTAACATGAATCCCCTACAGCACGTGGTTGTCCCCGTCGCCACCGAGGCCGATGCCCGGGCGACCGCAACTGTCCTTGAGCCGTATCGTCCCAACCGTATTACGGTGCTGCACGTGGTCGAGAAAGGTGAGGGAGTCCCTGACAAAACACCCGTTGAGCAATCCGAAGCCCGCGCTGCTGACGCGTTTGCAGCATTCCACGAAACATTCCCACACGCTGGAACGAAGACTACGTATCGGCGAGACGTCGTCAAAGCCATCATCGATGTCGCCGACGACATCGATGCCAGTGCCATCGTCTTCCGGCCTCGAGGCGGCGGCCGCCTCCTCCAGTTGCTCGCAGGCGACCGATCACTTAGACTAATCACGGAGACGAATCGTCCAGTGATTGTGCTGCCTGACCCAGAAGAGCAATGACGGAGAACGACGAGGAGTTGGCGAAAGACCTTGGGTTGCTCGCTGCGCTCACGATCGGCGTTGGAACGATGATCGGTGCCGGCATCTTCGTGCTTCCAGGGGAAGCCGCAGCCGCGGCTGGCCCCGCAGTCGCGCTCTCGTTCGTCGTCGGGGGTATAATATCTCTGTTCACTGCGCTTTCGGCATCCGAACTCGGCACCGCGATGCCGAAAGCTGGCGGCAGCTACTACTACGTCAATCACGCGCTCGGCCCCCTATTCGGCTCGATCGCCGGATGGGGAAACTGGATGGGGCTGGCGTTCGCGAGTGCGTTCTATACACTCGGTTTCGGAGAATACCTTGCGACGTTTCTTCCCCTCCCCGCACTGATACTCGGTCCTATCGGATTGACGTCCTTCCAAGTCGGAGCACTCCTCGCAGGAATCGCGTTTATCGCCGTCAACTACGTTGGAGCGAAAGAAACCGGTGGCGTCCAAATCGTCATCGTGACGCTGCTGGTCGGCATTCTTACCGTCTTCTCCGTCCTGGGCGTACTGCAAGCGGATCTCTCGACACTCCGGCCATTCTTCCCGCCCGACACCGGTGGGGCTGCTGCTGTCCTCCCCGCAACCGGGCTCGTGTTCGTCTCGTTCCTCGGTTTTGCGAAAATCACGACCGTTGCCGAGGAACTCAAAAATCCCGGTCGGAACCTCCCAATCGCGGTGGTCGGGAGCGTCGTCATCGTGACGACGATGTACGCGATTATTATGGTCGTCCTGATGGGCGTCATCAACTGGCAACAGCTCGCCCCCGCGTTCACGAAAACACCAGTCCTCGATGTCGCCGGAATCGCCTTCGGAACGTTCGGACTTGCTGCTGTTGGTGTTGGGTTACTGACGTTCGCGGGACTGCTCGCGACGGCATCGAGTGCGAACGCCTCGATTCTTGCCTCCTCGCGCATTAATTTCGCGATGGGCCGAGACAAACTCATCAGCGACAAACTCAACGCGATTCATCCGAACTTCGCGACCCCCTATCGGAGCATCGCGGTCACTGGAGGCCTCATCTTGTTGTTCATCGTCATCGGCGACGTAAAGACGCTCGCCAAGGCTGGGAGTGTCCTTCACCTCATCGTCTATGGGCTTCTCAACGTCGCACTCATCGTCATGCGGCAAGCGAACGCCGAGGAGTATCAGCCCGAATTCAAGGTTCCATTCTACCCCGTCGTCCCGATTCTCGGTGCGATAACCTCGTTTGGACTGATTGCATTCATGGAACCCATCGAGATCGCGCTTTCGCTCGTGTTCGTCGCCGGTGGCATCGTCTGGTATTTCACCTATGCCCGGAAACAAACCAAGAAGCAAGGCATACTGAGTCAGCACATCCTCTCTCAACCGCAGGAGATGCCCGATTCCGCCGTTTCGGTCGCGAGTAGCGTCCAGCCGGATGGTGGGAAATATCGCGTGATGGTTCCGCTCGCAAATCCCGAACACGAAAAGCCTCTCATCACACTTGCGAGTGCGATCGCCAAGCAACGAGGTGGCATTGTTGATGCCGTCCACATCGTAACGGTTCCCGACCAAATGGCGTTGGCTGGTGCAGCTGAACACGCAGCCGAACTCGACGAGAGTTCCGAGAAACTCCTCGCCGCCGCTCGTGACGACGCCGAGACGTTCGGTGTCCCCATCGAATCCCACACCATCATCTCCCATCGCTCATTCGAGGAGATTTTTGACGCAGCGCAAGCCCATCGGGCGGATCTCGTCGTCATGGGGTGGGGTGAGAGTTCGCATGGCTCACCAGGACGGGTCGAGAGTGCGATTGACGATGTGGCGATGGATTTGCCCTGTGATTTCCTCGTGCTCAAGGATCGAGGCTTCGAACCGGAGCATATCCTCGTCCCCACCGCCGGCGGCCCCGATTCGGATCTTTCTGGCGAGATTTCCCGGCTCCTCCACGAAGAATATGACTCACGAATCACGGTGTTACACGTCGCCGACTCGAGAGACGAAGGGACGGTCTTTCTCGAAGAGTGGGCAGAGAAACATGCCCTCACCAACGCAGAATTACGAGTCGAGACAGGCGATGTTGAAACCGCAATCGAAGATGTGGCAGAGGAGTGTTCGATGGTCATCATCGGAGCGACCGAACAAGGGCTGCTCTCGCGACTCGTTAGCGGCTCACTGGTCATGGATATCGTCGATGATGTTGACTGCTCCGTACTCCTCGCCGAACGGGCCCGGAAACGAGAGCTCATCGAGCGGTTGTTTGGTTAATTTTGGGTGAATCGTGCGCATCGCGTGCTGATTCGGCTGAATCAGTCGAGTGATACCTGAATCAAGAACCCGGCCAAGACGAGAAAGAGCCCAAATACCCGATGAGAGATGAAACTTCATGAAGCACCGGATAGGATTCCTCGAAGATCCGGAGAAAGATACTAACGATAAGACACACGAATCCAGAGAATACGAGAAACTCCGGCCACTGGAGCGTTACTTCAGCATCGCGGGCGTTTCTCTCTGACATAGGCGTATGAATGTACTACCGGTCGATGACGTCCGAGGGCTGTGGAACCCAACGTTAACTCACACTGGATCGGGAGTGTGGTATGTATATACGTACCAAGACTTATAGTGTCGGTAATTGTGATTGTCAGTATGGCATCGACTGACCAAAACGAAACCCCGCTCGTACAGCGGTTGTACGATCGGATTTGGTGGCTAGCGCTGGCGGCGCTCCTGTTTTGGGCACTCTCTTACGCCGTGTGGGGAATGGCTGATATCTTCTCGATCCCGCCAGGGTGAGATCCCATGTCATCTCCACTCGATACCCCCGATGACGACTGGTGGAATCAGAAGATTAACCGCCGCGAGAGTATTTGGCTCGGGCTTGCTGGAGCCTGGTCGGTTATTATTTTCGGATGGATGAGTGTCTTCACCCGGATCGGCGAACAGAACCCAATCGGCAGGACGCTTCGGGTGGACGCCAGCGAGTATCAAGAGAAGATGCAGTCGTACAAGGACGCAGCAGGTGAACGTGGCGATGCACTCGTTCCGCCAAACGAGGATGTCTATATCGCGGCGTTCCGGTTCAACTGGGACGGAACACCGGTCGTCCTCGAAACTGGAACCGAGTACAACTTCCATCTCAGTTCCTACGACGTCCAGCATGGGTTCTCGATCCGCCCAGAGCACGCACTAAGTAAGCAGATGAACTTCCAGGTATTGCCCGGCTACGAGTGGGTGTTACCGATGGAATTCGATGAACCTGGCGAATACCATGTCATCTGCAACGAGTACTGTGGGAATGGCCATCGCACGATGCACGGCACCATCGAGGTGGTCGAGGAACTATGACCGCGCTGGGCCTGTTCGACAACAACTACGACGAGAATGGCTTTCGGACGTGCTCGGTAACCGGATTGAATATCCACCGGACGGCCGAGAACCACGTCAAACTGTTCGGGTTGACGGCTGTGGTTGCGCTTCTCGTCGGCGGTATCTTCGCGTTCACCGTGGCGATGACCCGCTGGGAGGTAATCGGTCTGCTCCAACCGGAGGACTTCTACGTCCATCTCACCCTTCACGCCTGGAACTTGCTCATTTTCTGGATGGTATTCATGGAGATCGCCATCCTGTACGTTGGCGGGCCGATGATCCTTGGGCGTCGTCTTCCGATAACTAGCGTGGCCAAAGCAGGCTGGATTGCGATGGTTTTCGGCGCGATTGCGATCAACGTCTCGGTGTTTACGACGAGTCCACCCAACACTGCCCCGCTATTGACCGCATACGCGCCGTTACAGGCTCCCACGTGGTTCTACATTGGTGTGATCGTGTTCATCGTCGGCGCCGTTATCGCCGCTCTGCCGTTTTTCCTGAGCCTGTGGTACCAGCGCCAAGAGAACCCGAATCAATCATTGCCACTGGTTGCCTTCGGCGCCTTCGTGACATCGATTATCGCCGTCGAGGCCCTCGTTGGCGGTCTCATCACCTTCGTTGTCACCTTCCTCTGGAGGGTCGACGTCATCCAGTGGATGGACGCCGCGTGGTATCGTCAGATGTACTGGACTATCGGTCACGGAACCCAGCAGATCAACCTCGCGGCGATGGTTACGGTGTGGTACTTCCTGACCCACGTCGTCGGCGGTGCGGAAGTGGTCAGCGAAAAGGTCTCGCGAACTGCGTTCATCCTGTATCTCTTTTTCATCAATTTAGGTGCGGCCCATCACCTCCTATCGGATCCTGCCGTCTCCTCGGGATGGCGAATCTGGAACGCATCGTACGCGTTCTATGGTGCTGCCTTCGCCAGTATGATCCACGCCTTCGCCATCCCGGCGGGTCTCGAGGTTGGACGTCGCAAGCGCGGCAAGGGCGGTGGTACGTTCGGCTGGCTAACCAACGCGCCGTGGACGAACCCGGTATTCTCTGCGACCATCTTCAGCATCATCCTCTTCGGCTTCCTCGGAGGGATCACCGGCGTCGTGATGGGGCAATTGCAGGTCAACATGACTTGGCACAACACGTTCGCAACCGTGGGACACTTTCACGGTACTGTCGCCGTCGGTACGACGCTCACCTTCATGGGATTAGTCTACTTCGTCGTCCGGACGATGTTCCAACGCCGACTATCATTCGGTCGGCTGGCAAGCGCCCAGCCGTTCTTCTATGCCGGCGCGATGGGCATCACAGTAATCATGATGCTATACGCTGGAATCCTCTACGGCGCGCCGAGACGAACCGCCGAAGTCATTCAGAATATCCCAGGAACCGACTTCAACCTGGCAGCGGCATCCCCACTATTCGCCATCTTCGGCGTGTTCGCACTGCTCGCCATCCTCGCTGGGACGATCTTCGTCGTGGTAGCAGTCGCCTCTCTGCTCGTCGGCGACCCAGTCACTGGCCCCGAGGACAATGCTGATCTCGTCCCCGACGGCGGAGATCAGGATGCAGGCAAACCCGTCCATGCTTACGAGATGCGAGGAACGTTCCTCATCTGTCTCGTCTTTCTGGCCGTGTTTATTGTATCGTACGTGATCAACTGGTACTTGCTTACGGAACTCTGGTCAGTTGGGCTATAGCCTGCAAGCCAACCCAATCTGCTGAGCCCCGAAGCGATGAATTACTCTCGGGACACGATTTCCGGCGTCGAAGCGGGGTAGAAACGCCATGCCAAACCCAAGTGAATCCGAACAGGTCGGCTCCCCATTCGAATGGACGAGAAGGATACTTCAGGGCGCGTGGAACGACCTCCTGAGCGTCTACTACGCGAACACGCTTATCTGGAGATTGCTCAAAAGTGGAGCGTTAATCGCCCTTGGCCTGTTCTGCTGGAGTGGTGCGAATCTCGTGCTCTCCTACCGACCGGACTGGGGGTTCCTCTATTACGTCATGGCTTACGGATTCGTGCTCCTCTTCTGGGGTCCGTTTACTCACCTTGTTGTCGTACCGATGGTGATCCGGATGCGGCGGTCGGGCAAGGGTGGGCTGAGACGTCAGTTCGCTCGTCACGGCTCGAAGGTCAATCTCACGGTGTTTCTACTAATCGTACTCGTCCTAGGAACGTTCCCCCTCGGCGTTATGACATTCGAATTTCAAGTGCCCGTTGGCGGGAGCGGGGACGGCGACGTCAATCCACAGCTCCAATGCACGAAGTCGGGCGAAATCGTCCACTGCCACCTCTCGGACTCCCGTGGCATCGACAGCGTGGTCGTCTCCTCCGGCGGCAAGACGCTGAAAGTAATAGACGATCCGCCGTTCGACTTCGACGTGAACGTGAACGACCTGGAGACAGTCAACGGGGATCGTCAGTTCACGGTCGAGTTACGGGATGATAACGGCGATACCATCCGCAGGTACATCCGTCGTGCCGAACTCATCCCCGGATGATGGACGGAATTGCGAGGAGGATGTCAGAGTAACCGTCGTCGTGAGTTAGTCACTACGAGCACGCTACTTGTCGCCATTGCTAGAGCCGCCAACAGCGGATTGAGGACACCGATCACCGCCAATGGAATCGCAATTCCATTGTAACAGAAGGCCCAAGCAACGTTCTCCCGGATACGTCGCCGCGTTGCAGACGCGAGAGTGAACACTGCTGGGATATCAGCCAGCGATCCCTCGACGATGACGACATCGGCTGCGTCGGCAGCACGAGCGGTTCCTGCAATTGCAATGCCGACATCAGCAACTCCCAGTGCTGGGGCGTCGTTCGTTCCGTCACCGATCATCGCAGTTGTCCCTTCGGTTCGCAGCTTTTGGACGGTCGTAACCTTGCCATTCGGCGGAACACCGGCGAACACCTGATCGACAGCCGGGTGCTCGCGAAACCGCGCTGCAGCGGTTTCGTCGTCACCAGTGAGGACGACGACCTGTTTGTCGTCGAATTCGTCTAGTACCTGTTGCCAGTCATCACGTTCGCGATCACCAACAACGATGACAGCAGCGGCTTGTTGGCCGTGTCCAATGGCGACTGGGAGGTTGCCGGTCGTTTGGGCATTCCGAACTGCGGTCTGTAGTTCTTCTGAGAGCGATCCGGAGCGCTGCTCGACGAATTCGGGCGTACCAACCGTGACATGCTCGCCCTCAACGCAAGCGCTGATACCTTCACCTGGGTGTCGATGGAAATCGGTTACTGTCGCTGACAAGGGATCGATGCCTTGCGGGTCGTCACGTTCTGTCTGTTCTTCCTGCATCGGGCCATCATCGGTTACCGCAGTCACGTATTCGACGATGGCAGACGCGACGGGATGAGACGACCGCCGTTCGGCTGCCGCTGCCACAGCGAGCGCCGTTGGATTTCCGACCACCGACTGCACCGTCATTTCTCCGGTTGTGAGGGTCCCCGTCTTGTCGAAAACGACTATATCGACCTCCGGTGCCGTTTCAAACAGTGAGCTGTTGGTGACGACGATCCCGCGCACCAGCGCATCACGAAGTCCGCCAGCGATCGCCAGGGGCGTCGCCAACCCCATCGCGCATGGACAGGCGGCGACCAGAACCGTGAGGCCGCCCAGCAACGCAGCCGAAACCGGTTCAGCGGTCGCCAGTCGCCAGACTGTGACACTCCCACCGACGACGAGGACGAGTGGGACGAACACCGTGGCAAGCCGATCAGCGAACCGCTGAACGCCAGGTCGGTCGCTCTGAACGGCCCACAGAAGTGACGTGATACGGTCGAAGGTACTCTCGGCGTTCGCGTCGACCGTGATGACGAGCGCGCTATCAGTCACGACGCTTCCGCTGACGACGCTGTCTCCCTGCCGTTTCGTCTTCGGTAGTGACTCACCGGTCAATACAGCCTCATCGACGTCAGCGACGCCCTCGACGACGATTCCGTCGATCGGGACACGCTCGCCTGGTCGGATCACTACCTCATCTCCTGGTCCGAGGTCATCGGTGTTGACCCTCTCTGTCGATCCATCCTCACAAAGGCGAGTCGCCTCCGTCACCTGCATCGTTGTGAGATCCGACAATAATCCGGTGGCCCGTTGTTTCAACTGCCCCTCGTAGTAGTTGCCTGCAGTGACGACCAGTACGATAGCAACCGATACGTCATAGTAGAGATGGATGCTGCCGGTTACGAGTGCAACCGTGCTGTAGGCGAACGCCGCCAGTACCGCTACCGTAAGAAGGAGATCCATGTTTGGTTGCCCTGTTTTGACGCTCACGTATGCGCCACGGAGAATCGGCCAACCGGTGTAGAACACGACGCCCCCAGCCAACAATCCGATAAATGCCATCGGCAGATAGAGGCCGACCGGTGTCGTCATGTCGGCGGTGAGAATGCCGGTTTCGATGCCCGCATAGCTCGGGTAAAGGAAGAAGATGTACCACGGCATGATGAGCATCGCAAGGAAGCCGCCGAGAAGCAGTCGGTGGAGCGTTTCTTCATCGCGAGCAGGTGAATTAGCGGTCGTCCCATCTCTGAACCGCGCGATATATCCGTAGCCACTCAACATGCTTGGGAGGTCGCTTGCGTCGATCTGCTCGGGGTCGTACCGAACACGGACAGTGTCCGTCGCGTAGCTAGCCGCAACTGATTGGATCTCGTCGTGTGACTCACCACGAAGGGAGACGAACGACTCACAGGTCGTACAGTGCATTCCGTCGATGTGGAGATACGCCTCTGCAACCTCCTCTGAATGCTCGTTTGCAGCGTCGTCGGTCGGGTTGCGACGTGTACGCTCTCGAATCTCTGCTGCCGTGATTTCTTCGACGTCTCCGATAGCTCGTGAGACCTCCAGACAGCCACGACAGCAAAACATTCCCGTGACATCAGGGGCTGTCACTGGTTGCGTTGACGTCGGCAAGCCACACAGTGTGCAGTCGTTTGTCATGGTGCGGGTAGTGGCTGGTAGTATGGCAACTCAACGTGTGGAATGTGAATCCCGAGCAAAATTAGCCCGTGAGAGAGTAGGAGATAGCCAAGTGCGAAGAACGCCACACCAAGTACGCGATGCAGAGCAACCCGTTGTGTCGCGGTCAATGACCCCAACATCGTCCCATACGCAAAGAGACTCGGGAACGTCCCCAAACCGAGAACGGCCAGTGAGAGGCTACCCCGAAGGGGGTCACCGATCGCAAAAGCATACAGGTACGCCGGATAGATGATGGGACACGGCAAGAAGGCGTGCACGATACCGAGTACAACGATACCGGTCGAGCCTGCAAGTCGATCAATCCTACCGGTAAGGAAGTCGCTAATTCGGCGGAACACGGTAGCGACGATGGGGATCGAGCCAGGGAGTACGGCCCTCGACCCCCGAAACATGTACGCCACCCCTCCGATCATGACGAGACTACCGACGAGGATTCCGCTTGCCGCACGCACCCCAACCCCGGCTGTCGAGATGTCATCGGCAGTGGCGAAGAGCGTTCCACCGAGCACTCCAAAAAATGCTCCGACAACAGCGTACCCGACCACTCGTCCACCGTTAAAAAGTGCGTGCTGACGAACCTCGAACAGTGTCAGGGTCTTACTGTGCTGGCTTGAGTGCCGTTTTGACATGCGATCCGCATAGATGCCAACGAGTGGGCCGCACATGCCAAGACAGTGAGCGCCAGCTAAGATACCGATGATCAAGAACATCACGAGGTCAGCGTTCGTGGCCACCTCCGTCGGGGTGAGCTGGAGGAAGGAGGTGGTCACGAATGGAATCATCTCCCGTTACCCTCATCCCGACACAGAGCTGTAGTGTCATATCGAACCTCGTAACGATTCAGTCCACTCCCAGTTGTGTCTCGGGCTGGGTTTACTGGTCGTCCCCAGCGTCTCCGGGACAGCGCCATCGACCGGGAGTATCGACCTGAATCACAAAAACACTATCGCGTAAGTGAATTTTCAAGGTGAATTTGTACCGCGAACACAGTAAGGACGACGAAGAGTCCGACTACCGCGTACGCCACCAAGTGCGAGAGCGGAAGCGTCCACCCGATTCTTGATGGCGAGTTCACGCCAAATCGCGCTCTCGTCGATACGCGTCCAACTCGTCTCTTGCGTCTTGTAGTGCCGTCTCCGTCTCGCCGTCGGTCTCGTCGATTAGCCCGCGAAGTTTCTCTTCGAGCTCTTCGAATCGGTCCGCCTCGTCGGCGGGTTCGCCGGTGCTGGTCTTTCCCTCCTCGGTTAGATCTCCGAGGCCTTCATCGAGCGAGTTGAGGTTCGTCTGCACTTCGCCGTCAGCCGTGTCGCTGGCCAGTCGGATGTTCTCGCGAGCGCCCTGGAGGTGATCGGTCATACCAATGGCGTCGGTCGGCACCGAGTTATTGAACAACCCCTGAAAAGGTCGATCAGGAAAACGTGTGAACCGCTTACTCGGACGCCATTCGATCATAGCCACCGTTCGAGCCGTGAGACGATCCCGAGATTGCGCTTCGCCATGATGACCGTACTTTTCGCTCGCCAGCCAATCTGTTCGGGGATTACTCCGAAGACGAACTGCTGAAGCAGTCCTTCTCGTGTTGCGCCAATGATTGTTAAATCGTATGACTCAGACCGGTCGACGACCGTTTCAACGATGTCGTCGCTTTCGAGAACGGTTGTCGAAACCTGTTGTTGATTCCGGAATCGACCTGCCGTGTTATCGAGTATCTCCTGTGCGTCTTGGCGATCTTGATCAGTTGCACCTGCGTCGAGGATATGGATAATCTCTACTCCAGCATCAGTCGAACGTGAAACCGTATCCGCAACGTCAGCGGCGAAGTCGGCGTGCGGGCCGCCCGCGGTCGGAACGAGAATCGAGTCCACCGTGCCCGCGTCAGTACCTATTCGTTCGACGAGCACGTCACAACTCGCGTTTTGGACGACATCGTCGACGTTACTCCCGAGGACGATATCGCGGCGTTGGGTCTTCCGCTGACCTTTCCACCCCATCAATACGACGTCGCTGTCGTACTGCTCCACGGTGTTGAGGATCGCCTGTGAAACGTCGTGACCAATTCGAATCGTCCCACTCACCTGCACATCCGCTTCGTAGGCGATCTCCATCGCATCGTCGAGCACATCGGGTTCGTTCGTCACGAACTCACGGCCTTCCGAGGGTGGCGTCTGCTGCGGAACTGTGACGACGCTCATCACGAGAATCTCTCCGTTCGGATACGTCTCTTCGTCACGTGCGAGGTCGACGGCGGTTCGCATCAACTGCTCGGCATTCGCTGGATTCGCGATGGGGACGACAATCTGGTTCTCTGCTTCAGCGGCCGGTTCGGGGGAGACCACGGTCGGGGTCTCCTCTTCGAGTTGCTCGGCTTCCTGCTGTTTGGAGTAGCCGTAGTAGATACCGAGTCCGAGAAGCATCCACACCGCTGTCGTGACCAACGCAACGAATCCATGGGAGTTCTGCCCCGAAAAACCGGGTTGCAACCCGAGTTCGAGTAGGAGGAATGGCGTGAGCAAGATTTGGAGGACAATCCCGATGAGCGGCGGCCACGGCATGTACGGCACTTTGTACGTCCGGGGCAGGTCGGGGTGCGTCTGGCGCATCCGGATGACCGTCCAGTTCACCTGTACGAACAGTAGGATGAACATGATATCCGCGGAGGCAGCTACGCTCTCGATGGGGAGCGCGACCGCCATTGCAGCGATGATGATTGCTGAAATCAGGATCGCCCAGTGAGGCGTTCGCTTATCCGAGTGAATGCTATCGAAGATACTCGGTAACGCACGGTCGCGGCCCATCGCGAACGAGACGCGACTGGACGAGTACACCGTCGCGTTCAACGCACTCATCGTCGCTGCCAGCCCGGCGAACAACAGAAGGGGCGCACCATAGGGCACGAACTGCCCCGCCGCGCTGATGATGCCCAGTTCGCCCATGTAGCCGAGTGCCTCCCACGTCGGTAACGACGGACTCGCACTGCTCGGAATAGACGTGCCTGAGATGAGTTGCTGAGTAACGTCGATACCACCGATAGCCGCGAACGCGACGAGCACGTAGATGGGAACGACGATGTACATTGAGTAGAACACCGCCTTCGGCACGTTCGTTCCAGGGTCAACGACCTCCTCGCCGGATTGGACGATGATCTCGTACCCCTCGAATGCGATGTACGTGAACCCCATCGCACCGACAATGCCCATCCACCCCGCAGGTGCGAAGCTGGGACTGTTGAGGAACTTCGCCGTCCAGTTCGGCTGTTGGAAGGTTGCCCAGATGCCGGACCCAACGAAGAGTCCGAGGATAACCACTTTGATGGCAGTGACGATAACCCCCGCTTTCCCCGTCTCCTCCGCCCCGCGGAAGTTGATGTACGCAAACGCCGAGATCATCAATACCGCAAGTAGTTTCTCGTAGGCGATGATTCCGAATCCGAACGCCGGGAAGTGAAGAAGGCCCAGGTATTCGAGGAAATGGACGAAGAACGTTCCAAAGGTTACAGCGTATAGCGAACACGCGACTGCGTGGGCGAACCAGCTCATCCACCCGGCGTAGAAGCCATTGGGGTCAACGAGCGCCTCTTTCACCCAGAGGTAGCCCCCACCCGCCTCCGGGAACGCTGCACCGAGTTCCGCGTACGAAACGGCGGTGAACATCGCGACGAACCCGTTGAGGATGAACGCGACGGTGAGGGCGGGACCGGCGATACCCGCTGCAAAGCCGGTGAGCGCGAAGACACCGGCGCCGATCATCGCCCCGACGCCGATGAAGGTGATGTCGAACAGGCTCATATCGCGGGAGAGTTCGGTTTCGACCTCACCCGTCCCCGTCTGTTCCGTCTCTACTGTCTCTTCGCCCATCGGTTCTTTAGCCATACGTACTCACTCTGCACACTGAATACTGAAAAAAGAATTGGCTTTTTAAACTGGGTAAGGAAAACTGAAGAGTGAAGTGGCGAGTGAAAGACGGTGACCGGCAGAATCGTACCGTGGCAATTCTCTCCTCGTCCGCGACGCCAGTCCTAGTGGACTCGGTTGCTTTCCGCCCCCGTGAACAGTTCCATGACTCCCGGCGCGAAACCTCGCTTCGAGAACACCGTGACGAGGTCACCGGGTTGGATTTCCGTCTCGCCGCGTGGCGTGATGACCGACTGGTCACGCTGGATCGCGACAACGAGAATATCATCGTCTAAAATCCCCATTGTATTCGCTTGTTGGAGCGTCATTCCAGCGATTTTGCATCCCTTCGTGGCCGTTATCTCGAAGACTTCTGCCCCATCGCCGAGATGCATGAAATCCTTCACAGAGGGACGCTGAACGGCACGATAGAGATACTCCGCAATGAGGTGTTGTGGGTTTTCGATGACGTTCACACCCAACTGGCGGAATACCTCCATATGTTCGGAATTATGCACGACCGAGACGAGCGATGGGATTTCGAGTTCTTTGGCGAGCAACATCACCATGATGTTGGTCGCGTCTTGGTCAGTCGTACTCAGAATCGCGTCAGCTTGCTCCGCACCTGCTTCCTCCAACGTCTCGATGACGGTCGCATCGTCATTGAGAACCAGGCAATCGTAGTTCTGCGCCGCCATCTCGGCGACGTTCGAATCCTGTTCGATAACGACGACATCGTTGTGTTGTTCGGTAGCAAGCTTGATCGATTGTCGCCCGATACTGCCCGCCCCGACGATGATAAGATACATCTCTTTAGAATACCTACTGGCTCATAGTATATAGGATTGCTCAACTAGGTATATAAGTATTCAGCATGAAGTACAATTATGGCCCATCGATATTCCGGTTCCAATAACGGCCTGCCGGAATCGATAGCTGAGGAGCTAGCCATCCTCGATGATGTCACACTTCGGGAGGTCATCGACTACGCCCAAACCCTTCTCGACGAACGGCTTCCCCCGAAGGTATTAATCGAAACAGCGGCTGAAGAAGAGATCGTCAGTATCAGTGATCGGTTTGGATACACCCTGATAACGAAAACACAACCGTGCGCAGATGGATGTGCTGACTGCCCGCACGGGCCGTACCTCTATCGAGTTCGAATCGAAGGCTCGGTAGTGGGTGGTAACCCGGCGCTTCACTGGTCGTTCCTGGGTCGCGTCGAAGCGTGAACCGCCTCGGGGTCACGCCCCGAGGCACTCGCCTTGATTATCTGTGTAGATCGTATCCACTATCTCGCTTGCGCTAAAAAGTAGTGCACCTTCAAACGATAGTTACCGTCACTATCGGACGAAGCTGCCAGACAATCCTCATTGATGGTCGAGCCGAAAGAGAGGACGAAAAACGGTTTTAGCGTGCTCCTGATTGACCTAGCCATGGGATATCGGCTCGACGAAATCGACAAGCGAATCATCTATCGCCTGATGCAAGATGCACGAAACACTTCTGCACCGCAAATCGCCGACGAAGTAAATGTCTCAGCCGGAACGATACGGAATCGCGTCCAGAAGATGCAAGAGCACGGAATACTCACCGGATTCCACGCGAACGTCGATTTCGAGCGTGTCGATGGGCAATTGACGAGTCTGTTCATCTGTACGGTCGAGGTGCCGAGCAGGGAGGGGCTGGCACAGCGTATCCTCGAAATTCCCGGCGTCATCAACGTCCGCGAATTGATGACTGGACGGGGAAATCTGCACGTTAAAGCAGTAAGTGATGATACGGGTGATCTCTCCAGAATTGCATATGAGCTTTCGAATTACGGACTCGAGATTGAAGGAGAGGATCTCGTGCAAAACGAGCGATACCACCCTTATCACCAGTTCGGGCCGGACGAACAACGCGGCCACATCTCGATGGCCGACCTGGTGAGTCTCTCCGGCGAGGCAGATGTCGTCGAGTTGGTGATCGATACTGACGCACCCATCGCCAACAAGACGCTGAAAGAGGCAGGACAGGAAGGGATGATCGGCGACGAACTCCTTGTGATTGCGATCGAACGTGACGATACGGTTCTCACTCCGAAGGGGAGTACGAGAATTCAGCCGGACGATGTCGTGACGGTTTTCTCCAGAGAGGGTGTTTCCAAAGACGTTCTTCGAGAATTCGTGGGTGAGTAGTAACGGTGATATAGATCGAGAGCGCATACCTCCGTCTTCAGGCGGAAGCCGTCGCTTACGCCGATCAATTCAAGAATCCTGTACTGGTTCCTGAAAACCTAACGTACATCCGCGAGAGCGTGGATTACGGCACGCGGATGAACCGACGCTTGCACCACCTCCCGTTCCGCGCCCTCCAATACTACACGTCGTACAAAGCGTCGTTCGAGGGTATCCCGACTGGATGGATTAACCCTGAGTACACGAGCCAGCGGTGTCCGATGTGCGGACATACCGAGCGAGTGAACCGCAACAAGAAACGGTTCAAGTGCAAAGCCTGTGAGCATCAAGACCACGCGGATCGTGGTGCAAGCGTCAACATCGCCGTGAAAGGCATCAAGAAACTCGATTGGAATGTGCCTGCTCTCAACAGTCTTCCCGTTGTTCGAAAGGTGCGACGGCAGGCATCGGGGGCCGTGGACGCCCCGACCGTGACCCATCCGACCGTTCGAGGCTATCAGGCCGATGGTCGGATGGGAGTGTCCGACTAACCCACGGGAAGCCTCGGGGCGTGACCCCGAGGCGGTTCACCCTTGGCTGTTTGCGATCACGCTGAGCGCGTGGGTCGTCCGCATCACGGCGTTCGGCCCTCAGGCGTGGCCCGCCAGCGCCACGATTGGACAGATTCCGGGACTCGCAGTGACCGTAGCGGTCGCCGTGTTCTCCTTCGTCGCGGTCGTCGTCGCTGCTCGCCCGCGGACGTGGTACGGGGCCGACAAACTGCAGGAAGAGGCCATCGGGAAACGTCGATGACGATACGGTCGACGGACGGACGTTCGAGACATTCTCGTCGGCGTCGAGGAGTTTGCGCGTGGCGATCCGTCGATCGAATCATCGACTTCTGGGGGTGAATTGTGGGGGTGAGTGCGATCGCTCCCCTTTCGGAGCAACCGGTCAGTCGCACGACCAAGTGACCACACTCAGGCGACCTGTACTCGGTTGATCAGCGTCGGCGCTGCGATAGCGAATCCAGCAGCGAGTGCCGTCAAGAACACCGTAATGAGCAACGGCGGTGATGTAAGAAAGACAGCTACCCACAGGGTGCCGATAGGACTCCCAGCCCCGACCGCTTCTCGGAGTGTGAGTGAGGTAGTCGGTCGGACAGCATACCACGCTATCCCGGCACCGATAGACCCACCGAGCCACTGACCCGCGTTCCATACCTCTCCGGACGGAGATGCTGCGCTCATGAGAACCGCCAGAACACCGATTCCCGCCCCGAGAACGAACACGCGACCTGGTTTTCGACTCCCGATAGCAGCGGCGACCACGAAGAGGCTCAGGCCTGCGAACGCACCGGCGACGATATCGACCAGGAAGTGAACCCCAAGCACGAGTCGAGAAACCGCGACGAAAAACACGATAACGGACGCTGTCGACCACCGAAGAGCCTGTGATCCGATGTCTAACTTGTATGCGAGTGTTGTAGCGACGACCGCCGTACCGAGAGCGTGACCGCTCGGGAACGCGTATCCTGTACCAGTCGTGATACTGCGGAACAACCCCTCGAGAGCGTTCGGGAGCCACGCGGGAACGGTTACGGTTCCGGCCTCGGGAGGACGAGGAGCGGCAAAGAAGGTCTTGAGAAGATCCGTGAGAGAGAACGCACTGAATGTCGCCGCGACGACAAACGCCCCCTCTCGCGGATTCTCGAGAAGAGACCGCTTCGGCCCGGCCAGATAGACGGCTAATGCCACGAGTAAGAGAAACCACGGGTCACCGAGCTGGGTGACGAGTCCGGCGATCGACAGAACTAACCCGGCGTGAGCAGACAGCGCTGTGAAAGCTCCGATACCGCGCTGTGGAACAGCGATATCGAATTCGAGAACCGAGATGATTAATAGAACGAATACTGCGATTGCGACACTCACAACTGCTTTCCAGTTCGTCTGCTCTGCTCTGATAAAAACGACTGAATTGTCTCTTGACATAGGGGAGGCCTCGTTGAGAATGCTCGTATATCGGTAAACGGTCGACCGTTCCTTGAACCCTATGGCACACCGGCCAAAGAGTACAACGCTTGCACATACAGGAGCACCAAGTCGTGTATCTCCCGAGAGCGGGAACGTCACCGGGAGTTCAGTCAAGGGCTCGGCGACTGATGTCTACGTATCGTCTCTACCAAGGAATCCGACAGTAACAGAGTGAGATACGAGCTAGTACACTGCTGAATTCACCCTCTCTATTCAGCACTGGGTTTCTACCAGACACTGAGTAGATTATTCGCTGACCTGTCCGTGTGGCTTCGAGGGCCACGCGGATCTCACGGCGTCGGAGACGTTCCTCCGACGGCACGAAGCAAACGTACCACGGCCGATGGCACGGCCCGTATGCCTCAAGTGGGACGACCACCGATGGTCGGCGTCACCACGCGCTCACCGTCCCAACGAGGAGCATACACACCCGCAAATTACCGCCGGGGAATCGGAGTAGCCGAACCCCCACGGTGGAATCCTCGCGCTTTAGCGCGGGGAGGATGTCAAAACCATGGAGAAGTGCTGAGAGGAAGGGCGTCATCTTTCGCAGTCCTTGGCCCAACTACTTATTAATGTTGAGAAATATTTGTGTGACAACATGACCAGTAGAGAGTACCGACGGAGGACGACAGTTCTGTCTGATCCCTACTATCGGGATATATTGTCCCACTTCGACGATGCCCCACGGTCGCTCCACGTCACCGAACTGGCCGACCGGCTGGTCAAGCAAGACGAAACGGTGATACGGTCCGACGAGTTTGAGCAGCAGCGCAAACGAGAACGGCTCCAGTTACATCACAATGCGCTTCCGAGACTCGCAGATCATGGGATGATCGACTACGACCGCGAGACGAAGACCGCTTCGTCTCGAAACGATGTCGGGGCAGAAATGGATTGGTTCGATGGAGACATGCTCGACGAGGTGCTGGCACAGTTCGACACCGATCGACAGTCCAGTGAGAACTCGATCGGGATTCTCGAAGGCCGTCAAGCAGCGATCGAGTACGGCAGACAACTTGCCGACGAGGCGGAGGAAGAACTGTTCTGCATGTACGTCAGCACCGATCTACTCGAAGAAAAGTGTCTTCGTCACGCAGAAGACGCCATCGACCGGGGTGTAGAAATATTCTTGGGGTCGCAGAATGCTGACGTCCGCGACCTGACCCGCAGAAACCTGCCAGACGTCACACTCTGGGAACCCCAGCGTGGGTTGTTGAACGCACTACCGGGATACCCGAGAGTCGGTCGCTTGATTCTCATCGACCGCCGAAAGGTCATGCTCGCAATTCTGGACGAGCCGAATTCGGATGGCAGTTACCCCAAAGAGACGGCACTGATCGGCGAGGGTGAGGACAACCCGCTGGTCATCCTCGTTCGGGAACTCCTTGGACCACGACTTGATCACCTCGATTGCCAGAGCGCAGATTTCCACAGCGAACTCCACTCATGACAATATCACAATGACAGACATGCCTCCGAATAACGACAAAAATGGGAACGAGACTGCCTCCCAGTCCACTGAGATCACATACGAAATCGGTGAGACCGAGTCACCGAGCGAAGCCGTCGTACAGGCAACTGCCGCCCTGACGAACACCCCAGTCCTTGATCTCGACCCGCTCTATGATGTGATGGATCCCGACCATCTTGATGGCCTATTTGACGATCCGAGCACCCACTCCCTTGATGAAGAAAGGACGATGGAGTTCAGCTACAACGGCTGCCAGGTGGCCGTGACGACGGATTTTGTCGTCGTTCGAAGAAACGAATAGATTACCCGATGACGGGTGACCATAGATGGGTGAGAGACGCCTGGTCCTCGAGGAGGGTCGAAGATGATAGCCTCCATGGCTGACGAGTAGGTCATCTTGAGCATCTTAGTGGCATTCCTCGCTTGCACCGAGGCGAACATTTAGCAGGTCTCGCTCACGTACGTAGACGTATGACCGATGAGGATTCCTCACATCATGAGCAAGCGGCAGAGGAATTTGCAGCCGCTGCGCAAGCCGAGTATGGCGAGCACATCGAGGATCTCATCGTCTTTGGTAGTACGGTGCGTGGTGAGACCCGGGGGAGGGATTCGGATGTCGATATCTTCGTAATCGTCACTGACGAGACCATTACGGACGACCTTCGAGATCTCGCGTACGATGTGCAACTCGACTATTCTGTCGTGGTGTCCGTCCACATCCAAACCACGGAGCGATTCGCGAAACGCAAGAATCATCCATTCATCAAACACGTGCTCACAGAAGGCCGCTCGTATGCCTGAGGCAGACTACGTCGATGAGGAACTCGACCAAGCTCAGACAGCACTAGCTGATGCGGAAATCCTCAACGAGGGAAACGGCTCAGATTCGGCAGTCGTGAACCGACTGTACTATGCCTGTTTTCACGCAGCGCAGGCAGTACTCTACGCGAAAGGGTTCGATCCCACGTCCCACCGTGGCGTTTCGACCCTCTTTGGCAAGGAAGTCGTGCTCGAAGGTGATGTTCCACGAGATGACGGCCGGTTTCTCTCTGAACTGTGGGACTACCGCGAGCAGGCAGACTATGGTATGACCCACTGGATCTCGACGTGAGTGCGCTACGTACTCGAACGGAAGCCTTCGTCGATCGGATGGACGAGCTCATTGAGCAACTGCAAGAGGATGAGTAACTACCGATTGCCAGTCCACTAGAATGGAGTGCCTCGTCGGCCATCTCGCAGACGAGTATACACGAGCACGAACCGCCGCCGTTGTGTCCCCGCCCCTGGGATTCAGGCGACTGGCACGCCACTCACCGTCCAGAAAGAGGTCACGAGCAAAGACGTGGAGTATCTTCCTGAATCGAACGACGTTCGGATCGTGATTGCCCGAAACTCCGAGGGCCCGGTTGAGTATACGACGGAGCCATTCGAGGAGTGGGCAGAACGCGAGTGGGGGTGGATCGCAACGCGCAGTAGTCCACCCATTAGGAAAGGAATTGATTCTACATCGACGACAAAACTAAATCGTGAACTGTCGCAGTAAAGACAATGCCCTCCACACGCCGAACAATTCTAGCTGCCGGCGGTGTCGCAATCACTGGCAGTGGCCTTGCCATCGCCGGCCGTTCCCACTCCTCGATTTTCGGCAATCGTACCTCCGACCATTCGATACCGGGGACATGGCCCGAAGCTGGATACGATACCGCCAATACTGGATCGACCGACGCCTCCGGCCCGACAGCTGGCGTTACAAAACGATGGGCCTACGATGTCGGCACCACTATCGACAAGACTCCCGTTGTCGCCAACGGACACGTGTACATGCCCGGACATGACCACCTCCATGCGGTGGACGCTGCCACAGGGGACAAAGTCTGGTCGACCAAGGTGAGTGATGGCCTCAACGACGGAGCAGCGGCAGTCGCAAACGGACTCGTCTACGTCGGCTTCGAGACGACGGTATACACCTTCGAGGCAGCGACTGGTACCGAGCGCTGGCGACACAAACTTCCCGATTACGAACTGACCGCCCCGACCGTTGTCAGTCGCAGTGAAGGACACAATACCGCCGCACAAACGAATGGCACCGTATATGTCGGCTGTAGTCAAAACGGAATGCTCTACGCACTGGATGCCATGACCGGGGAGCAAGCGTGGGAAGCACCCATCGACCGCTGGATTCCGGGAAGTGCCGCGGTTGCCGACGGGAGTGTCTATGTGAGCGGCGGTGAGGGCGCACTCGTCGCCCTCAGAGCGGAGGATGGTACCGAACAGTGGCGCCACCCGCTCGATCGCTCGATGTGGGGTGCAGTGACTGTTGCTGACGGGATCGTTATCGCCAGTAGCCAGAAAGGAACGCTCTACGCGCTTGACGCCACGACCGGGGATATCCGGTGGTCATTCGAATCCACGCCGACTGTCTCGTCCAATTCGCAATCCCCCCTACGACCCGGCCCCTTCACAACCGCCGCAGTTCGTGATGGGACGGTGTATGTTGGCAGTTCCGACACGCATCTCTATGCGTTAGATCTCTCCAATGGCGAGGTCGAGTGGTCGTTCTGGGGGTGGAACAACTTCGGATCGGAACCTGCCGTCACTGCTGATGCAGTGTATGCTGGATGCGACGATACGATGGTGTATGCACTCGATCCTGACTCAGGTGACCGGCGCTGGGAGTACTCCCTGCCTGGATGGGTTCGTGGTGGCCCAGCAGTGATTGACGACATGCTGTTCGTCACGTGCGATGACGACCATATCCACGCGCTAGGGGGCACACAATGATGTCACGCAATATGCCAGACTCGTCTTCGCCTTCCCGACGACGATTTCTCGCATTAGTTGGCACAGCAGGTGGAGCCGTCACCGCCGGGTGCTTCGGGAGTCTTGCAAGTGGGTCAGGGATTGTCGGCAAGCGGTTTGAGACCGTTGATCCCCGGCGCAGCCGCAAATCCCGGCCAATCATCGTCGCATTCGACGATAACGCTCAAGAAGTACAGGTAACTGGCTTCATGTGGTACGGCGGGGGATGCGACAAGGCGAGTCTGAAGACAGCCACGTACGAGCCGGAGGCTGATCGACTGCGAGTGGTGCTTGACCCCACGCGCAAATTGCTCAGCTTTGGTGGGTGTACGGCGGCAATGGGCGGGACTCACTACCGCGTCACGGTTGCATTCGCATCCTCGCTTCCCCGTACTGTGGAAGTTGTCGAACACAACGCTGGTCAACAAACGCCCGAGCAACGCACTGTCGATCGAGAGGCCCAAGAAGAACTGTGTACGGGCGTTCCCGAAACCAACGAAGAGCGGGCGACGGCACACTGGACGTGCCCTGAGCAGTACATCGCGATGAACAACGACACTCAAACGACGACGAACCAGGGCTGAATGCGGTGTTCAGGGTGACTCGGTCAATCACGGAAGCAACTCAGCAGCTTCGAGGAGATTATCGTCTGTTCGCCACCGATACAATCGACCCTCTTTTTCAAAGAGGTCGAAGACACCGTCTTGCATCCACCCAAACGGATGGTCTTCGTCGTTATACTCCCGCTTGAGAACGTAACTCTTCGAGAAGTACTCGGTGGTGCCCACGAGCAAGCCCTGTTCGACGAGGAAGTCGCTGGGATTCTTCTCGGCGACACCGACGAGGTAAGTGACGAGGTCGGCGATGAGACAGAATTTTTGAATGCTGTTGTCCCACTCACCGCGAATGTCGACCATGCGGAACGCGTAGGCGTCCTCACGGCGATTCAGACGATCGGTGACGAGGTTGAGTCGCCGAATTGGCTCCCGGTCGTAGTTTCCGAGAACGAAGTATGAGTGGTCATTTTCATAGATTGGCGTGAGTTCGCTCAGCGTCTGGATAATTTCCTCATTGTCGGCCAGCGATATCTCATCCTGATCGAGTTGATCAGTGGCGCTCGTGAGAACCTCGTCGGGAACTGGCGACTCCTCGTCAGACATGGTCAACTCACCTTACGCAAGCCGGATGGTGTTTATGGAGTAATTTACTTGGTCAACTATGGTAGTTTACCCTGAAGTAATTTACTGCAGGGTAAACTACTTGCCGCACCAGTGCGTAGCTCACAATATGAGTACTGACCTGGGGACGGGTGGTAGCGCAGACGCCCGCGAATTAGTGCACTTCGTGACCCAACAGACGCGGTTTGCTCTCGTCACCAACATCCTGCAGCACCCACAGCAACTCCCGTCGATGTACGAGCTTGAACAGCTCAACCCGAGTGTGAGCGAGGCCACCGTCTACAAACACATCCAGAAGTTGATTGACGCTGGAATCGTCGCAGAGGTCGCACTGCCGGACGACCAGCGCCGGCAGGGATATCCCTGGAAGTTCTATGGGCTGACCGACGAAGGGCGCGAGTTCCTCGAGGCACACAACCTCCTGGAAGCCGAAGAGACGCTCCAACGTATCTACGAGACCATCACTGACAAACCCGAGAAGATGGTCAAGTACGAAAACGCTCCCCGACCCGATATCAATTGACATCCTCCCCAACAAAAATCGTGGGACTTCTCGAAGAGGAGTTTCCGGTTGTGCATGTCCTCGGGAACGAAAAAGGTCGAGTTCACACTATTGCAAGGAGGAAGCCCACGGCGTGCAATCCGTTCAAAAAACGTGTGATGGGTGTGCGTCTCTTGGAACTGCTCGAAGCCGTAAGCGTCAACGACAGAACCACAACATTGGAAACGTCCGTATTGACACCGATGAAGACGCCTTCGGGTAATGTTGAACTCACGGAGGCGTTGAGTGCGGCTGCTGCCGTGCCCGGAACATGGGTGATACAATACCCGTCATAGTTCGGGTGCATGAATCCGGGACGAAGGGACAGTCCTCTCATGCAGAAGCAACAGCCACAGAACACAGAATGCCGCGAGATAGGACAGTCCAGCAGTGCGAAAGTAGAAACCGACCTAGCTGACTGAAGATGGCACTGACAACAGACGATGAAGAGACAGCCACACCGAGAACCGGGGACAGTCAATGAGAGCGAGACAGCGACGGACAGTGTAGCGGGAGCGAGAAGGGTGGCTGAAAACAAGGGAGGAGCAGGACGACGAGGAGCGAGCTACCCGGCAGTACCGACGGGAAGGACGTGTGACGTTACGAGAGGACAACAGCCACCAGGACGGGAGGATTTCGAGGAGCGGTTCACCCCAGAAACCGAGTGACGACGTATGAGACACAAAGGCTGTGAGACAGCACAGGACAGTCACCAAGAGCGACGAGTTCTGACAGTCCATTTCCCGGGACAGGCCAAAGAAATCCGATGAGCGACGGTAGTGGGGTGCCAGCGGTGCATTGGTTGGGGTGCCCCCTGTCATCACGCAGATCTGGGTGCCGTCTCCGGCGAGACACCGCAGTTTCAATGAAGTGACCCGCGTCAGCGGGAGGGAACAGCACAGTGGACTGTCCAGGAAGGACAAATTACCGTGTCCGCCGACCACGACAGATGGACTGTCAGATTTGGCGACCAGCACACCCCGGACTCCGATGGTTTCACGCTGAAGGGACTGTCCAAGATGAACAGCACAGGAGAGATAAGGTGGTTAGAGCCCCGTGGACTGTCTTCTGTGGACTAGCAGGAGAGTGTTAGGTTTAGTGACGGTGAGACTGTCGAGCGAGCGCTGTTTACAGGCGGTCAAGGAGAACGCCCGGGGCTTGACCCCGAGGCGATTCACAGCGGAACTCTGGTGTGTCCAGGAGGACTGTCAGGAGCTGGGGCTGACTGTCTGGCCGGTAGAAAAGCAGAGGAAATCCGGTATGTTTCAGCTGGGTGGGCACCCCGTCTCGTTTCTGCCGGTCGACTGACCACTATTCGGTAGTTGCCACACACAGCTATGAGTGCAATCTTCGGTCAATCAACCCAGGAGCCGAGACGTTGTCGGAACACGCGGTCGGCTACGACGTCGAGAGGTCAACACAAGACGGTAGCGACTACAGACACGGGGAAGGAGGAGGGTCGGCAGCGTAACACTCTTAGACCCATATATCCAAATATATTGCATGGTCAAAACCATCCGAGTCTCCGAAGAGTATCACGAGTGGCTGAACGCCCACAAGAAGAGCGGTGAAACGATGGAGGAGACGCTACGCCGAATGACGCGTGGCCCTCATCCCAGCGATGTCGCCGGCCTCTTGTCGAAAGAGGACGCGGAGGACGCCAAGAAGACAGTTGACCGACTCCGCGGACGTGACCGCGACCGTCTCGACGCCGCCCGCAACGCCTTCGAGAGCGGTGACACGGGCGAATGATCATCGATTCGTCGTACCTGTTCGACCTGATGGCGGAGGATCCTGCTGCGTTCTCGAAGGGGACGGAACTTGTAGAGCGCGGGGAGATGCAGTGGTTGCCCACTCCGGTCGTCGCCGAAACCTACTACGGTGTCGCTACGGCTCGGAGCGATACGACCGAACAGGAGGTACGAAACCGCCTCCTGGGCTATCCTCGGGTTGAAGTCGATGAAGAGATCGCTCGGGTGGCGGGAAAACTACTTGCCGCAGCAGACGACCGCGAGGGCGGAAACGCTGGTGTCGGGCCGAACGACGCGTACATCGCGGCGATGGCCGAGGTCCTCGACGATGCAGTTCTTACTGACAACGTCGATGACTTCGAAGCACTGGGCGTTCCAGTCGAGATCTACTAAGGTCGTATTGAACTGTTTCGCAACCCTGAAATCCGGTGTGGCAGGTGCTGGGGCTGACTGTCGTACAGCGCTTTGAGTCGGTTAAGTTCCTTGATGCGATTGACGAACTGGTTCAGACTGTAGGAATACAGGGTATGTGCTTCGGAATTAGTGGTGAAACTATTATAGTTTGAACTCTAATAGTCCCATTCCTAATCTGGGCATTCCATGAGCGTTCGCTGGTCGGTACGCACTTCTTTAGGACGTTTGTGAGGGTATGATTTCCCCGACCATTCGTGGTCGTCCCACTCGAATCGCACGGGCCGTGCCATCGGCCGTACTTCGTCTGTCTGCCGCCTCAGGAACGTCTCGCTTGCCACGAGATCGGCGAACCCCTCGAACCGTGTGTCCTGATGCCGGATTGGGTCCGTAGTTAACTCCTATCACAATGATACAGATAATTCAAATCCAATATATTAATTAGTAATAACGTAGTATCGAGTTATGTCATGGTAGAACATACCAGGAGAACATTCCTAACGGTGAGTGGGTCAATCCTCGGCGGGCTTGCGATGGGCGGCACGGTCACAGCCGCGACGGTCGAAGGGCGGTATATTGTGGACACAAAGGGACTCTCTCAGGGAACCCTGAAACGAAGCGACCTGACGATCGTCCACGACTTGCCGGAGGTCAACCTCGCAGTCGTCATCAGTACGGAATCCGATGTCGATGCACTCGGTGTCGATTACGGCGTCGATACAAGTTATGACATCGATTCCCCCATCACGGAGGCACCGATCACCGCGGCTGAGAGTGCGACCGACGACCCGCGCTTTTGGCCCTCGCTCACAAAGGGGACTGAGAGCCGGTATTCAGGGAAAGGAGGAAGAAGGTCACTCGATGTCGGGATTTTTGAGTGAGTCGACCTCGACTGTTCGATTTGCATTGACTGTCACCTGGCACCCGGCATAGTGGAACAGTACTTTTCCATTCGTGCGTAGCGTTCCCTGAAGTGTCGATGCGAACAGCGCCTCAAGTGCATCTGGATCGATACATTCGTAAATAGAATCCAACTCATCAGATGCGGTATTGGTTTCTGCTGCAACTGCCGCAGTAATTTTCTCGACCAGTGAACGGTTTGCAAGCGATTCTGGGTGATCGTTTCGCGGAGGTGTTTTGGAGTCTGACATGTCGTGGAACGGTTTGATGGGCGTCCAAGGGGAGGCGGTACCAGCAACACTTTTCACTCAATTTGAGGGGCGAACAGTGACTCCGAACGAGGAGTATGCTTGTATCCAGGTGACATGTTCCTTGAAGACGCGGGACTATGCTTTTCTGAGGCTGTCCGGTGTGCAGTTGTGTGGGTTTTTCGAGGGTGGTAGCGCAGGGGAGGATGACAGTGGGTGCAACTTCTGCCGTGAGTCGTGCGTTGTGTGTCTGGTGTTAACTTATATCGATCCCTTGCATTTGTTTATTTGATATCATAATTTAAATATCTTTCGAATTTGAAAAGATGGTAGTTTGAATAAGTGAAAATGTCAAGAGAAGATAGCGAAGCGATTCGTAAGTTACTGGCAATTGATAGTGGAAGTTCATGACATCCATCTCGAGGGAAAACAAGTTCCCATTGTTTTAGGCAGTGTTCTCAAATTGTTACAGAATAGAGAATGTTTCTCCAATGTCGAAAAATATTTTCATGAAAAATTTTATAAACAAAGGTTAAGGTGAGTGGTAGTAGATAACATACCATGGGGCACTTCACATCACGAGCAGGGAAAATCACGACCGCGATTCTCATCGCATTTACCATCGCGATGAATCCACCGGTGATACAGATAGTTGATGTTCCAGGGACGATCGCAGGAATCGGTGCGTTATACCTTTGGACAGTTATATGGGGTATATTCATCACGGCCGTTCTCATTTGGGCTGCCTGGCGTGATGCGTTCGCACTCACTGAAGATCAGGTGCCACCCGAACTCCACAGTCGTGAAGAAGTAGTGACGACACAGTCCAGTTCGCAAGATACCGCCGTCGAGGGAGGTAGCTAATGGTCTCGTTACAGACGACAGTCGCGCTCGGTACGATCGGTGTCTACCTCGCGATTATCCTCGCACTCGGGTATCGGGGATGGCAGGTCGGGAAACTCGAAGTCGATGATTGGATGGCAGCTGGCCGTGGCCTCGGGATTGTCGTCCTATTATTCACGTTCGCTGCGTCCTATCACTCAGCGTTTGCTTTCCTGGGCATCGGTGGGTTCGTCTATGCAAATGGAATCGGCATTTTCAGTGCCTCCACATTTTACCTCGTTATTTCCGGGTTGATTCTCTGGGTTGTCGGCTCCCGCGTTTGGTTGCTTGGGAAAAAACATGGCTATATTACCCCATCCGATCTCTTGGCGGACTTCTATGAATCACCACTCCTCGGCAAACTTGTAAGCCTCGCACTCATTCTGTTTACCTTCCCGTACATCGCGACGCAGCTGATCGGTGGCGGAATCATCTTCGAGACGGCTACCCAGGGCGCAATCAGTTTCGAAGCAGGGGCTGCGATCTTTCTAGTCGCTGGTGTCATCTATGTTTGGCTCGGTGGACTTCGCGCTGTCGCGTGGACCGACGCCATCCAAGGAGTGTTCATGTTCGGAGCGATGTGGATTGCCGGCTGGTTCTTTGTCTTCTCTGCCTACCAAGGCCCACAGGCATTCTGGACGGAGATGGTACAGTCATTCAGCGCCTATGTATCACTTCCCGGCCCTGGGGGAACGATCACCCCAGCGTTCTATGTGTCATTCGCAATCATGACCGGAATCGGAGTATCAATGACGCCCCACCTCTTTCTCCGATATATCTCGGCACGGTCGCCACGCGTAATCAAGTGGGTCGCTGCTTTCGGAACCGGATATCTCATCCTGTTCTATCTGCCGGTGGCCTTCTTAGGGTTGGGTGCAGTCCAAGCGTTCCCCGACCTCGCACAACCTGATTCTGCGATTCCGACCGTGCTCTACGAATTCACGCCTGTGTGGTTCGCCTCAATTGTCATCGCTGGAGCCGTCGCGGCCGCGATGAGTACTGCCGATTCTCAGCTTCACGCTGTATCAGCACTCATCACCCGAGACTGGTACCAGGACTATGCCGACGAGAATGTGGACGAACAGACCGTTACTCGCGTCGCACAGTTCACGATTCCCGTGCTTGGGCTCCTCTCGTATATTATCGCGATTCAGCAATTCGAGTTCATTCTGTTGTTGACGGCACTCAGTTTCTACGGGGCCGCCCAACTGTTCCCGCTCCTTTTGGGGGCGCTGTTCTGGCAACGTGCGTCACGAGAAGGCGCTCTCATCGGATTCTCCTTGGGTGTCCTCGTCACGGCGGTAATCGAGTTCGGGGTCGTCTCACTACCGAGCGCATTCCCTGGGTTTGTGAGTGGATTCTACGGCCTGCTCGTGAACACGATTGCTTTCGTTGCAATCAGTTTCGTTGTCGGTGGAGTTTCCGAAGAGTCGCTCGAAGATACGCAAGGATACATCGATTACGCGATTTCGCGGGAGTGGGATCGTAGTGATCAACGCACCATAGGTGATGATGATTGACGATCGTCTATGACCCTCTGTGATCGATGCTAAAAACTCTCCACAACGCTCGGTCAGTCAGACCACGTACTCGGGAAGATGTGACACGAGGCATAGATGAACAAATAGCGAAAACGATGCTACATCAATAGTTCAGAGATGAATAACGACAGAACTGATACAGATACCGACGATACGCTTCGTGTTGGCGTGGATATCGGAGGAACCTTCACTGACATTGTTACCGTACAGAACGGAACGGTTCGGGTCAGTAAAACGTCATCCACACCTGACGCTCCAGAGCACGGCGTTCTCGACGGCCTCAAGAAAGCGAACAAGCGCGAAGAGTGGGCATTTGAGTCGATAGGCTTCCTCGGCCATGGAACCACGGTTGCGACGAACGCGGTGCTTGAGGGGGAGTGGGCAGACACCGCGCTCGTGACGACCGACGGTTTCCGAGACGTCATCGAAATCGGCCGTCAAAACCGGCCAGATATCTACGACTTCCAGACCGAAAAACCGGCCCAAATCGTTCCGCGAAACCGTCGCTTCGAGGTGGCAGAGCGTCTCGACGAACGAGGTTCTGTCCTCAGAGCTCTCGACAAGGAGAGTGTTCGATCCGTTGCGAATCAACTGCAGAGTAGTGAAACCGAAAGCGTGGCGGTCAGCCTGCTCTATGCGTTCGAAAATGATGATCACGAACAACAGGTGCGCGATATTTTGAAGAACGAGGGTGTCGATGCCTCGTATTCGCTGTCGAGCGACGTCCTCCCTGAAATCCGTGAATACGAACGAACATTGGCAACAGCCATGAATGCTGCGCTTAAACCGGTAATGAACCGCTACATCGGCAATCTTGGTACCGAAATCGCAACGATAGGAATCGATACTGATCTCAAGATTATGCAATCGAACGGTGGGATCATTGCCACTGACGTCGCCCGCGAACAACCGGTTCGGACACTACTGTCGGGGCCTGCTGCCGGTGTCCAAGGTGCGACGGCAGTCGCGGAACGCTGTGATATTGACGACGTAATCACGATGGACATGGGCGGAACCTCCTGTGACGTTTCGCTCGTCGAGGATGGGACGCCGATAATCTCTACCGACGTTGATATCGGAGAGTACCCAGTTGGCGTGCCGATGGTCGACGTGCACACAATCGGATCTGGCGGAGGGTCGATCGCCTGGATCGACAAGGGCAACGCCCTCCGAGTCGGTCCCCAATCCGCTGGCGCCGACCCTGGTCCGATTTGTTACGGACGGGGCGGCACCAAGCCAACCATCACTGACGCTCATCTCTTGCTCGGACGGTTGAATCCCGACGAATTCCTCTCCGGCGAACTCAACGTCGAAGTCAGTGACGTTCACCGAATCGTTGACCAACAAATCGCGGAACCACTTGGACAGTCTGTCGAGGAGGCAGCACAGGGAATCGTCGACGTTGCAAATGCGAATATACAACGGGCACTGCGGGTCGTCAGCGTCGAGCGCGGCCATGACCCCCGCGAGTTCGGTCTCGTTGCGTTTGGCGGGGCGGGGCCACTCCACGCCTGTGAAATTGCCCGCGAACTCGAAATTCCTCGGGTGATCGTTCCCCGAACCGCGGGCGTTCTCTCCGCGCTCGGACTACTAATGAGCGATATGATCTATGACTACAGTACCTCACGAGTCCGCCGTCTCTCTGCCGTCGATCCCACTGAATTGGCGACCACGTTCACAGATTTCGAACGAAAAGGGCGAAATCAGCTCGCTGAAGCGGCACTCTCCGACGACCGGATGTATTTCGAGCGAAAGCTTGATCTCCGATATGTCGGTCAGTCATTTGAGCTATCGATCCCCGTTCCGGAGGGCGAACTGGATGAGGCAAGCATCGACGCCGTTGAAAAACAATTCCATGAGCGCCACGAGCAGCGCTACGGTCACGCATACCCCGATGAATCGGTCGAACTCGTGACAATTCGCCTTCGCTCGCGTGGCGTTATCGAAACGCCAGCTCTCACCGCTGACCGCTCAAGCGGTAATGCGGACGACGCACTTCGTGAGACGCGAGACGTCATCCACGACGGCGAATCTCTGGAGACACGCATCTACGACGGCACTCGCTTGCCGCCAGACAGCAATTTCGACGGCCCGGCAGTCGTTGAGGGAGCCGAAAGCACGACGGTCGTCCCACCAAAGCAGTGCGTCCGTGTCGATGAATACGGTAACCTGCTTGTAGAGGTGTTTCCCGATGACTGATCACGATACGGCGTCTGACGTTGATGCCACGACCGACGACTCCGAGGTCGATTCGGCTTCTCTCGAAATCATCCGGAACGCCTGTGCGGCGATTGCCGAAGAAATGAATGCAAACTTGATCCGAACGGGGTACTCGCCGAATATCAAAGAACGTAGGGACTGTTCGTGTGCTTTATTTGACGCGGCTGGTGAGATGATCAGCCAAGCCGAAAACATGCCCGTTCACCTCGGGGCAATGCCCTTTTCGGTGGCAGCGGCGATTGATCATTTCCCACCAGAAACCCTCGAACCGGGTGACGGTGTGCTTCTGAACGATCCCTTCCGCGGCGGAGCCCATCTCCCCGATCTTACGCTTGTTACACCGGTGTTTGCCGACGGAGATGTCGTTGCCTACGCCGCTAATCGCGCCCACCATGCAGACGTGGGTGGGTCAAGCGCCGGAAGCGTTGCAGCCGACTCGACAGAAATTTATCAAGAAGGTATCCGGATTCCACCCGTGAAATTCTATGAAAGTGGGGAAGTGAATGAGACAGCGATGGATCTCATTCTCGCGAACGTCCGAACACCTGACGAGCGACGTGGAGACCTGCGTGCTCAGGAGGCCGCGAATCAGACCGGTCGGAGGCGGTTTCAGGAACTCGTATCGAAGTATGGTGCAGACTATCTCGGTGAGGCACTCGAAGCGATTAAGGATTATTCTGAACGCCGAATGCGAGCGGAAATCGCCTCACTTCCCAACGATACCTACCGATTCGAGGATGTCCTCGACGATGACGGTCGGGGCAACGAAGACCTCCCTATTGTTGCCGCTGTGACCATTGACGGCGAGGCGGTCACCGTCGACTTCGAAGGAACAGCGGCCCAGACCGAGGGACCGGTTAACGCCGTCTTCGCCGTAACGGCATCGGCGACGTACTACGCGATACGGTGCGTGACCGACCCGGATATTCCACCGAACCATGGTTGTTACCGGCCAATCAAAATCCAGGCGCCAGAAGGAACCATCATCAACCCAGTACTTCCGGCGGCGGTCGTCGGCGGGAATCTCGAAACATCTCAACGCGTTACTGACGTTGTGCTCGGCGCGCTCGCGAAGGCAACACCAGACCGCGTGCTCGCAGGCAGTCAAGGGACGATGAACAATGTCACATTTGGCGGGACCGATCCGCGAGACGACTCGCAGTATGCGTTTTACGAAACACAAGGTGGTGGGTTTGGCGGTCGTGCCGGGAAAGACGGATTAGATGGCGTCCACGTCCACATGAGCAATACGATGAATACCCCGGTCGAAGTCCTTGAGACCGCTTACCCTCTTCGTGTGACTCGCTATGCATTCCGAGAAGATTCAGGGGGCGCGGGCGAATTCCGGGGAGGACTTGGCTTGCGGCGGGATATCGGCGTGCGTGATCACCAAGCGATGTTCAGTCTCCTCGCCGACCGTCGTCGTCATGCGCCCTACGGACTCGTTGGTGGCCGTGACGGAACGCCCGGTGCTGCGTACCTCCTTGAAAACGCTCTCAATGGGAAGGCAAAAACCGACACAAGCAACGGCGAGCAGCTGGCTGGAAAAGTCGTCCGCGAACTCGACCCTGGAACAGTTGTTAGCATTCGTACGCCTGGTGCCGGTGGATATGGGAATCCCGACGACCGCAATCCAGAAGCGATTAGACGTGACATCGAACTCGGGAAAGTCTCACAAGAGACGGCACGTGCGGTATACGAGTATGAGTACGAAAATCCGAACCGTGACAAGGATAGCAATACCGACGATACGCCCGGCAGTCGATCGTCCAACCAGTGACGGCAATAAGTGTGTCCACCGAAGCGTCAGTACCGAGAACACTCGAAATCATCCCATTCATCGCAGTGACGAGCGTCGGTTATGTGCTATTCGCACCTGCCGCGATTCCCAACGTGCTCACCAACCGGTTCGACATCGGTTACACGGCATTTGGGCTCTTAACGAGCGTGCCGCTCTTCTCAGTCGTCCTCGCACAAATCCTGAGTAGTTATCTAACACCCAGGTACTCGACTACACGGATTCTGCTCGGAGCCACAGTAGGACACGTGGCGTTATCGATTACGCTCGATTTCGCTCGCACCTTTCTCATGCTGCTTGCTTTCCGATCCATCTGGGGACTCGCGAGCGGAATCATCCTCACTGTTGGTGCGACACACATCGCCCGACTTCACCGTGGGACGGATGCAACACGCAAACAGGGATTCTACGGAGGTGCGTTGACGTTTGGTGGAGTGGTTGCTTTCCTTCTGGTGCCACCACTCCTCGACAGTGTTGGATCGTTTGGACTTCATGGGGCCGGTGCACTCTTAGGAACGCTCGCTAGCATCGCCTGTTGGCAGCACCGAGAGGAAACTCTCACCATTCCTTACCGTTCTCAGTCAGCCACCAAAAAGGCCGAAAACACTGAAACGGCGACACCGGGTACAGTTCACAAGACGTCATCGCCCATGAATACTGACCGAGCGAATGGCCGCCCATCGAATGTTCACCATATACTCACCCATCCCGTGGTGGTCGTTGCTGCAGTCTGCTACATCGCCTCACTCGGGTCGTACGTGACCCTGTCGACGTTTGTCACTGCATACTTCGATGCACTCAATGTGAACGGGCCGCTCAATGCTGCCGTGTTACTCGTTGCTACAACCGGACGGGTAGCTGGCGGCGTTGTAGCTGGGCGAGTGGGAATCCAGGATTGGTCTTTGATCACCGCCGCGACGGTGACAGCAACAGTGGGATTCAGTGTTCTTGCAGTCGCTCACTCACCGTTGCTTCTCGTGGTCTTCCCGCTTATTGCAATGCTCGCCGTCTCGCTTCCGTTCGGCGCAATCTACGGGGTCACAACTGACACGGCAATCAGTGAGGGGGCAGCGCTCGCGGTCGTTATCGCTGCCGGGAATCTTGCTGCGCTTCTGTTGCCAGCTGTTACCGGCGCCATCCGTGATGCAACAGGTGACTATGGTGGTGCATTTGTCGCATTAGCGGCTATCAATACTGTCGCAGCCGTCGGATCCCTTTTGCTCCAGAATTAATATTTTATGAATCGTTGCTGTACCTGAATTACGAGATAAATCGATGCGACGTGTGCAGACCGTCTGAGGAACTAGCTTGAATACGGAGTACCTTTCCAACAAGGTTCACCATTTCGAAGTCGAAATTTGCGAAGATATTCGGCGGAGGTTCCACTGAGATTGATAATGGTCTTCAATTCAACTGTGAGCCTCTGTCTCCCTCAACGACGACAATGATAGAAATGTTAGCACTGCCAACAATGAAAACATTGTTAGCAATGAAAGAAGCGCGAGAGCCGTCTACTCCATCGCTGTACTCGCTTCCGACTGAGAGGGGAGACAGGGCGTTAGAGAAACCAATAAGTCCTCATCTACCTAAAACGGAGGATTCTTTCGACATTTCCCTTAGAGCTAGTCGAGATCAGGACGAAGTCCTCGGCCACACCAAGAATAGTAATGAATACATAATGTAAGTTTGAATGACTGATTATCGGGGTTCGACAAATCTGTCGATTCCATATCTACCCCCGATATTCGACAAAATAATATACAGTTTTGAAATACGAGAGCCTCAAGGCTTACTCCTGACAGAGATCACAGAAGTAGTCAATACTGTACCTTCCACCCATCTTTCCACCATATTACCCTATTCATTTTCTGGTTTGTGGCACAAAACAAATAAATCAAATAATTTATTACTTATTAGCTACACTATCTTGTTGCACTGCCAAGTGCCTCGGTGGCAAACCCTGTTGCGACACACAAGAGGGATCAAGCCCAAACAAAATGGCCGCCACCGATTATCCGATCATCACACCATTGATTAGAGTAAACGGTCGCGATTTTACCGTCGGGATTGAAAAGCGACTAAAGTTGTGTACAACTTACAAATAACATATCCAGTGTGCGATTGTATCACTTATGATAATTAAGCTCTAATTGTCATCATAGATGTCTGAAGAAAAAGAATATTGTCCTCATTGTCAGGAAGAGCAGCCAATCATCAAAACAGTGAGCTGGCAACCAGACATGTGCCAAGTGTGCAGCACACCACTTGATTGACCTCAACACCCGCTTCTCTTACAAACAGGGGAGAGAAGCTTGGTACCTCAAATCTACTCGTGAAGGGACAGTAGTTACTTGTCGGTTAGTAATTACTTTGGAAATGTTTATTATGTCGTAATTAGAAGGTATAGAAAATGGTGCAGCAGGATGGCACTGGGCAAACACTAAAGGGAACACAGACTGAGTTCCCTACCGTTCTTTCTCGTCTCAAAGCAACTGGTGCAGCCCTTCTTGTCGTTGGCGACCTCCCAGATGGAATACGGACTGAGGCCTGTAATCAAATGCTGGGTGGGCAGTCGAAACAGTGTCGACGCAGATTGTTCGTTTCGACAAAGGCTCAGACGCCGCATGCGGCGACACACTTTCAGGCACCAGCTCGGGCTCCTGACCGGATGCAAGTGATTCACTATCCTACAGAAAATCGAAGTACCGCAATCGATCAGTCGGTACGTAGTGAGACGCTTCCGACAACTGTTCTGGACGGGGGGAGTCGCGATTTCCGAGGCGATCGACGCCTTCGACGCTGATGCAGACGGGCTTGCGCCTGCGGAACTTCGGCTTTGTTTCGATTCACTCATTCCGCTGCTTTCGATTGACGAAAAACTGCTGTTCCGATTTCTTCACATTCTTATCGGGCGTCTGAAATCGGCTAACGGAATGGGCCATTTTCACCTCCCGCGTGCGCACACGAATGCCGCTGTTCTGCGTTTAGAGTCGCTCTTCGACGCTGTCGTCGAACTTCGACTCGAGAGCGGACAACTGCAACAGCGGTGGCATAGTCATGATAGAGAGACGACGACAGACTGGCTCGTAGTACCGTGACCAAGGTCATTACTTAATTTGTTCTACGTTCCGATACATTTTTGTTCTTATATGATAACATGAAGTCAATATGACTGACCTCGCTCGGGAATCTGGAAGGGGGAGTCCAAGCCACGAAGTGGCAATATCGTTTAGGCCATTAGAGGCCGAGTCAGGACTCGAAATCATCGACCCGATCGAGCGCCACCGGTTGACATTGACCACGAGCGACCCCATCACGTCGACTCTCGAGCGAGCGGCGACCAATCATTTCCACTTCCCAGTTGATGCAGCAGTTCGTCTACGGACTTCTTCTTTAACACTTCCGACGGTCATTGTCGTTAACGTCCGTACTGAAACGGATGGAGTAATAGCCAATGTCGAACCTGGTAGCCAAACTTCCTTCCCAGCAGGAAAGTATCAACTTAAGCTAGAAGGTACAATTAAGACATATATTAAAGTCGAAGGCTCTATGTCCGTATGCTCCGACACCGGGCGAACAGAGATTACATTTGTCGAGCCGACGGCAATACTTGTTGGTGCTCGATCTCATCATAAACATCCGGCAACGACAGTTACGACGACTAGTGAGCCAGAAGATATCATGGCTGCTATCTCTACGTTTGGATCGGCACTCAAGACGTTCTCACCCGAACGGTCGTTTCCGACACTTCGGGGCCATCCACCAGCTATCGAACTCGGTGACGAACTCAATATTCCCCCGCAGCTTGAGCGTCCTGAGAGCGGTGTTGAACTCATCCTTCCACCAGAGTATCGGTACATCTACGTTGCAGCACCGTTGGCCTATTATCTCGGTGCAACGATGGTACCTGGGGACCGCCCGCTGCTCCGGACGACAACTGGGTTTGAATATCCACTCGACGAGCCGCACGATTTCGATACACAGGTAGAACGCATCCTCAAACAAGTGTTCGTCCTCGATTGCGTAACCCGCACAGAGGGCTACTATCCAGTAGCACTTGCTGAACGTGATGCGCTCGAACCGAAACTCGATATCGATTTCGAACACCTCTACGAGCAGCCACTAGCAGAACAGATAGAACAGTACTTGCAGATACCATACGAGACAATTGAGTCGCAAATCCCCGAGTGGCAGCTCACAAGCCACGTCACGCTCACACCGGATAGCGTCGAGATGCTTCCGTATTTGGTCGATGATCTCGCGATTATCCGATCGCCACAGGCAGAGACGATTCCACAATCTGCGGTCGAGACAATAGCAGTCGAGGACTTTTTCCGCGATGATGAGTTTACACGCGGTGCCGAGGCACAATCATCCGAGACAGTCGCCGACTCATTCGTCCAACCAGAAGCAACCACATCAACGTGTCAGGCGTGGGTAGGTGACGATACGCCAGTCGGTGCGAACAAGATCGTTCCTGCCGCGTTCAAGAACCGACTCGATCGCTCACCATCTTCCGGAGATATCAGCATCACAGTCGTCTGTAATGATACGGCGATGGATGCGGAACGAGATGCAATCGACGAGATTTACGGCTCTCGGGATGAGCTTCCCTTCAATATCCAGATACATTATAGTCTTTCGACGACTGCCCTCGAAGACGTGTTATCGACGCCGACGGATTTCTTTCACTACATCGGTCATATCGATGACGGGGGGTTCCGCTGTACTGATGGTACACTGGATGCGGGTACTCTCGAATCGGTACAAGTTGATGCGTTCTTCCTTAATGCATGTCAATCATATACATAAGGTTGTCACCTGATCGAAGCTGGTGCGATTAGTGGGGTTGTCACACTAAGCGACGTGATCAACAGTGGTGCCATTCGTATCGGCAAGACGATGGCTCGATTGCTCAACGGTGGATTCCCGTTGCAGGCAGCACTCGAAATTGCCCAGGGAGAGAGTATTATCGGTGGGAATTATCTTGTCGTCGGTGATGGAAGTCTATCTGTCGCACAATCAGAAAGTGGAATTGCATTATTGGCTATCGTTGATTCAACCGAGAATTCGTTTACGCTTCAACTCAAATCTTACCCAACCGCGAATTCCGAGATGGGGAGTATTCTTATACCTTGTAGTGACATCGGGGATAAATATTCACTAGGCTCAGGCAATACCGAAGCAATAGATGTTTCAAAAGCAGAGGCACTGTCTAGTTAGGCCAGTTTAAGAAGCGAGCAGTTCCGTGGTTTTGGTGTTCATGCTCAACCAAGAACTGCTCAGTGAAACGTTAGAGACGGCGAATCTTGAATGTTGGGAGAAC
>NZ_JBPEHG010000019.1:0-110603 GCF_054177585.1 Haladaptatus rarus | reverse complement strand
TCGGCCGAGCGTCCAGCGGTGGCTTGAACAATTTGTACATTACTATAACCACCAACGACCGCATCAATCGCTCACCAACCGAACGCCTATCGAGGAGGAGCTAAACTAGACAGTGCCAAAGCAGAATTAATGTCTTTTTTCGAACTCGAAAATATTCCCGTGCGAATAGACGGTGAATTGGTATGGAGCTTTGATGTGTTAGGATCGCTGACTTAAGGGCCGGTCATGGTGGCTACAGCGGCTGCTGAGGAATTTCCTGCCTGCGTTAGGAGCAGAAACATCGTGAACAGAACGCCGATCATTTTTGGATTCTCTTCAAGATACGTGGCGAGGGTGGAGTTTGCCATTACAGTATCTCCTTTATCGCCACATAACATGAAAATTTTCATATATTATAAACACGAATTTAGTGGAATAATGTATAATCTGTTTTAAATAGATGGTAGGCAATAATCGTTTCACTAATCTCTTGCTGAAGGGAGGAGAGAATTAGATGACGGGTTGACTTCTCCCACGCCTGAAGACGCGGGAATCCCAACGGGATTTCAGGCCGAGCGCATCAGCCCTCGGGTTTCAAGACGCATGCGTTCCACACGTCGCCTGCTAGGTCTCAGCATCGGCGTGGCTGTCTTGTGGCGCGGTCAAATACGCCCCATCCGCAGCCGAGTTATCGTCGTTCGGGTATTCTCTGGTCGGCTCTTTCCACTGCAGTAGCGACCTGCAATGTTTATCGCCCCGTTCACGTCCGCGTGGTACTTGTCCAATCAGCAGTTGTCGGTTGAACATTTGAACGTCGCCTGTCTCGGACGATACCCTACTTCACCGCACGCATGGCACTCTTTCGATGTATTTCGCAGATTCACTGTCTCGACGGGAATCCCTTTCTCAACAGCCTTGTACCGTATCAGGGCGTTGAGTTTGGCAGGTGTTGACTGTGAAAGTGCGGATTGCACCCTCGAAGACCGACAGTCAATCTCCCGCGGTGAGATACCACGTCGGGGCACGGGGTGGAGGTAGTTATGACTCCGCTTTGAAGTCGGCGTCGGGGAGCAGACCCTCTCAGGATACTGTTGGAGTACTGCCTTGACGGCATTCGACCTGGCGAAGCACCCTCTCGTTAAGCCCCAGGAATTGTGCTTCGCCGAGGGCACCGCCCCGGCCGATTTCACTTCCTATTACGCCTATATGCGGAAGTGAAAGGGGCAAATGAAATATTGTCGAATTCGGGTGGCAGAGCGTCTGAAAACATCCAATGCAGCTTCATAAATCCCATTCCGCTATATCAAATTTCGAGATTGAGGGGTCCCACAGTTTCGGAGGATGGAGTGTTTGCGCGTGTTTTCAGGACTTATCGTGGCTCGGACGGCCCACATTGGTGGGCCATCAACTATCTCTCTCGGTGAGATGCCATCGAATGCACGAAAATAGCTGAAATTCGACCACTCGCAGAGTGTCGCCACTCGCGATGAGCGGCCCGAGTCGGCGTTAAGCGTTAATCCGGCGGAATCAGTGCTGAACAAACCAACTCGACACACTCGCCAGCGGTCAGAACTGGGGCGTAATCCATTTCACCACCGACACCAGCCTTCAACAGGAAATCAGTGAGCCGCCAGATATTGTGCAGCAGCACCGCGAACACGAAGTAGAACAGTCGGACGCGGTAATCCTTGGAAGACGTCTTCGCCAGAAAGTCGTTCTTGATACTCTTATACTCGTTCTCGATCTGCCAGCGGCGGCTGTACCGACGAGTGAACGTCTCAGCCTCGTCCACCCCGACTGAGAGATTCGTCGCAAAGACCGCTGTTCCCTCTCCTTTCGTCGAGGGGACGTACAGAAACTGCATCGCATGCGAGCCCTGCTCAACGTGGACAGATGCCGATTCAACGGCGACTTCCTGCCCATTTTCCCCATCGTCTCGATAGCCTCTCGCTCGTCACCGTGGGTTCGACAATTGGCTCTCAGAACCTGTTACAGTGTATCTCCTAGGCGGCTTTGCGATGACGGTTCAGGGGTTGAAGGGCCAGACCGAGGATATCGACCTCGCGTTGGGTGTGGTATCCGAATTCGACCACGTCAACCAGACGCTCACGTCGCAGGGATTCACGGTTGTTGGCGAGCCGACGGAGTCGTTCGAGGGCGTTGGAAAAACTGTCGAGTTGCATCACGACGAGCAAGGATTCCAGATCGGCCTCTTCGAACGGCTTCGATTACCGGATCGAGGGAAGCCAAAATGGCGTGGAGGCAGTGATCGACTCGACATCGCATACGACTCTGTTGAAGACGCGTATCGTGTGCATCAGTCGGTAACCGTTGATGAAGCCGAAAAGAGTGAGTCAAATGGCTCTGAGGCCGCTGCCCTCGATCTCGGTGCAAATGTTCTCGTTGCCTATACGACAACGACCAGTGAGCAGTACCTGTACATCGGACAGACGCCGTACGAGCAGTTTCGAGATACAACCAACCGTATCGCCGATGCTCAGGCGAAACTCCCTGATGGACAACACATGAGTCAGCGAATCAAGCGCCTCTACCGCAAGCGCTCTCGGCGGCGCGACCACGCAGTGAACGCCCTCCTCAGGGATTTGGTCGAGCGGTTAGACGCGGCTGGTGTGACGACCCTCTATCACGGCGATCTCACCGGAGTTCTCGGTGAGTACTGGTCGGTGGAAGCCAACTTCAAGGCACGGTCGTTTTGGGCCCACCAACAGTGCATCGATCGACTCGAATCCGTCTGCGAAGAGTATGGTATCGACGTAGAAGCAATCTCAGAGGCGTGGACGTCCCAGACGTGTCCAGAGTGTGGCGAACGGGATTGAACACGCCGGCATCGCGAGACGCTTACCTGTCCCTGTGGATTCGAGGGGCAAGCCGATCTCATTGCTTCGAAATATCGGTAAACACTTCTCGCTAACAAAAGGTAATAGCTAATCTCAGCTATATCTCTAAGTGAACTTCAATTAGGAATTCATAAACTGGCATTCCAAGTGTAGCGAAGCCAAGATAATATAAAATATTATAAATAATAAAAGTGCGTGTCCAAAACTTCAGGACGTTATCCCGCCTCTGATCGATAGAGATTCGCGTACTCTTCTCTGAGCTCAGCCTTTTGGATCTTGTTCGTTGCAGTATGTGGTAGATCTTTTACTTCAATGACTCGTTTAGGAACTTCGTGTCTGGAGAGGTTCTGTTCACAGTACTTGATCAATCCATCTTCGTCTACGTCGTTGCCAACGACAAACGCAGTAATTGCCTCTCCCCACCGGTCGTGAGGAAGGCCGACAACAGCTGATCGATCAACGTCAGGATACTCATCCAAGGTACCTTCAACGCGGACGCTAGGTACGTTCTCTCCACCGGTTTTGATCATGTCTTTCTTTCGATCGTCGAATACGAGGAGATCGTGTTCAGGGTCAAAGTAGCCAAGATCACCCATATGGTGCCAATTATACAATGATGCTTGTTTTGTTTTTTCCTGATCTTTAAGATATCCTTCCATCACTGTGGGCCCTCGAATGCAAATTTCGCCAGATTCACCATCGTCCAAGATATTACCTTCGGAGTCCATGATAGCGTGTTCTTGGAGAGGACACGGGGTTCCCCAAACATTTAAATCAAGTTTGAACTCATCCTCGGGATGGTTTAACGACGATGGTGGGAAAGTTTCGGTCTGCCCAGTGTATAGACCGGACTTGCAACCCCACTTTTCATTCAGACTACTGATAGTGTTCTGCTCAAGGGGAGCCATTGCGTACCATACTCGCCTTAGTGGGGACGTATCGTGATCGCTCACATCCATCTCGGCGAGTGCCCGAGCCTGGCTCGCATGGAGGAACGCTGCAGTCACTCCTTCCTTCTCAACCATCTCTTCTAGGAAGTCTGTAGGATCAAATTCACGCTTGATAACGTTCGTCATACCAAACACGAGACCAGCAAGCGTATGTGCTTGCTGTCCACAGTGGAATAGTGGTAAAATACAGGCAAAGCGTGTGTTCTCATCGTATCCGAATTCGAGTGCCCCATTCATCATGGAACTCATCGCACCAATGTGGGATGTCAGTACACCCTTTGGTGCGGAAGTAGTTCCACTCGTGTAGAGGATTTCGAGGATATCACGATCTCCAGTGAGAACCTCTGGGGGCAAAGCTGGATATCCGTCGATGAACTCTTGAACCGTAGGAAAGTCATCTACATCTCCGCCAACCGGTATCACTGCTAGAATTTCTGCTTCGTTCTCCTCCGCAGCTATTTTTGCTTTTTCGAGGAAGGCTGCGTCAGTGATTATGTAATCTGCCTCACAATGATCAATTTCATAGTTTAGGGTATCCTGATGGATTGCAGGATTGAGGGGTGAAACGACGATGCCTGCACGAGGGGCCCCGAAAAATACATGCAGCCAATCTACTGAGTTGTGACCAACAATGGCTAACACGTCACCCTTTTCCATGCCTGTATCTATGAGTGCCTGCGCAACTTGGTTAGATTTTTCGTCCCACTCTTGGTATGTATTCCGAATCGGATTGCTATCACGACTTAGGTCGACGATTGCTTCCTTCTCAGGGAACAGTTTTGAAGTACGTTTAAGCTGGTCGGACACGTGCATCCGATTCTGTATTTTCATCTCGCCCTGCATCGCGTTACACATTCTCTATCATGACTTATAACAATATACTAAGATATATTACCAATAATTAGTGTAATTATAGCACATGAGCAAATTCTGCGCTAATACACGGTTACAAAGAATGCCCAGTGTGCTATTGGTGTCAGAGCAAACCCGTTAGTTACGAGCAGATTGCCGATCATCTCCTCCAGTTACTCATGACTATATAGATATTCGATAGGAAGTGGTTTGCTCTCCATTTGTTGGTCGGTAATGTTCGAATCTTTGGGTAGCCGTTTGTGCATGGGTTCGGTCAACATCAAACAGGAAGTTGGTTTGCTGGCCGAATACGATATAGGTAGCATTTATCTCCGTGATTATAGGTAATCTGCCAATGGAATTTGAGCTGTGAGTCAGGAAGCTAGGGTCTTAGTAGCACGCTAGGTGTGCTACCCCTTATCAGGTACATGTACCGTCTGCCAAATCAGTTGGCGATAGCGCTCCAATGACTAACGGTACCGAGTTATCTCAAACCGTCAGTAGGTGTGTGTTCGTCGATTCGAAATCATTCCTAATCAATAAAGCAAACTCCCGGACTTCTATGGTTTGGAACAGATGCCCTGTTAATAACTTTAATTCTGGCTGCTTTCTCTTTTCAAAGTCTGTCGTCGGTCTTAAATTTGAAAATAGTGGAAGATACACCTATGTGCGCAGTTACCGCGAGAACGGGTCGGGAACACGCCCGAAGTTAGCCTTGATGTTCTTCGACTGAGTATATTCGTCGAAGGTCTCAGCACCGAGTTCACGGCCGATGCCGCTCTCTTTGTAGCCGCCGAAGGGCGCACCCATGTCAGTCATGTCACTATAGGTGTTAACCCAGACAGTTCCCGCATCCAGGTCACGTGCAGCTTGATGGGCGGTTTCGAAGTCAGTGGTCCAGATGCCTGCCGCGAGTCCATATCGTGTGTCGTTGGCTTTCTTGATAACCTCATCGTACTCGGTAAACGTCATGACCACAACCACCGGCCCAAATATCTCTTCACGGGCAACGGTCATGTCGTTGGTCACGTTAGTTAGGATAGTTGGCTCAACAAATGGCGCGTCCGCGAGGCTGGAATCCTCCGGTGCACCACCACCAATACGAACCGCAGCTCCCTCCTCCCGACCAGTCTCAATGTACTCTAGTACTCTGTCGCGGTGGGACTCGTCGATAAGCGGACCCATGTTTGTCTCCTTCGAGAGTGGATCGTTGAGAACAATGTCATTCTGGGTACGGTGAGCAAACTGGTCGAGGAACTCGTCGGCTATGTCCTCATGGACAAACAATCGCGATCCGGCGGTACACATCTCTCCTTGGTTAAGGAAGATGGCCATCATCGCGCCAGTCACTGCCTCGTCAAGGTTAGCGTCGGGGAAGACTATATTTGGACTCTTCCCCCCAAGCTCAAGCGTTATCGGGGTCACCTGCTCGGCGGCGTTGCGCATCACCTGTTTACCGGTCTCGGTTGACCCGGTTAGTGCAAACTTGTCAACGTCGGGGTGTCGTGAGAGATAGTCCCCTGCCACTTCACCGATACCTGTGATTAGGTTCAGGGTACCTTCCGGCAAATACTCATCCATTATCTTTGCGAATTCAAGCGATGAAACTGGTGCCCGTTCGGGGGGTTTGAGAACAACTGTGTTACCGGCGGCGAGTGCTGGCGCAGTCTTCCAGGCCATCTCCATCAATGGGAAATTCCAGGGATTAACCTGCCCAACGACCCCATACGGCTGGCGTACCACGTAGTCGAGCTTCTTCGACCCAAGTGGGATGTTCCGATCCTCATGTGTTCTGGCAAGACTAGCGAAGTATCGAAAGCTCTCCGCCGCTATATTTACGTCTGCCATCGCCTGCAGCACTGGCTTACCAACATCCAGTGCTTCCATGGTCGCAAACTTGCGACGTTGGTTCTCGAGTGCATCGGCGATGCGTTCCAACGGTCGCGCTCTTGCGACAGGTTTCTGCCCATCCCACTCGCTTTCGAAGGCTGCTCGCGCCGCCTTGACGGCAGCGTCTACATCACCCTCGCCGGCAAGTTGGAACGTTGCTAGCGTTTCCCCTGTCATCGGGTTGATGGTCTCCATGGTCTCGCAGGCATCGGCCATGCGCCACTCTCCGTTGATGAGCAAACCATACTCAGTCTCCGAAAGCACTTCGTCGCGCGCTTCCTCGTGTTCGGTCAAGATTTTGTCACTTGTCATAAGTTATCCCTTTCCCCAAGCTTGCCGGTCTGATACTTCGAATCTTCGCACTTTTCAATATGGGCTGTCCAGATGTCATCGTACTTGTACTCTGCCAATCCTCCGTACCAGTTACCTTCCGGATAAACACAGCCAATAGGTCCCATGCTACATTCTTTTAGACAGCCATGGGACTGGACTACACTGACATCCTCGCGGTTCTGCGCTTGCTTCATAAAGTATCTAAATGCCTTGCCACCGCCCTCTGGCCCGCAGTTAGCTAAGAATGTGCAGACAATGAAGTGTTGATGATCCTCTGGCAGATTCGGGTCGAACTTCAAATCCTCTACAGGCTCTCCGTCAATGAGGTGTTCGTCGACGATACGTGGTACATCTTCTGGCGAGACACTTTTGTACCACACGTTGTCAGGGTAAACCACAAGCGTCGGTCCCTCATCGCAGTGTTCGAGGTTTTGCACAGAAGAGACTTTTACATCTTCGAGTTTCTGGTCAGATTTGTATCGGTATAGGCGCGTTTTCACATCGAAGGCACCCTTGTTCAGGCAACCGTTTTCTATCCTGTTCATACAAACGAGGACATGCTTGCGGTAGTTTTTCCCGGCCGCCGACTCAGGGTCACCCGACGTTCCATAGGACAGCACCGTATCACCAAATGTGTTCATGTCTTCCGTGGTCATTGTTCTTAGTTTATAATTCCCCACGCTCGATTCGCTCGTTCATTACTCGCTCGCTGTAGTCTGCGACCTCGTTCGCCTTTAGATACTCATCTCTATCGAGTTTGGGGATGTCGATACCAAGCGGATTCAGTATATCACTCGCGTGATCACGCATAATTTCGTGAATCTCCTCATTAGTCAGACTCAAAAAGCCACTCTCTATCATTCGATTACGTGCCTCCGAGTCGGGGTGGCCTTGTATGCCGTACATCACTGGAAGCCAGAGTTCAAGCCCCTGTTCGATCTTCTTGCGAGCCTCGTTACCGTGTCGCTCGACGAGTACTGGAAGAAACTCTGCGCTGAGGCTACTGTGTAAGCGCTCGTCCTCAGATATGCTTTCGACGGTATCAGCGATCACGGGGTCGTTCGTATTTTCTGCGAGGTCGGCGAAAAACTGGATGCCAACTGAGTCGGCGAACAGTGGTACGGTTGAGAGGAACTCGATATAGCTTGGAATCCCCTTTGTGAATACTCGATTCATCCGGTGAACCCAAGTTTGCTGCCCCTGCTCGCACCACTGGTCGTACATTTCGTCGACGGCGTCCTGCCCTCCGAGGTGACGAACCATCTTTTCGCAGATGTTTGCGTGTCGAACCTCGTCGTATACCGTCTTTCCAAGCTTGAATTTCAGCTGTCTTAGCTCTTGATCAAGGTTAATCTGATGCATCCAATAACCGTACACATCAGCAGCCCACTGCTCTCTGAGAAGTAACTCCTGAAAAAAAGGAGTTGCCACATTACGGTATTCATCCGAGACATGATGTTGTTCTACCATTTTGTATCAGCCTACTATTGAAACTACAGTGAGGGGAAATATTATATTTTGGGGGCACTCACCAGACAGCCTCAAATCAGTAAGTCTTGATAACGAGTCTAACCGACGTGCGTCACTGGGGAACCAGCGACGCACGCGTGACGTCTCTATTCTCGGATTTCGTGAATGCCTCCTCAATATCCTCGAAAGAGAACTCTGCCCCTAGGAATACGTCGTAAGGATAGTCATCGATGTGGTCGGAAAGGAAATCGAGCGCCTTCCCTAGGTACCACGGTGGGTAGTAGGCGATAGCTGTGACCGAACGGCTCTGCCACGTCAATCGTGAGGGTTCGAACTCTGTCGAGGCTCCGAACGAGATGTTTCCAATCTCGAGATATTCACCGTTGTTTTTTAAGAACCGAATACCCTCTGAGAATGCCTCGGGCACCCCCGCAACTTCGACTGCGACGTCAGCACCTTTCCCACCGGTGAGACGGTCGACTTCCGCAACTCGCTCCTTAACAGTCCCGAACTCTCCCATATCAATAACGTTATCAGCGCCGAATTGCTTGGCGGTCTTGATACGGTGCTCAGCCCCCTCAACGAGAATGACATTTGCGCCTCGTTCACGGGCGACAGCAGTCGCATGGAGGCCCAGTCCTCCGGCCCCTTGGATGACAACGTCGTCGCCGCTCGAGACCCCAACCTTGTCCAGACCGTAGAGTACCTGTGAGAGCGCACAATTCGCACCTGCGGCGATATCGTCAGGGACGTTGTCGGGAACCTTGTATGCATACTGGTTCGGCTTGATATAATAATGCGTACTGAACGTAGCGTGGAAGTGAGGATGCTCATCAATGGGACGTGACATATTTTGCCCTTGATTGACACAGGCAGCAAACTCCCCATTTTGACAGGCATAGCACTCCTGGCACGGAATAAAGTACACCGGTGCGAGCGAATCGCCAGGTTCGATAGATTCGCCACGGGAGTCAGTCTTGACTCCGTCGCCGAGTTCTGCAACTTGGACAACCGCTTCATGTCCCAACGGACCCTCGTAAGGAAAGTTTCCTTTCCAAAAATGGAGTTCCGATCCGCAAAGGTTCGTCCTGAGGACTTCGGTGAGAACAGCACCTGGTTCGACCGCTGGAAGTTCAACTTCCTTGATTTCGATTGTGCGTGGTTCGTTAAGTACCGCCACTTTGCCGGTAGTCGACATAGCTAGTTTACTAATTAACGAGAGGGATTGATATAGTTTCACCCTCTACTGACAAACTTCTCGATGGGCGTGCAATCACTGAGCAACTGATTTGATTGATAGTGATGATAAGAATAGACGAAAGGGGCCAGTCAGCGCTACCCACTAGTTGGCTCAGCGTTCAACGTCTTGTAAAAACACTTGACTTAAATCGTGAGCGTCCGGAACTACGTTTCAATCAGAATCTAATCGACGTGGTTGAGACAAACCGCTCAAATAGCATTCACGAGGAGGTCATCTATTGACCCCTTCTACGAAAAACGTAGTCACGAAGGCATCTTAGTATTGCTTCAGCTCCCTCATCGGCTAAACAGTGGAGAATAAATAATCTAGACAAAATTAATATCGATGATTGCAGTAGACCTTGCAAAATACTGGTTCTGGGTCAAAATCTATCAACAGTGTCGACACCGAGTGACTGGAGGATTGGCCGCGTGTCGGCACCCAGTCTGGGTGGGTCGTGACTCCTCGTCGGTGCCCGCTGCCAAGGAATCGTCCACGGAACGGCTACGTTTTCGGCCTCTGGCGTGTCGACTCTCGTCAGCGCGTCCACGGCATTGAGATGAGGATTATCGACGAGGTCGGACACCTCGTTTACTGGTGCCACAGGGACGCCGCTGGTCAGCAGTTGGTCGACAATCTCGGAACGAGGGTGCTCGCTGGTGATGGCTGCGATTGCATCGTCGATCGACTTGCGGTGCTCGAGGCGTTCGTCCCTCGTCTCGAACGGTAGGGACAGGCCAAGTTCGTCCTTGATTATCCTCCAGTGGTCATCGCTGGTGGCCGCCATGAAGATGTGACCGCCGTCGGCCGTCGGGTAGACGTTGTACGGGGCGTACAGCGAGTGGGAGGCACCCATCCGCTGGGGATTTTCGTCAAATTGCTGTTGGTAGGCCAACCAGTAGCTCATCAGCGTCACGCCCGTCTGGAACATTGGGACGGTCACATAATCGCCATTGCCAGTCTCCCGGCGTCGTTTGAGCGCCAGCAGCGTCGCCATGACGGCGTATTGAGCGGTCGCGACGTCGACGACGCTCGTCCCGGTTCGGGCCGGAGGCGAGTTGGTGTAACCTGTCACAGACATGAGACCACTCGCCGCCTGGATAATCGGGTCGGTGGCCGTTCGGTCGGAATAGGGTCCCGAGCCTTCGTAACCCTTGATGCTGACGTAGATTAGCGACTTGTTCGACTTTCGTAGCCGGTCGTACCCCATGCCAAGTCTCTCGAGGGAACCAGGGGAGAAATTCTCCACGACGATGTCGGCCTCACGAACCAGTGTCAGGAACGCCTGACGGTCGTCCTCGGATTCCAGGTCGAGAGCTATGCTTTGTTTGTCGCGGTTCAACGAGGCAAAGATGGACCGCGCTGTGTCACCAGCCACACGCATGTGGTCGCCGTGTTTGGGGTGTTCGACCTTCACGACTTCGGCGCCTAGATCTGATAGCATCAACGTTGCGTACGGCGCAGCGACGACGTGGCCAAGTTCGAGCACCCGGAGGTCGGCCAATGGATCATAGAAATCGGTGGACTCACTCACTGAGGTATCCTCCTTGGTCGACCTGTGTCCGGAGCACCTCAAGTTGCTCCTCGCTTGGTCCCGTGAGCTCCGTCACGTCAGCGGTGACGCCAAGTTCGAACCCGGTTGCCTCGCGTACATCCTCGGGGGTAGTTCCAGGCATCGACGCCTCAAGCTGGAGCCGGTCGTCATCGTCGAATCCGAAAATCCCCAGCGGGCTGATTACTTTCTCCGGCCCGCCACCGGGCAGCCCGAGTTTGCGCCGACGAGCTGGGCCGACTGTGGATACGAAGTCGCACTCCTCAACGAACACCTTTGGGGTATGGCGGGTCATGTACACGTAGTATCGACCGCAGTCGGCCGAGAACGAAGTCGCCCCTGCGGGGCCAGCGCCACGAATCTTAAAACCGCCGTCTTTGTCTTGGATGCCGACAAGGTTCGTGTTGCCGTGTTGGTCGACCTGAAGTCCACCGACGAAGAATACGTCTATGTCGCGGATGTGACTGAAGGCCGCGCCACAGTGGTTCATCAACGTCATCTCGCCACCGTAGCGTAGACGGCCGTCTGCAAACATCTCCGAGGACGGTGGAGTCTGGCCGGCAGCGAAGTTGTGCTGGTAGAAAGAAAGCAGGACACGCAGGTTTGGACACCGCGTCCAGTGGGCGAGCATCAGTCCTGCTCGGGGAACCGGAAGATTGGTGCCTGCCCAAACGCTCTCTCCGTCGTTTAATTGATCTGCGATCCAGGCCGCGACCGTCTCGTCGGTCGATGCTTCGATGTTCACGCCTCAACACCTCCGTACTCCCGCAGGCTTGTGCGACGGGCCGTTCCCAAGTGATCGACGTAGCTGGCGTGGTCAGTCGGCCGGTAGACATACTTCTCGAGGTGGATCTCCCAGTCGGCACTGTCCCCGGCGACGGCATCTGCGGCCGCCGCGACGTACGCCTCCAACTGATCGGTATCGGCGAGGTAGTGGCCCTTGCAGGAGAACGGGTGTGCTCCCCACGGCGCCTCAACGACGCCGTCGACATTTCCGAATGAGGCAATTGTCTGCTTGGGCGCCTGACGGATCTCGTCGGTAGCGACGACTTCTTCGACCTGCACGAAGGTTTGACTGGCAGCCCGGGCAATTAGGCCGTCGGCGAAGGTATCGCCGATCGCCTGGACGTTGCCGTGAGAGTCGCCGCGAGCTAGGTGCAGTAGTGCGACATCTGGTTGAATCGCCGGAACGGCAACTAGTGGCTCGTCCTCAAGCGGATCCTCAAACACCACGACGTCTTCGTTACGCTCGGGGATGGCCGTCCCAACACCGCCCCGCCACGGCATGAAAGGAAGGTTCCGCTCAGCAGCCTCCAGTGCGGCAATTATCATGCCACCATCGGTTTCCTTGACGGTAATATCTCCGGTCTCAGCACGGTGGCGGTACCATGGGGCGATTGAGGCGATACCCTCTGCCCCAACGTAGGGGGCCCAAATCGTGTCGACGCATTCGGTTGCGATCAACAGATCTGTCTCTAGACTTGTAGGTGGGGCGACAACAGTTAGGCCTGATAGTTCGCGTCGAACAATCTCACGGATAAACGCCATGGGCTTATGAGATGTTAGGAACCCGCCGATGGCGATGACGTCACCGTCGTCAATTTCGTCTACGACACTGTCCACGTCGGTAAGTAGGTTGTTTCGTGTCATGGTTATTAGATCGACTGAGGTGGTTGATACTCCCCGAAAACATCGCGCAGTGTCCCCATTATCTCGCCTACCGTCGCATAGGCTTTTACTGCTTCGACGATGTAGGGCATCATGTTCTCATCGCCCTCGGCGGCCTGGTGTAACCCCTTGAGGGAAGCATCTACGGCATCGTCATCGCGCTCCTCGCGAAGATCTTCGAGGCGCTCAATTTGGGCCTGCTCGACCTTATCTTCGACCTCGTAAGTCTCGATCACCTCTTGTTTGTCGCTCGTGAACTTGTTCTTCCCGACGATAACTCGTTCGCCCTGCTCAACCTCCTTCTGATACTCGTAGGCACGCTGGGAGAGACGGCGTTGAATATAGCCGTCCTTGATACACTTTACCATACCGCCCCGTTTATCGATCTCGTCCATGATTTCAATGATCCTGTCTTCCATGTCGTCGGTAAGCTTTTCGACGAAGTACGAACCGCCCAGTGGGTCGACCGTCTTGGCCATGTCGGTCTCATGGGCGACGATCTGCTGAGTACGTAAAGCGATCCGGGCACTTTCCTCAGTGGGAATCGAGTAGGCTTCGTCGTAGGCCGCAGTGAACACCGACTGCAGACCAGCGGCGGACGCAGCCATCATCTCGATGGCCACGCGGGCGATGTTGTTCATTGGTTCCTCCTTGGTGAGACTCTTGCCACCACAGACACAACCCGCACGAAACTGCCAGCTCTTGGGGTTTTCAGCGTCGAAATCTCCACGCATGATGTCTGCCCAGAGCCGACGGCCGGCACGGTACTTAGCTATTTCTTCGAAGAAATTGGTGTACGTGTAGAAGAACCATGACAGTTGGGGAGCAAACTCGTCGACATCCAGTCCGTGTTCGAGACATGCCTCGACGTACGCGATGCCGTCAGCCAGCGTGTAAGCCATCTCCTCGGCAGGCGTGGCGCCGGCATCGCGGAAGTGGGCCCCTGCGATCGAAATTGGGTTGTAGTTGGGCATCTCCTCTGCGCAATACTCAATTGTATCGACGACCAGCCGCATACTCGGATCGACCGGAAGAGTCCACGTACCTCGTGCGGCGAACTCTTTGAGTATGTCATTTTGCATCGTCCCGCGCAATTCTTCGCTATCAACACCCTGTTTGTCCCCGACCGCCTTGTACATCGCAATCATCACAGCAGCGGTGCCGTTGATTGTCATACTCGTCGAAATTTCATCCAGCGGGATATCTTCGAATACCCGTTCCATATCCCGCAGCGAATCAATAGCCGTACCAACCTTGCCTATCTCGCCCTTCGCGCGCTTATCGTCGGAGTCGTAGCCGATTTGTGAAGGCAAGTCCATCGCCACCGACAGGCCGGTCTGGCCCTGCTCTAGGAGGTATTTGTAGCGTTCGTTGGTCTCCTCGGCGGTTCCCATGCCGCTATATTGGCGCATCGTCCAGACGCGGCCACGATACATTGTCGGGTAGATACCCCGTGTGTAGGGGTAGGCACCCGGATAGCCGAGACCCTCTTCGTAGTCCAATTCCTGGACATCCTCAGGTGTGTATAACCTGTCGATCTCCACTCCGGAGTCTATCTCGAAGGTCTCCTCACGCTCTCCAAACCGCTCGAGTACTGGTTCAAGTTCCTGTTCTTTCCACTCATCGTAGGACAGTGGGGACTCTGATGAGTCCTTTGTCCGCTGACTATCGGACATATCTCCTAGATTCATCCCTTGCTATCTATAATTATTGGTGGTAACACATCTACGGGTTCAGCCCAGGGCTAGATTTAAGTTCGAGAACGGAATTGTTGTGAGTACTGGATAATGTATGAGCAGTAAGGCTAATACTTCATCAGACGCCAGACCTCTTCGTGTCCTCATCGGAAAACCGGGACTCGACGGGCATGACCGTGGTGCGAAGGTGATTGCACGGGCGTTCCGTGACGCTGGCTGTGAAGTGATCTACACCGGATTGCGTCAAAGCCCCGAAGCGATCGTTCAATCGGCGGTTCAAGAGGATGTCGACATTGTTGGCCTTAGTATTCTGAGTGGCGCTCACAACTCGCTCGTTCCCGCAGTTCTCGACCTCTTGGAAAAGTACTACATGGACGACGTCATGGTGTTGGTTGGTGGAATCATCCCCGACGACGATGCCGAAGAACTTTGCGAGGCCGGCGTCGATGCCGTCTTCGGCCCCGACTCGACTACCGAGGAGATTATTGACCGGGGACTTTCGCAAGCAGACGAGGATGGTTGAACGCGCTCACGGACTATTTACTGACCAATAGAAGCTCGACGACGGGCTTCTGACCGAGGTGAAACTGGTGTTTTTCAGTGCATGTCAAAAACCGCGAAGTTGAGTCCCGTTTCATGTAGGTACTTGCAAAGCACATCACCACCGCGACGTCCGATTCTATCAGGAGACTCGACGCCTACAACAAGAATGTGATTCTCAACAAGACGATAGACTTGCGCCAGAACGAGATCAACGTCGAACAGACCGCTGACACCGTTAATGTTGTACTGTTCTTCGATGCTGGTGTTAAACTTCAGATCAACAAGTCGGATATTCTCAAAACTGCCGATGTCTTCGCCCACAACAAGGTAGATTACAACGATGCCAACTATATAATCGCACGCTTGCAAGAGATGATTGTTCTCGGCGACTAAGAAGGCTGAACACCGCCCATCCAGCAAACCATCGCTACCGAAGAGGGAGTGTCCTAGAATTGGTTTCCGTCTTCGACGACCGGTAAGGTATGCTTCGGACGAATGACGGACTCAGCCTTTGCCCCAATGCCCATATCCAATTCGAAGGTGCGCTCCAAGCCCAAGAACATTTCGTTGACCGGAGTAACGCTGCACTTACCGAAATTGACCTCGGCATCGGAGCCCCCGCTGCTGCCGATACTCTCTTTAAAATCTCTAACCATATGAGGTTTGTCAGTTCACGGATTGGGAACGCGTCCTATTTTATAACGGCCGCGTTCCCGGAAGATGGTAAGAAAATCACATCTATTTCCCCTAGATGTGCTAGCTCTGAATGATCAAATCGACCGTTCAAAGGATTTCGTCCTCAGCTAGAAAAACGGTTGTTCTCGATTGTGGAACAACCGTCTCGATTTCGAAAACCATAAGCCCGTTCCAAGTACACCTGTGTGTATGACAAACTCTCCCGAGGAAGGAAGCAGCACCAAGGAAGATCAGGTCAAGTCAGTCAGCACTCTGTTCTCGATTCTCGAACGTCTCAAGGACAATAATGGGATGGGTGTCACTGAACTTGCAAGGGAAATGAACATGTCGAAAGGGGCAATTCACCGGTACCTGCGAACCCTCGTTAACGAAGGATACGCTGTGAATCGGGATAGCACGTACGTACTCGGTAAACGGTTTCTCGACTTTGGTGCCCACGTCCGCAATGGTTACCCATATAACGAATACATCGAACCGAAGGTCATCCAACTCGCCGAACAGACTGGGGAGCGAGCCCAGTACATCGTCGAAGAGCACGGGTTGGGCATCTACCTCCACCGTGAGCGCGGTCAGAACGCTGTCCAAACTGACGCTCGAATCGGCAAAGTGGTCCATCTCCACACGACGGCGGCGGGGAAGGCAATTCTTTCCCTGCAGCCGCGTGACCACGTTGATAAGATAGTAAACACACACGGGCTTCCCGAGAGAACCGACCGGACGATCACTGATCCTAACCCTCTTCATGAGGAACTCGCAGAGATTAGAGAACGAGGATACGCCCTTAATCAGGAAGAGCACGCAAATGGCCTGTACGCTGTTGGCGTACCAATTACTTATTCGGAAGGAGAAGTTCTCGGAGGTCTTAGCGTCTCCGGACCTGCTCATCGAATCAAAGATCGCGTTGAGGACGAAACTATTCCACGAACACTGTTGGGGATCGCAAACGAGATTGAACTCAACTTAAACTATTCCTAAGTCATAAATATTTTAAATTATTTCCCTCGAAAATGAACTATGGATGAACACTCGTTTCAGTCGGGTTTTCGAGGGAAACAAGGCTGACGATATCTGCTCGACACATCCTCTTACGGTCATAAAAGGCACATAGTCCATTTACTCGTCAACACTTCCTTTCAACAAGGCGTCTGTGAGCCACCAGACATTATACAGATGACTTGGGCGTGGGACTGGAATACCTCTGCTCAACACTGTAGCGAGATCACGAGTTCATCATGCCCCGTATTCCAAAATCTTTAACGGCTTGATGTAACTTAGACGATGAATTCTCACCCTCCATTACAGGGATATTGTTGTAATAGAATCTTCTCTCAAAGGGAATCAGCAGAACAGTTCGTCGTGTGATTCTAATCCAAAATCGGAACGACGATACAGGAAAGAAAAGGTTAGATTTCGGTCACGCGTTCGTACTTATCCTCAAGGGCCGCAGCGTCCTCGGGCAGCAATGCAGCGACGAGGTAGCCCGCGTACTCGCTGAAGTAATCAACGAGTGTCGCAATTCGGGTGGAATCGATCGCTTCAAGCGAGTCAAGCAGGATGAACGGCACTTTCTCATACACATCGTGGACGAGATAGCCAGCAAGCGCGAAGACGAGCCCGGTGACTTCTCACTCGCTCTCACTGAGATGGTCGATGGTATCCTCGTAGGTCGTCCCCGATTTAGTACTGCGAATCACGTGCAAGTTGAACACGCTTTTCGTCGGCCCTCCCGGACGTCGCGTTCGACGCGGTCAATTCAGATGCGGTCGAGAATTTCATAATCAAGGATATCGAGGAAAGTCTCCATATGGCCGTTGAATTGTTCGACGGCATTCGCTTCGATCTGATCGATGCGCGTCCGCAGATCCGCGAGCTCATCTTGAATTGTTTCCCGTTGCGGTTCGAGCTGCTCCGTTCGACAAGTTGCGACTCGATGGACGTGATTTTGTTTTCCATGTCCTCAAGGTCAAATTCGAGGCGGCCAAGCTCGAGCTCCAACTGATTCGCCGCTTTATGGAGATCCAGTATGTCACTGTATTCCTCTTCTTCGAGCGCTTCAACTTCCTGTTCGAGGGCTTCGATCTCGTTCGAGAGGTCTGTCCGTGTGTCGTGGTGGACGAAACCGCTGTCAAAATCAACGGCGAATGGTTTTGGGTGTACGCCGCAATAGACACCGAAACAAAACTGCTTCTCGCCATCGCCGTGTTTGATCAACACAACACCAATTCAGCGGCAGAATTTCTCTCTGCATTGGCCGAGAAACACGATCTCTCGGATACTGTGTCTCTCGTCGATGGCTACGGCTATCGGACTGCACTCTTTCAAATCGGATTGAGCGATCAGCTCGACTATACCGAGCGACACCTGATCAAAAAATGGTTTCACACACTCAAAATGTGGATCGACCGCTTCCACAATACATGGGTCGGCAATCGGCCAAGCGTCCAGCAGTGGCTTGAACAATTTATGCATTACTATAAATTTGGCTCGGCACGGATCGTCTACTCTTGTTGACTACCAATATTCCGGGAAAACCAATTTTATATGAGCGGATGAGGTAAAAATGGTATGGAAATTACTGATTATGAACTGTACGAATTGCCTCCACGGTGGCTATTCCTAAAGCTGGAGACGAGCACCGGTTTAATAGGGTGGGGAGAACCTATTGTTGAAGGACGAGCGCAGACCGTAAAGACTGCCGTTGAGGAGTTGATGGAGAGCTACCTCCTCGGTAAAGATGCAACACGGATTGAACACCACTGGCAAGCGATGTATCGTGGAAGTTTCTATCGAGGGGGGCCAGTACTAATGAGCGCTATTGCAGGCATTGACCAAGCACTATGGGATCTAAAAGGCAAACAATTCCGAGCACCGGTCTATGAACTCCTCGGTGGAGCAAGTCGGGATAAAATACGAGTGTATCAATGGATCGGTGGGGATCGAAACGAAGACATCGAAACTGAAGCAACACATCTTGTCGATGCTGGCTATACAGCTCTCAAGATGGATGCAACAAATCAAACACGTCACATTGAGTCCCCTGCTAAAGTCAACGAAATCGTTTCTCGAGTTGGTCACGTTCGGGATGTCGTCGGGAACTCGGTCGACATTGCCGTTGATTTTCGTGGGCGGGTTTCTCAATCGCTCGCAAAACGATTGGTAAGTGCTCTCGACGAACATGACCTTCTTTTCGTCGAAGAACCCATCCTCCCAGAGAATATCGAGTATCTGTCGAATGTTAGCTCTGCCACGACCACTCCCCTTGCAACCGGTGAACGAATGTACACACGTTGGGATTTCAAATCTTTATTCGAACACGGTGGAGTAGATGTTGTTCAACCAGATGTTTCACACGCAGGTGGGATCTCAGAGGTTGTCCGTATCGCCGCAATGGCGGAGGCTCGGGACGTCGCAATCGCTCCGAACTGCCCACTCGGTCCTATCGCTCTTGCTGCATCACTTCAAATCGGTGCATATATTCCGAATTTATTAGTTCAGGATCATGGATTTGACATCCAGCCTACTTCAAAAAGTGCCGCACAGTCATACTTAGTGGACAAATCTGTTTTTTCATTCGAGGACGGTTACATCGACCTCTTGAAGAAACCTGGTCTTGGGATAGAGATTGATGAGTCATCTGTACAGAAACATTCGAAAGAAGGGATCAATTGGCACAATCCCATATGGCGACATGACGATGGTAGCATTGCCGAGTGGTAGTCTTTACCATTAGAACCAGCAGTTTCATCCTCCGTTATATATTGTGATAATATATGAGAAAATAATATCTATTTGCCCTGCGTTTCATATTGCGACACGCATTATTAGCCATATGTTTGAAGTACTATCGCTTAAGCCCTTCCTTGACGACTATAGGGATGTAATATATATTGGGAAATCAACTGTGAATTTCTGTCGAAATTATGATACCTTGTCGAGCTTTTTAATGACTCTCGTGGTTTTTTGTGATAAAGAAAAACTACATTTCGACCTGCTAACGCCACTTCCACAAAGAGCAGGATCGCGCATCAAGACAAGCCGTTCGTATAATGGCTGTCTACTATTACGAAACGGCACGATTAGAATTTAGATTCGATAGACTGCGAGATGGTGAACAACATTCCAGGTATATTTTCCTCAAGTCGTTTTCCGGAGAATTCGTTTGCTTTCCCAGAAACAAATACGGCGCCTGTGTGTGATCCGGCCGTAATACTCACCGCTAAACTATTCACATTTTCATACTGCTCCTCACGTTCGAAAGCGAATCCCCGTTTGCGAATACGAGATATATCGTCCATGAGGTCTTCTCGTTGCGTTCGTGTATTTGGTGTAAACTTCGGAAGAGAATGCGTCTCAAGGTAGGTCTCGACACGATTATCAGGCCATTCTGCAAGAATGGCTTTACCTGGTGCACTGCAATGGAGATGACGGGTATTGACAATCGGATAGTTGGTTGCATTTTCGTTCCGTGTACAATAGATATCTACGACAACCCCGTCTTCTTCTACGACAAGGCCAGCTGTTTCGTTGGTCATCTCGGCTAGTTGGTCGAGTGGTTTTCGAATCCGCCCTCCGAAATCATTTTGGAAAATTACGTGCTGACCGTAATCAAGGAAGAGAACTGACGGTTCATACCCACCCTTTACACGATTTACATACCCTAGTTTCTCAAGGGTGTTGAGATGCTTGTAGACCGTACTCTTCGTGAAGCCGGTTCGACGTGCAAGATCGGTCACGCCAATAGATTCAGGATGATCGATGAGTTCCTCTATGATTTGAAACGTCTTCTCGACTGAACCGATTGTTTCCATTTGATTGTCCTCAACCATGGGAACAAGATTTTTCTGAGTCATTATTATCGTTTCTTATCGCGACACAGCAAATGGTCTGCATACCCAAGCGTTTTTTACTCATACTCACGAGATTATAATTGAGGAGAGCATATGAACGAGCAGTCTATTTATCAGGAATTAGGCGTCAATCAAGTCATAAATGCGACAGGAACGAAAACACGAATCGGTGGGAGTCTGATCCGCAAAGAGGCCCTTGAAGCGATGGAAGCCGCAGCCGAATCGTTTGTTCGATTATCAGATTTACAGGCACGTGCGAGCGAGTTAATTGCCGACGTTACGGGTGCAGAGGCCGGATACGTAACGAGTGGGGCAGAAGCTGGAATGCTCCTCGGAGCTGCGGCTGCAATTGCAGGTGACAATTTAGGTATTATGGAAAGACTCCCGCAAACCAATGGCATCCCAAACGAGATTATCATGCCTCGAACCCATCGAACCGGGTATGATCATGCGTTTCGTGCGGCTGGGGCGACAATCGTAGACGTGGGAACCAATGACTTCCATCTCGGGACAGGATCATCGAATGTCGAATTGTGGGAAATGGCGGATGCGATTAATGAGAAGACAGTTGCCATCGGATATGTTCAAAAGCCCTATACACAGCCACCCCTTGAAGAAGTAGTCGAGATGGCACACGACCACGACGTTCCCGTCATTGTAGACGCGGCAGCAGAACTTCCGCCTGTTAAGAATCTCGAACGGTTTGTTGATATTGGTGCTGATCTCGTCGCTTTCAGTGGGGGGAAGGCAATCCGGGGCCCACAAACAACAGGAATACTCGCGGGGCGCAGGGATCTGATCGAATCAGTCGCACTTCAGCAACTGGACATGCATGCTGCAAAAGAGGTGTGGTCGCCCCCTGAGTCACTCGTCGATATAAACAAGTACGATGGTGTCCCTCGACAAGGAATCGGTCGTGCTAACAAGGTTGGAAAGGAGGAACTGGTCGGTTTAATGACTGCTCTTGAACTGTTTCTAGAGGAAGACCACGAGCAGTTGCAGGACACTTGGCATAAAACTGCCAATCGAATTGCCAACGAACTCTCCAATATAAAGGGTTTAAAAACAACGGTGACGAGTGGGGGGGATGAATCGGTAGCTCCAGAAGTCATAGTTAAAATTACCCCAACCGACGAAAGTCCATCCGCGATAACGATAGTTCAGAGGCTTCGCAAGGAAAATCCACGAGTATACGTCGGTGCTGACCGAATGCAAGCAAATGAATTCGTGATTAACCCTATGTGCCTGAATCAGGACGAAGTACAGTATGTTATTGACCGCATTCATACAAACGTCACCGAACCATCTCCCGGTTCCTAAGTTCCGGAATTATCTTATAGAGCTGTTTGAATTACAGTCATCGAAGTATCCAGATGACTGATTTCCATGTCTTAGTTACTTGGAAGCTCTAAATGTACTAAGAGGGGTACGTTTATACGGATCGTTGAGAAAATTAGTAATCGGTAGATTCGGAAGGAGTGACCGACTGCCAGCAAATTAGAAATATGAACGAAATAAAAACCGAGAACGCACCAGCAAGCATCGGCCCGTTCTCGCAGGGAATCATAGACGGAAATCGTGTTTTCGTCTCTGGACAGGGTTCTGTTGACGCTGAAACCGGGGAGATAATCGAAGGAGACATTCGAGAACAAACAGCTCGGACAATGGAGAATATTGGTGCTATTCTCGAAGCAGCGGGCTGCTCACTCGACGATGTCGTTAAGACAACGGTGTTCGTGATGGACATGGACGACTACGACGATATCAACGACGTCTACGAGGAATACCTCACGAAACCATATCCAGCGCGGAGTGCCGTGCAGGTTGAATCTCTTCCCGTGGAAATTGGCGTCGAAATTGAAGTTGTCGCAAAAACGTGAACGGAGCATCCACCAAATGAAAGCAATCGCAGTCCGCCAAGGCGACAACCAACCACAAGTCATAGAGATACCAAAACCAACGGTCAATGCAGGTGAAATACTCGTCAGAACACTTCGTGTCGGCATTGATGGAACAGATTATGAGGTCATCAATGGAACCCATGGTGAATATCCTGCTAATACTGACTACCAAATACTCGGCCATGAAGCCATTGGCGTTGTTGAAAACGCCAACGATACAGAACTCGAAGTGGGAGACCTAGTAGTTCCGACAGTCCGCCGCCCGTGCGGAAAAAAGAATGAGTATTTCGAGCGTGGTATTCCAGATATGGCTCCAGCTGGATCGTATCTTGAGAGGGGTATTTCCGGAGCGCACGGATACATGTCTGAATATTTTACCAGTCCACCCGAGTATCTAGTTCGAATCCCCCGTGAATTCCACAAAACAGGATTCCTTGTAGAACCAATCAGTAATTCGGAAAAAGCCATCGAACACGCCTTCGCATCGCGCTCTGCATTCGATTGGACTCCCGAATCAGCGATTGTGCTCGGAAATGGCCCACTTGGACTGCTTACCCTCGCAATGCTTGAAACCAAGTTCGAACGATTATATTGTCTCGGCAGACGAGACAGACCTGATCCGACGATCGATATCATTGAGCGTTTCGGTGCAACCTACGTGGACTCGCGAGAGATACCTGTAAACGAGATCCCTGAAGCTTACGAGGCAATGGACTTCGTCTATGAGGCAACAGGATACGCTAAACATGCATATGAGACACTTGACGCACTCGCACCAAACGGTGTGGGGGTGCTTCTTGGCATTCCAGGAGACTGGACATTCGAGATAAACGGAGGTCGGCTACACCGGGAGATGGTACTCGAAAACAAGGCCATCCTTGGAAGCGTTAATTCCCATATCCCACACTTCAATGCCGCCAAAGAAACGCTCGCCGAATTTCCGGAGTGGTTCCTCAAATCGATCATTACCAATGTTTACCCCCCAGAGAAAGTCGACATGGCATTCGAAACCGGAGATGAGAAAATAAAGACAGTAATCGAGTTTGACAATCTATAGTTTTCTTGGATTATGAAATAACTAGTTGTAGGGTGTTCTATCCGTTCACTGGTACACTGGGAAGAAGCTATAAAGGTTGAGTTCGCGGATACAGGCGATGACAGAAATGGAGGTCTTACTTGCAGGCGAATCGTGGCACGAGATTTCACTCATCGTCAAAGCTCAGGACGTGACAGCTAGTAGTTCCTATACAGAAGCAGGCGAATACCTAATTGCCGCACTTGAAGCCGTTGGTGCGTCAGTGAGCTATCAACCATGTCACGTCGCAGCCGAGAAATTTCCACGCTCGAAAGAGAAACTAGCCCAATACGACCTCGTCCTCTTGAGCGATATCGGTGCGCAAACACTACTCCTCACACCGGAAGTGGCGGCCGGAAACGTCGGAACTAATCGCTGTCAGGTACTCGCGGAATACGTGGCCGACGGAGGTTCACTCGGGATGATTGGAGGGTACATGAGTTTTGCCGGTGAACAGGGACAAGCAGGTTATAGTCGAACCGCACTTGCCGAGGTTCTTCCGGTCGAGATTTCACCGACTGATGACCGTATTGAACGACCGGCAGGCATCCATCCACAGAATCAGGAAATTGAGGGTCTTCCTGGAGAATGGCCTGCAATTCTTGGCTATAATCGGGTCTCACCGTCCGATGATAGCGAAGTCTGGGCAACCGTCGGTGATGATCCGCTTCTTGTCGTCGGTGATTACGGTGAAGGCAGTTCGTTCGCCTTAACGACTGACTGTGCAGAACATTGGGCTCCACAAGCGTTTCTCGAATGGACGCATCTCCCAGATCTCTGGAGGAAGATACTCAATCGTATGTCCTAGTAGATGCTTCCTTTCAATTTATCTGAGGTAATCGGTCGCAGAAGGTTCGTCTGGAATGAATCCTTCAGCGAGATGAACACCGCAGCGATGGCCATAAGCTTTGGCGCGTGAACTTATAACGTCGGAAACATTCATACCTCTCTTCTGTTCGATACGTTCGATTTCTGTTTCGTGTTCGTACAGCGCTTTGATTTTTCGGTCGTGATAATCACCGATATCTATGAACATCGTTGGATCGAACGACGTTTGGGGTTTGCCGACGAAGTAAATATTGGGACGGGTCGCAGGAGGTGATTCCGTTTCCAGGTTTGCGGTGCTAATTTGGAAGGCGGCGTCTTGAACGAGTTGTGATGTTATTCGGTGATCGGGGTGTGGGTCGTCAGGGTACCACGTGATGACGATATCAGGGCGGTTGCTTCGGAGTGCCTCGACCACCGCGACGCGATTCTCGAATGTATCAGAAAGTCTACCATCTTTTCCATCGAGGAATGTAGCGGTTCCACCAAGTTCATCAACGCAGTTTCGTGCTTCCTGTTCTCTCGTGGCGGCTCGCTCGTCTTCGTTCGCATCGCCACCCCACTCACCGCGAGTGAGGTAGGTTACAGTCACATCATCGCCACGATCAGCATGTTTTGCGAGGGTGCCTCCGCAAGTGAACGCGGCGTCGTCCGGGTGGGCAACAACTACCTGGATACGCATAATATAGATAAATATTGCATGGCTATAATGTTTTCTCTAGAACAGAAACAACTATTAGAGACCTTCCCGTTTGACTCTCGATATTCACTTCGGAGATTGATATCCACGGTTGAATATGATCTGAACTGGACTGCAATGACGTTCGATCAGCCAATATTGAACGATAGACCATAAAATGGTAATTCTACTATCAGTTATTATTAATTTGTGTGCCATCAAGTAATCCGTGGTTACTTGGCCGAGATCGATTCGATGGTATAACCACCACCAGGAAGACATATGCTTTGAAATATTAACACCCAGTCACATGCTTCTGGGGGTTCCCTCCCAACACTGTCTATAAGCTCATATCGTACCGTACGGTGTTCGTCTAGCTAAAAGAAAGTTCATTGACTCACCTGGCGATTTACTGTATCTGAAAGACATTGTCGAAATTGGCAAGGAACTCGGCAGTCACAATACTTCTACAGCTCTGGAACTTCAGCGTCATTGCGGCGTTCTCGATTCTTAACAGCTTCTCCAGTGGTTTTGTCGAAAACATGGATGAGATTCTCAGGAAAGTGAATGTGTATTGTCTGCCCGGGCTCGAAGACAAATTCGCTATCATTACTCACTGTAATCGTTTTATCACCGATGGAAACGTATATGATGGTTACATCTCCCATCGGCTCCACAACCTCTACTTCGGTCTCGACACTATTTTTAACTGGTGATTTGCTTATTTCAATATCTTCCGGGCGGATTCCAAGAATGAGTTCTTCGCTTGCTACTTCCAGCTGGTTTTTCATTTCGTCAGTGATGGAAAACTCAAATCGGTCATGACGAAGAATATTTCCGGTGCGGTTGACATTGAGGAAGTTCATAGAGGGAGAGCCAATGAAACCTGCTACGAATTGATTCTTCGGCTCATGATAACACTCTAATGGAGTTCCAAGTTGTTGTAGTTCTCCGTCGTTTAAGACAGCTATTTTATCGGCCATCGTCATCGCCTCGGTTTGATCGTGGGTAACATACACTGTTGTGACGTTGAGGTTCTGTTGAAGATTCTGCAGCTCAGTTCGCATCTGAGTACGGAGTTTCGCATCAAGATTGCTGAGTGGTTCGTCAAGCAGGAACACCTCGGGTTCACGTACGATAGCACGGCCAAGCGCGACTCGTTGTTGTTGGCCACCCGAGAGTTCACCCGGCTTCTTTTCAAGTAATTCCTCAATACCCATTAATTCGGCCGTTTCTGTTACCTTCTGCTCAATTTCGTCAGATGACATTTCTGTCGTCATTTTCAGACCAAATGCCATATTTTCATAGGCCGACATATGGGGGTAAAGTGCATAGTTTTGAAAAACCATCGCGATATTACGCTCAATAGGGCGTTTATTCTTGATAGAAGTCCCATCAAGTTTGATATCTCCATTTGTTACAGTTTCAAGACCGGCAATGCAGCGAAGCGTCGTTGATTTCCCGCAACCCGATGGGCCGACCATTACGAGGAAGTCCCCATCGTTAGTATCAATATTTAATTTGTCGACGGCGACGATTTTCCCCTTGTCATCACCGAATTCCTTCGTAAGGCTATCAATTTCCAACTTACCCATATGTGAAGTGTTCACAATTCCCGGTAAAAAAGCTTTGGCCTTCATTACTGTGTTAATTCCAATGAAGGGAGCACTAGCAAAAGATCCACCTTAATATCGTTTTTATCCACTGATTGCTTCCATGTGGTGCCTAACAGCTCGTTTCTTAATTCGAAGGAGTGATTGTCTTCTATCCTATATTTATTCAATGATATTGTATTATAGGTAAATATACCATATCGAACCCACAATTTTCTATCAGGATATTCTAAAATAACCCACATATAAAACTGTAATAGATCAAAGTATTATACATTAGTAAACACAGATGGGAAACCATTAAACATAGCAAAGTAGACATAATCTTTATTATCGTTTAACTATCCATCTTACACCACGGTTGACAATGACAGGCAAAGTTAAGGGTCTGAACCGACGTCAGTATCTGGAACTTGCGGGTATGGCTGGCTTGGCAGGTTTGGCGGGTTGTACCAGCAGTGACGGCAACAATAAGGGGGATGGGTCAGGGAATGGAGACAAATCCAACGGTTCAAAGAAAATGACGATGTGGGCTTGGAACGATCAGGCACTTGCCCCCATTCGTAAAAAACAACTTAAGACATTCAAAAATCAGACGGGTGTTTCTGCGAATTGGCAGTACTACCCCTGGGATAATTATCTTACAAAATTGCTAACGTCAATCTCATCCGGTGATGCTCCTGAAACATTTGCGTCGGCAACAGTCTGGGTTCCAGAACTGGCGAGTCGGGATTCGGCGAAGAATCTCTCAAAATCTAGTGGTGTTGAAGTTCCAGAACTCATCAACGCAGCAACTCGCAATTCCTCGTACAAGGGCGACCTTTATTCGGTTCCGTGGTACGCAGACTGCCGAGCACTTTGTATAAATAAAGATATGTTTAAAGAGGCAGGAATCGAAGTTCCGTCTGACAATACCAAGGCTCCATCTTGGGATAAGTTCGCAATGTGGGTGAACGAGCTTAGTACGAAGGATCGTGCTGGCTACGTCATGGATCCTGGCGAAGGCTTCGAAGGCTTAATGCTCTCGAATGGTGGCAATTACCTTGAATCAGTTGGTGATGCTAAATTCAAGGTTAAATTCAACGATGATTCAGCTATCGAGACGGCTCAATACGTCATGGACGATCTGGGGATGGACAATATTGCTCGTGCCGACGAAGACTTAGAGCAGTTCCTAAGTGGGAATGCTGCTATGACGTACGCTGGTTCGTGGGAACTTGACCAGCTTAAAAAAGCGGACATAAACTACATGTACTTGCCTCAACCGAAGGGGCCAAATGGTAAAACCTCTCGAACTTGGTCGGCAGGAGTTTACTACTGTGCTCCTCCGAAGGCTAGCGAACAGGCATTGAAATGGCTTGACTTCGTGATGTCCAAAGAGCAACAAACGAAGGTGGTGAAGACCGTCGGAGGGTTCCCTGGTCGCGCAGATGTGTATGAAACAGACGCATTTAAAGAGACTGTCAGTGGAGACCCCACTATGAAGCTCATTGCTCAAGAAATGCAGAAGGCCGTGCCACTTCCGCGCATCGTCGGTGCCGTTAAACTTCTTAATGAAATTGGACGACCCGCTATCCAGCGAGTTTATCAAGGGCAAGCATCTCCTGAGAAAGCGTTCGATCAGGCTGCCAAGCAGATGGTTACCGAGTTTGACCAGATCGTCGAGAAGTAAAATCGCACATAAATATTGCTCAAATAATGTCAACAAGATACACAGAGCTGCTTTCCGGTGTTTTCGACCAGCAGGCGGTTGAGTCGAAAAACGAGATATCGTGGGCTAGCTTGGTTGTTCCGAAAATTGTCCTCTTTGGGGCTATCCTCATACTACCGTTCTTCATGGCGGTGTGGATCAGCCTTCATGAGTGGGATCCAATCAGCCCCAACAAGCCTTTTGTCGGGTTGGAACACTACGTTACTCTCCTTCGAGACCCACTCTTTCACAATGCCATCATCAACACGGCGGGGTACGCAGCCGCGCTCGTGTTTGTAGGAATCCCTATTTCACTGTTCCTTGCAGTCTTGCTCGATAAGGAACTGCGCGGGACTTCATTTTACTCAGGTGCCATCTTCCTCCCTGTAGTAACCTCATGGGTCGTGGTTTCACTCATTTGGATGTTCATCTTCAATCCCGACTTTGGCCTCATGAATCGGATGCTCGATTCCGTTGGCCTTCCAACCCTTGAGTGGCTTCGGAGTACAAAAACGGCGCTTGCGTCAATTGCGCTAATGAGTATTTGGAAGAATGTCGGGTTCAACATGGTAATCTTCTTAGCCGGATTGCGATCCATTCCAGATTCATACTACGAGGCAGCGCGCATTGACGGGGCAAACGCATGGGAACAATTCCGCTACATAACGCTTCCACTGTTGAAATCAACTACCTTCTTCGTCGTCGTCGTCACGATGATTAGCTCCTTTCGACTCTTCACACAAGTGTTCGTAATGACCGAGGGAGGGCCTGTTCACTCGACGTACTCAATCGTATTCTACTTCTACCAGAAAGGATTTGCTCAGTTCGAGATGGGCTACGCGAGTGCCCTCGCTGTCGTGTTGTTCGTCATCGTGTTTGCACTCAGTATCCTACAACAGTATACGTGGGGTGATGATGTTGAGTACTGATACAATATCAAGGGATACTAGTAAAATCGATCTCTCAGAGATGGATCTTCGGAGCGTCCTCAGCCGAGCAATGATACATCTCATCCTCATTGTCGCGTCACTTATCGCCATTGGTCCATTCGTCTGGGCCTTACTTACATCGCTGAAAGAACCCGGTACTATCTTCACGACAATCAACGTACTGGTACCAAAGAATCCAACACTGGAGAATTACATGGCAATCTGGGTCGAACATCCGTTCGACAGGTGGGTAATGAACAGCCTGATCATTACCACCGGCGCAGTTTTCATGTCGCTGTTTCTAGATTCGCTGGCAGGGTTCGCACTTGCAAAGGGGGACTTCCGCGGAAAGGGCACCGTATTCACACTTGTATTGGGTACGTTGGTTATTCCACCGCAAGCCATTCTTGTACCTTTGTTCCTTGAGATGCAGTGGCTGAACTGGCAGAACACCTACTGGGCAATGATGGTCATCATCATTGCAGGCCCGTTCGGGACGTTCATGATGCGGCAGTTCTACGTTAGCATCCCAGACTCACTCATAGAAGCAGCTCGAATGGACGGTTGTAATACGTTTCAGACGTATCTACGCATAATGCTCCCAATGGGAAAACCAGCACTCTCATCGCTCGCCGTATTCAAGTTTACGTTCATGTGGGGGGCCTTCCTCTGGCCGCTTATCATTTCGGATGATACGGCAATGTTTCCGCTTCAAGTTGGTCTCGGGCTCCTACGAGGACAGTACGGGACAGCAGCGTGGGGGCAAATTCTGGCGGCGGCACTCATGGGTGCGCTCCCAGTGTTGGCAGCATATATGTTCGCACAGCGGACATTCATGGAGGGCATTGCGCTCTCAGGAGGGAAGGGATGATTAACCAGATCATTCTACAAGCCATTCTCAAGCTGGGATCGGCGGGTCCCAATTCTCCAATATATGGGGGAGCTCTTGTGTTTGCTCTCACAGGCCTTACCCTGTTCTATCTCTCATTCGTCTCAGATGAGTTCGAGGCGGGTGTGGTACTGAGATTCATGAGTATTGCACTTCTCGCCTTTGCACTACTCGCGATTGTATGGCCGTCGAGACCTTGGCCCCATTGATTGGGGCACGTAAGCTTTTATAATAGAAAACGAGAAGCGATACCAATGCAATTCGCACTCAATCAGAGTGGCTTCCCGGTCGAGTCACTTGACGAAACGTATAGGATCCTTGCAGACGCCGGGTATGATGGAGCAGAACCAAACTTACAGGTAAACGGTCCACTTCATAGCACGGAAGGCCGGAAGCAAGTTGCTTCACTCACAACCGACTATGATCTCGACATTCCCAGTATCTCGACCACAGTTCACTGGGAGTACCCATTGACGAGTGCGAACCGCGACCGGCGCAATAAGGGGGTAGACTTCGGAAAAACGATGATAGACGCTGCCGCCTATCTAGGTTGTGATACGGTGTTGATTGTTCCAGGTGTTTTAGAGTCAGAACCCCAGTATGACGAGGCATATGATATTGCGCTCGAATCAGTGCGAGAACTCGCGATTTACGGCGCCCAAGCAGATGTGACAGTAGCCATCGAGAACGTCGGTAATGACTTTCTGCTATCGCCGTTGGAATTTCGTGACTTCATCGATGCCGCCAGTGAAGTTGGCCCAGTGGGAGCATATGTGGACGTAGGGAACGCACTCTATTACGGCCAGTACCCAGAACATTGGCTTCGTATCTTAGGTGACCGAGTGGTAAAAGTCCACGTCAAAGGATTTGATGAGGGTGGAACAACGCATCCATTACGAGGGAACGTCGATTGGCCATCCATCGTGAATTCTCTCGATGATATTGGCTATGACGATTGGATTACTGCGGAGGTTCCACCTTATGGTTTCCATCCTGAACTAACACCAAAGCACATTTTAGAGTCTCTTACAGCGGTTTTTCAATAATTCCAATTCCGGTCTTTTATGCTGCTCTTACGGCGAATCCTCAATATGCGAATATATTGCGACATGGTTTACTACTTTAGAAGACTTTTTTACAAAGAAATGTGTGATTTGTACCTATGGAAGTCGGATGCATTGGAGTAGGCGGCATTGCAAAACGACATCTCGATAACTTCGAAAATATCGACGCAGCAAACGTCGTGGCTGTTTGTGACATCAACCGTGAGACGGCCGACAAAGTGGCTGCAGCACGAGACGCAACCCCATACTATGATCACGAACGCATGATAACCGATGTAGATCTTGATGCTGTTCTCATTGCGATTCCCCCGTTCGCCCACACCAACCAAGAGACACTCGCGGCGGAAAACAGTCTTGGGGTGTTCGTCGAGAAGCCAGTGGCACTTTCGATTGAGAACTCTCAGCGTATCGGAGCGAGTATCGTCGAAGCAGGTGTCGTCAATCAGGTGGGCTATGCGCTACGATATGCCGAATCGATTCAGCACGCTCGTGACCTACTTCTTCCCAGAGACGTGGCCATGGTCGAGGGTCGGTATACGTTTCCAGGCACACCGTCCGCCGATTGGTGGTGCGAGCAGGAATGTTCTGGAGGACAGGTCGTCGAACAGTCTACGCATGTCTATGACACCATTCGGTATCTTGTCGGTGACGTGACTCAAGTATATGCGATCGGCAATCGACGTCACGTCGATGCTATTGATTTCGAGGATACAACAATGGCAACCATGGAACACCAAACTGGTGTCGTTAGCCACGTCGTCTCGACATGTGCAGCCCCGTCGATGAATGTCAAGATTAAGATTACTGGGCCGGACGTAGATCTTACGCTGGATCCAATTGAAGATGAATTAACCGGGATCGTAGAGGGGGAAACTATTGATTTTGTTGGCGAGTCCGACGCCTTTGTTAATGAACTGACGGCTTTCGTCGATGCTGTCGAAAATGGGTCGCAGGAACCTGTCCGATGTGACTATGGCGACGCTATAGAAACGCTTGCCACCACACTTGCAGTCAATGAATCAATCGAAACCGGAACTCCAGTAGTAGTGGACACCGATGCTGTCGGTGAAAACCAACATTGACATTTAAGCTGCTTTTTGATAACCATTGGTGGTCGATCCAGTGACTGTCAGGCTAACAACCGCGGCGACGAGACCTAGTATCGCCATGTAACCATACATTGCTTGAACGCCGACGAGATCCATGAGTCGACCTGCGAGGAGTTGACCCATACCAGCCCCTGTACCGAAGCCGATGGCTGCAAGAAAAGTCTGAGCTGTGGATTTCAATGCGTCCGGTGCGATAGCGTGCGTGAGGTTTACAGCGGCGAGATAATAGGCGGCGTAGCCGAGTCCGAGTAATAACTGGACACCAAGGATGACGGTGGTTATTGGGAGACTAGCATAGACGAGGAAGGTACCTACATGGGCAAGGCATCCACCGACCAAGAGATACTTATAGGAAACTTTCCGGCCAAGTGGCCAAAAGAAGACGAGAGCTTCGGCGACGGTTTTGAGAGCCAATGCAAGTCCGGTGAGACTGTCGCTGGCACCGACCACACGCATATAGATGGAGAAGTAACCACCTGCCGTTGAGAGGAGAGTTCCCATCAGAAACGCGGAGACAAGAAGTGCGGTAAAATTGCGGTTATGGAAAAGTTGGGTGGCCCTGAGACCAATGGTTTTCGCGGGCGGTGCTTTAGTGATTGGAACTTGTGCCAGTATCAAGGCAACAACTACCATTCCGCCTGCATAGAGATAGAACACAACCTCGGTACCAAACTGGCCAACAAGGAAGCCGACTGCTATGATCGAACCACCGAAAGCGATGCTTCCGAAGGCTCGAACCTTCCCGTATTCTAGACCTGTCGAGAGTACTAACGAATTCGCAACAGGACGAATTGGTGCACGAAATGCAGAGAAGACCGTGCTCACCCCGGCAAGGACAATTAGGCCGGCAGTTGCCCCAATTGGATAAACGAGCATGGTGGCACCAGTAACGACGACGCCAACGTATAGTACCTCCTTCTGAAGGTTGCGCCAGTCACTCATAAGACCCCAAATAGGTTGGGCTGCGATAGCGACGATTGGAATCAAGAATCCTATAGTTCCAATCTCGACACCAGAAAGCCCAATCTCCTCGAAATACGCGTTACGAAAGGCAGTAAAGCCACTACCGGCAGCAAAGTAAATAAAATAGAACAATCTAAAGGAGGTTCGATCTTGCATTATGTTAGTAAACGTAGAGCTGATTGAAAGACGTTTGGTTTACTGAAAAATAGACCCAATTAATTATCTTGAACACCGGCCAATCTGTACAAATAGTGTCTATTAATCAATATGATGCTTAATATTTCACCGTAATGGGTTCTTCGCGCTTTGCAGATTCGTAGGCCGCATCGATGACAGCTACTTCGGTCGCACCGTCCTGAACAGTGGTCATCGGTTCACGATCGCTTTCTACGGAGTTTACGAAGTCACGAACAAGCCCCTCATTAGCGTCCTCTCCAAAGCCAATGGATTGAATGCCTGTGTTTTCGCCACTATCCCGAGTCACTTTCATCGTAAGTTCGGTTGAATCGAAGCCGGCGGTGCCATTCGTGCCCAACATTTCGAGGGTTACGTCGCCCCACGTATCCCACTCGTCCGGGCGACTCCACGATCCATCTAATGTAAATGGTGTACCATCTTCGAGTTCCATTGAAAGAATGTTGACATCCTCGACAGGGATGTCGAAGATGAGAGTGTCAGTCTCCGCATACACTTCAGACACTTCAAGACCGGTGATCCATCGAACAATGTTCAGAACGTGAACAGTGTGATCCATGACCGCGCCACCACCTGCGAGTTCTGGGTTCACAAACCAGTCACCGGGCATCTTACCACGATTGGTACCCGTGATATATCGAAGGTCACCGATAGAATCTTCGAGGTAATCCTGCTTGGCCTCACGCGCCAATGGATTGAACCGTAACGGCATGCAGAGCCCAGCGTTAATTCCAGCATTTTCACAGATGTCGACGATTTCCTTTGCCGTCCCGTAATCGGGAGCAAGTGGTTTCTCGCAGAGAACGTCCACCCCAGCCTTTGCTGCTTTCTGAATCCAATCTATGTGGGTCGCGTTCGGTGAGCAGACGACAACACCTTCGACCTGTTCGAGTAAATCAGTAGTGTCAAAGTACTCTGTGCCATGGCGTGATGCCGTCTCACGGCCGTCGTTCACATTTTCGCTGGCGACACCAACGAAATCGACGTCGTCGAACGACGCCAGTTTCTCGGCATATTCGTCAGTGTGGACATGGGCAGTTGAGAGGATGCCAATGCGAGTCATGTTATCACCTCCATGTCCGCGACACGAACCGGTTTGCCGCGTTCGGCCGACTGAATAGCGGCCAGAGAGATTCGCATTGCCTCAATGGCATCGTCAACGCTGATTGGAGGTGCTTTATCGGTCTCTAAGCTCTCGAGGAAAGATTCAATTTCTTGCTGCATGGCAGTCGAACCGTTTGGAGCAGCGGTGATTGCTTCGTCCTCTGTGTACCGATAGTAGGGGGCCATTGTTCCATCGAACTCGATGAGCCCGTCATCCCCTGCAATCTCAAGCGAGTAGCTGAACTCTCGAGTTTCAGGTTGGGCCCATGAGCCTTCGACGTGCGCAACTACATTGTTCTCGAATCGAAGTGTCGTCACCGAGTGTTCCATTAATGCACCGTCATCTTCCCACTGAACGTCACGTGTGAATACATGTTTCACCTCTCCGAACGTCCACCGAAGGTAGTCGAAGTCGTGAATAACCAAGTCAAGGAGAATACCGCCGCTTTTCTCAGTGTCGGCGAACCAATTATTCCACGACCAACTGGGGAACGGTCCAACCCGCGAAGTGCGGACAATTGCAGGACTGCCAACTTCATCACTGCTCACGAGCTCTTTCGCTCGTCTGTAAGCGGGTGAGAATCGCACCGCATGTCCAACCATGAAGTGGACATCGTTCTCTGCAATCAAGTCAGCCATTTGCTTTGCCTCTTCGAGAGTTCTGGCCATTGGCTTTTCACAGAGCGTGTCATAGCCGCGCGTGACGGCTGTTTCGACGACCTCTGGATGAACGAATGTCGGTACGCAAACATCGACCACATCTGGATCTACTTCGTCCAACAAAGTTTCCGTGTCGTCGAATGGTTCCGCACCAGACGCATGCTCAGCAATGAACTCGTTCGTGTTTTCCTTTGAGGAGACCGCTACTATCTTTGCGTTGTCTAGGTTCGCGTAGGCGGCGGCATGAGCTTTCGCAATAAAGCCGCTACCTATCAGTCCAACCCTGTACATTCGAATAAACGGTCTCACCTATCCATGATAAGCGTTTTCACGGACTGTCGAAGTAAGTCGAGTTTACGTCAGAACTATGTAGATTTTTCGACCCGATATGAAGAAGGAACTAATCTGAATTGGTGATTCACAGATGTATAAGGATGCAAAGTACTCGACCCCGTGATATTTTACTTACTCGTCTGTTTCGGGAAGGCTCACCCACTCGTCATGAGAGATTCCAGGATAGACGATACCTGCGATAGCCTGTACATATGACGTGTATACGTGGAAGGCGATACAGTCGATGACTTCTAAGATTTCCCCATCATCAAGGCCGATCTCACGGAGGCGCTCAAACTCCTCGTCTGTCACGTCATACGGGTCACGGGCAGCTTTCTCTGCAAAAACCAATATTTCATACTCAGATGGGGAGAACTTCTCTTCGCCAATCTGGAGGTTTTTCATATCCTCAATGGAATCGGCGTCAGCCCCCTCGCGTTTTAGTGCAGACTCATGGAAAAATCGGCAGCCCTCACACTCCATTACGGTTGCAACAACGAGCGAAATCATAGACTTGAGTTTGAACGAGAGTTCGCCGCCGTTATACATATAGTCGGTATGTTCCCAGACTACGTCTAAGAGATTGGGGTCGTTTCCGAATGTCATCCAGAGTTTGCTTAACGTGAGGTCATCGTCAAGGTCGTCTTCGCGTTGTTGGATAATGTATTCGTACCGTTTCCGTACTTGTCCGGTCGCTTTCTCGGGAGTAACGAGTGAAATGGTATTTTCTCGCGACATCTGTATAGAAAACTGGGCCTCCCGGTTCTTTAACCTATTCCAACTATGGGTTATGTCGGAAACAGTTCAGTTTCGTTTTCATCAGTGAGGGGACTCCCATACTCACAACCCTCAAAGGCTTCTGCATACTGGACATCCTTACCAGCCTCACCGTATCGCTCAACGAGGGCGTCACGAAATCGCTCTGCAACTGCTTTGGAGTGGTCGAGCCATTCTTCCCGGAGCCACTCTCTTCGGCTCTCCTCGTCGTCTGGAACCTCATTGAGGTTTCCTTTGTTCCATGGTAACCATTCATAGAACTGTGATTTGTGTTGGTGAAGCGCATCGAGTTTCTGGTCAACCACATCGTCGATACTCACGACAATGTCAGGTTCAAAGGGGTAGGGCTTTTGGAAGTCATCACTCAAATATGCAATGACGGGATTGTATCTAAGTACCTCCGTGTCCGTACAAACGTTCGGAACAGTCACCATGTAAGCCGAATCTTGTACCAATGTTGAAGTATAACGATGATCCGGGTGGTAATCATTCGGTCGATGGGTGAGAATTAAATCTGGTTCATAGTTACGGATATGTCGGATAAACTTCTTGCGCCGCTCTAGTGTCGGTTCAAGTTCACCGTCGTGATGATCCATCACCTCGTATTCGATATCAAGAACCTCTCCAGCCGCCGAAGCTTCCTCACGACGTCGTCGTGCTAGTTCCACACCACCGATTTCGTGGTGGCCTGCATCGCCGTTGGTCACCGAAACGAACCGCACGTTATGGCCATCTGCTGCGTATTTCGCGGCTGTTCCGCCAGCCTTGATGTCACAATCATCAGGATGTGCACCAAACACTAGTATATTGAGAGTTTTTGCGGACATGCGTGTATACATGCTTATCAGGGTGAGAAAAAGGTTTGGTCGATGCCATCGTTTCACATGGATTGGAGTTACCGGTACTGTATGAAACCAACTGTCTAACAGTACAGGGTCGTCGGAAGATTCATACATTTAGCACGGTCTCATCTCCGCATGAACCTTACATTAGACCATGTTCCGTTTGCTTGGCACGATCTTGATGAGATAACTGCAGAATTCGACCGCCTCGGCCTATCGACAGAATACGGTGGTGCTCACGATAACGGCACGACCCATATGGCTATCCTCGGGTTTGAGGATTACACGTACGTAGAACTCATCGCTGAGCATTCAAAAGGGGAACATGACTTCTGGCCAAATCACATCCAGGCCGACGCCGGTCCTGCAGCATGGTGTATCCGCGTCCCGGAAATCATCACCGAATGTAAGCACGTTCTCAACAGAGGCATCACAGTTTACGGCCCGATATCTGGTTCTCGGGAGCGAGAGGATGGGACATCTGTTGAGTGGGATCGTGCTGTTTTTGGTAGTGAAGATACGCAACTTCTCCTCCCATTTGCCATTCAAGATCGAACCCCGCTCTCATACCGCGTGACACCTAGTGAAAGCGTCGTAGGGGGATCGCTCAAGGGAGTTGAGCAGGTGGTTCTTGCAGTAGAAAACATTGACTCAGTAATTCAACAGTTCCAAAATCTGTACCGTTTCCCTCAGCCAATTCGAAAGTCGGTTTCCGGCCTTGGAACAGTCGCCTCGTTCCCAGGACAGCCCGTGGCACTTGTGACCCCAGACAGTAAAGGGTGGATTCAAAATCGATTGAAGCAACTTCCCCAATGTCCTTGCACTTGCTTGCTCGGAACAGATAATCTCGATAAGGCGCGTGAGGAATATCCACTCCGCTCTCCGAAGTCGTGGCCTGACGGTCGCATCGCGTTCTTCGACAGTGAACTTCTCGACTACCATCTCGGCGTTGTGGAGCGATCGTAGCACCACCATTTCTCCTCTTGAACCGAAATAGATGTTCGGACGTGTCTCGTTTACTCGTGGTTATCGACGGTGATAGCCTTCGAGATCATAATTTTTCTAGATCGACAAAGATGTTCGATATTGTTGATTTCATGGCCGACCGCTTAGACTAGGTATCGTAAGTCCAAGCAAGATAGTTCTTTGAGCCGAGTATATACATGGGCTCTACTCCCGTAGCGAACGGACAAAGTCTGGACCATAGTCGATTACCCAATTAAAACCATACCAAACAACACCAAAAAACGACACAAGAAGCCCAATATACCGAATCAAGAAACCCACGATAGGATGGATAGGTGTATAAGATAATGGAAAGCTTAGCGCAATCATACTAAGACCTATAAAAATAGCGGCTGCGTAGTCAGGATAATGGAATCGGTCAAATAGCCACATTGTCGTATGAGTACGTGAGTTACCAATAGAAAAAGTTTGGCCTAATCGTCTTGTGAGACGATTTCATCGATCGCAGTTTCGAGGCGACGGCTGGCTGCTGAAACGGCTTCACGTCGCTCGGATACAGTTTTGCGGCCTTCTACAATGAACTCCCGTGCCGCGGAAATCTGATTCTCGACTTGCGAAGGTGCAGGACTGCCAGGCACAAGCGAACGCGACTCGATAGCATGCTCCGCGTCCACGACCTCGTCAATCGCCGACTGAGGGATGTCAATCGAGCCACCGAGATATTCTTCGGCCGCACGGTCGAGATGATCAGTAGTGAGGTCGGTTACCCTAAATCCCTCTTCATGGGCGTGGCGAACAAGTATCGCAGTGATTTGATGTGCCGTTCGCCACGGTATATTGGCTTCCTGAACCACCATACCTGCTATATCTGTTGCCAGCGACCAGTCGGCATAGACGAGTTCCTCTCCACGATCGGCATTGAATTCAATTTCACTGATCAATTCATTCCATGTCTTTAGATTATCGATGGACTGATCAAGTACACTTGTGGATATTTGAACGCCGCCACCAACATTCTTCGTTGCAGCGAATGCCTGCATTACCTCACCAATAACGTCGTTCGTGTCACGCTGGACACTCTCAATGGTGTGTGGATTCTTCTTCTGGGGCATGATACTACTAGTGCCTGCGAATCGATCAGGAATGTCCAGCAAACTAAACTCCTTTGAGTACCAGACGAGAATCTGGTCGGCCGCGAGGGCAACATTCGCCAGCATAGTGGCGAAAACGCTACCACATTCGAGTATAACATCGTAGCTCTTGTCCACGTCTTCAGCGTTGTTATGGAGATCCTCGAATCCAAGCAAATCAGCAACTCTCTTACGGTTGATTTGGAAATGGGAGGTCGTTCCGACGGCTGCCCCTGCAGGACTCGTATTGACACGATCGTAGGCCGACAAGAGGCGCTCAAAGTCCCGTTCCAACGGACGTTCGAACGACATCAGACAGAATCCAATTGTAGCAACTTGGGCATGCTGGAGACCAGTATACGTCGGGATGACAGCGTGAGTCTGTTCGGCAGCTCGATCCGTGTACGCCATCATCAGGTCAAGTGCAGCATCCATCGCAGCAAGCAATCGCTCGCGGAGTACAAGTCGTCGACTTACTGATGCAAGGTCGTGTGATGAGCGTGCGAGGTGAAGCCAACCGCCGATGCCTTCCCCAAACTCGGAGATGAGGTATGCTTCTCCAGCATGGGCCGACCGTCCACTCTTCCGTCGGACTTCTACATGCCCCTCTTCCTCCATCTGTCTAATCCCTCTTAGAATCGCTGCGCCTTTCTCCGATGGGATGAGCCCTTCTTCCGTAAGCATGACCGCGTGTGCCTTGTCAAAAGCATGAAATCCCTCGTGGCGGCTGTCAGATACACCGGTAGAGAGGTTAATTACTGATTCGTCTTGTGGTTCAGAGAGGCGTGCACCGGGTCGCCTGTAAAACTGCCCACCCTGTGCCAGACTACCGTAGATCGGGGAAGTTTTTTCATCCCTGTTGTTTCTATCTGTCATGTTGGTGTATGTCCTTGTTGATAGTTAACTCATCTCGTTAGCAACTAATAAAACCCACTGGGAGCTTCGATCCGCCTTACTATTTGTGATTTCTATGACATCCAAAAAATACATTCCTATTTTGTACCATGAGTATTTTCACGAAATGCGGATCACACCCTGTGACGATACACGTGGCGAATATTTCAGCGACTGGACTTCGAAAAGTGCTCAGTGACGCGGATAACGTCGAAGCAACGAAAATACATTATTATCGTGATTGCCGACAAGCAATGTATCTCACAAATTGATGTGACCGAGTAATGCGGACACTCTAGAAAGACCGCGTACAATTAGCTTCACTGATTCGAGGGAGAGTAGATTCATGACCCAGCCATCAATAGGGTTCGCTCTAATCGCCCAGGGGAACTTAATCGTAGAGAAGAATCTATAGTTCACCAACAAGTGTTTGAGTTCCTTCCAAATGCCGAATACGGTGCTACAGGATAATGGATGACACTTTTACAACACCTTAGGACGTGCAGTGCGTGTCCAAATTTGTGCGCCAGGGCATACAGATCTCTTCCAAAGACCGGGTAATTTATGTTGAAACAAATGGCCTACAGAGAGTCGAAGAAAAAGATATCGATGTTATTAATACGTTGATATTAAATGCGGACAACCACTAGTCAGGTGAACCAGGGAGCGCTCCAACCGACTTTTGAACCGAAAAGAGAAGATGAGGTTTGACGATGGGGAGTTGATTACGGCGAACTGACTTAAGAAACCGTTCAACAAGTATTGTGGAGAAAAACTTATTTTTGTTTGTTCTTGATTACCACCCAAGATGGAGTATAGACAGCTCGGTACAACTGGGACTCGCGTATCCGAATTGTGCCTCGGGACATGGCGGTTCGGGAAGGAAACGAACGGCGTCGTCGAAACTGGTTCTGAAGAAGCACACAGGTTGTTGGATGCAGCCTGGGATCACGGTATCAACTTCATCGATACCGCGAATGTCTACGGAACCCCACATGGACGGAGCGAGCGGTACATCGGAGACTGGCTAGAAGATCACGATAGGGAAGACTTCGTTATTTCCTCGAAAGTATACTTCCCCTTCGACGGGTGGGGTGAGCCAGGCCCAAATGACTCTGGCCTCAGCCGAAAACACATCCGCACTCAGATTGAGGGCACGCTTGACCGTTTGGGAACGGATTACATCGATCTCTATTATATTCATCGCTGGGACGAGGACACACCAATCGAAGAGACGATGAGGACGTTGAACCAACTTGTCGAAGAAGGGAAAGTGAACTATCTTGGTGCGTCCACGATGGCCTCGTGGCAGCTTACAAAGGCACTCTGGACGGCCGACATCGAAGGACTGGCAAGTTTCGATGTCACGCAGCCACTCCACCACGCGGGGTACTACGAAGACGTGCGTGACTACCTTGATGTCTGTGCCGATCAAAACCTCGCTGTCTGCCCGTATTCACCACTTGCTGGCGGCTTCTTAACCGGGAAATATGAGCGCACAGATGCTGAGGATCCACAAGCAGTCGAAGCACCAGATGGGTCTCGAGGAAGCTTCGACGATTTCTTCGGGGACTGGTATGTCTCTGAACGAGGGTGGAAAGTGCTCGACACTGTTCGAGAGGTGGCGGATGAAGTTGAGGCAACGCCTACGCAGGTATCACTCCGGTGGCTGATGGACTGGGACGAATTTACGTGCATTCCCATCGTCGGGGCACGGACGACAGAGCAATTGGCCGAAAACGTCAAAGTGACAGACATCAAACTCTCAGACAAGCAGTGGAACCAGATTATGGATGCGCGATACAGCCCAGACGGTTCACTCTGGGGGCACTGACAAACAGACACACCTTGGAGGTCAGCGACGCGTTCACGCTTCGACTCATCACGTTCGATACTACCCCGATCCAGGTGGTTGAAAGGCTCTTAGATGACTTTGCCAGTTAATCGGCGTTTGGTGACAGTGGAGACATTCGATCTCATACAATTGCCAGCACTGGTTCAGTCGGAGAATTAATAACCTATCCTTTCGTTTTACAAGGTGAGTATGGGTAGCGTTAGCTACGACTTCAACGACGAGACTGTCATCGTGACAGGCGGGAGTTCGGGAATCGGTCGCGCCATTGCCCTCAGGTTCGGCGAAGCGGGTGCGGCAGTGGTCAATGCCGACATTCGAGAGAACCCGAAGGATATCGGTGAAGAGACATCAACACATGAGTTAATACAAGAGCAAGGTGGCGAAGCTGAGTTCGTGGAGACGGACGTCTCTGACCCGTCAGCAATCGAAGCAACCGTCGACGCCGCCCATGAGCTCGGCGGCGTTGATGTGATGGTGAACAATGCAGGGTGGTTTACGCGAGGATCGATGCTCACGGTCAACGAAGAAACGTTTGACCAGATTCACGACATTAACACAAACGGCGTCTTCTTCGGTTGTAAAGCTGCAGCACAGGATATGATAGACCGGGGAGTCAAGGGCTGTATTGTGAATACGGCCTCCATCAGTTCGACCCACGCGCAAACAGACCAGATTCCGTACGACTCGACGAAGGGCGCCATCAAGATGATGACGCAAGGGGCAGCGTTGGAACTGGCGGATCACGGCATCCGCGTCAACGCTGTGGCGCCTGGGCACATCGCAACGGAATTTGGATCTGGGGCTGAGCAGAAAGAGGAGTCCGTCGCCGCGGACGAGTTAGCGAAGCCAATACCGCTTGACCGGCCGGGATATCCCAAAGATATCGCTGGTGCTGTGTTGTACCTCGCCTGCGACGATGCGGACTATGTGACGGGCGAATTGTTGTACGTTGATGGGGGGTGGCAAACCTTCTGACCTCCCATACTAATTTACCATGACCCCGCCAACAACAAAACGATGCAAGCCCTCGTCCTAGACGGAACATGGAATCCGTCCGATAAATACGACATCTCAGAGCGAGAACGTCAAACCGGCACGGCAATGGACGGATCGTCAGTCTGGAAACACCCCGAACTACACATTGAAGAACGCGGCCGGCCGGAACCGGCTGCTGACGAAGTGCTCGTGCGCGTCCGCTACGTTGGCATCTGCGGGAGCGACCTTTCGATGACTGCAACGAACGGTGACGGCTATATGCACTACTCGGCGTACGTGAATCTCCCGAACATCGTTGGGCACGAGTTCTCCGGTGAGGTGGTCGAGACGGGTCCAGACACCCGCCTGTTCGAGGAGGGTGATCTAGTTACCGCCGAGGTAACTGACTACTGTTGCCGGTGTCAGATGTGCCGACAGGGATTTCATGGTCACTGCGAGAACTTCGAACAAATAGGCTTCACGATTCCTGGGGCTTTCGCCGAGTACGTTGCAGTTCCCGAGAAGATACTATGGGATGTCTCCTCACTCTCACGTTCATACGACACAAAGGACGAAGTATTGCGCGCGGCAGCGACGGTCGAACCAAGTACCATCTGCTATTATGGTATGTACGGCCGCGCCGAAGGTATCGTCCCCGGCGACTACTACGTCTTTCACGGTGCCGGACCAATCGGGTTGACAGGGATGAACGTCGCCCGTGCAGCGGGAGCTGGGATGGTTGTCGCGTTCGAACCGTCGGATGAACGCCGAGACATCGCCCGCGACCTCGGCTTCGACCATGTATACGACCCACTCGATTGTAATCCCGTTGAAACCGTCCAAGACGTTACGGGCAGCGAGGGCGCGGACGTCCACGTCGAGACCTCAGGTGCTGTCGAAGCGACATATCCCGTCATCGAGGACACTCTTGCCGAGCGAGCGAACGTCGTCCACATCAGCAATGCTGGGTCGGATCCGTCAGTCGCTTTGCGAAAGTACCAGAGCAACGCTGCCCAGGTGTACGGTTCGGAGGGTCACACTGGCCAGCAGGTGTTCCCTCGGGTTATTCGTCTGATGGCTGCGGGCCAGCTCGACAACCTTCCGCTGATAACATCGACGTTCGACTTCTCTGACGCGGAAACAGCGTTCGATCGAGCGCGGGAGCGCGTCGACGGAAAGGTTCTCGTTGAAATTTAAGCGGTCAGTCAGCTGGGACACCTATTTCAGATGCTCTCGTGATCTCTCGCCGTATCATCAATACGACAATAAGACATACTGACATTGGAATAACTAGTGTTTGGAGACCAACCTGGATGCTATACGTATTGGCGAGTAATCCCACGATGGCCGGCATGGTTGCAATACCAGTGTATGATGCGCTGGTGGCGATAGAATTGATAGGCGCGCTGAACCCCGGCGCAGCATCGACACCGAGTGCGGATAAAGTGGGAAAAATCCCAGAGACGAACCAACCCATTGCGAACACGCCGACGAACAGGAGAGGGCCGCGCAGAATAAACGTGGTCAGCGAAAGCGTCGCCAGAGTGCCCACAGCGACGATGACGACTAGGTCAATAGCCCGAAGCCGGTCAGCAAAAGCGCTGTAGATGAACCGTGCCGGAACGTATGCAACGAGGAACGTTGAGAGCATGAGGTTCGCCACCGACTCATCAAATTGGCGTGTCGCGAAGTATGGCAACCACGTGAACAGGCTCCCTTCAACACCGCCGCTGAGCACAAGAGCGACGGTCATGCCCGAGACGGCGGGTTTGCGGAGGACAGTGCGTAGATCGGACAACGTGAGTTCCTGTTCATCCGAGATGAATCTCGGCACGTCCGCCTGCCAGAGCACTGCGAGCAGAGGGATGATCGCGAACGCAAACGCGACATACGCGAACCGCCAGTTGCCGAGTGCTAATGCCCCGGTTACAACGAGTGGTCCGAGCGTTGCCCCAACGGCCCACATGAGAGCATAAAGAGTGAACATCCGGGTTCGACCGTCAGGGTAGAGGTGGCTCAGGAGACTTCTGTCGAGAGCGCGAACTGGGCCGGTTGCGACGCCGCGTACAAACAATCCGACCAGATATGTACCAAAGACGGGCGCGACGGCCATCGACAGCATACTCATCACGACGACGCCGATGCTTGCAAGCAATGAGATGCGCGTCGGGAGCCGTCCTGCGTACATTCCAACAATGAACACCGACCCGATGAATCCGATTGTCCCAGCCGTGGCAACAAGTCCAAGCAGTGCAGGCTCGACATGGAAGCTTCGTTGCAGGCTTGGCAACAGCGCGCCACGCATTTGGAAACTGAGCCCGTCGACAAACACGAACCAGAAGAGCACGACCGTCCACCGACGGCGAGTTCGTCTTCCTATCTCATCCAAGTTCGACACGGCTCACAATTCACTGGCCACCGTTAAGAAAATTTTCACATCAAGCTAAGAGGAGTAGAGTTAACCATCACCCCCACGTATGGAACGCGTGAAGAATGAGCCCAGACCGAGGAGTCCCTACCGTCGCTCTGACGGCTGCTAGTCAGTTCGATTGCTCTGTGGAGCGTGACGCATTCACCGAGACAAATATAGAGTTTCATCCTGTGGACGTGTCGACCTCCGACGATCTTGCCGCGCTCTCGGGCGTCGATGCCGTCGTCGACCGTCTGTTCGTCGCGCCGTACACCAGCGACGTGCTCGATTCGCTCGCCGACGGGGGCTGTCGTGTAATCGTACGCTGTGGAATCGGCGTTGATGGAATCGATTTGGAGGCTGCCGCACAGGCTGGTGTCTACGTCGCTAATGTCCCCTCCTACTGCGAGTATGAGGTAGCTGAACATGCATTTGCGCTGACGCTTGCTCTCCAGCGTAATCTATTCGATTACCATGATGCGATGCGCACAGGTGAGTGGAATCGGCGTCTCGGCGCCGAAATCCACCGTCTACGTGGGCAGACGGTCGGCTTGATCGGCTTTGGTACCATCGCCCGCCTCGTCGCCGAAAAGGCACAAGCCTTCGGCATGGAGATCGTTTCGTCGGATCCGTACGTTGACGCAGACGAAATGGCTAAAATCGGCGTCGAAAAGCGCACGTTCGAGGAGGTACTCACCACCGCAGACATCATCTCGATTCATGCGCCATTGACCGACGAGACAGAGGGATTGCTCGATGCAAAGTCGTTTGCAATGATGAAGTCCACGGCTTACGTCGTGAACGTGGCACGTGGGGAACTGCTCGTCGAGGAAGATCTGCTCGCGGCGCTTGATTCAGGCGAGATAGCAGGTGCAGGACTGGACGTGTTTGCTGATGAACCGGCCGACCACGATGGCCCTGCAACAATCGACAACCCCCTGTGTAAGCGAGATGACGTGCTAATGACGCCCCACGTCGCGTGGTACTCCGTTGAGGCCGACGAACAACGGAGACGGACGGCAGCAACAGACGTGCTCCGGGTGCTCAACGGCGATACGCCGGAAAACGGGGTAAATGACCCACAGTAGAGCGGGTATATAGCTTCCGTATCCGATTACCAGTTCATGAATTCCTCGTCCTCGAGTCGTAGCTCCCTGTCAATGGCGTCAATGCGCGCAATGTCTTCGTCGTCGAGGTTGAGGTCGGTCGCCGCAAAGTTATCTCGGACGTGCGCTTTGCTACTTGCTTTCGGGATGGGGATGGCACCCTTCGTCGAGAACCATGCGAGGCTAACCTGTGCGGGTGAGACAGCGTGCTTCTCCGCAATGTTTCGTAGCTCGGGGACATCGAACACCTTCCCCTGAGCCAGTGGTGAGTATGCGACAAGCGTCAAGTCGTGTTCGTCGGCGTAGGCGACCAGTTCCTCCTGCTGAAGCAGAGGGTGCATCTCTACCTGGAGAGCGAACAGCGGTTCGTCGGAGACGGTACGTGCATCGTCGAGCATTAGCGGCGTGAAGTTCGAAACGCCGAGATGACGCACCCAGCCGTCATGGACGAGTTCGTTCAGCGTTGGAAGGTGAGCCTCGGCGTCGAAGCTGTACGGCCAATGGATGTACAGAAGGTCGACAGTTTCGATACCGAGACGCTTGCGGCTCTCAGCGACGCTCTTGCGGATATACTCGGGTGAAAGATTCGGTTCGGTGAAGTGACCGACTTTGGTAGCCACGAACACCTCCTCTCGTGGCACGTTCGATTGAGTAAGGGCTTTGCCGACAACTGCCTCGTTCTTATACATCCGGGCTGTGTCCACATGGCGGTAACCAACATCGAGTGCCGTGGAAACCGCCTCAACGCCGGGTTCACCATGTAAGTTGTACGTGCCAAAGCCAGGACTTTGTACCGGTGTCTCCGTCATGGCCGAGCGAACGTATCGAAGGGACAAAGAGTCAGGGGATTCCTGTGGCATGAAAAGTTAGTTTGTGTGCGTGTTAGGTGCTATAGTGAGTTACTCAATGTCTATCACTTGACCGGTTTCGGCACTCTCGTACGCCGCGTCGCAAACGGCAACTGCGTTCGCAGCAGTGGGGGCATTTGACGCTTCCGGGGTTCCATTGCGGATACAGTCCACGAAGTCATCAATAAGTGACTGGTACATCGTGAATGTATCCTTGGGAGCGTCAAACGAGGGGTCGAACCAACCAGTTTTCTCACCCCAGTCGATGCGAGCCTTCGTGGGGAATACGCTGAGGTACCCATCAGATCCGTAGATTCGCACGGCACTCTCACCACCTTCTCTGTACGGATGGCGCCAGCCGCTCTCGACAACAGCGCGCGTCCCGTCGTCGTACGTTACATGAAGTAATGCATCATCATCGACTTCGTATGTGCCGAAGTTGGTTTCGATGGATGCGTACACGCGAACAGGGTTCGGATCGCCGAGGATATGACCAGCCGTGTCAATAGCGTGAATTCCCATGTCAAGGAGTGCGCCGCCGCCGGCGAGATCTGGGTCGGTGAACCAGCCGCCGGGGCCCCAGTCGGCATGAATACCGAACGCTTTCAGTTTTACAGGCTCACCAATCTCGCCGTTCGCCACGAGCGATTGTGCCCAGTTTACGTGCTGGTGGTAGCGCCACATATGCCCGACGTGGAGTACGCGCTCTGTTTCTTCCGCTCGGTCAAGCATGGCTCGACATTCTTCGACAGAGGTAGCCATCGGCTTCTCGACGATAACATGCTTGCCCGCGTCTAGCCCGTCCTGCGCGAGGGGGGCGTGAAACGCGTTTGGCGTGCAAATCGACACTGCATCGACGTCGGCCGCGAACACTTCCTCAGGGGTTGATACGGACTCTGGCGAGCCAAGTACCGGCATTGTGTCCATCGACTCACCATAGACCACATCTGAACGACTCCAATCAGCGCGGGCAAATCCATCGAGAATCTCGCTGTCGATGTCACACACCATCGTTAGTTCCGCATCGGGGTTACCAGCGATTGCTGTCGCGTGCGTTCGTCCCATGGTGCCACCGCCGATAACCGCTATTTTAACCGTCATGACTGGGCACCTTGCATCGAACAGAACATGGGGTTAGAGCCCCTCCCGACCGGATTCAAACTCGCCACGAGCCGGTTCTGGAACATACTCTTCGAGGGAAACATCGTCGAGCTCAATACGCTCTCCCGTCTCGGCGGCCAAGTACGACGCCATGCAGAGTTCGACCACCTCGAGTCCATCGTACAAATCCTCGCGAGCGTTTTCGCCATCGCGGAACGCGGAGACGACGTGGCGGTTCTGATCGAGGTATCCGTAGGTCGATACTTCGTCAGGTATAACAGGAATCTCGCCCTCCTGTGCCTGCTGTTTCTCGACGAAGTATCCTGTTTCGTCGTCCTGAACGTCGCTCGAGAAGAACAAATCAACTCCGGAGTCAAGTGTGTTGAGACTCCCGGAATACTCCGGACCCAACAGTTCGATGGTTATGCGTAGACCCGATCCGACATAACACCAGGAGTTTGTTGCCTCGGCGACTACTATGTCGCCGTCATCGGTTTCGTAGAACACAGACGCACGGGCGTAATCCTCGGAAGGGGTGGATTGGTAATCGACCTCGTACTCGCTGGCCAATTGTTCTGCGTACTTTTCACGTGACCACTTAACTGTTGAGATGTCGCAACTAACTGCGATGGGTCTCAGATCATCCCCCTCGTCTGATTCAAGCAGGTGCTTGTTGACCTTGTGCGAATGACACATCATGTCGTTCAGGACACCACCACCCTGTTTTTCGCCCTCCCAAAACCACGCCGAATGTGGGCCAGCGTGTTCCTCGGCCGAGCGAGCGAGATAAGGCCGTCCGGTCGTGTCTGCACCCTCCCAAAGCAGATTTTTCATCTTCGAGACACCAGGCATGTAGACCTGATTCTCTAGATAGGCGTGCGGAATGCCAATACGTTCGACGAGGTCAACGACCCTACGAGCTTCGGCGACATTGCGCGCGAGCGGTTTCTCGATAGCGATGCCATCAAGGTGGGCGCCGTCAGATTCGAGTGCATTGACGACGGCTTCAACAGTTTCGACGCGTGTGAAGTTCGGACTGGTTATCCACAAGGCGTCAACATCCGGATCTTGGGTGAGGGACTCAACCGAGTCGTGAACCGTTGGGTCGCCGCACTCGTACTTTCGAAGTTTGTCTGCGACTCTTTCGGCCTTGCTCTGTGTTGGATTCATCACGCCAGCTGCGTGAGCGTGGCGAATCCCCCGTAACGTCTCTGAATGGAATGTCTCGGTGATGAAACCGGCCCCTACGAAGCCGATTCCAAGCGAATCGTCGGTTGGCATGTGACAACGTCCCGGTATCTGTATGCCGTCGCTACAAAAACATTGTGGGACTGGCAATGTGTGGGACTATTTATCAGCTTAATCGCAATGGTGTTGAGAATATGGTAAAATGTCCAAGGGGTTTCGGAAAGTATATGAACCACATTCACACATGCATTAACGTATGCCACAGGCTAGCAATGGCCGCGAATGCGGGAGTAGTGACACTTCTGGAGACAAGCGGCGCAAATTCCTAAAGACGGCAGGGATGGCTGCAACAGGTAGTATGGCTTTACTCGCAGGCTGTTCGAGTGGTGATGGAGGCGGTAGTAAGAAAAACGGTGGCACGACCGGTAGCAGCAAGAGCGGCAAAACCACCGTGAAATACGCCCTTGGAACAATCCACGACGAAAGCGCAGTCAAGAAATTTGAACAACGGGTGAACAAGAAGATTCCCGACAATATCACGTTCGAAATGACCGAAATCCCGGGATCCACCGATCAAGATACCCAGAAGTTGAAGACATGGCTGTCATCTGGGCGATCGGATCCGGATATTTTCAACCTTGATGGTATCTACACCCAGCAGTTCGCCGCCGCCGGATGGCTTCTCCCCATTGAGGACTACGTCGATAAAAAGTGGACGAACCAGTTCATTGAATCGGCAATTCGCGCTGGGAGCTGGAATGGTAAGCTGTACGCACCACCGCAGTTCGCAGACGCAGGGGGCCTGTATTACAACAAGAAACTGCTCAAAAACGCGGGGTACTCGAATCCCCCCACTACCCGAAAGGAGCTCGTCGAAATGGCGACAAAAGCGAAACAGGAGGCAGACGGTGATGTGAAAGGATTCACTTGGCAGGGCAAACAGTATGAGGGTCTCGTCTGTGACTGGGTTGAGTGGGTTCACGCCGAGGACGGCTGGATATTCGGCAATCGTGACGGCCTACACAAGACGCCAGGTAAGCGTTCCATTACCATCGACAGCCAGAAGGTCGTCGACGCGACAAAAGGAATGCGTGACTTGATCTATACCGACAAGGTCAGCCCACAATCGGTCGTCTCGATGACTGAGGGCCCGAGCGCCAAACTACTCCAGCAGGGCAACGCTGTGTTCCACCGCAACTGGTTCTACCTTCCGCCAATTCTCGACAATAAAGAGAAGTCAAAGATTGCCGGCGACTGGGGATACGCCCCGATGCCCGGAAACAACGGCTGTCTTGGGAACGAAAACTACGGTATCAACAAGAACTCGAAAAATCCCAAGGCAGCCGTCAAGGTCGTTAAGACGATGGCATCGGATCCGGAGATCCTTAAGGCCAATCTCGGCAATGGGAGTGTCCCAGCCATCTCGAAGTATTGGAGCAGGGACGATTTCAAGAGCATAAAGCCGCTGGGGCCGTACCTCGAATCATTCGGGAAAGTGCTGTCGAACAGTATCGCCCGTCCCTCTACACCCATCTATTCACAAGAGTCGGATGTGTTCCAAAAGGCGGTCTCGAACGTTCTCAATAAGAACGCGACTGCCCAACAGGCTCTGAGCAATGCAAAGAAGAAACTGAAGGATATCGAAAGTAACTACCAGCCACCAAAGTGAGGGGACAACTACTTCGAGCACTGCAGCTGAACGATATCAAAACGAAATCCACATGATCGAAACAAAACGGTTACGTACGACGGTTACGCAACGACCGACAACTGTGAGGTATATCATCGATGGTGTTTGAAAGCGTGTGGTCTCAGGGCGACCAGAAACACTCTCCGGACGCCTTGAGCTGGAGAACCAGACTCTTATACCGCATTGATGGACTTGACGACGGATACTACGCGCTTTTACTAATGTCACCGCTGCTCGCGATTCTTATGCTTGTAGCAGCCTACCCGCTCGCCAAGACTATCTACCTGAGCTTCTACTCGATGCCGATGGCCCAGCCGTGGCTCGGACAGCGTTTCGTCGGGCTTGACAACTACGTCCAGATTATTCAAAATCCAGTATTCCAGAGGGCGGTCAAGAATACACTGTTCTTTACGGTCGTCAGCGTGTTCTTCGAACTTGTGTTCGGTCTCTTGGCTGCGCTTATCCTCTCAGAGACCTTCAAGGGGCGCGGATGGCTTCGAACCGCTGTACTACTCCCGTGGGCGATCCCGCTTGTCGTGCAAGGCCTGTCGTTCAAGTTCATGTTCAACGCCGATTACGGTATCGTCAATTACCTGCTCACTCAGGTGGGCCTCATCAATGGCTATATCAATTGGCTCGGCCACGCCGACACCGCCATGTTCGCGGTTATCTTCTCCGACATCTGGAAGAGCTTCCCGTTCATGGCTCTCCTCATCCTGGCAAGTCTTCAGACCATTGACCGTGATCTATATAAAAGTGCCAAGGTGGACGGGGCGGGGATGCTTTCCCGGTTCCGCCATATCACGCTTCCACACGTGAAAAACGCAATCCTCATTTCGTTGCTGTTCCGAACCATCCGGGCGATGAAGGTGTTCGGCGTTATCTACATTATGACTGCTGGTGGCCCTGCGAACGCCACGAAGTCGGTCAGCATCCTCACCGTAGAAAAGACGTTCGAACAGCTTTACTTTGGGAAGGGAGCTGCGATGGGTGTCCTCGTCGTCCTTCTCATCCTCCCCTTCGTGTTCGTCTACACCATCAACTACAGAGAAGAATGAGTACAACTACTGACAATCAAACGTTTGCCGAACTGCTCACCGACCAGCAACGGATGTACCGCGCCGCTCTATGGACGGGTGTGGCGTTCTTTTTCGTGTACTCCGTATTTCCAGTATACTGGATACTTGTCACTGCGTTCAAGCTCCCGAAGGAGATTTACTCCTCGAATCCAACGATGCTTCCGCTCGAACCGACACTCCAGCATTTTAAGACGGTTGTACTGGGAGTGAATTTCCTCCGGTACATGTTCAATAGTATCGTCATCGCCGTCGCGACAACCCTGCTCATCCTTGTTACGTGCAGCCTTGCGGCTTACGCGCTCGCTCGATTCGACTTCCGTGGCAAGCGTGCGCTCATCATGAGCGTGTTGCTCATTTCGATGTTCCCGCCGGTCGTGTTTGTGGTATCGATGTTCCGCATCTTCTCCCAGCTCGGCTGGATTAACACGTACCAGGGGCTCATCGTTCCTTACACTGGGCTGTTCGCGCCAATGGCTCTCTGGATCTTAAAAGGATTCTACGAGCAAATTCCGAAGGATCTGGAGAAGGCAGCGAGGGTCGACGGTTGCTCGCGAATCGGCGCTCTCATTCGTGTTGTGATGCCGTTATCAGCACCTGGACTTGCGAGCGTTGCCATTCTCGTGTTCATCATGAGCTATAATGAGTTCTTCTGGGCGTTCATCATGACGTCGGACATCACGACGCAGACGATGAGCATCGGGCTGTACAACTTCCAAGAGAAGTACTCAGTGCCGTGGCATCTCATCTCTGCGGCTAGCGTCCTGAGCGTCGTTCCCATTATGGCGCTCATCCTAGTTGCACAGGAAAAGATAGTGACCGGCCTGACGGCCGGCAGCGTGAAAGGGTGAATTCCATGGGAAATGTAATACTTAACAACATTGTCAAGAAGTACGGTGATACAGTCGCGGTCGACAGCATCGATCTTGAGATAGAAGACGGTGAACTGGTCACGCTCGTCGGACCATCGGGGTGCGGGAAGACGACAACGTTGGAACTTATTGCTGGTCTCCAGCAGCCGACCGGCGGTGAACTGCGAATCAACGACGAAGTGGTAAACGGTAAGCCACCGATGGCACGCAATATCGCGATGATGTTCCAGAGCTACGCGCTCTATCCGCACAAAACCGCTGCGGAGAACATGGAGTTCGGTCTCCGGATGTCCACTGATCTCTCCCCGGACGAACGCGAGGCGAAGGTTCAGAGAGTTGCAGAGACTATGGATATCACGGATTTGCTCGAATCAAAGCCGAAGGAACTCTCGGGCGGACAACAACAACGAGTTGCACTGGGGCGCGCCATTGTGCGAGACCCTGAAGTATTCCTGCTTGACGAACCGCTGTCGAACCTCGACGCGAAACTTCGAACCCATATGCGAACTGAGATCCAGCGCCTACAGCGGGAACTGGGCACTACGATGGTATATGTTACCCACGATCAGGAGGAGGCGATGACCATCAGCGATAGAGTTGTCGTAATGAATAACGGCGAGATACAGCAGGCAGATCCACCGATGGAGTCGTATATGGAGCCCGAAAACCGCTTCGTAGGTGGCTTTATCGGGAATCCAAATATGAACTTCGTCCAGTGCGAGTTCGACGCCGAATCTCAGGCACTCACATCAGAGTCGATCACGATTACTCTGGATGAGGAATACGGGAGCGTCGTCGACTCTCGAGCTTCCTCTCGGCACGTTACACTCGGAGTACGTCCGATGGACATACACACCCGCGGCGACCGGACGGACGTCGACAATCCAAGTGAGCCATTCCAAGCAACCGTTGACATCATTGAACCGGTCGGTGAATACACGCTGCTGTACCTCGACGTCGGCAGGGAAGAGCCTCTACGCGCGTCGGTCGGCCCGCACACAAGCGTTCAGGAAAAGGAGACAGTCGATATTGTTCTTGACAGAGAACAAATACACATCTTTGACGGCCAGACTGGCGACTCGTTACTGAAAGAGGCCGGAGTGAACGTCGACGCAAACACGCCCCACTAACGTTTCCGAACGAAACACCCGCCTTTCGAACCAAAGCCGATCACATCAGCAAATGTACGATGTACTTGGTTCGGTCAGCCGTCATCGCTACGGGAGTGATCAGTAACGCGACATGGTACTGACGAAGGAGATTGGGGCTTGTATCACGGAAGCCACTCAAGCAGAATGGACGGGTTTCGAGAGACGGAGGGTGACGCCGACTAAATCATCATGCCGAGAACCCACCGAATGGGCTGTGACCATGCTCTCCCGCCGGTAATTCACTCATCATCGACAGTGGGACGAACAACGACTTCCTCGGGACAATTCGGAGTACGCAGCTCCGGTAAACTCCCCCAATGCACGACAGGGAGTCGTCATCAAATGGGGATCTCCCGGGAGAGGAAGAACACCATTATTCAGAATGACGTTCTTGACAACAAATTAATTTATATATTAATATAAAATCTAGTTTAATGATGAAGAGCAATGTTTGGGAGTCCAAGCGGTCACAATCTCGATAACGAATAAGGGAAATATCCTTGGCGCAATTTACATAATTAGTTCTACCGAGTAGTTTGCTGGCATTCGTTCGATGAGAGAATTCTTGGTATCATCAGCTACAAAGAACGCATCGAGGAAGGGATGCTCTAAGCCGCGCCAGGATTTATGTCTCCTCGAGGTCGGCAAGATCCCACTCGCCGGTGATGATGGCACCGGAGTCTGGGTTGTCCGGTTCAACGATAGCCTCAACAATGGCAGGTCCGTCGTATTCAATGGCGTCTTCCAGCGTCTCTAGGAGGTTCTCGGGTTTGATCACACGCTCTGCGTAGCCGACGTTGAACGCATCTGCGAATGTCATGTAGTCGACGTCCGTCTCCTCGTCGAATGGCGTGTCTAGTACTCGATCCCAGCCGTACTTGTTAACCTGCAAGTTTCGGATGGATTTCCAGCCGTGATTATTGAGAATGAGGTAGGTCACGTCCACATCATGCTGGACAGCGCAGGCAACTTCTTGGTTATTCATGAGGAACGAACCGTCCCCCTCAATGTCAACGACTGGCCGGTCGGGTTGTGCTAGTTTTGCGCCAATGGCTGCCGAGACGCCGAATCCCATCGTCGAAAAGCCGCCACAGGAGATATTGCTGCGCGGTTCATACACAGGGAACTCAGGATTCGTTGTCTCTTGGGGCTGGCCGGCACTGGAGACAACGATACCTTCGCGTGGGAGCACTTCGCGTAAACCTGCGATCACGCGCGAAATACTCATCGGCACGTCGTCTGTGTGACGCTCCTCAACCATCTCCTGCCAGTCTTCCCAGAGCGATCGAATCTCGGCGTAGTACTCGTTGTCCTCAGGGGAAACGGGGGCGATGCGGTCTTCGACGGCCTCGTACAGCTGGCGCGTAGTTACCTTGGCGTCACCTTGGATTCCCACCTCAACTGGGTAGTTCTTCCCAATTTCCTGGGGGTCAATGTCGACGTGAATCAGCTTCGATGGGGGAATCTCGAAGCTCACTCCCGATTCAAATGAGGAGGTGTGGAGGTCAGAGAACCGACAACCGACCGCAAGCACCACGTCAGCGTTACTCGCAAGTTCATTGCCTGCGGTGGAACCAATCCAGCCTGCGTAGCCGACGAATAGGTCATGATCCTCGGGAACGATGCCCTTCGCCTGAAATGTTGGGATGATGGGTGCCTGCAAATGCTCAGCGAGCGCCTGTACCTCGTCCCACGCCTCTGCGAGCATCGTACCTCCTCCGGGGACGAGTACCGGTCGGTCGGCCTCGGCGAGCAAATCCGCGGCATCCGCAACCTTCTCGGGATCGCCTCCGGGGCGACTATGTGAGCGCCACGACGCTGGGTCGGGAATCTCGACGTCAGCCGCCGCACCTTGGACATCCATCGGAACATCGACATGGACGGGGCCGGGGCGGCCCTCCATCGCTATCTGGAACGCTCGACGGAGAATCCGCGGCAGGCGCTCGACATCGTCGACGACGAACGACTGCTTCGTCACCGGTTCCATCACGCTCGGGAAGTCCCCAGGTTTCTGGCGGTCGATTTCCTGTAAAATGCCCTGACCGTACTCGTGGGTTTGGGGTGCGCCCGTGAAGACAACCATTGGAATGGAGTCGACGTATGCCGTTGCCACGCCCGTGACCGTGTTCGTCGCGCCCGGCCCGATGGACGTGAACACTGCGAGCGGTTTTCCACAGGCGCGTGCGTAGCCGTCAGCGAGGTGGGCCGCGCCCTGTTCGTGTCGGGGCTGGATTACTTCGACGTCCGAGTCGTTGAACGCGTCGAGCAGGTTCGTACTCCCATGGCCAGGAATTCCGACCAGATACTCGACGCCTTCCCTCTCGAGGTATTTGGCGATGATCTCGCCACCGTTGAGTCTCGGCATATCTCGTTACGAGCATTGTCACGGTGTGGCATAAATATTCGGCATCGGACTGCGGCACTGATCAATGACGACGCCGACTGACGGGGACAGTCACCTACCTCATCCATCTCGCTCTAAGCTGACGCCCGATCGCTTCGTTGAAGGTGGGGCTTGTCGGTGGGCTCCGTAGCGGGGTACGAGACGAATCCCCGATTCGGTTTCTCTGTCCATGACTTCGGGGCAGGTTGAACTGACCTAGCTATTTGTGTTCGACCGACGAATCACGAACCACGCATGGCACAGGTTACTGTGTGGAACGAGTATCGACACGAGCGCGACGATGATGAGGTTCGGGCGGTGTACCCGGACGGCATTCACGCGACGCTGGCGGCGGCACTCGAAGAATACGGGCACGACGTGCGAACCGCGACGCTCGATGAACCAGAACACGGTCTCACTGACAAGGTGTTAGCAGAGACGGACGTGCTATTGTGGTGGGGCCATCTTGCTCATGACGAAGTGGAAGACGACATCGTAGCAAGGGTGAAACGCCGCGTTCTCGATGGAATGGGGCTTGTCGCACTCCATTCAAGCCATGAGTCGAAAGTGTTCACGTCACTCGTGGGAACGAGTGGGTCGCTCCGTTGGCGCGAGGCTGGCGAACGAGAGCGAATCTGGGTTGTCGAACCCAGCCATCCCGTCGCGGACGGGATAGACGAATACGTTGACATTCCCAAGGCAGAGATGTATGGAGAGCGCTTCGACGTTCCCGCCCCTGATACGCTCGTAACCATCAGCTGGTTCGAGGGCGGCGAGGTATTCCGTAGCGGGTGCTGTTACCGGCGAGGCAATGGGAAAGTGTTCTACTTCCGTCCTGGCCACGAGACATACCCCGTATATCACCAAGAAGAAGTTCAGCAATTCTTGCACAATGCCGTCAAGTGGGCCAACCCCACCAACACCCCGCCCGCTCGATCGGAGACCGAACTGATAGACGATCCACTAGAACCCCTCGATTGAGTTCCTCCCACAGCTAGAGTCGTGGGCATGTTCCTCGAACTGTTGTCAGGAATGCTAGTGGATGCGAGAACGAGAACCCGAAAACCCATTATTGTTGCTGAAAATGCTGACAGTGAGCGAGACTATGACCCTTAGAGTCGGAATCATCGGTACAGGAGGCCTTGGAACCCACATCGGAACCCAGTTCCGCCACACCCCAAACGCTACCCTCATCGCTCTCGCGGACATCTCAGAGGAGGGCAGAAACCGGGCTGGCGAGACACTAGACGTTTCCGAACAGTCACGCTACGCTACACCCGAAGCGATGCTCAAGGGGGAGCGACTTGATGCTGTCGCCATCGTCACCCCCCATGCACTCCACTTTGAGCACGTCATCGCAGCACTTGACCACGACCTGCACGTCCTCTGCGAGAAGCCCCTCGTCGTCGACCTCGACCAAGCCCGCGATCTCGTCCACCGAGATGCCGAGCGCGACGAGGTACTGATGGTTGGCTACCAGCGCCACTTCGATCCGGCATTTGTTCGCGCAAGAGAGCGCATCCGTGAGACCGACGATCCAACATTCATTGGGGCAGAGATAACTGAAGAGTGGCTCCAGCCGAACCTTGGGACGTGGCGTGTAGATCCGTCTCTAAGCGGCGGCGGCTTCCTGTACGACACAGGCAACCACCTCATAGACGTGGTACTCTGGACGACCGGGCTAACACCAACAACGGTGGACGCAGACATGGACTTCCATACTGAACGGACGGACATCAGGGCGAACCTCACCGTCGACTTCGAGAACGGCGCGACTGCTCACGTCTCTATGCACGGCGACGTGCCGAGAGTGCGCGAACGGCTCGCAGTCTGGGACGACGACGGCGGAGTACTTGTCGAAGGAAGGGAATGGCGCGATCGCTCACTGAGACTTATTCACGGTGATGGCGGCGAATACTCACCATCCATCAAGGCGTTCGACTCATACTACGAACGTCCCCCGACAAAGGCCGAGGCATTCGTCGCAGCCGTCGAAGGCGACGCACCTGTGCCAGCCACGGTGCGTGATGCCCTGCGTGCGACAGCCGTCACGGAGGCAGCATATGAGTCTGCCCAAACCGGAGAGCGTGTGGCGGTAGCCCTGTCAGAGGAGTAGGAATCGTCACTTGCACCTCACAGTGATGGTATGACTTCGTCACCCATCACCTCGAAGAATTGCTTTGGATCGGGACTTGTGTTGGCCAGAGCAACTCGGTCGAATCCCATCTCAGACCATTCCTCAATTTTTGCGGCAATGTCCTCCGGGGAGTCTGCGATGAGGAACTTCGACTCAACTTGCTCACGTGTCGCTTTCTCACCCTCGCGCTCGATGTCACGGGGGTTGGCCATCGCCCGATCGAAGACGTTCTGAGTGGTCGCCCACCACGGTCGGGTTGCCTTGTAGGCATCCTCGTAGTCGTCGGCATAAGAGGCGATGACGAGGAGCGTCGTTTCGATATCGTCGGGGTCGTTACCCTCTTCCTCCGCATACCGGCGTATCGCGGGGTAGAGTCGGTCGGTGAACTCTTCGTCCTTGATAACGGTAATGAATCCGTCAGCATACCGGGCGGCGAGACGGGCCGTGCTAGGGCCATTCGCGGCGATGTGGATCTCAGGACGTGCCTCAGGTTTCGTATAGAGGCGTGCATCGTTGAGTTGGAAGCGGTTACCGTCATAGTCGACGAAATCATCTTCTTCCCATAGGTTTGTGATTATCTTTAGCGACTCTTCCAGTCTATCGCGACGTTCGGTGTACTCCGGCCAATCGAACCCAAGGGGGGTTTCGTTCATCGCCTCGCCAGTGCTGAGACCGAGAATCACTTTTTCGTCGTTCATCTCCTGCAACGTAGCGAATGCTTGCGCGATGACGCCTGGATGGTAGTGCCCCGTCGCGGGCGTCACGCACGTGCCGACCGGAACGTCCACCCGCTCGCCGGCGGCACCCATCCATGACCACGCAAATCCGGCTTCGGCATCCGTGTGGAACCAGGGGTGGAAGTGATCCGACGTCCATACGAGGCCGAAGCCCGCGTCGGCGGCTAGCTCGGCGTAATCGAGTAGTTCACTGGGGCTGTACTGCTCTTGGTGGGCCATGTAGTCGACGCTCACCATATGTACAAATACAGTATCAGGGCAACCTCATACATATTTCCCTACCACACGAATTCGTTGATTCGACAGAAGGAACTATAGTGGACGACGCGACCAACCTCTGATTTGATTACTGTGGCGTCCGCTCCGTCTCGGGGGATCCTTGCATACGTTGGACGCGGTCAGCGTCGCCAATGCGGTCGTCCGTCTGGATGTCGAACCCATGGACGAGTTCGTCCTGTAACGTCAGCCAGATGTCATCCTTGCGCTCGAAGTCCATCGTGTTTGGCGCCTGGACTGTCAGTTCAACATGGTCGCCATCCTCGTCACCGACGACTACGTCGAGAATCTGCTCATCGCCGAGGGGTTCGGTCACCTGAACCGTGCCCTCGATGGCGTTTTCGGTGTGCGAGGTATGAGCTTCGAAATACGAGGGTCGCACACCGAGTTCTAATCGATCGTGCCCACGATATCGTCGAGCGACATGCTCAGCCAATTGGACGTCGAACCCCTCAATGCCGGATGCCTCACTGATATGGCCGTTATTGTCGATGGTGACGGTGACGAAGTTCATACTGGGCGACCCAATAAAGCCGGCGACAAAGCGATTGGCCGGTTCATGATACACCTCATCGGGCGAACCAACCTGTTGGACGTTCGCATTGTTCATGACAATAAGCTTGTCGCCTAGTGTCATCGCCTCCTCCTGATCGTGGGTGACATATAGTGTTGTAATGCCGAGATCTTTTTGGAGTACCTTGATGCGACTGCGCATGCTAATCTTCAGCTTCGCATCAAGGCTTGCCAATGGTTCGTCCATCAGGAACACCGACGGTCGGCGGATGATAGCACGACCAAGTGCGACCCGCTGGCGCTGGCCACCGGAGAGATGACCAATGTCGCGGTCAAGCAACTCCTCGATTTCGAGCATCTTGGCTGTCTCTTCGACCCGCTCGTTGCGCGTCTGCTTATCCTCTCCGGCCACTTTCAACGGATAGCCGATGTTCTCGCGCACGTTCATGTGCGGGTAAAGCGCGAACTGCTGAAACACCATCGCAATGTTCCGATTTTTCGGATGGACATCGGTCACATCGTATCCGTCGAGCGTGATGGTTCCAGACGTCGGTTCAGTCAGCCCTGCTAGGCACCGAAGCGTCGTCGTTTTGCCGCACCCAGACGGCCCCAGCAGAACTGCGAACTCACCGTCCTCAACGGTGATGTCGACATCTTCGACGGCGAGCGTGTCACCATACTTCTTCATGATGGAGTCGTAATCTACGCGAGCCATTTGTAACACTCTGGTGTGGTTGGCATAACCACCGTCACGCAGCTACTTATATCCACAGGACTGATTTCGATTTCCTTTAACGTTCGTCGGTGGTCGCCACGAAATCTCGGCAAGCAGAAATCACGGCATCCACTACAAGCCAAGGCGTTCGTACTGCTCGTCTGGCGCCTGAAGGTCATCTAGTGCGTGTACGAGCAGGCTGCGCATCTCGTTGTGAACTTCAGGAGCGTCCGCCACGATGTCAGTCGTCTGTTCAGGGTCATCACGAACGTCGAACAATAATGGGTCTTCGTTTCGTTCAACCGAGGGCGCTTCGTACCGCCACACGGGCGCGTCCGTGTATGGAAGATAGTGTCCAGCCTCTGCATCTTCCTCTGGCGTCCTTGGCGTAAACCACCCGTACGCGTTCATCATGGTCGTCGAATACACCGTGGATGGAACGTCCGGTCGACATGGCCGCATATATGTTCGTTCGCCGTCAGTAATATTGACCGACGACCCCCAGTAGCCATAGAGCGCCCAGTCTCTGACATGATTCGTCTCGTTGCGGACGAGAGGGAGCAAACTTCGGCTGTGAACCCGGTTCGGGTCGTTGACCTCGAACGCGTCGAGAACGGTCGCGTGGAGATCGACTGCCGACGTGAGCGCAGACGTCCGATCGCCCATCCGCGGAGAGTTGGGGTGCCACACCATCAGCGGTGTATGAACGAGCGTATCATACATGGGTGACCGGCCGGGCTTGCCAATCCACCCGTGTTCACCGAGGAAGAACCCGTGATCTGAGGTGACAATTACCATTGTCTCATCCCAAAGTCCTTTTTCATCGAGCGTGTCAAGCACCTTCCCGAACCACCGGTCGACCATCGTCACCTTCCCTGCGAACTGCGACCGGACAAACGCGAGTTCGTCGTCGCTCAGTTGGCTCTGACCGGCGTCGATGCGGCCGTAGTATGGCCAGACGGTCTGTGAGGGATTTCGAGGGTCTTGATCCGTGTACATCGATGCGTACGGTTCTGGATTGTGAAACGGTTCGTGGACGTCGAAGCTATCGACATACAGGAACCAGTCGTCCCACGCGATATTCTTCCGTAGCCATGACTCGACTTGCGAGAACACCCGCGGCGCGAAGAAGTCCTCCTCCTCCTCGAACTCCGCAGCATTCCTGGCATATTGCGCGCGATTCTGGAACCGGAGGTCGGTTGGCGTGTTCCCCGCCGACAGCTCGTTAATGGCGACATCGTCCGCCTCTTTCGGCTCTCCGTCAAGCACCTGAGAGAGGAGCCATCCCTCCGGTTCCGGAGGGTCAGTTCGCCATGCGTCCACCTCGTGACCGCGAACGTACTCGAACCCGTTGTAGTCCTCGTAATACCCGTTGCTCCCGTGCTGAAAGTAGTGAAAATGATCCGTGATTAATTGGCTGAGCACGCCGTTCTCTCGTGCCGCCAGTGGGAGTGTCGTGTCGAAGGGTTCGATAGGTCCCCATGGGCGCCAGAGGAATTCTTGGACGCCAGTCATCCATTCACGCCGTGCCGGCATACAGGGGAGACTGCCCGCGTAGTGGGTGTCGAACACTAGTGACCGTTCAGCGAATCGGTCAATGTTCGGCGTTTCCACATCCAAGTCCATCGACTGATCGTACGTCGAGAGGACATCCCGTCGTAAACTGTCGATGGAGACGAATAGAACGTTCATCGAATCACGGATCCGTCTCCGCAAGGCGGTGCATTGTCCGCTCATGGTCTCCACGGACGAGAATTCCATCGACGACGAGAAACGACGAGCTAAAGCAGTCTCCACACCGTTGGAGGCACCGCTCTTCCACTGTCTCAAATTCGCAGTCGGCCAGACGCGTTCTAGTTTCAGCCGATATGTTGGAAAGACAATACTCTATTGTGTCCACCATGTCGTATGGCCACACACGACGCAAAAATAAAAATACCGGAGCCGTCCGCGGTCTCGCTACCGGGTCAGGGTCACTTCTCGACCCCTCCCATACTGAACCCGCGGACGAGCTGATCGCGGGCGACGAACGCGAACACGAGCACCGGCAGCAGCGCGATGGTACCTGCGACACTCATGTTCACCCATTGAACCGAGTACTTTGTAATGAATGACGCAAGTCCGACTGGGACAGTCATCGCATTCGTGCTCTGAGCAAGGATGATAGCGAACAGCAACTCGTTCCAAGTGACGATCATCGTGAAGATGGCCGCCGCGATGATGCCAGGTTTCACCAGCGGGAGCGCAATCTTGAAGAACGCACCGAGATGTGTGTGTCCGTCAATCATCGCGGACTCAATGAGACTGTCGGGTATTTCCTCAAAGAACCCCTTCATCATCCATACGGTGAATGGGATGTTGAACATCACGTACACAAGGATGAGCCCCTGCAACGTGTTTACCAGGCCGAGTCCCCGGAAGATGACAAACAGAGGGATGATAGTGACGATGGGCGGCATAAACCTCGTCGAGAGAATGTAGAACGGCAAGTGGAAGTCGAGGTTATACGGGAAATCGAATTTTGTGAACCCGTATGCCGCACAGGCGCCGATAAATGTCGCGATGATTGTCGTAGTGATGGTGATGATGACGCTGTTCGTAATGAACGTCACGAACTCTGGCCGCTGAGCAAATAACTGAGCGTAGTTAGCCAACTGCATATCCCATGGGATCCAGTGGGGTGGAAACGACAGCAGTGTTTTTCTCGTCTTTAGTGACGCGGTCACCAGCCAATATACCGGGAACAGCGACCATGCGAGGAAGAGGCCAATGCCAAGGTAGACGAACGCGGTTGCCAGCCCGGTGTCTTGGATGCGATTGTAAATTTGCTCTAACTTGGACTGTTCCTCGTACGGTTGTCGTGAATGGGTCTCGGTTGCCATTGTTCAGAACTCCACCTTCGCTACTTTGACGAACGTCATTGCTAGTATCAGCACGAACACAAGGAGCGTCAGCGCCATCGCCGACGCCTCACCGTAATTGCTGAACCGAAACGCGACGCGGTACAATTCCATGCTGATGACGTTGGTCGAGTCAGCGGGGCCGCCGCGCGTGAGGATGTACACCTTTGCGAAGACGCGCAGAGCGTCCACCAACCGAATGATAAGTACCAGTACGATGAGCGACTTCAGATATGGAAGTGTGATGTCCACGAAGCGCTGCCGGCGCGACGCGCCGTCCATGACCGCCGCCTCCTTGACATGGTTGGGGATAGACTGCAGACCAGCGAACATCACAAGCACGACGAGCGGCGTCCACTGCCAGACGTCGGCGATGATGACGGAGTAGAGCGCGATGTTAGGCTCTGAAATCCAGCCAACATTGTGCCCGATTATCGGTTGCGCTAAGAAGTCGAGCAGTCCGTTTGGCGCGTACAGCAAGCGCCAGATGAGTCCGATTACTGTCGGCGAAAGAATCATTGGAATCAGGATGATCGTCTGCCAGAGCCCTCGAAGTTTTATCTTCTTGTTGAGCAGGAGCGCGATGCCAAATCCCAAAAGGAATTCAGCGATGACAGCGGTGGTGACAAACTTCGCCGTCACCCACAGAGAGTGATGGAACGCCTGATTGCTCAATAGGTCGGTGAAGTTCCCGATTCCGACGTAGTTCCGTCCCAACCCCGTCGGGAGGTAGGTGTACATCGACATCTCGACAGCACGCAGCAGTGGGTAAAACGTGAGCGCGAACAGGATGATAACAGCTGGGAGTGTCAACAGCCACTTAAGATGGTCGTCGACCCAGAGCAAAACGCGCTCCGTGGTTTCTTCGGTGCCAGTGACGTAGTCGGGGCGTTCCCCGTGCGATATTTCTTCGGTAGTCTCAGTTCCCATTGTGGGTTTTGAATTTGGATTTGATAATTGTAAGTCGGTTCATCCCTCGTAGTAGCCAGATTCTTCAAGTATTTTCTCGACCTCGTTGTTGGTATTGGTGAGCGCCTTTTTCGGCATGGTGCTCCCGGTCAGCGCACTGTTGAGATGTTTCCCCTGCGTAATTTCAATCTCGGTCCACAACGGTGTGCGTGGGCGCCACACCGCCTCTTGAAGGCTCTTGTACAGCGCGTCAAACCACGGCTGGGCGTCCATATTGTCCTTGAAGGTATCGTGACGGAACGGGACACCGCCCAGTTTAACGTACTTGTCCTGTGCCTTCTTCGAGATGAATGAATTGATGACCTTGCCCGCTGCTTTCTTTTTCTCGTCACTTACATACTTGTTGATGCCAGTGATCCAGTTACCCTGCTGTGGTGCGCGGCGGGTACCCTTGGGTATCATTGTGAACTCCAAATCCTTCGCTGCCTTCGCCTTCTTTGGGTCTAGTAGGAGTGACGAAGCCGCCGGCCACGCCGGTGATTGGGCGGCGGAGCCGTCGCCAACGCTGTTCAGAACCTGATCGGAGTCGAACGCGGTGACACCGTCCGGACTGATGGACTTCAGGTCGTTAACGTAATAGTTCAATGCATCAACGCCCTTCTGCTCGTCCCACTTGTACTTCCAATTCTTGTCGAACATATCACCCGCTTTCGACATGCCGAGGCTGAAGAAGTTCGAGTTGATGGGATTTCCGCGCTTGCCGCGGATGATGTACCCGTCAGCGCCGTCAACCTGTTGTGAGATTTTCTTCCCTGCAGCGAGGACGTCGTCCCATGTCTCGGGTGGCGTCTTCGCACCAACCTGTTCGTAATACTTCTTGTTGTAGACGAACAGTTGCGTGTTCCCGACAACGACCTGCCCGCGTATCGCCTGATCCATTCCCTGAGCGGACGGAACCTTTGGCCCTTTAGGTGCGGGCCACGTTCCGATGTCGATGCAAGTTTGGATGATTTGATCCTTCGGAAGGGACTGGGGCATCCACTGTTCAAGTGGTTCGCAATGACCAGCGAACTGCGGGAACCACGGATCGTCCATGAAGAGGATGTCGTATGCTTTGCCTTTCGTGCCAAGAACGCTATTGATCTTCTCGAAGAGGTTCGCGTACGGGAACTTGGATATGTTCACCGTGACACCGGTATCCTCCTCCACGTGGTCTTTCACGAGACGCTGGAACAGGTCACCTTCACCTGACACGGCGGCGACCTTGATACTCTTCGCGGGTTTGACGTTCTTCGGTTTGCTGCCACCACCACCACCAAAGCCGGTACAGCCGGCGAGGGTGAGGGTGGCAGCTCCACTCGCGGCGCCTGCGAGGAAGCGTCTCCGAGAGCGACTTTCGCTGCCGCTGCTCCCAACTGAGTCGGTACGCTGCTCCGAGTGATTGGTCTTGCCACCTATTGGCATGGTCGAATGCTATCTCTACGGAATAATAAATCATTGGGTCGAACTCATGAGGACGAATTTCTCCAATCAGCCTGAATCGTAGGTCATTCCAGAACGTATTTTATCCCGGGTGACGCTCACTCGTACCATGGGAGTCGGTTACACGACAATCATGTACGACGCAGAATCGCTCGAAACCGGTGTCAGCGACATCGCTGCCTGCCAGTACGACGGTATCGAAATCGGTCTTGAAAAGGTCAGATATGTTGGCGAGGATCGGCTTGCGACGTGGCTTGATGAGTACAATCTTGACCTGTACCTCGTGATGAGCGAATGGCTGGAAACCGAGGACGCCATCGAACGAGTCGCTGCCGACGCACAGATGGTGGCGAACCTTGGTGCTGAGTATCTTGGTATGTTGCCGCCCCAACGCGGACGGCAAGATGACGAAACAGTCGAAGAATGGTTCACGACCATCGCGGATGCCTCTGCAGACGCTGGTGTAACACCGCTCATCCACCACCATGGGGCAACTCACGTCGAGCAACCGAACGAAATTGAGACTTGGTTAGATCGCACCCCAGAGAATGTTCAACTAGTATGGGACACTGCCCATCACTATCCATACGGCGAATACTACCCTGATGGTGACGTGACCGACGGCGTCGAACGATTTGCCGACGATATCGCTTACGTCCACCTCAAGGATGTGGCCCCGCCCACGGCGTTCACCGAACACCGGGAGGCGCTCTCCAGCGGAACTTTCCACCTCGACGACGTCATCAACTACTTCCGCTCATTTACCGATCTCGGTCGGGGCATTCTTGACTTTGAAGGGGTGTACGACGCGCTTGAAGCCATAGGGTATGACGGCCATTACACCATCGAGATTGAAAACAGAACCGAGAAGCCACTGGTGCATGCAAAGGAGAATATCGACTTCTGGCGTGACGTTACAGGCAAAGCGTGACCATTCGCCTCAGCCAACCCTTGTCAAACTGGCTTTTTTGACGTTACCGGTGCGACGACAAACTGAAATCAGTGCACTCAGTGGTCGAATTCGACCACCGTCTTGACCTGGTCAGCGTCATCTGCGAGCGCGCCCTCTACGTCGTTCGGACTGTAGACGTCCGTAATGAGATCCTCGAACACCCACTCCGGAAGTGACTCAAGCGTCTCCGCTGCAGCCTCAATCGCCCACGAATTTACGTTACCGACCAGCGCCTTGTTGTGCATGACCATGTCGCGGTGGAATCTTCCTCCGTCCACCAAGAACGACTGTGAACTTGGAATTCCCTGTAGTGCTCCGACGCCATTGGGGGCAAGCGCTCCGACTGTTTCGACGGCATGCAGGGTTTGACCCCGAGGCATTCAGCCTGCTCCACCTATAGAAACGGGAAATAGCGTCAGTCGGTCTTCTCGTGTTCTTCGACCGCGTCCCAGTCGAGTTCAATGCCAAGGCCGGGGCCGTCGGGTACCTCAATGCGACCGTCGACGATCAAGTCGTCTCCCTTCACGAGATCCTCCCACCACGGTACCTCGCGTGCGTGGTACTCTAGGGCGACGAAGTTCGGCACCGTCGCGCCGAGATGGGCCGTGGCGACGGTTGCGACCGGACTGCCGATGTTGTGGGGGACGAGTGCCTGATAATATGTCTCGGCCATGTCGGCAATCTTTTTCGTCTCGGCGATGCCGCCGACCTTGGGAATGTCGGGTGCGAGGAAGTCGACGGCCTGTTCCTCGACGAGATCACGGAATCCATGGCGACCGTAGCGGTTCTCGCCGGTCAGCAGCGTCACGTCAACCCTCCGCTTGAGTTCGGCCATCGCGTCTGTGTTCTCCGGTGGGAGCGGATCCTCGACCCACGCCAGATCGTATGGTGCAATGGCACGACAGAGTCGCTCGGCCGTCTCGGGGCTAAAGTTCCAGTGCAAATCTACTGCAACTTCCGCGTCATCACCCACTTCGTCGGTGACCGCCTCGACGATTCGTCGCTTGTGCTCGATTTCGGGTTGGTCGAAGTGGCGTGACTTGCGATTCAGATCCCGTCCCGATGGGACATCAAGGTCGAATTTTACCGCATCAAAGCCATCATCAACGGCCATGCGAGCCGCCTGTGCGTATGCCTCGGGTTCGTATGTCGACTCTTCTTGTCCTTCCTCGGCAGAAGAAACCATTGCTTCACCGGCATGACAGTCAGCATATACTTGTACCGAATCACGCATCTTCCCCCCCAATAACTGCCATATCGGTTGGTCGAGTAGCTTTCCGGCGAGATCCCAGAGCGCGATTTCGACGCCACTGATTGCGATAGTGCCGACACCCCATTGTGACCCACGGCCAGAGAGGCTCTCGCGCATCAGGTAGTACAGTCGCTCGACATCCGTCGGCGTCTCACCGACGAGGACGGGGCGTAGGTAATCAGTGATGATTTCATGGACGCCCGGCGATGGGTATGCCTCGCCGACGCCAATGGTACCGTCAGCGGCCTCAATAGTGACGATAGTCCATGGGAAGTTGCCGTCGATTACGAGGGTATCGATGTCCGTAATTTCCGGAGTTGTACCGTCGCGGGCGGGCGTCTCATCGAAGTCCGCCCACATCGTTACTGCGAGGTTGGATGCGAAGTCTTCGTACATATGTGGTCTCTCTTGTTGTATGGTCTTGAGTTTCAGGGTCAGTAGGTTTTCAATGTGGGAGCGTCCTGGTAGGTTCGGAACAGGTCGGCGACGAGGTGGACGTCGTCTCGTGCTTCCGCGAACGGTGTGCGAACTTCGGCTTCCCCTTGTACGCAACGGACGAAGTGTTTCACCTCACGCTTGAACGACTCGTCGTACGAAGGCACATGCGTCCGCTCGTCCATTTCGTCGGTTCCCTGTTTGACTGTCAACTTCGTGGGGGTATTCTTAATAAACGGGTTCGTGAATTCAATGTTCACCATGCGGTCAGGCGCGTCGACGCGAATAAACTGTTCGAACCATTTTCGTTCCGAAAGTCCAGAGTCGAGGACACAACGAACCTCGCCCTCGTAGACGAGGTGAGCGGTAGCGTAGCGGCCGTCCGCGAACACGTCGACATGTTCGATTCGCTCGACATCACCGAACAGACCTCGAAGGGCGTTCACGTCATGGCAGACGTGTTCAAGGTGCCAGTCATAGTCGTCGGCGAGGGCGTCCTCGTCTGTGTCGATTGCGGCGAGAGCATCCGCGTGACGCTCGGCCGCACTTTCCTCAATGAACGTTTCTGGAAGCGTCCCGCCGACGATATCGTACACTTCCTCAAGTATGCGTCCATGGTCGGGATCTACGTCGTACGCCGTCACAAGATCGATGTCGTCCATTCCCATAAGTTCCTCCTGTGCCCGTTCATAGGAGGGGTCGTACCGCTTCATGTACGCGACCATCGACGTTGCGTCCGACGCCTTAGCAGCTTCTACCATCCGATCTGCGTCTTCCGGGGAGACAGCGAGCGGTTTTTCAACGAGTGTGTTTATTCCCGCCCCGAGCGTCTGCTCAACGACGTCCGCATGGGTATGTGGCGGCGTCAACACAATGACGGCATCGAGCTCTCTACCTACGCCGTCAAGGAGTTCTTCGACGGACGAGAACCTGTGTTCGACATTATACCGGTCGGCGAGCACCTCGACTCGATCCTTAGCAGGGTCACTCAGCGCATAGAGTTCTGCCTCGGGGAGTTCTACCACGTATGGGATGTGCATCACCTGGGCGATGGTGCCACATCCCACGATAGCGAATCGCATCAAGAGAACCAACCTTCGCCGTGATTGTTATAGTTTCCGGTGCTTCGTGGGTGCAACGCGGATGTGGCCGACGCAGTGACATTCGTCTCCGAGAGCGGCGACCCCCCAAATTTTTATACCGGTACCTCATCACCACGAACGTTCACACAATGTCTGCAGGAGTAACTGCGACAAGAGACATAGGTGGACGGTGTTCGACCACACCCAACAGGGCGACAGAGTCAACCTTCCACCTAGCACTTCCACTGTATCAAATATGAATAACAACTTGAAACGCTCGCTCGAAGAACGAACCGACCCGACCGGAACTTGGCTCTCGATCGGCCACCCTGCCGTGGCCGAAGTATGTGCATCTCTCGACCTCGAGTTCGTTCTCATCGACACAGAACATACATCGATGCACTTGGAGACGGTCGAGAACATGGTACGTGCGGTCGACGCGTCCGACGGGAATACTGAGACTGTTGTGAGAGTCCCATGGAATGACCCAGTACGGTTAAAGCGTGTCCTTGACCTCGGCGTTCAGGGCGTCATGGTTCCGATGATAGAAACAGCTGAAGAAGCGCGTACTTTAATCGATGCGACGCAATACCCGCCGCAGGGAAGTCGCGGTATCGCCGGCGGCCGGGCCGCGAGCTATGGATTGAACTTCGAAGAGTACGTCAAGAATGCAAATGACTCCATCCTGACCATCGTCCAGATAGAGACGAAGAGAGGCCTTGAGAACGTCGAGGACATCGCGTCAGTTGACGGCGTTGACGCCCTCTTCGTCGGTCCCGCTGATCTCTCAGGGTCACTTGGCGTATTCGCAGAGTGGGAATCCGAGCGGCTTTCCTCAGCAATTGACCGGGTGATTTCGGCCGGGGAGACGACTGACACACCCGCTGGGACACTCGTCGTCAACCCCGATGACGTAGAAATGCGTGTTGATCAAGGGTTCGACTACCTCATTGTTGGCAAGGACACTGCATCGCTCGCGGCCGCAACGCGTGACGCAATGGTGTCGTACGACAAGGCGCGTACTGAGTCTGTCGACCAGCCCGTAGGAAACGAATGAGTACGGTTACGCTTCGACCGATTTCAGCCGAGTGACCAGTGGAACCCGGCGTTCGGCGACTCCGAATAAGAGTTGGGTAGAGTTCAGCTGTACCAGCGTTCTATTTGAATCGTCTTGTCGGTGTAGAAGTTCACAGCATCCTCGCCCTGCGCGTGGAGGTCGCCGAAGAATGACTCCTTTCGACCGCCGAAGTGGAAAAAGCCCATTGGTGCACAGACACCGACGTTGACGCCAATATTGCCTGCATCTACCTCGTAGCGATACTTACGGGCCTCGGATCCTCGCTCCGTGTAAATGGAGGAGGCGTTGCCATACTGCGTCGAGTTGACCATCTCGATGGCCTCGTCAAGGTCGGTGGCTTTTGCGAGGCAGAGAACCGGGCCGAATATCTCATTTTGTGCGATGGCCATATCGATCGTCACCCCTTCAAGGAGCGTGGGGCCAACAAAGTGACCGTCGAGATCCGGGTGCTCGTAGTCTCGACCGTCAACGACCAGCTCGGCACCATCGTCAACCGCCTCGTCGATAATATCGAGGATGCGCTCGCGGGAATCCGGCGTAATGATTGGCCCAACATCCGTTTCCTCGTCGAGGCCCGTGCCAACCGTGAGATCCTCAGTAGCCGCGATCAAATCCGACTTCAAGTCGTCGTAGACATCATCGACACCAATGACCACGTCATTTGCAAGACACCGTTGTCCGGCGTTACCGTACACTGAACCAACCACATTGGGGACGGCTCTGTCCAGCTCTGCGCTTTCGGTGACGACGGCATAGTTCTTCGCCCCGCCTTGGGCTTGGACGCGCTTGCCGTGCTGGGAAGCAGTCTCGTAGACGTACTTAGCGACGTGGGAACTTCCGACGAATGAGACACCCTCGACATCTGGATGTTCGAGGAGTGCGTTGACTGTCTCGGCCGAGCCGTTGACGAGGTTGACAACGCCGTCTGGGAAGTCGACAGCATCGATAGCCTCGTAGATGATTTGCGAACTAAGTGGAACTTTCTCACTCGGTTTGAGGACGAAGGTGTTACCAGTAGCAACAGCGTACGGGAGGAACCATAGTGGAATCATCGCCGGGAAATTGAACGGTGTGATGGCGCCGAACACCCCTAGCGGCTGTCGGACAGCGTACTCATCCACATCCCGTGCAACGTCTTCCACGAGACCGGACTGCTCACGGAGCATATTCGGGATGCCCGCCGCCACCTCGACATTCTCGATACCGCGTCTGATTTCGCCTCGTGCCTCAGCGAGCGTTTTACCGTGCTCACGAGTAAGTGCTTGCGCAATATCTTCTTGCCTGTCCTCCAGCTCGTCTTTCAAGTCGAAAAGATACTGGACACGGTCAACCGGCGGCGTTCGACGCCAATCATCGAACGCTTCGGTTGCGGACTGTACGGCCAAATCAACGTCCTCGGCAGTCGAGAACGGCACCTGGCCCAATTCATCGTCTGTAGCCGGGTTCACCACAGAGTGCGATTCGTCTCCCCTCGACTCGACCCACTCGCCGCCGACATAGTTCCTGATTGCGTCGGGGAGGAAGACAGCTTCTGCTGACTGCTCCTGCTTACTTGCCATACACGTAGTACCTCTGTCTAGGTGGACAAAGGTGTTACGCTCGAACGAAAGTTCGACGTTAACCCCAGTTGTTCGGCGAACGCGAACGCCAAACTATATACATTTTGACTAGAGCTGAGGAAACTCGATCGTTACCATCAATGACAACCGTTGGCACTCAGTCGAAGTGATTGTTGAGAGTAGTCGAATCTCCCTCGTTCGGCGATTGCAAACAATTATGTGCTAAGGGAAGGCATACTCTGTCATGTCGCGCGAAACCGGCCGAACGGTCAAGGCGGTTCAGACGACCCTCGATGTTCTTGAGTACCTCCGGGAAAACGAAGGTGGAACAGTAACTGACATCGCGAATGACCTCCATCGGTCGAAAGGGACGGTTCACAGCCACCTCACTACGTTGCTCAAAAACGAGTTTGTCGTGAAAGACGACGGAACGTATCGGTTGAGTCTTCGATATATCGATCTCGGGCAGTTCGTTCAGAAGCGCCTCGGTATTTATGACGTGGTTCGGGAGGAGCTTGACGATCTCGCGGCTGAAACCGATGAACTCGCTCAATTCGCGACCGAAGAACACGGGCGCGCAGTATACCTCTACAAGGCCCATGGTGATAAGGCAGTTCAGACGGCATCAACTGTTGGTAAACGCGAATACCTCCACTGCATCTCTCTCGGCAAGTCGATGCTTGCTTACATGCCTCGATCTCGCGTTGAAGAGATTATCGACCGCCATGGCCTCTCGGGGTACACGGACGCGACCCTCACTGACCGCGAAGAACTATTCGCCGAGCTTGAGAGGATTCGAGAGCAAGGGTATGCAACCGACAATGAGGAGAAGATAGAGGGACTTCGTTGCGTAGCTGCACCGGTAAAGGGCATCGACGGCGGTGTGCTCGGAGCAGTAAGTCTCTCCGGGCCGTCGAGTCGAATGGTTGGTGAGCGGTTTGAGGAGGAACTCCCTAACAAGGTGAAGCGCTCGGCGAACGTCATTGAAATCAACGCAAAGTTCTCCTAACTGGATCCTACCTTGTTCGCAGTCGCCGAACATTCATCTATTGGTCTGAATCTTAGTAGCACCTTGGCGTTACAGAAATGGTATTGTAACGAACAAGGTAGGTCTGTTGGTAACTCTCCACGGCCCATTACAGGTATATCTTTGTAATTCCCATACGAAACAACTCGACTGACAGTTAGAAAACCAATTGACGCGCTAAGTGGGGACAATGGCTTCCACCTACCGATTGTGCTCGCTATAACGACGCCAATTCGTTTTATGGCATTTAGACGGAGCTAAAATAAGCATGGGTTGAATTTTGGTGGGATCTCAGGGACTTCTGTATCACTAATTGAAAACAGGTATTTGAACGAGAGTTTCAAATCCTCGATTCTACGACCGGCCCGTTCGTCCATCGGGATGCCAAATACCTCGGATTCCTCTTCGACGTCACCGAGATCGACGTCAAGTGTAAGCCAACCGTCAGAGATATTGTCGAGTATCGTAGCCCACTGTGCGACGTGGAGCTGGTAAGCGATATTACCGTTCCTGTATTTGTCGCTGGTTGATGGGTTTTCACCAGCAGCCCTTCACTGTCGCGTGTGAGACAGAGCCGTTTTCTACACAGCCCGTAGAAATAGTTAGAGAACTAGAATTAACCGTACCGTTGATTCTATCGGCCTCCAAGCTTCTATTATATGGTGATAGACCTGCGAGGGTTAGGCACTCTCATCTTCATTACAGATATAGGGATGTAATGAACAGGTTCGGTATAGTATCTCCTATAATAATAATCATTACCTAATCATGGTGCAGATTCAAGATTGTCATCATGAGAAAATACTATCAAAGAATAGGGAGCTCAGAATCAGCTGTACTCGTAAATATTCGGTTAGATTCACTCCGAGGACGGAAAGTAATTAGAAAATTCCGAAGAACCTCCGGCAGTTCGATTGAAATACAATCTCGAAGAATCTCGAATATTGTGCCATTGGTGCCGATCTGACGATAGAAGTAGAGACAACTGTATCAACTCATGTCCGCCGTGTTCCCTCGCTCGTGGAATAACTTCTTCAACGAAATCAGCATGGCGCATTCGGTAGAAAGTATTCAGCAGAAAGAGTTTTCGTGAATCGCATCAATTATCGAAGGAGGAATAGGAATGGTTGAGTGGCAGAGTTCGAAGAGTCGTCTACCCCAGACCGAGGGAAATCACAGGCCACATCAGGTTCGACCAAGACCTGATTTGGGTTTCTATCGAGGGCAAAGTGAGCTATGAGGACAGATTCAGCAATCGCAGACGTGGGTTTGACTCTGGTAGAATTGCTACAGAGCCAAATGGGCAATCTGAGTGGTGAGGAAATTGCCCTTGCATCGCCTGCAACGAGTGGCGATGGCAACGATTTGCGACTGACGCTCTACCTGTACCGAATTACGGAAACTGCAGATCTGAAAAACGCTCGCAAACTGAGTGTTGACCCAACGAACGTCAATGTAGCTCAATCAAGAAATCCTCCACTTGCACTGGATCTATACTATCTACTGACAGCTCATCCCACGACTGGTGGCACGAATGAAACCGAGCGGACAAGCGAACAACATGCTGTGCTCGGGCGTGCAATGCAAGTACTGCACGATAATACGGTTCTCCGTGGATCCGAGCTCAGTGGTGACCTTGCTGGTGATCCTGAACAGGAGGTTCGGATCACGATTACCTCCACCGATCAACAATCGCTAGATGGGATGATGAACCTCTGGAGCACGTTTCCGGATCAGCCGTTCCAACCCTCGCTCTCATATCTCGTCAGTCCAATCCTTATCGAATCGACCAAAGTTGATGACGCGCCGAGGGTGATTGAAAAAGAAGAGCGGTATTATGACGACCTTGGAGACACGTGAGGGCAAATACCCATGAGTAGCGAACGACCCCGCATACCGAATGTGACACACCGGACGAAGCTGTCGTTAGCCGTGAGAATTATTGATGAGTACACTGGAGAGCCACTTCCAGTACAAGTGCAATCGTCAACATTGGAAAAGCAGAAGTACCGCAGAACAAATAGAGGGGAGCAATATACCGGAGATGCACCACAAGTTTTCCTCCGCGGAACCGAGGTGGATCCCATAATAAATCTAAGCGGGTACTTTCTTTTTCTTGATATAAGATTCCCGGATGAGACTATCACCATCGAAGTTACCGGTGGCTGGCGATACCTTGATACGGAGAGGACAATCGCCTCGCCCGAGCCTGATGAGCCGACGGTCGAAACGATCAAACTGCGTCCCTCGCCCGCTTATCAATTCCCATCAGGTGCGACGCTCCTGCGCGGTCGTCTTTTTAGAGAACTAGATTCCGAGGAAGAACAAGGTCTGGAAGAAGATGTGGAGGGAGCGACCCTCGGTATCCATGAGCTTGGCCGAACCACCGAAACAACCAGTGACGGAGAATTCGTCCTCTATTTCAAGGATATCACTGAGAGTGACGTCAGTGAAAACGAGAACGGGAATACGATAGTGCTAGTAGAGGGGATGAGTCCCAGGATCCGAATACAGCATGACTTCTTTGGAACAGCCTCGGTTCGATTAGAAGCCCACGAGGGGCGGATTATGTGCTATGAACTCAGGTACGACGAAGATTTGAACCTACACTACCGAGCGTGTGGTGAGGAAACATGGATACTTGCATCAGATTCAATTTAGAAACGGGACATGTCACTCGGAAAATCAGATACTTATATATAAAATCATGTAGAATAATCAGTGATAACGCGTCATCCAACGACGCGGTGAGACAAGCATGCCAGAGTATCTTTCGCCAGGAGTATACATAGAAGAGATAGAGACTGGAGCCATGCCCATCGAGGGAGTTGGTACGAGTACGGCGGGGTTCGTCGGACCGACAGAACGAGGTTCGATCGAGCCAGAGCTCATTACCAGCTTCCCCGACTTTCAGCGTACATTCGGTGGGACGACGGCAGCTGTATTCGAAGGAGTAGATGAGCCACAAACATCTTACCTCCTCTATGCCGTCCACGGGTTCTTCACAAATGGTGGGTCACGGTGTTTCGTCGCACGGACGACGGCACAAGACGCTGAGCCTGCAACCGCCACAGTCGGTGATGTCACGATCAATGCAAACGGTCCTGGAGAGTGGGGGAATAATGTTCAGATAACGGTCAGTGAGTCAGATACCCTCGAAGACGGGTTCAATGTCGTAGTGGAATATTGGAAGGACGGAATCCCAGAAGATCCAGAAGAAGAGCCAACAGTCGAGGAAAGATACGATGATCTCCGATCATCCGAGGGGTCGAATAACTACTACGCAGATAGTATAAACAACGCGTCGTACCTGATCGAAGTTAGTGAAGGGGCAACTGCTGCCCTTCCCGCCGGTGAAACAGTGCTGGAAGGTGGAGCCAATGGCGGTGAACTTGGCAATGACGACTTCGTTGGAAGAGAGGAGACCGACGTAACGCCCGCAGGGGAGACCAAGCTGCAACGAACCGGGTTACTGGGCTTCACCGAAGTCGACGAGATTGCGGTCGTATGCATACCAGATGAAGCGAAATTCCAAGGATCGACAGGTACGCTACTTGAGCACTGCCAGGAGACCGAAGATCGATTCGCCATTTTTCAAACCGAGCAAGGAACCATGCCGGATCAACTTAACGAAGATGGACTTCCCTCAGACGCGTCATCTGATAGGGGTCTTGGCGCACTCTACTACCCCTGGCTCAAGGTGCTCGATCCGGTGACGAACGTCGAGACGCTTGTTCCACCGGGAGGCCACGTTGCTGGTCTGTATGCACGCACGGACAATGAGCGGGGGGTGCATAAAGCACCCGCGAACGAGCAATTGCGAGGCGTACAGGGGCTCGAACATGACATCCGGAAGGAAGACCAGGACGGACTCAATCCAAAAGGAATCAATTGTATCCGGACGTTCCGCGGACGCGGAATCCGCGTCTGGGGGGCTCGAACGACCTCATCGAGGACGATCTGGCGTTATGTGAACGTCCGACGGCTCTTCCTTTTCCTGGAAGAGTCTCTCGACGAGGGAACCCAGTGGGCGGTGTTCGAGCCGAATGACGAACCGCTCTGGGCGCGAATACGCCAATCAGTTGGCGACTTCTTGACCGGTGTCTGGCGAGACGGCGCGCTCCAGGGAACCACCCCCGAAGAGGCGTTCTACGTCAAATGCGACCGTACGACGATGACACAGGACGACATTGATAAGGGTCGACTCATCATCGAAGTCGGCGTTGCGCCGGTGAAACCGGCGGAGTTCGTCATCTTCAGAATCACACAGTGGACTGGTGGCGCGGAGGGCGCCTAACGGAGTGAATCACATATGCCAGATAGACATGGACCGTACCGGAACTCCCGGTACCTACTTGAGATCGACGGTATCGTCCAAGCTGGGTTTAGCGAGTGCACCATCCCAAGCAACACGACCGAGGCAACGGAGTACCGTGAAGGTAACGAAGACCCCACAGTCAGGAAACTATGGAGTCTCAATTCATATGAAAACCTCACCTTGCAGTGGGGGACAACAGAAAGCTCGATGGAGTTTTTCGAGTGGCGGAAACAAGTTGAACAAGGTAACGTCGATGAAGCACGGCGGAACATTGCTGTCGTCGTTCAGGACGAGGAAGGTGTAGCTGGCCCCCGGTGGGAGTTCAGAAATGCGTGGCCGATTAACTACGACGCGCCAGACCTCAATGCAACGGCGAACGAAGTTGCGATCGAATCAGTCGAAATCGTGCATGAAGGTATGGAGCGAGTTGCATGAGCGGAGACGTACTCCAGACCGAGTTTGAGTTCGAACTCCCTCAGGGGTATGTAGCAGACGATGGTACCTGCCACCAGAAAGGTACGATGCGGTTAGCGACAGCTGCGGACGAAATTCTCCCACTCAAGGATCCACGCGTTCAATCGAACTCCGCATACCTTACAGTCATCTTGCTTTCTCGAGTCGTGACAAAACTGGGAACGCTCGACGATGTAACCCCACCTGTCATCGAGAATCTCTTCGTCTCAGACCTAGCGTACCTTCAGGATCTCTACGAACGGGTGAACGAACGCGGTATCGACGCGGTGGATACTGCCTGTCCAGAGTGCGGGGAAGCGTTCGAGGTAGAAGTCGGAACAGGTGCAAGTCTCTCCTCGCCCACGTCGGACGAAGCGGAGAAGATGGGAGTGGAGGTGGGAAACCAGTGAGATCTGATGGGGGCTATCCACTCGACCGGCTGTACGAGGAGGTTGCCTTCGTCGCGTACCATTTCAACTGGGATCACGACACTGTTCTTAACATGCCTCACTGGGAGCGACGGCGCTGGTGTGAGGAGATTAGCGCGATCAACGAGCGAATGAACGAGGAGCGTAGCTGATGTCGGCCGCCAGCGGGAATCCTTACCTGGGATTCAGGTTCCATGTCGAGTTCGATTCGCTCACCGTGGGTGGATTCTCGTCGGTAACTGGCCTCGAACAGCGGATGGAGCCCGAAGAATACGAGGAGGGAGGAAACAACCGCTACACCCACAAGCTCCCGACGCGGTTCACGCAAACAAATGTTGAACTCCAGCGCGGCGTGACCGATTCGCGCTTCCTCTGGAAGTGGATCGGAGAGCTTCGAGAAGGGACGGTCTGGGATCGGGACTCTCGGAAGACAGTCGGGGTGTACCTTGTAAACGCAGTCGGTGACCGATCGAGAGGCTGGGAGTTCACCTATTCCTATCCAGTTCGGTGGGCGGGCCCAGAGTTCCAGGCCGATCAAGGGGCGGTCGCGATCGAAACCCTCGAATTCGCCTACGAGGAAATCAACGAGATAGACGTACAGAGCGGGGGCCCACCACGGAGCTAAACGTACATATAGGGTGATCGATCGATGACACGCTGGCTGTACAAGAACCTGATAGAAGGGCTGAAGCAGAAGAACCAGGAGCTGAAAGAAAAACTCGCAGAAGCAGAACTTGAGAAAGTAGATCTACAGGAACTACTCGAGGGAGCTAAACTCAAGAGGAGGAACCTGCAGGGGGACGACTCAAGAGTTCAAGTCGAGTACGAGGAGTTGACGAGGGGACTGGACGAACGGCGATTCGGTTCCGAGACGGGTCGTACTTTCTACGAGTCGGTACTGTCGAAACCCGGCCAACTGAACAGCCACAGCAACGAACACCTCTTCGGCGAATTTCGTCGGATCCACTGTCTCCTCTGGCTTCGCGTCCAGCGGTGGCGCTCGGAGGGTGGAGGACCTGTGAAAGACCTGGCGAGTGTGTACATTCCAGACGAGAAGGTCGACCGCTTGTTACAGCCCACAAGAGACAGGTGGAACGGCGACCCGACTCTCGAGTTCCTCGACCGCGTGGAGATGGAGCACGTCGTCCGGGCGACGCGGCGGGAGTTCCAGAAGAACGGGAAGCTGGTTCGGCCCGAGACGTTCGGGGAGTATCGGGGCACGATCGAGTGATATCATGAGACAGAACCGGGAACGCCAGCGAATCCGGAGGGCAACACCAGCGATGACGGAGGATTCACGACGGCGTTCCGACCGTGGTGCAGGTCGTACGGTGACGAGCGAAGCTGAAGCACCTCGGGCGTCCGAATCCGGGGGCGGAACCGGTCGCTCGCTGGTTCTCGACCTGCAGCGGACGCGTGGCAATCAGGCGGTCCAGAGACTCGTCAGAGAGGGGAGCCAGCCCGAACTACCCGTCGGGAACCGAAACAGCAGCTACGAACGGGAGGCCGACCGAATCGCCCGAACCGTCACGGCTACGTCGGGACCGAACGACGGGCGTGTCTCTCCGGCCGAGACAGCCTCTCGAAAGTACGTTCAGCGGATGTGTGCGCGTTGCCGGGAACGGTACGTCGAGGGGAAACCTCTCGACTGTCAGAGCTGCGAGGAGGAACTCCAGCGATCGGCCGACAGTTCCGGGGACCCCGAAGTCGCCCCTCAGAGCGTCCACGAGGTCCTTTCGACGGCAGGCCGCCCCCTCGAGCCGGAGATACGCGACGAGATGGAGCGTCGGTTCGGTCACGATTTCGAAGACGTTCGAATCCATTCGGATGCACGCGCGGCCGATTCTGCAGCGGCCGTGAACGCCGACGCCTACACCGTCGGCAACCACATCGTATTCGGGGCCGGCCAGTATTCACCACGGACCGCCCCGGGACGAGGGACGATAGTGCACGAACTCGTACACGTGATCCAGCAGTCGAGTGTCGCCCGGTCCTCCGGCCCCCTTCCCGTCGAATCGGCGACGTCCCCACTGGAGCGCGAAGTGGACGACGTGGCCACGACGGTAGCGACGGGAGAACCCCCGTCCGTATCAACAGGGTCGTCGGCGGTCCTCAGTAGACAACGGAGGAAGCGGAGGAGGAGGCGAGGTCGGGGCGCGTCCGGTTGCGTAGCGATCAAGGGTGTCGGAAAGGCCGCCGGAACCCCCTCCGGGGCGGGACGGGCCGTGGAGCTCCAGTTACTGGCCGAATGTAAGGCTCAGACGGACGCGGACACCATCTGCATCCCCAACCCGTTCCGGCTCCCCGGTGCCGGGCGCAAGCGAACCCGTAAGAAGGGCGGGACGGGGATCGGGCCGGACATCCTCCTGTTCCACAAGATCGCCCCGGAGGCCTCCGTCTACGAGATGGAGTACGCGGAGATAAAGCCCCGATCCCACGTCGCGGGCGCCAAGCGAAGGGAGACACGGGCTCAACACGAGAGCTACATCGAGGTGGGACAGAAACTGATCGACAGACTGGGCAGGAAACTCGGATTCAGGATCACCAGCCACCGTCCCCTCACGTCGTGGAAACCCACAACGCCGCGACCGTTCCTCTTCAACCCGAAGCAGATTCTCCACACGGTGACGACCACTCCCGGATTGATCTTCTACAACTGCGTGGGTCTCCCCGAGTCGCCCGAGAAGAAAAAGAAGAAGAAGAGAAAGAGCAAGAAAAAGCCCAAGAAACCCAAGAAACCCAAAAAGCCCAGGAAGCCAAGCGCCAGGGGCGGTAGCTACGGGCTCTCGCTCGGGCTGTTCAGTACGGGCGGTGGAGCCGGTAACGTGTCGTTCGGCGTTGCGATATTTTCACACGGCGAGGCGATCGGGACCGTCTCGGCCGGGGTCGTGTACGACTCCGACGGGATGGCCGTGGGGACAGTTTCGGCAGGCGGCGGCATCAGCAACGAGACTGCAGCAGCCCTCGTCGCGAGCGCAGGGCTGGCACGAAAGAGTTCGGCGACCGGGGCTGGTGCTGCGGGGGCGGGTGTGACCGAGGAAAGCGACGTCACGGGAGCTGGCGTGGCGGGGGCTGGCAGGCAAAAAGGGGCGGAGGGAACGACTGTCGGAGAAGTGGGAACTGCGGGGGGTGGAGCGGCCAAAGCTGCAGGTGACCCGGCGGCGACGAAAGCCGTCAAGGACAAACTCGAAGAGGCCGCACGGATCGCGTCGTCCGCTACGGAGGCGTCTCCGGCCCAGCAGGAACTGCTCGATCACCTCGCTAGCTTACCCGGCGACGAAAAGTTCGCGATCGCCCGGGCAGCGTGGATCGAGAAGGTTCTCTACGCCACCGCGGGACTCAGTGGCGAACAGATCCGTTCGCTCAAGAACCTGAACTGGCGTCCCGGCTCGGTTAGCAAGGAGGATCTCCGGAGGAAAGTGCTCGCTGCGCTGGAATCGGGCGGGAAAGCGGCCGCAGAGACGGACGAGGGAGCCCGAGCCCCCGAACGAAAGCCATCCAGGGAGAAACCGACGTCCAAGGAGAAACCCGGAAAAAAGAGCGCGAGAAAAGCCCCCGGAACGAAGCCACCGACTCAGAAGTCCAAACGAGAATCGGAAGAGGCCGCCCGGGAGCGACGGGAGCGTCTCGCCAACCTGGTCAAGAAGTTCGACTGGAGCAAGGTCCCCAAGAACGACGTACAGTTCCGCTTTACCATGCCGAAGGGAGGCTCCGGTTCGATAGCGGGGACCGTCTACATCAGATACGTGCCGTCCAAGGGGACCGAGGTCCGGGTGGCGGCGTTCTTCGAGGGCGACATTCGAACGGTGAGGAGGAAGGGAAACGTGGTGGAGATCATCAAGGTCACCGCCGTCTCCGAGTTCGTGAACAAGAGCGGCGCCTGGGTTCGACTCGATTCGGCCATCCTGAGAGAACACGAGGTAGTAGATTAAGCGACGGTCGACCGGAGACTCCCGATCAAATGACGAAACAGATCCGAACACGGCGGGGAGACGAACGAGCCCGGGTACCGGGAAACGCTCCGCCGGAACGGAGAAGGCTCACGAGCCGGATCGAAGCGAGCGAGTACGAGATGGACACGACGGCAGTGAGAAGGATCACCCACTACTGGAGATACAGCGGGTTCACGGTAATCGGGCGGTTCAGCGGCTGGTGGACGAGCGAATCCGATTGGGCGTGCAGACGGGAGACGAGACGTCCGAGCGCCGTGCCGACGAAATCGCCGAGCGGATAGTGCGGACTTCAGCCCCCGACGTGGAGCGCACCCGTACCCCTGTCGGCGATCGCTCCACGTCCGGGTCCGGATGGCGCAACAGCGATCCCTCTCCCGTCCAGCACGACATCGACGCCCGCACGGTGGACCGATCGACGTCGTCGCGGAGCGGCGTCGTCCCGTCGCGAGGTCGTTCGCTGGATCGGGACGCGCGTTCTTTCTTCGAATCCCGGTTCGGCGTGGACTTCTCCGGGGTCCGGATATACACCGACGGTCACGCGAACACCGCCGCCTCGCTGCTGAACGCCCGGGCTTTCACCCACGGATCGGACGTCTACTTCCCCCGGGGTGCATACGAACTGAACACGACCACCGGGAGCCGACTCATCGCATACGAACTCGCCCACACCCTGCAGCAGCGCTCCGGCGAGAAGATCGTTCAGCGAAAGGAAGACGAGGTGTCGAAGAAACCGGCCACCCGGGCGAACAGTACGGCGCGGATCGGCTATTACGTGGTGCGTGACCGCGGGTTGAACGCGGACGGAGGGACCTACGTTCCCGATCTGGAGGCGTTGAAACGGAAGATTCAGACGTTTCGTACCTCGAAGCGCTGGACGCTGGTCCTCTCCGTCCACGGCTCCGAGAACCGGCTGGGGGCACAATCACCGCCGGATTGGCAGCGCAACGCCAAGTTCTACGGCCCGGCGGATATCGATCGCATCTTCGGGAACGACCGGGCTTTCGTCCACTGGCGCGACCGGTGGGGCCCTTCCCGCCTCGTGCTGAACGAGTGTCAGGTGATTGCCAGCTTCAAGCGGGTGCTCATCCGGAACCTCACCCGCGTTCCGGTCGGGGCGACCAGCCGCGTCCAACAGGCCCAGGGCCTGGGGACTAGCTGCAAGCCCCTGACCACGACCCCCACCCTCCAGTCAGGCGTCAGGACCCTGCAGCGGTGGCAGCGACTGCCGGACGCCCAACGGGAGCGCGATCGCACGCAGATGGAGTCCCTCAATCGCCGCTGGGGCTACTTCGGACGACCGCCCGTACCGAACGACCGCATCCTGCAGTACTACTTCGAGGAAACCCCCTCACCCGGCTGGCCCAAGGTGGAGGTCGGGGTGGAACGGAAGGGGAAAGACCGGCCGCTGAACCCCCCTGTTCCGTTCTACAGCCGCATGTCCCACAGCGGATTCCTGGAGGTCTGTAACCAGGGGATCGACCTCCCCCGGCGCAGGCAACCCCGCGTCCCGCCGTCACCGATTGAACTTGGCCGGCGTCCGGTTCGCCGCGGCCGGACGATGGCAGACGTTTCCGGGGGACGGCGACGCGCCAGTGGCGATCGTTCGCGGGACGGCCCTCCCTGTCGAACTCCCCGAAACCGCCCTGGCGAGGGACGTAACAGATAGACTGAAAAACACCTATTCCCTCCCCCGTCGACGTATGACCGTCACGCTGATCCGGTGACGGACCTCGACTGGCCCGTTGACCATCCCACACGATGACCCGATCCCAGAAGAACTCGAACAGGTCCTCGGACGCGAGCAAGAGCGAAGACGCGTCTCCGGCGCGCCGGAACGGCGACCGGCGTGACTCACAAGAGCAGGACGAAGCCTCGGCAGAGCGCGAGGGGCCCGACTCTCCCTCTCACCCTCTGCTTCGCCTCCAGCGGGCGCGCGGTAACCGGGCCGTCCAGCGGCTGGCGAACGAGCAGCGCCACCAGAACGTCGAGGCAGTGGAGCCGCACGACGAGTACGAGCGCGAGGCCGACCGGATGGCAGCGGAGGTCGTTCGAATGCCGGAGCCGTCGGTGGGCCAGCCCCGGCCCTCCGCGAGCGGTGACACCCGTTCGGGAGACACCGGAGAGACAGCTCCGGTGCGACGCGACGCAACGGCGGTCGCAGGAACCCCTCCCCCGTCCGGTGACGTCGTCCCCTCCGGGGGGCGCCCGCTAGATCCGGCCACGCGCTCCTTCTTCGAGCCACGGTTCGGGTGCGGTCTCGGTGACGTGCGCGCCCACACGGGACGGGAGGCGTCCGACCTGGCCCGTTCGCTCCGGGCCCGGGCCTACGCGGTAGGTGACGACATCGTGTTCGGCGAGGGGCAGTATCAGCCGGGGAGCCGGGCCGGACAACGGTTGCTGGCCCACGAACTCGCGCACGTGCTGCAACAGCGGGCATCGCACACCCGCTTCGTCGCGCGGAACGGCGATCCGGAGCCGATCGACGTGTTCTCCCGGACGCAGGTCCGCCAGGCGCTGCAGGAGACCGTGCGCGCGGCGTTGATCGCCAGCATAGAGCAGCGAAGCAGTGCGGAAGTCTTCGCGGACGATCTCGCCGGACGGCTGCGCACCCGTCTCCGGAGCGTTGACGACCAGAACGTCGTGGAATCGGTGACCGTCCTCGCGGATTCCCTCCCCCAGGTGACCGGAACGCTGACCGAGAGCGAGGTGGGCTACGTCGGGGCCGGCACCTACCTCTCCGACCTGATGGGGCTCCCCACGGAGCTGAGCGAGGTGTACGGGGGCGCGGTTTCGTTCGGCGTCGGCCACTTCGTCCGGACGATCGCGAACGACATCACCAACTACCTGATCGAGCCGTTCTCCATCTACTACCCGGAGCTGTTCTTCGTTTCCCGCGAGTTCCTCCAGAGCAACTTCCGCCAGCTGCTGGAGCGACTCCGGATGCCCTACGCGCTGCTCGAGCTGGAGCTGGAGGGGTCGCTCGGGGAACTCGTCCGCCTGCGCGGAGCGTTCGAGGCCGCCGAAACCACCGAGCACAGGGCCGCACTGGGGAGAGAGATCGGTCGCGTGTCCCGCCTGATTCTGCTGATCAGCAACGAGCTGGAACCGCTCCGCCAGCAGATCGAGGCCGACGAGGAACGCCGGGCGGCCGGACCCACCGTGTTCCAGAAGCTGGTACTGGAGCAGGTCGACCGGATCGAGACCCTGCGCCGGAGCGCTGAGACCGAGGAAGCGACCCGCACCGCCCTCGGCGACCCGGTGGAACTGCTGGAAGAGCGGGCGATCGAGCAGCCGGAGGCGATCGCCGTGGCGTACGAACCGGGCGTGCGCGTTCTGCCCGAGCAGGCGTTCCCCATGGCCACCGACGAGGCAACGCTGGGGCTCCAGCGGCAGCTGCTCGGCCGGATCAGCGCCCAGACCAGCGAGCTAGAGCGTCTGCGAGGGAAGGTCGTTCCGCCCCCGGACCAGCGGGCATACTCGCTGGAGAAGTTCGACGACGTCTACCGGCGCTGGTTCGCGTTCTTCAGCGTGCGCGAGCGGGAGGCCGATCCCCTGTACCAGCAGATCGACGAGCTGTTCCGCGGGCTATACGCGGTCTTCGGCCACGTGGCCGAAGGAGGGATCGGTCGCTGGTTCCTCATGGAGGTGCTGAAACCGTACCTGGGGTCGATTCTGAGCGGCACGCGGACGGAGTTCGCCGGGGAGATTCCGGAACGCGCCCTCGCGCCGCGCCAGGAGGAGGTCGGCGGTACGGCAGGCCGACCGGAGTACGAGTTCGCGGAGCTCTTCAGTCGTCCCGGGGGCGGGCGCTCCGAGCGGGGAGAACGGGCGTCACGCGAGAGACACCTGCGCGGGCGCGAACGGTCGACCCAGGAAGCGTTCGGAGCGCTGGCCACACAGCGCGCACAGGGCCGCCCGGTAGGTCCCGAAGCGGCGGAACTCGGTCTGGTGAGCCGCTCCGATGTGGGGGTGCCGATCCATCTCCTCCCCGATCCCCGGGCGCGGCAGGCCTGGAGCTACCTGATCACCTACACGGATCCGATCACGGGACGTGTGGCGGGACACGAGGAGAAGGCGATGCCCCCTGAGGTCAGCCGCTACCTACTGGCTGCGGCCCAGCAGTACGCCACCCTCGCCACGCCGCACACCCCGGGCATCGGCGACCGCCCGACCCGCGAACGGGGTATCGAGTACGGAGAGGCGGCGAGCACCTACCGGTACCTGCTGGGAGCCCCCGAGGGCGAGTCGACCGAGAGCATAGAGCAGGCGACGGCAATGCGCCAGCAGTTCCGGGCGGCGTCGGAGGAGGCACAGCTGGGGGAGAGCCACGAGGAACACATGCGACGTACCGCGGAGCGGCTGCTCGGCGACATGGAGGAGTACCTCTCGGCGTTCTTCCAGGAGCGACAGACGCCAGAGTGGCGGGCAGCCGCCGTTCTGCGCATCTCCGTCTACGAGCACGGAGCGGACCAGTCGCTGTTACAACACTTCACGCCGTCGAACCTCCTGAAAGCCATCGGCGTCAGCCTCGGCATACAGGCCCTCGTGCAGGCGCTTCGCGTCGTCCCCTACGCCGGCCAGATCCTCTCTCGGGCCGTCGGGAAACTGATCGAGCGCTACGGCCTGGGAACGGACGTCGCCAGCATCGTCACGATCGCAGTCTGGATTCTGGGCGCGGGCGAGGCGTCGTCGTTCGGGGAGGCGCGCGTCTGGGCCTACTTCGGCCGCGAGGTTCTCAGCGACCTCGGCGAGCTGATCCAGGGGCTCGTCGTCGAGGCCGGGCTCCGTGCCTTTGGGCAGATCCCGCGCCGGGGATCCCCGCCGGAGACGGTCGGCGAGGTGATGCGCGACCTCGATCCGGTGCTGCAGAGCGATCCGGAAGCGCGACGGCTGTTTCAGGAAACAGTCCGGACGGAGATCGATCAGCTGCGCGCGGAAGGGGCCGGCACCGAGCGCTCCGACGACCGTCTCGACCTGCTGGAAACCATCGACCTGCACCTCCGCGGTGACGTCTCCGCCCCGGACCGCCCCCTGCGTCCGGACCCCACGACGCGGCGTCCCGAGGAGGCCGAACCGGCACCGAGCGCCGAGGCGGTCCGTGCGGAGGCGATCCGCGACTACGAGCGGCTCCAGACCGCCGAGGTCCCCTACGGGGGCGACTTCAGCCGCGGGGAGTTCGTTCGGCGCTACCAGGAGGGCCTCCGTTTCGACGTCTACTCCCGCCGGTGGTACCGACGGGACGGCACGCCGGTCACCCGGGGGGCCGCCGAGCGCACGGTCCGGTTCGCGGAGATCCGACGGCCAGAGGGGTACACCGACGAGCAACTCCAGGCCGACTTGAACCGCCTCCGCGCCGACCGGGAGGCTCTGTTCGCCCGCCTCGACCAGCTCCGGGGGGAACCGCCGGCCGGGAGGGAGGTCAGCCAGGCCCACTTCAACATCCTCAAGGGCAACGTGGCCGAGATACTCTCGCTGACGTACCAGCGGCGCGTGCTGAGCAGCGTGCGTCAGCGCCATCCCGGGGCCGAACTGATCTCCGGCGTCCGCGCCCGGCTGGTGCGTCCTGACGGCACCCTCGGCGAACCGGTCCAGTTCACCGACAACATCATCGCCATCACCGCTCGCGGAAACCTGTACGTCCGTGCGGTCTTCGAAGTGAAGTCCGGACCCCGGGGTGGCCAGGAGGCGACCGAGCAGGTTCACCGCTGGGTCGAACGGCACCTGGACGAGGGCTTCGTTCTGGAGCTGCCGGATGGGCGGAGCTTCCGCTATGATCCCAGCAGCAGCGAGGCCGGCCAGGTAGTCAACTTGGCCCGCGCTCCGCGCCACATCGTCGCCCCGAGAGAGGCCGAGCGCCTCGGCGAGACGGGGGCACACGGGGTAGCCGCCCCGGTAGAGCGCCAACCGCTTGAGCGGACCGCCGACGAACTCGACTACCTAGTCCGGCGGGTGCTGGAGGGAGCGTGAGGTCGCTCACTCGCTCCGGAGGACCCGGAAAGCACGGGACTGAAACGACGGTATCGGGGCGCGAGCGTACGGCCGATATCGTGACGCCGAGTATCGCGATACCACGACGGAGATCGGTTCGCCTGCGTGCCTGGCAGACGTCCATCCGTCCGAACGAATACTTCCCTTCCCGGAATGTTCGGCCCTCGGTCGACTCCAGACGGCCGCTCACGACGCGAATGGGGAGGCGTCGAGTCGCAGCTCTCACGGAACTAATATAAGATAAATTATAGGTAGAGGAACGCCGACGGCGGGTACGGGAGACCATGTGCCTGGCGACGGAGCCCCCGGATTTGATCCCTACAAGCGAGTCCCACAGTACGACATCTCCGGGGTCGGAACCGCGACGGCCGCCAGTGAGGGATTCGGTACGCCCTGCGGCAGGGCGTTGGTGCTGGTGAACGAATATGAAATCCGGGAACGACCCGTAACCGTCAACCGACCGCTGGAGTAGCCGGAGCCAAACAGTATGCCGGAGACAGACGACGAAATCGAACTGCCACGCTTCGCGCGACAAATCATCTTCATCCGAGGACGATACCCGGACACACATAGTGACGCCACCAGTTTCACGACTGGCATCCTCGCTCCGTTTGGGGGTGTGTTGAACCGCTTTCCGACCCACGGGCACTGGATCTCCTCGAACCTCTCGTATCTCGTACTCCAATCGCTCGTCGTTACGAAACCCACCGAGAACGCCCGGGACGTCCACCACGCAAACAGGTACACTCCGACGAGCCATCGAACGGACGCCGCCCAGATACGAACTGTCTTGGTCCCATCGCCATCGATTTTCCGCCCCGTAACACGCATAATCGAGGAGCGAGCCCTCGAGGAGCGGACATCAGTAGAACGGGCGGATGAGCTACAAACACGTCGACTACCGACGACGAGAGGCCGGGAACTCGCCGAATCGATCGGCGACGTCGACCGGGGCCGCCCTCCCTAATCGACCATACTCCCCGAGCTTCGCGTCGGTCGACTTTCCCAGACCGACACAAGCGTAGCTGTCGATCCAGGCAGTGCACCCGCCCGTAGAACGTTCCTCCATCGTAGTGACGACGTGCCGAACCTCTCCGTCTCCCGGCCTATCACGCCGGGATGCGGCACGAACGAGCACACGATAATCGATCTCGACAGGTCGATCGACCTACCGACTCCATCCGAGGAACTCCAGCCCGAGGGCATCGACACTGCCTGGAGCACACCGCGTCGTTCAGAAGTTACGAGCGAGGTGCTCGGGCAGAGAGATACCGCCACCATCGATAGGCCGGTGACCAGTTCCGAACCGGACGGAACGTCGGATTCGGCGGGACCGGACGCCGAGACCGAGCGCCGAGTGGGAAGGAGATTGGCCGAACCGTCGGAACAAGCAGACCTTTGGGTCGCACTCACGACACGGTCAGTGGTCCAACCACCGAGTGAACCGTCTACGAGACGTCGCGGATGAATTCGAACACCAATCTCCCACTCGATATTGGCCGTGCTTGAAACAGTCTGAAACAACGACATCAATCACGATGGCAGGCTATGCGCTCGAACGTACGACATTCCGAGCTCACGGCCGATCCATACCAACGAGATGGCGGCAAACGAATCCGAGATGGGACTTCTTTGCATCTTAGTGATCTGATCCATTATTTTCGACGCATTCCCGAAATAACCGTCAAGATGAGCCAAACTTGTCTCGATTTCTTAACTAGTTATTAATATTATCCGTGTTGTCTGTTCGCCTGAGTCACACAACACCCGAATGGGTTTGTGTGGAACTGCCAAGAAGGGGAGAGTAATTACCAGAGTATATCTCGCCAGTGATGAACATGGAAGAAGTCGAAATCACCGCTGAGGGATTGGAGCGGGTTGCATGAACGAGTTGACGCTGCAAGCTGAGTTTGAATTCACCCACCCACAGGGATACGCTGATGCAAAGAGAACTATATCTCAAGACATGGTAATTCGTCTAGCCAGAGCGGCCGACGGGATCCTCGCGCTCAATGATCCCCTGGTCCAATCAAACCTTCTCGTACCAATCGTTTATCCCACTCTCCTCGGGCGAAACGGGAAAGATGTCATAATGAGAGGTCAAGGTGGAAGAACACCGCGGAGCTAACCAATACACTCGCTAAAAAGGATGATGGAACGATGATACGCTGGCCATGGGAAAGCAGGAGAGAAGAACGAGAATTAGAAGAACGAGAGCCACGGGAGAATGAAGAACACAAAGGAGAGATACGAGAAGACCAGAAACAAGATCAAGTAGAGTGGACAGTTCCCCCGGCTCTAACGAGAAGTGATCAGCCATATCGCGACAGTTATGAACACCTACTCGATGAGCTCAGTCGAATCGATTACCTCCTCTGGCTCCGCGTCGAGCAGTGGCGGGCAGAAATGGGTGAATCCGCGCAGGAATTCGCTGGCTATTACATTCCGGACGAGAAGGTCGATCGATTGTTATGGCCTGGAGCGAATGGATGGGGCGGCAGCGACCCAGTTTCAAGCGGCGTGCTGTACGAAGAGCAATTCGAGTACATTACTCGCCTGACCGAACAGATTGAGAAACGAAAGCGCCTGACGCTCGAGCAGGGAACCGAATTGCGACTTGCAACGCTCGCCGATCGTTTCGATCTCGATCGTCCCGCTCTTGACGTCCTCTTGGTAGCTGTCGCCCCGGAGTTCGACTCGAAGTACGAGACGGTCTATGCATACCTCCACGACGATCTCAACCGGAAACGACCGTCGGTCGACCTCGTTCTCCGGACGTTCTCTCCCGTGGCAGTCGAGCGTCTCGTCGACCGTGAATTATTCGCACCAACAGCCACGTTACGAAGAAACGGACTCATCCGACTGTCGGGTGGGGAGGAGACAGCGCTTCCGACGCAGTCGATAGTAGTCGACGAACGGATCGTTGACTACCTCCTCGGTACCGACGCCATCGACGATTCACTCAGCGAGTTCATCGAGGTGAAAGACCACGGATGGCAGCCAGAGACGTTACTGAATCGAACCACAAAATTAGCGTATTCTAGTCCGGATAAGCGACTTGAGGAGTTGATACTCGATACAGACGTCAAGGTACAACTCAAGAATCTATCTCATCAAGAGGAACCCTCTTACGGCGGCGAGACGACGTCTGCTCCTCTGATGGCCCACTTCTATGGCCCCTACGGTGCAGGGAGGTTGGTTGCGGTCGCCGCGTTGAACTCCAAGAGAGGCCGGGAGCTGTTGATCGCAGACGTACGAGGACTTCTCACCAACGGAATTCGAGCAATCGTCGAAGTCCTCATTAGAGAAGCCCGACTACGAGATGCAGATATTTGCATCTCGAATCTCGAATCACTCGATGAAGAATCAGACGCTGACGTTGCGACCCTCTTGGGAGCATTCGACGAATTCAATGGACGAGTGTACCTGTTAGGTAAGGAGCCGATGAAGACAAGACAACGGCTCGGCGTGGACACCCACACTTTCATTGGAACTCATTTCCCAATTCCATCGTACGACCGTCGGCTGGAACTCTGGAGCGTGGTCGATGGATTACCTGCCGACGTGAGCATCCCCGACCTGGCCGGTAAATTCCGGTTGACCGGCGGCCAAATCGCGGATGCCGTCGAGACGGCCAAGTCGCGGTCGTATGGGAGTGAACTCACTGCAGACGATATTTACGCCGGATGTCGCGCCCAATCGCGAGAGAAACTCAGCACGCTCGGTCGCATAGTGGATCCGACCTACGAGTGGGATGATATTGTGCTTCCGGAGGACACGGAATCGCACCTGCGGGAGGTCGCTGCCCACATTAAGTATCAAGGACGGGTGTATTCCGATTGGGGATTCAAACAGAAATTCAGCCTCGGCAATGGCGTCATCGCGCTCTTTACGGGAGCGTCGGGAACCGGCAAGACCATGGCAGCCGAGATCATTGCGAACGATGCAGGGTTGGATCTATACAAAATCGACCTCTCGAATGTCGTCAGCAAGTACATCGGTGAGACGGAGAAAAATCTGAGTGAGGTCTTCGACGAAGCCGAGAACAGCAATGCAATCCTCTTCTTCGATGAGGCAGATGCTCTATTCGGGAAACGTTCTGAGGTGTCGGATGCCCACGACCGCTACGCAAACATCGAGGTGAACTACCTCCTCCAGCGCGTCGAGGAGCACGACGGCGCGGTGATTCTTACCACAAATTTCAAGCAGAATATTGACGAGGCGTTCATGCGGCGGATTCATCTGCGAGTGGATTTTCCATTGCCCGATCGAACGGCACGCGAGAAAATATGGCGGGGAATCTTCCCTAAGCCGGACACGTTACTTGGACAGTTGGACTACGAGTTCCTCTCGACATTCGAACTTACTGGGGGGAACATCAAGAACATCGCCCTGACCGCGGCATTTCTGGCTGTGTCGGGGCGACGAACTGACGAGACAGAGGCCATGTACTCTGCTGAACGGAGGACGATTCGAGAGCTAATTCCAGAACAGGCCACGACAAAGGGTGAACTGACCTTCGACTTCCTTGACCGGGTGGAGATGGAGCACATCATCTGGGCGACGCGACGGGAGTTCCAAAAGACGGGGAAGTTGATTAAACCCGAAATGTTCGGTGAATATCACGATCTTGTAAAGTACAACCCATGACAACTCAATCACAATGCAAAGTAACACATAGGTACTCAAACAAGAACAAGAGTGATAGCCCCTCCACAGAACGTCGAAACGCTTACCGACGCCAAATGGATGGTCGAAGTGAAGGGATAGGGGCGCGTACGGAGTCCGATCCGAGATTAAGGACAAACCGCCATCCATTGTTTGTCCTACAACAGAAAAACGGCAACCAGGCGGTTCGACGCGTGGTGAATAAGCAAATTCAACTGAAGCTAGAGGTGGGAAAGCCAGATGACAAGTATGAGCGCGAGGCAGACAAAGTAGCCGAACAAGTTGTGCGGATGTCCGGAATGACGACTGCCGAAAGGTCGAAAAAAGACGGACAGGATACTCACATTCTGCAGATGATTTCAGGCGGTCGGGGGCGATTTCGGCAAAGAAAGTTGCGACGGTGCACGGACTGCGAGGAATCGAACCGCCACGCCGGAATCCATTCAACGAATCCCTCCCGAATAGGAAGTTCAAAAAACAGACTTCGGTCGTTAGGAACGGGGCGACCACTACCGTCTTCGATTCGATCGTTTATCGAGCCACGATTCGGATACCGTTTCGGTGATGTACGGATACACACAGACAGCGAAGCCAATTACACTGCTAACATGATGAATGCTAGAGCATTTACGGTTGGACAGGATGTGGTATTTGCTGGGGGAGAATATTCGCCTCATACAAGCCAAGGGATGCAATTGCTTGCACACGAGTTAGTACACGTCTTTCAGCAGTCTCAAAACGGGAAGGTGAATGTTCAACGCCAAAAATTCGGAACTGGATCTCCTCCTAATCCCATCTATGGCATAGTCCCAGAGGACGAGCGCCAACGTATTGAGCGTGCATGGAGAATCCTTGAACGGATTGCAAACAATCCCGATGGCTATCGACGCTGTCATGAGCGATTTCAAACGCTCTGTAGCGCTCCCAGTTCGAACGAGCTTCGAACACGGTTAAATAGCGCAATTGTTTGGAAAGACACAGGTACAGGAAATTACGGCCATGGTGATGTTGATGGAAACAACATTGCGGCTACTGAACTCGCCTGGCGGATTGGACATTGGACTCTTGCTGCAACGTATCTTCATGAGCTAATGCACAATTGTGGTGTCGAAGATCAGAATGAGATTGAGGAGACAGTGGATCAATGTGGTCTACCTCACATCTCCTACTTTAGGGATGGTGTGAAGGTTCTTCCACCGGTAATCATCAAGATATAGCAATGCGAAAAACCGCACGACAGATAACCTTCGTCCAAGGACAATGCTGGGACGAATCGACCGAAACTACCAACGCCACGCCCATCGTCCTCACTCCGTTCACAGGGGTACTGAACCTCTTTCTAATTCCCAAACACGAGAGGTTCTCGAAACTCTCGTATCTTGCTCTTCAGCCGCTTATCGTTAATGAACTCACCGAAACGGTAAGGAAAGCAACCAACCCCTCCAGCCAGCATACTTCTAAGAGCTATCAACCAGACATAATTACGGAGCAAACGATTACAAACAACATTCCGTCAATCACGCACCTCACGGCCGCTCGTATAGTGAAACGGCCTGCTGAGGAACGGATAGGCGGGAAATGGACAGATAGGTTACCAACACGTCGGCAATCGCCAACGATGGTCACGAAAACCATCAAACGAACAGGGCGAACCCCATCGACCGCACTCCCCGCATCTCGACGACTCATCGGTGAACGAAAGACAGAGAATTTCGCTCAACGAGCAGACCACCAGGCATCTTCCAAAAAGTCACAAATAGAGAAAACGGGGCGTCGGTATGCGCCACTCTTGGATTTCACTAAACCGAGGCAGGACAAACCGACCGAGAGCACCGATAATCGTTGGAGGAATTCACCTCCGGTGGACGTTACAGGTGAGGTCATCAGAGCAAGAGAAAGCGATGATGTCAATACGCAAGTGGTCAGTTTCGGAGAGGAATATAAGCCGAATCCCACGAGAGCGGACAATCGAACGGAAAGCAAAATCAGAGAGAAAGTGGTGGAACCATCGGAGCAGCGTGACCTTCATGTACCACTCAGGACGCAATTTACGAACTCGCGACTTCAGCCCTCAGTCGAGAAGACCGTAACACATCACGAACAGATTCAGCCACTGACCTCACATACGACGATGACGGTTCTCGGGGCGGACGGCGACGAACCTGTTCACAACAGTGAACCAGACAATCAACGAGAGCACGCTCCGAAGATGGAAATCACCCCTCGTTTCAGTCGAACAACCGGTGATTTTCAACGCCATCCTCAAATGACTGTTAGAAATGACCGAGCGCGTCTTGAATCGAGTGAGCGTTCAGGAAGCGAGACTGCACATACCAACAGACAATTAAATTCTACCACTTCCCAAAAGAGCCAGGGTAACGACAAACATGACAATATAGAAGGGTTAGATATATTATCACTGGCATCGATTGACAATCAGCCAATGGAATCGAGTAGAAGCATCGACCGCCTAGTCGACCGGTTATACACAAAGTTTGAACGAAAAATCCGAATCGAACAGGAGCGACGGGGGCACTGAATGAAAGATGCCTGATGCGACTGACTCGGAGCTAAAGAAAGCGATCATCCAAGTTGAGGGTGGGAAAAAGATCCCCGTCAAATTCAACCCGACGGAGTACAACTTGGATAAGTCGACAACGTTTGCAGACCAGAGTTTACCGGGGTTCACGTCCCCCGTGACACAATTCGCGGGCGGGGAAGCCGAGACGCTCACGATGGAGTTGTTTTTCGACACCTACGAGGAAGATGAGAAGGACGTTCGAGTGAACTACACGGACAAAATTGACGAACTCCTCCAGGTCGAGGGCAAACGCCACGCACCGCCAATCTGTCGCTTCATCTGGGGCAAGTTAAACTTCAGATGCGTCCTGCAGAGCGCCCAGAAGCAGTTCACGATGTTCCTCCCGGAGGGAATTCCAGTTCGTGCTCGCGTGAACGTGACATTCAAGGAGTACAACCCTCCGGAGTGGCAAAAAAAGAAGAACCCACGGGGATCCGCAGACAAAACGAAACTGCACCGAGTGACCGAAGACGAGACGCTCTGGCTAATTGCAGCCGCAGAGTACGGTGACCCTCGACGATGGCGGCCAATCGCTAAGGCAAATGGAATCACCAACCCTCGAACACTCCGTCCAGGAGACGAACTCATGATACCAACACTGGAGGCATAAATGAGTCTCGCAGCATTTCGAGAGAAGTACAACGATTTCTATGTCCCTCGATTCAAGATCGATTTGGCGGGGACGGAACTCACCGAGGCCAGTGGTATCATTTCAGATCTCTCAGTCAGCACCAGCCACTCCAAGGCAAACCACTTCTCATTCACGCTCAACAATCTGTTCAATCCAGAAGAAAGCCAATTCGAGGACATCGACTGGGAATTCCTCGAGACAGAAGGCGTTACAAAGATTTCGATGGGGTATGGAGACGCACTTGAGCCGATGCTTGTTGGAAAGGTTGAATCGGCAGAGCCGGAGTTCCCAGCGAACGGTGTTCCAACCATCGGTGTGAGTGGGTATGGACGGTTGCATGAACTGATGAGTGGAACGAAAAGCGAAACATGGGACAAAGACCCGAATCCAGATCGGGTGACGGACGCTGCCGTCGTCGAAAAGGTACTCGAAAGAGGCGAGTACGGTTTCGACGAAGTGACCATCGACAAAACGGATCTTGAACTTCCGCGGATCGTCCAGGACAACAAGACAGATTACGACTTCCTCACGGAGCGCGCTAAACGGTATAACTACGAAGTGTTCGTTCAACGCGACAGTTTTGGGTTCAGAGCACCCCGAGACGGCGAACCGCCGAAGGTACAGCTCGCGTATGGTGAATCGCTGCTGTCATTCTCACCCCAACTCAATAAGACCAAAGACGTCAAAGAAATCAGAGTCGAATGGAGTAATCGGCGAGGCAGAAAGAAGATCGAAGCCTCCGTCAAGGGGAACGACCCGAACGGAGAGACGAAGGTTATACGCACACCGGTGGAATCAACAGCCGAAGCTAAACGGAGGGCCGAATCCGAGGACGCTCGGATCCGTCAGAATCGGGTTCGAGGGAGTGGCGAGACGATCGGGTTGCCGGAGCTTGTCGCCGGGACGACAGTGCAGCTAGACGGCCTGACGGATCGATTTAGCGGTACGTACTACATCGAGAGCGCAGACCATTCGATTTCAACAGGCGGGTACACTACGTCATTCCAGGCTCGCTTGGTTCAAGAGGTGGCGTCATGAGCTTCGCAGAGCCTCCGGACGAGATGGGTAACGATGCGATTCGCGGCGTGGCCAATGGAATCGTGACCGATAACAAAGATCCAGACGGGATGGGGCGGGTCAAGCTGACGTTCCCGTGGCGGGCTGAAGACGGCGAGAGCTACTGGGCTCGCATGGCGACGACGATGGCGGGCACAGAGCGGGGAACCTACTTCCTCCCCGAGGTGGGTGACGAGGTACTCGTCGCCTTTGAAGACGGTAACATCCACTATCCATACGTGCTCGGAGCACTGTGGAGCAGCGAAGAGAGACCACCCGAGGACAACGCCGATGGGAAGAACGACGTCCGGACGATCCGGTCACGGAGTGGTCACGAGATAACATTGAACGATTCCGATACCGCCGGTAATATCGAAATTACAACGAACAGCGGACACACCATTGTCCTTGATGACTCCACAGGGAGTGAAAAGATTCACATTGCGGATCGGACGGGGAAGAACACGGTTGACCTTGACTCCAACACAGGGTCAATCGACGTGTCGAGTGCCGCCACCGTGAATGTCGAGTCGACGATGATCAACATCAAGGGAAAAGGAAACGTGAGCGTCGAGGCCGGAGGTATCCTGACGCTTAAAGGATCGATAGTCAAAATAAACTAAACAACACGAGACATCTATGCCACCAGCTGCACGAGTAACAGACCTAACAAGTCACGGAACACCACTTGCAGGATCAGGAAGTTTCAACGTACTCATCGGTGGATTACCTGCTTGGAGAGCGCTCGCCGATTTCCATACCTGTCCACTCACACCACCGACACTTCCACCCCATGTGGGAGGGGTCGTAACGATAGGGAGCCCGACAGTGTTCATCAACAACATGCCGGCCGCCAGACAGGGAGACATGGTTGTCGAGGCAGGACCACCGAACACGATCACCATGGGATGCCCGACGGTGCAAATCGGATGAGGGACTCATGATGGATTCAGACCAAGATTTCCTCGGAACAGGATGGCAGTTTCCAGTCGAGCCCGACAGTGCAGGCGAGATGGAGATTGCAACCGCAGAGAGAGATATCAAAGAATCAATCCGAATCATCCTCGGAACCTCGAAAGGTGAACGTCTCATGCGACCAGAGTTCGGTTGCGGAATCCATGACTTCGTCTTTGCTGCGCTCAACACAGCGACGGTGACCATGATCGTGACGAGTGTCGAGGAGGCACTCATCGAGTGGGAACCCCGAATCGAGGTTCGAAACGTCGATATCACCACTGAAGAAATCAACTCAGGAAAGCTCCTCATCCATATTGAGTACCGAATCCGTCAAACCAACACGGAGGACAATCTTGTCTATCCGTTCTACCTCAACGAGTGACCAATGAAACAGTTTCCACCACCGCAAGTCGATGGACGTCGACGGGATGCCCTCCGTGAGGAAGCAATCGAGCGAGCGAAGAGTTACACGCCCGAGTGGAATCCCGAGTCAGGCGACGTCGGCTCGGCACTACTCGCTCTCTTCGCAGAAATCACAGAAGACGTCACCGAACGCCTGGATCGGACACCGGAGAAACATCGAATTGCATTCTTCGACGCCCTCGGCTTCAGTAGAGAACCGCCACAGCCTGCGCGCCTCCCACTCGTCTTTCAGACTGCTGAGGGCGTTCCCGAGAACGTCACAATCCCATCGGGGACACAGACAATCTCCGAGCCCGAGGGAGACGAACCTGAGCAGACCTTTGAGATCGCCGACGGAGAAGGATTCGAAGCTACACCTGCACGTCTCCAGAGGGCATATAGCGTCTATCGGGATGGCGATGCAATCTTCGAACACCAGCCGGGGGCACAGTCTGGTTCCACTCCTCGGTTGTTCAAGGGGGAGAACAAACAATCACACATGCTATATTTCGGGCACGGGGACTTTTTTAATTTGAAACCCGGAACGGAGTTCGAGGTGCGAATCAACGCTCAAACCCAGGAGAACGTGTTTGATGAACTCCAGTGGACGTACTACGGGACAAAAGAAATCGATGGAGAACCAGTCGAAAAATGGCATCAACTCTGTCTTAAACCACGAGATCTGGATGAGGACGAAGACGAATTGTCAACTGAAGGTCAGACGGTGCTCAGTTTTACTCTTCCAGAAGGTGGTGAGTTCGTGGAGACGACGATACCGAAGGCCGATCCAGCGGCAGCCGACGATGAAACGACAACCGCTACTGAATCCTCAGAGGGAAAACCGGACGCTACTGTAATTGAGTCAAGATGGATCAGATGCGAGCAACCACCGGAAGGCAGACCCGAAGGACTCTTTGGCGTACAGGTCACCGACATCTCACTCTCGCTGACAGGGCTGTCCGGAGACTTTACGCAGGATAATAATCCACTAAAAGAAAAACTGGAAGAATTTGTCGATGGGGAAACTCAACAGCTAGGATCTCTTGAAGGCACTACACCGGATATGCTCCTCGCGAACGACGTCCCCTTACCGCCGAATGAAGAATCCAAGAAAAATTCATCGGAAAAGATCTTTCCATTCGGAGAGGTTCCCCGTCCACTCGACGCGTTCTACATAGGTTCCGATGAGGTGTTCACAAAGAAGGGGGATAGAATCCTGATGACTTTCAAGGAGATGGAAGATGGTTCTGTTCTAGGAGCCCAAGAATGTGAAGACAAAGATCCGCCACTTAATCGGTCTTGGGAATATTGGAATGGTACCGGCTGGGACTATCTGCCGAACCTTGACGACTCCTTTGTTTCCGAAGGCTGGGTAGCCTTTGATCTCCCAGAAGATGCTGAGGGAACAACCGTTGCTGGGCATGATGGACACTGGATTCGAGTTCGTGTACTGGAGGATGGTTACGTCTGTTACGAGGAAACACCAAATAATATCTGGAAGATGATCGCAGAGGTTGTCCCACGCTTCAGTGAACTGCGGCTGTTTCACATGAATGGGTCTTCAGCGAACTCATCTAGCCAATCCGACCGGCAGATAACGCGATTTACGTCGGGAGGGAGTTCTAGCGATGAGGCACAACAGATCGTACTGTCCGACCCTCAGCACGTTGTTGCGTATAACAATCTCACCTACGGCGAAGACGAAGCCAACCGTCTTGTACATCAGACTGAACCGCCGTTTAGTCCGTTCAGACGGCTCCCCGATGAGACACAGACGATCTACATGGGATTTGACGGTGTACTCGATAATGGGCCGATCCAGCTGCTGTTCTCAGCAGCGGAGAAAGCATTTCCGGACGACTTCTTCCCGCGGGCTCGCTGGGAGTACTGCGAGAACCCTGCGACGGAATCATGGGAACAATTAAACGTCGAGGATGGAACAGAGAGCTTCACGCGTCGCGGTATCGTCAGTCTTGTCTTTTCAAACCCGACGACTGCGTTCGAGAGATTCGGACGCAGACTCCATTGGATTCGCGCCCGACTGGCAGGAAGTCAATTCGACTCAGTAGACGAGAAGGTCAGAGTACCGAGTGGGCAGAAAATAGTAATTTCTGACGTTGATATAGAAAAAGAAAAAGCAGTCATTCGGAATATAGGCGTACAGACCGTTTGCCTTGATGATTACCAGCTTGCGTTTGAGGACGGCGATCAGATTGGTCGGTTCCGAAGTGGTTCAGCGATTCCTCCTGGTGGAACCCTCACCGTGGGGATTACAAAAGACGCAGATGACTCTATAGATCTCATACTCGATTTCGGAGATTCATATGACACTGATGAAGCAACCGATATAATCGCATTACAGACGTCAGAGGGAAAGACCATAACGTACTACCGAAATGATGAATCTGGTGCATTACCGACGGGTGATCTTCCGAATAGTGAAACCGATGCCCAATCAACTGGAGAAGACGAAAACGATGATGAAGATGTCGAAGCTAATAGCTCAGGCCCAGCAGCGGATGAACCCCCACGTTCATCCGGTGCAATGGAACCCCTCGTGCTCGCGACGGATCCGACACCGACGAGGTCGCCACCACTACTCCGCGGGCTCTATCCGAACGCGGGTTGGGCAGATAACGTCCGCACCATAACGGACGAACTCCTCAGATCAAGCGATGGGACACCGAACCAGACGGTTGCGTTCGCGAACACGCCAGCAATTGAAGAGGCAGTCTGGATCGAAGAACTGGCTGCCCTCTCCGAAGACACGAGGGAAGAACTGAAGCGTGAACACCCAGATCACGTGGAAGAGCTAACGGACGAGAGTGGCACTGTTACTGAATTTTGGGTTCGCTGGACTGCGGTCGACAACTTCGTCGACTCAACAGCGGATGCACGACACTACCTTATCGACCGAACCGCGGGAATGCTCACCTTTGGCGATGGTGATCGTGGAATGATTCCGCCACTAGGAGACGATAACATCAGAGCGAACTATCGAACGGGAGGTGGTGTCGACGGGAATGTTCGGACAGGCTCTGTGACCGCTCTGACTAGCGCACTTCCTTTCGTTGAATCGGTGATCAATCCAGAACCGGCAAGCGGTGGTGCTGACGCGGAGACGACAGCCGAAACACTCGATCGAGCGCCTCGGGTACTCAAAGATCGAAATCGGGCGGTCACAAGAGAAGACGTCGAACGGATCGCCTCAACTGCGTCGAGAAATCTCGCCCGCGTGCGATGCATCCCTGGTATGGATCAGCGCGGGAAGTCTCGTTCTGGATGGGTGACGGTGTTGCTTGTCCCACGAACCTATGAACCAAAACCAGTGCCGTCGCCGGAGGTCACCGACCGTGTGGAGGCCGCGTTGCATGAACAGGCACCTGCGAGTCTCACGCGACCCACTCCCGAACGTATCGTTGTTCGCGGGCCAAGCTACATCAAGGTAGTTGTCGACACTGACCTCGTAATCGACAGGAGAAGTGTATCGAGCGTATCCGCGGTTGAGGAAGCGGCGAACAGTCGGATTAAGGCATTCCTTCATCCACTCACCGGCGGTTCAAATGAGGAAGGATGGAGATTCGGTGAGTTGCCCTGTCTCTCGGACTTCTTCGGGCTCCTCGAACGCGTGGATGGTGTCGATCACGTCCAAACCTTGAAAATCATATTCCATGGTGGCCAGACCAGTGTCTCGGTCACAGAAGGCGACCACCTCCCAGAGGTTGCTCAGGATACGCTCGTATTCAGCGGAACACATAATATACGAGCCAAAGGAGAAGAAGGGAACGACGACACAACTGATGGGGATACAGTCTAACATCATGAGCCTCAATATACCAGAACTAGACGACCGGGAGTATGCCGAGATCATTGAAGAAGCACAGAAGCGGATTCCGGTTTACTCCAAGTCATGGACCGATCACAATGCCTCCGACCCAGGGATCACGATTCTCGAGCTGCTGTCATGGATTGCTGAGACGTATTCGTACCAACTCGATCAGATTACCGACGCTCATCAGCTGAAGTACCTCGAACTAATGGGTGAGAAGCCGAGACCACCAGAACCGGCCACTGTCAAGCTCTCGATGACCCCCCCGGATGGCTCGGGAAGTGTGAGGCTTGAAGAGTCAACGAAGCTTGTAGCGACGGATATGACTGATGTGATCCAAGGATTCGAGACGACGGAAGATGTCGTTCTAACCGAGGCTCAGCTCGAACGAGTACTCACTGATGGACGCCACGGTCGATTCGACAACTCAGACACAAATAAGACAGCAGGGATGTACTTTCTCGCGTTCGGAGAGTCTGCAGCACAGGGCAACGAACTCTATCTCGGCTTCGAAGGTGACCCCTTCACCGCTGCCGACACGCTCTCGCTTACAGTGACGCTCCACGAGGAGGATCTCCCTGAGCCTGCGACACATGGCGAATTCACGGATTCGTGTAATGAGGAGAGCGAGTTTGAGCCATCGGTTGAGCTGGTCTGGGAATATTGCGACGACCATGATAACTGGCATCTCGACGAAGCATGGGTTCCACTGATAGTCGAGTCCGATGAAACTTATCGGTTCTATCGTAGTGGCGACGTGACATTCCGACGGCCTGAGAATGACACGTGGCAAGAAAGTGGAGGTGCCCTCTTCGGAGAGAATCGCGCGTATCGTTGGATCCGATGTGTCGTCAAAGAAGATGGATATGAAGTGCCACCACCGGTCGATTCGATTGCGGTAAATATCGTGAGAGCAGACCAGAGGTGGACAGTTGAATACGAAGCGGACGATGAAGACAAACTAGGGGAACCTCTCCGTAACCCCGACGGTAAGTCGGAGTCAACAGGCCAACCCGGTCAGATCTTCGCTTTCGAGCGCAGTCCGATACTTGATGAGGGACTCACAATCCGTGTCGGAGGTGAACGGTGGGATAGGGTAAATCACTTCGACATTTCGACTCCTGAGAGCAAACACTACGTACTGAACCACACACAGGGTGAGATTCGATTTGGAGACGGAGTCCGTGGGAAGATACCCCCAACAGGAGCCACGATCTCTGCGACAAGCTACGTCGTGGGGGGTGGATCCGAAGGAAACGTCTCCCAAGAAGCCACGTGGGAATTCGAGGACGCTACGTCCCAGCTAGTAGATGGATTGTTGAATCGATCTATATCAGGAACGCTATCAGAGGTATCAGTGGAACCTGTAGAACCGGCGGTGGGAGGAAAAGATGCCGAGACTCTCGATGAAGCCTTCGATCGGCTCTCGGATGATCAGCACGTCCCGTACCGGGCAGTTTCACCGGAAGATTACGAATATATCGCCCTACATACACCAGGACTTCGATTCGGTCGGACAACTGCACGCATCGTGAAACGAGACGTGCCCGAACCCTGTGAACCGCATTATGAAGTGCAAGTGATTGTCGTCCCATTCAGCACGGTCGACGAACCCGCACCGAGTTCGAAGTTTCTCGAGACAGTCGCGGAACACATAGAGAGACACCGCCTCTTGACAGATCGCGTTTCAGTTCACGGCCCCTCCTATGTTACTATCAGTGTGAACGCTGAAGTGCGCCTCGATCCGAACTATTCGATCGACGACCGGATACGTGCTATCGAGCAAGGGTTAGATACGTTCCTTCACCCGCTCGAAGGGTTCGAAGGCGATGGCTGGCCGTTTGGGCGGTCGCTCTTCCGCTCGGAGCTCTACGAAGAAATCGAAAATGTTCCTGGGGTCGAATGTGTGACCGAACTCAGAGTTGAGGCTCAGAATGAACGAGGGTTTGATTCGGAAGGAAACGTGATCATCGACGAGACAGCACTACTCTCACCTGATGATCACAACATCGTCGCCCAATACGATACACGGAGTACATCGCGTCCCGGAGAATGTAAATGAGCACTGAATACACCGTTATCGATACACGAACTCCCGAAGGTTGGCAAAGCTGGTACCAACAGAACGTCAAGATTTCCGATAGTGGAGTCGAGCTCTCACGGGAAGACAGTCCGACGTACGTGTCTCCCAAGTATATCGAGACCGACGACATCTGCGCAATCGACGTCGACACCGACCGATGTAACTTGCTCTATCTCCTCGGAGGAGACGGTGAACTCTATCGTTCAGATCCGAGCCAGACAAGCTTCAATCGTCTTCCTTGCTGGGAGGAAGATGACCGTCACTCACCAACAGGATTCTGTATCACGAAGGAAACAATCTACGTCATCGGTTCGTACTCCAAATCCGACGATGAGGGTGACACCAGGGAGAAGGCACAAAAGGAAACTACTGCCGGACAAGATAGTCAACAGACCTCACAAACCGATGAGATGGACAACTGTGAAGCCGATAACGACGAATACAATAGGGGATACGTGGAGGTCATCTCTGCTCACCTGTGGCAGACACGGTGGATAATCGACACATTCGACGAAGAAAAGCCGTTCGAGAATCCACTTCGTGTTGTCACTGGGCAGTCGAGTCGCGAGGTCTTTGTCCTTGACAGCGGACATGGTGACGGACAGGGATTCGTTGTCGGTGTAGGAGAGGACAAAACAACACGACTCGTGGCCTCAAAGCTTCACCGCCCGGTAGATCTGACCGTAGATGATCGTGGCGATCTCTACATCCTCGATATAAACGAACAAGGATATTCCGTTCTCAAGCGGTACGCCACAGCTGCACATACCACTTCTTCGGACGATAGGGCTACAAAAGACGAGGACGATGAAAGCTCGGAGATGCCGGAAACTTCCGGTCAACTTTGTCTTCTCGATGATGCCGCTAGTCTCGAAGCGATTCAGGAAGGAGTGCTTGTTATCGGACTCGCCCCGAAAGCAACGTCCGAAAAGACGCTCCTAAGGTATGATGTGAATCGCGGCAGGTTTGAGCGGCTCACCGGGTTTAAAAAGAGTTGTATCCGACTTCGCCGCGGACATAAAAGAGGGGCAGATTCTAAAGAACTGTACGCCATCAGCGGTGACTCAAATGAAGTCTGGCTTCTCAATGCAGCGTATGCAATTCAACGCTGGAAAGATACCTATGCAGGCCGATTGACTAAGCAATTCGATACGGGTACGATCGTGCCGGAGTGGTACCAAATTAGCCTTAAACTGAAAAACGAACCCCCTGAAACACAAGTCAGACTTTTCTATGCGACCTCGACCGAAGAGTGGTCTGCTGGAGACGACATTTCATGGAACGAAGTTCACGAATCAAACCAGAGCGAAGCGCTCGTCCCATCGGAGGGGAACCGTTTTCTCTGGGTCAGGGTCGACATAGCCGGCAGTCAATACGCATCACCCATTGTTGAGTCGCTTCGGGTCTCCTATTCGCACGATTCGTACCTGCGGTACTTGCCGTCGATTTTCGTAGAAGACAAAGCAAGTGCAGAGTTCTTGCAGCGTTTCTTAATGATTTTCGAGAGTTCCTTTGCGGAGATAGATGACGAAATCGCAGCACTAACTCGCTATTTCGATCCACGTTCCGTTCCGGGAGACTCTGTGTCATGGTTAGGGAGTTGGCTCGCGGTTGCAGAAGACGATTCGTGGCCCGAGAAGGCCAAACGAGAGCTTATCAAAGAAGCGCCCTATTTGTTCAAACGTCGTGGAACGAGGAGAGGACTGCTGAAGTTGCTCGATATCTATCTCCGTGGCGTGCCAGTGACTCTAACTCCGACGATCAATGACCCTGGCCTTGAAGAGAGTGATTCAAATACTGACAATCAACGCTCGATGGTCGGGACGTCGGGATTCGACTGCCGAGGACAGATGGAAGCCAAAGACCGAGATTGCACCTCCGAGAGTAACCACGGCCATTTTGTTTCACTTCTCGAATATAGCGACATCAGCGAAGAGACAACGAACGAAGCTGTTGCACCCTTCAGGAGACTGCTTAGTTGTCCACAGGAATTCGCCGTATTGCTCGGCCCAACCATCAGCAACGACACACGCGCGACGGTTGAGCGAATCATCGACTCCGAGAAGCCGGTTCACACCACCAGTCGAGTAGTCTCGCTGCAGAAATATGGTCGAGTGGGTGACCACATGTATCTTGGAGTCAATAGTCGGTTAGAATCGCAAGACTTCGTTGTAGATGAGTCAAACCTCGGCAAAGACTCGAAATTGACTGAGCGGGAGCGTGGTGGACAACTCGGAGTGAAATCAAGACTTGATGAAGATGTAGATTTGTCTTGAGGCCTGAGATGAAGCCCCCTTGTAGCAATTTCCCAATCTACTTGGCCTGTTTTGCTGTGTAGTTATTGGTCACTTGACTCATCAGATTGCTCGTACTCTCCACCCTTCTCCTCTATTTCCCCTTCGTCGAAACGGTCGCAGAGGTCATCCAGCTTCTCCTCGAGTTCTTTAATTCGGTCGTTTTGCTGATCCACCTTATCCTCTAATTCCTCTAATTCCTCTAATTTTTCCTGACGAGCGATTTTGTCCGATGCTTCAAGAACCACTCTGTCCGGATCGGTCTTCGCGTCTACTGAGATCGTTCCTCTCGGTGAAACGATATCGACATTACCCTTCTCAGTCCCTACGTTGTTGACCGTTTTCAACGCCTCTACTTCATGTGGATTATCGAAGTCTGTGACATGCTGTGCGATAATAGCGTATAGCATGTCATTAGTATAGACGAGCGGGGATCCGTAGTATGGATCGTCGACTAACTCCCAGAGGCCGTCCTTTCCTCGTTTTTCATATCGACCGAGAAAGAGAGACGAATCATCGCTCCGTTTGCACTCAGCGGAGTATTCATCGTAGTAGGCTCGTGCCATGGTCTCTAACGCAGAGTAATCTGATCTCTCACACTCTTCTTTAGAGGGGAATTCAACTTCGGGTACGTCCTTGTCTTCTTGTGGCTCATCCTCTGTGTATGTTACCTTGAACTTCTCTACAATCCGATTGTGGCAACAGTCCTCCTGACAGGCGTTTTCCGAACCAGGAACAGGAACCAATTCGGTATGGCATTCTTCGTATTCAAGAAACAGATAAATTGGGTCATCTTCAGGAAGAGTCGGTTCGTTGGTGCTGCGGTTCTTGACAACGACTGACTCCTTTCCAGTCACAGTGATTAATCGACCATGATCATCAAGCGCAAGTCCTGGCTTGATGGTCGCCTCCAGCCGATTGCTTTTCGATTTGATGTTCGTTGCTAATCCGCAGACCAGGCCCTCTCCCAGAATGGATTTGGAGACATCGTGCAATCGGTTTCTGTGGTAGAGTTGCTCTGTCTCCATGTCCCGAGCAGTCATCAGCTTCCCGTGGAAGTAGTGATTTCGCTCAGGAGACCGGAGATCGGTTCTTTGTGACTCTGTGTATTGTTCTTGTGAACTCATCGTATCGACTTTCCTGGATACCATTCTACTTGATAGTGCATAAAGTTGAGCCAATTTCGATTTTGAAACCTCTATATCGAACTGTTTCATCGGAAACCAGCTTATGTTCTATGATTAATAGAAATTAAAAATGTACTTCTCTAATCACTATCTAAAATGTGTCTTATGCATTTAGAGTGTAGGAAGTCAATATGTAGATAATTATAAATGTACAGGGAATGTTCGTTAAGTATGGGTTCGAGCAGCGACAAGCAGCGGTGCGGTTTCAAAGTGGAAAAGAAGACAGTGAATGGAGGCGGGAAAAAGGACACGCTACCACCCGCTAAATTGAAATACTGGGATCATGGTTCTGATGAGAACACGGCACACTGTGTTCGCCCAAAGTGGGGTGGCACAGATCATTGTATCTGGCACGCAAGTGCGATAGAAAACGAAAAGTCGGTTCAAAATCTCATAAATAGATTAGAAGAAGAGAAAAAAGAATCAGACCCGGTATTCCTTGATGGCATGGACTTACAAGGACTAGAACTTACCGACAAGCTCAAATTGTCGAATGTCCGAGCCACTGAGGCGAAGTTGGATCGAGTGAACCTAAACGGATCAGACCTCTCTAACGCGAGTTTACCCTATGCCAGCTTTAGTGGAGCAACCCTCTCGGGAGCAAAATTAGATGGGGCAGATCTCTCTTACATAAAAATAACCGAGGATGAAAATGATCCCAATCTTGATCTTCGGTCGGCATCTCTCAAAGGGACAATGCTCGCAGGTGCAGTACTGCCAGGGATAGATCTCTCGGACGCAAACCTCTCGGACGCAGATCTCTCAAAGGCAGATCTCTCAGGGGCGACTCTTGCAAAAGCGATCCTCAATGGAGCGAACCTCTATGACTGCACCCTCAGGGGAGCAGATCTCTCGGAAGCCTCATTTGAAAGTGCAAATTTAAAAGAGGCTAGGTTGGATAAGAAGGACTCAAAGACTACGGATCTCTCGAACGCCAAATTAGTCGATGCGGTTCTCTCCCAAACAAACCTCGAAGATGCAGATCTCAGGTTTGCCGACTTCACAGGATCGAATCTCACAGGGGGAACAAAGCTCACCGGGGCTAACCTCTCTGAGGCAACCCTCTCAGAGGCGCATCTTTCGAATACGGATTTATCGAACGCGAACCTACAGAGCGCCGATTTCTCTGAGTCACGGCTGGTGAACACCACTTTCAACGGTGCAGAACTTTCGAAGGCAGTTTTCACAGGAGCAAACCTCGCCCCCGATCCCTTGGATGATTCCACGAGGGTGGACTTCACTGAGGGATCGCTTACCGAGGCCGATTTCTCTAAGGCAATATTATACAAATCTGACTTTTCAGGGGCAAACCTTTCGAAAGCGAATCTCTCTGAAGCTAATTTGTCGGAAACCATCCTCAATGATGCGGTTCTCGAGTATGCAGATTGTAGCAACGCGAACTTCTCTGGAGCAACTCTTGTTACGGATGTAAGGTTCTCCAAAGCGATCCTCGCTGGAGTGAACTTCTCGGAAGTGAACCAAGAAGCTCAGTCGGAGTATGGGATGAGTCAAGAGTCTCAACCGCCTGGATACGAACAAGAGCAACCAACTGGATACGAACAAGAGCAACCAACTGGATACGAACAAGAGCAACCAACTGGATACGAACAAGAGTCTCCACCACCCGAACAACCGACCGGATACAAAGACCCAAAACAACAATCCGATGATGAGGTGAGTCAAGACTCTGAGCCACAATCGGAGTATCAACAAACTCCACCAAAAGACCAAGAGGAGTATCAACAAACTCCACCAAAAGACCAAGAGGAGTATCAACAAACTCCACCAAAAGACCAAGAGGAGTATCAACAAACTCCACCAAAAGACCAAGAGGAGTATCAACAAACTCCACC
>NZ_JBPEHG010000018.1:0-4207 GCF_054177585.1 Haladaptatus rarus | reverse complement strand
CCAAAAGACCAAGAGGAGTATGGGGCATTCTCCCTCACTAATGTCGATTTGTCGGGAGTCGATCTCTCGGGAGCGAATCTCTCAGACGCAGTTCTCTCTGGAGCGAACCTCTCTGGGGCTAATTTGACCGGATCGAACCTTCGATATGCCAACCTCTCGAAAGCCAACCTCTCGAAAGCTGATCTCTCTAAGGCCGACCTTTTGATGGCTAACCTCTCCGGTGCAACGATCCGATACGGAATTTTCGCCGACGCGAGTCTCAAATTCACAAACCTCTCTAGAAGAGCTTCGCTACTAGAAGCCAAGTTTCCCAAAGCCGATCTCCAGCACGCCAACCTCTCGAATTCCAACCTTTCACGGGCCGACTTCAAAGAGGCAAACCTCTTCAAAGCAAAACTTTCGGGTTCCAATCTTTCATTTGCGGTATTCTCTAAAGCGAACCTCACCGAGGCGATGCTTACTGGGGCAAACCTTTCGGGAGCTACATTGACAGAAGTGAACCTACAATATGCGGATCTTTCTGGTCAAGAAACAAATATCTCGAAAGCAAATTTCTTCGGTGCTACTCTCGTCGGTGCAAATCTCTCATATGTAAGCCTCATGGGTGCCATCCTCACCGAGAGCGACCTTCGACACGCCATTCTGAAAGGAGCAAAAATCGTCAATAGCGCCAACTTGAGTGGAGCAGACGTCAGGTTCGCTGATCTCACAGATGTTGACTTTCAAGATGCCACCCTCACCGATGCCGATTTCCGACATTCAAACCTCACAAACGTCAATTTAGAAGACGCAGCCGACACTACTGGCGCTAATCTTCAATATATTATCTACGGTGAAAAAAAGAAGCAAACCAAGGAGGAAACTGGTTATCCAACTCCAGAACCGAAAGACACCGGTGAAAGCAAACCAACTCAAGAGCAGAACGAAAGCAAACCGCCCTCAGAGCAACCACCCTCAGAGCAACCACCCTCAGAGCAACCACCCTCAGAGCAACCACCCTCAGAGCAAAGCGACCCTCCCGAAGAAGAGATGAAAGAGCGAAAGAATGTGAAGGATCTTACCACACAGGAAAAGAGAGACTTCGTCTCTGCTATTAAATCATTGAAAAGAAGTGGAAAGTACGACCAATACGTCGCCAACCATATCACTGCAGGCGCGACACCAACGCCGGCACCCGATGAGATTCCAGATGCAGGATACCGAAACGCCGCTCACCGTGGCCCTGCGTTCCTGCCGTGGCACCGTGAGTTCCTCCGACGGTTTGAACAGGATCTTCAGGCAGAGGTGCCCGGCGTCACACTTCCATATTGGAACTGGTTTGAGGATGCAGCACTCTGGGACAATGCTGAGTCATTCGAGGTAAACATCAACCGCATCGAAAGCCAATCACCTGTGTTCACTGCAGACTTCATGGGTGGCGACGGCGATCCGAATAACAATTACTACGTACAGACCGGCCCATTCGCATACGATGCTAATGACCCAAATACGTGGACGGTTGTTGACGAGGTCGGCGCCACACCGAGTGAACCAGGGCTGAAGCGCGGGTTCGGAAACCGTATTGCCCCCGCAACGAGTGGACAGGTCACAAACCTGCCGGTCGAAAGTGATCTGTACGGAGACCCGTCGAATCCGAATGACGGCGTGTTCGATGGTGTACAGTATGATCGCTCATCGTGGGACATGTCGAGTAATCCAAGTTTCCGCAACGGACTTGAAGGGTTCTTAACTATTGACGGAAAGAGAATAAACCTCCACAACCGTGTCCACCTTTGGGTTGATGGCGACATGCGGCCAATGACTTCACCTAACGATCCGGTGTTCTTCCTCCACCACTGCTTCGTGGATAAGCTCTGGGCAGATTGGCAGGCTGAAAATCCAGGGTCAAGCTATCTTCCAGATGGCTCAGAGAGCGACGGACCCATCGGCCACCGGCTAAATGACGCGATGTCTCCCTGGAGCACGACCCCGGCAGAGGTACTCAATCATCGAACACTCGGATACGTCTATGACACGGATCCACTAGTTGTTGAGTGACTCTTTTTTGTCTTCGCTAATTTGAAGGAGAGTTGGTTCGGGTTGGTGTTGTCTTCTTAATCGCTAGTGAAGTCCGCTTCCCTCAACATCACTGACGGTTCGAATGTGACAAACGATTCGGATGGCTTTGGAATGCCATTCAAATCGACTTCTGAATCTTGGAGGATTAGACGAGTTCCGGAGTAGCTATCATTGACTATTATCCGTCGCCAGAGCTCGATAGGTGATTTCACTTCAGATAATTTATTGCTCGTCCTCTTCATCCAGTCCCGGCTTAATCCGCGACCAGTTGTCGACAACTGCCTTCCCGAGCTCTTTCTTCGATTCGAAGGTGTTGTATGGGAAGTGTTTCGTCGCATAGACGCCCTTGTCTTCGATATACGTCACCTCGACCTGCCGGTCGTCGACCTGGAGTTTTGGAGTGTCGTCATCGGTTGTTACGATTTCTCGCCCTTGATATTCTTCACGTTCAGTTGCCATAGTGCGTAGTCAAATTCGTCGGAATAGAGCATAAAAGTTCACACAATGTTCATGAGTGTTGAAATGGATGTATGAAAGGATGAGTCCATGTTATTTACAGAGGACGTGGATAACACTATAGGAACTAAATACCGGTCTAACGGCTCAGGAATGATGAATTTGAAGCACCATTGAATCATTAGACGGCGTCGGCGTAGGTCGGTAAATCGAAGGAGTTGAAGCGGGCGAGTAGCAGTTTGAATGAACCTTACCACCCGCTTCACCGAAGAAGTGTTGTTGCTGGCTAAAAATTATTGCGCCGATCCCGACGAAGCTGCTGCCCGGAAGGCGACAGCAGCTTCACGGAGTACGCGATGATTTCCCTCATGGGCTGCGGATTTTCCTCGACGAAACCTACGAGATGATCATCGACCTGTAGGAGGTGATGCCGCAACCAATTATCCGTTCAGACCGTCGAAGCGACGACACTTGTCGATACAGATACGCAAGCGATCTTAGACGTGCATTGCACGACCGCACGGGAAGAAAGCGACGCAGACACGTGTGCGCAACTCGCCCGCCGGTACGCGGACGATCCGCTCGGCTCGTCAGAATTGTCAGTTCAACTTCTATGATACAGAACTCGGGTTTCAGAAGCAGTTAGGCAAGGATGCTTTGTAAGGTATTGAGACTCAGACACAAGTGTGGAGGTATAAATATGGATTTGCCAGTGTAGTGGATCCTGAGAGAGCAGCGATCTAATAACCAGAGGTGTAATGTATATAACATCCCTATCATACATGATTATTAGTTATGCTTATAATGTCATCCATTGTACTTGATTTCATGGGAAGACAATTACTCGCAGTTCCTCAAGCTCAAGTCAACCCTGCAGAACTCACTGTCAAACTAAACGAGTATACGACGCGAGAGGAGGAAGAAGGTCGAGGAATAAAAGCTGATACCGAGACATCTTCGAAAATAGAAGAACTAACGGAAGAGTCGAAAACAGAAGAAAAGGAGCGTGACTGGATAGACAATATTAAAGACAGTATTCCAGTCGAAGTAGTTGCAGCATGGACGGCTATTTTTGCAATCTTCACAGGAAATCCCGGCCTCATATCTAGCCGATTTTACTTGGGAACAATTATTCTTGGATCACTCGCCACAGCCCTCCATATGTGGTCCGATATTAATCCGATGACGGAAGAAGAACAAAAAAGATTAGAGTACACCAACACGGAAGTCGCAATCCGAATGTGGTTTCAAATATTGTTAGCTGTTGGTGCATTCTTAGCGTGGGTGTACTCTTTACAGGCAACAAATAGTACACTACAGTCACCCGTTGAATTCATACCCTTCAACGATGCGTATGCAGCAGTACTATTACCTCTTTATCTCCTTCTCGGGCCACAACTCCTTCCAGAAGTACTCAATAAACTTCATGACATGGATTTTTTCAAAAATTATGATGCTATAACCGCATCAACCCGAAGAAAATCCCGCTGGTTCATGTTCATCTCATTGGTCGGTATGTGGATACTGATCTCGTCATTTGGCTTGACTGCGCTGTCGGGTGCCAATTATTGGAACGCTCTTGTGAAGTACATTGTTGGTGACTCAAACAACTTCTCGGAAGATTTGTTTGAGCACTTCTCGACCGGGTTTGCGAAGGATTCGCCGCCGAAGCTGGAACAGTCTGAGATACGCG
>NZ_JBPEHG010000017.1:0-115004 GCF_054177585.1 Haladaptatus rarus | reverse complement strand
CCGGTACTGGGGAAGCCACCACGCCATCCGCACCAGATTGAACAGGTCCTTCCGGACGGGTTTCTTTTCCTGCAGGCGCTCGTCCATCGCCGCCATACAGGGCAATTCGAACAGATCTTCGAGCTCATCGACGTGGAGGGGTTGCGCACCGTCGCTGTATTCGGTGAGCGTGTACCGATTCAAGCGCGCGTTCTCAACGGTGACACTCGCGTGATCGCGGTTCCGCGAAAGCACCGTCCCGAGACTTCGTGGCGAGGAGATAGACTCACAGACCTGTCGCTCCCACGTTCGGTCCGGGTCGTATGCGTCAACCGCCTCATAGAGGTCGCGTGCAGTCTGCGTCTCACCGAGCTGGACGACGTCGTCGTCTGCGGCGGAGACGGCGTTGATAATCGTCAGCAGGTCACGTTTCTGTCGGCTCCAGTTCTCCCACACGCGATGGGTTTGTCCGGCCTGGAAGAAACGGTCGATACGGTCAGTGATCGCTGATTCGTTCGCGGTGAGCCAGCTTCGTTGGTCTGCGGTTAGCGCCTCTTCTTGAACTGCGAGCAGCCGGCCAAAGGCGTCCTCTGCGTACTCGCGGTACTTCGCCATAAAATCCGAGACGGGGACGTACAGGTGGTTGTCCGCGATGTGGGCCTGGATCTCGCCCTGCTGGTTCTCATCCCCCTCCGAACGAGCGAGGCACTTTCGTGAGGCGGCGACGAGCGGGATTTCGAGGTAATACCCCTCTCCGAACTCGGGGCGTTCGGTGATGTCCGTACAGACACGCCCCGGATGGACACCGTCCTCGCCGGGATCTTTTGCGTAGAGGGTTTCGGCGATTTCCTGGTGGAGCGACCAGTCTTCGTACTCGCGAATGAGTGAGGCGATATTGTTGACGTAGAGTTCGCGGAGATCACCGAGGAGCGCGAGATGACGGGGCGGCGTATCCTCGAGTTTCGGATGGTCCATGATGCAGACCGCCCCGAGCGTCGTGAGGGTGGCTAGTGCTCCCGGATCGTCGACATAGGGGCGCTCCGCCGCCTCCTCCCGTGTGCTCGGCGCGAACGCATCGGTAGTGAACCGCTCGATGTCTGCGAGCATCTTCTCGGTCTGCTGCTCGCCATCGACCGTCCACCGCTGATACCCGCGTTCGAACAGCTGCGTCAGCTGTAACTCGCCCTTGTCTCGTGGAAGTGCTGCAACTCGATACGCCGTGTACTCATCGTCTGCTGGCGTGTCTCGGCTCATGATTCAAGGAACTCGGGCGTCGCTTCAGTCCGGAAGTCGAATCCCGGACCGTCGATGGGCTGGACGACACGCGAGACGTCGGCGTGTATCGAGTACGGCAGCCGCATCACCCGGCGTCGGTCGGCCGTGACGACCGGATCGATGGGAATCTCATATTCTTCGAGGAGCAGATCGTTGATGACTTCGCGACTTTGCTCGTCGTAGTGGTGCTCGCGATCCGCATCGAGCAAGTAGACGTGACAGCCCTGTCCCGAGTAGACGACCATGGTCTCGTCGGCTGCGAAGTCGTCCTCGAAGATGTCCTGGACGGCAAATCCGTACTCAAGGGCCTGCTCGATATCGTCGAACGTGTAGGGATATCCCTCAGGCGGGCTGTCAAGGATACCTGTGGCACGAAGCTGCTCAGTCCCGACATCGTCGGCTTTCCCATCGCTTGATTCACTGGAAGCGCGCTGTGCGGCGATGTCCTTCGCGTCGATATCGACCGCGAGGACCCATGGTCGCTCCCAGTGATCGAGCGCGTAGTAGACTGCGTCAGGGCGTGGTTCTGGCCGTTCCAGGAGATCCGGGTCTGCGAGCGCGTAGTTGCTCCCTTGAGCGGGGTCGTAGCGTGCGGGGTACTGGATGAACTCGACGAGATCCTCCACCGAGCCGAACTGCTGGATGGTTCGCTCGCCGGAGTTGCTGGTCTGCCAGGTATCGCGGCGGATGAACGACCGATCTGGAGCGTTCTGCTTCCGGATTGGGTATGCCTCGCGGAAGGCGATAGCGTACTGCTTCGGGCCACTGGCTGTAAGGAATGACGGGAGGGCGTCGAGGTGGTTCGGAAACGTCTCTATGTAGTAGGTGTGGAGCTCTTCACGAGTCGATTCTCGCCACTCCCCAGTCATGGATCTTGGTCGACCTCCGTTTTGAGACTCCGGAACGTATGGAGAGCGTCCATCCCCGACAGGTCGTGGTCGTTGATCGCCGCACGAAGCGAACTGATCGTCCGGGTCTGCGTGGACGTCAACGAGATATCGACTGTGTCAGTATCTGTGAGCGACTCGATGATCTCCAGAATGAGGTCTTTGTCTTCACACGCCCAGACAGCAGCCGCGTCGACGCTCGCTAGTTTCTCGTAATCCGAGAGCAGCGCGTCGGGATTGTTGCTCGGGGTTTCGACTTCACCTACCCAGACGAGTTCGTCAGCGGCATCGAACCCCGCAACGTCAAATACGACATCCTCCGAATGGTGATGGTAGACGGCCGTGCGAGCAACGTCTTCCTGCTGGGTGAGCCATGCTTCGAGGAACACAACGCCAGCCTTGTGTGGCGTTTTCTCACCGAGATCACCGATACCAGGGCTGGTATCGAGTGACCGATCGAGAAACCGTCGCCCAGCGGGGAGGACCGTATAGTACGTCTGCCAGAACGACCGGTGCTCTTCGATGAACTCCTTCTCTTTGAGCGTCTCTATATCGAGATTAGAGAATGGCTCTTTGAGCACGGTCATGCTCTCCAGCAGCGAATACTCCTCGACCTGGTGGTTCATCGCATCCAGTACGAGCCCGAGGAAGGCGGCCTCATCACGTGTGATGCCTTCCTCGCGGAGCGTCTCATCCGGAATGCTCGTCGTGGCGTCCTTGAATCGGGTCGATGGGGACGCCTCCGGATTCTGATTCTCCTCTGGTTCTGGTGGGTGCTCTGACCCTCCGTTGGAAGCAGAGGACTCCTCAGTAGATTCATCGAGTGATGCGAAGTCCTGAATCGTCACCTCGATGCCGTACGATTCAGCGTGCTCGGTGATTGTCCCGAGTCGAGTGAAGAGTTCACTGGATGTCGAAGCGGTGGAGCGAGCGCGCTTGGCGGCAACGAACACATCGTCTTTAGACGCGAATTGACAACACGCACTGGCCTTCCGCTCTTCGGACGCAGTATATTCGGATCCACAGATGTCGCAGACGTAGCACTCGGTGTCCGCGTCGTAACTCAGGTGCTCGGGCAGCGAATCCCCGCCTGTCGTTTCCGCCGAATCCGTTGTCTCTTCATCGCCGTCCGTGGTCTGTAGTTCTGAAGTATCGTTGCGCTCCTCACGGTGTTCTGACGCTGCTTGTCCCGCAGCTGAGAGTTGTTGGCTTCCTTCGGATTCCTGTGACCCGTCTGCAGTAGCGCCGAACATGGGCGCACTCCCGATATCTCGCTCGTCACTCGATGAGGTGCCGGGGTCGCCAGCTGTGCTCCCTGTCTCGCCCTTCGCAGAGACGCCTGTGTTGTCGCTCTCGGCGTTTGCGCCGAAGAACGGTGCATCCGATGGGCTACCGCCGTCGGCGGCTCCAGCGGGCGCTGTGCTCTCGCTCGACGATGCCGCCTCCGCGTCGGTGTCATCGCCAACCTCGTCGAGTGTCTCCCGAACTTCTTTGCGGGCAAATTGATTCGTCCGGCCCGGCAAACTGCACTCGTCTTGGGTTCGCCGCATCACTCGTGGAATCTGCTGTTCCTCGAAGAGATGCCGGTCGTCACCCGACAGGGGTGCATCGCTCTCGGGGTGGCCGTCGGGGATCGGCAGCGATGCAAGTGAGAACGGCGCCGGACCCGTCTGTCCGAACCGTGGACTCGGTAGCTGGGCGATCCACTCACCGGCTGGCATGCGACTCACGCGATTCCGGAACTCGGTCGTACTCAGATTCTCGTGTGCCACCGATTCGGCGAGCTTCGCATCTGTGGCGATATTCCCGATGAGCTTCGTCTTGACGTTGTTCAGAATCTCCGTATACGCCCGGTCCGACGTGCTGTACTGTGCGACCTGTTCGGGGTACTGGAGGATCAGGCCGAGACTCACACCGAAGGCTCGGCCTTGGGGGATGAACTGCTCGTAGACCAGCGAGGACGTCGCGACAGCTGCCGCCTCCTCGATGATCATATTCACAATCGAATCGTCGCCGTCGCTCTCGCTCTGACGAGCCCCACCGTTCAGCGACCGCCCACCGCCACGACGGCCCTGGACGGCGTCCCAGAGATTGCTCAGCAGGATCATCGTCAGGGCGTGCTGGGATTCAGTCCGGAACTCACCAAGGTCGAACAGGATGACGGCGTCGTCGTTGACGAACTCGCGGAAGTCGAAGGCGTTCCCGACGTACTCCTCGGCCTCGTCGTCCCACTCCGGGACGTGAGTGAACATCTGGTAGAGGTGCTCGTGCTCGACGATCTTGTCGAGGCGATTCGCTGCAGCCCCCATCGTCTGCTGGAACTGATGGTCGTCGACCTGGCACTTCTGCACCAGCGACTGTTCGATATGCGAGTTCGCCTCGCAGAGTTCGGGCAGCGTCCGGTCACGACTCATCCGGAACACAGCCTGAATCAGGTCCTCGAGGCTGAACGCGTCCTGGCCGTACTCCCGGTCGAACAGCGCCTTGATCAGGAAGGTGAGAATCTCGTTGGCGACGTACGCCTGCTCGTGGCGTTCCTCACCGAGAATGAGCCGCATAATCTCGTGGAAGTGCTCGACCTTGTCCTGAACGGCGTCCTGGCGGGAACGCCCCATCGCGAGTGCGGGGCGAATATCGAAAAACGAGACCGCCGGTAGGGTATCTGGCGCGTTGAAATAGTAGACGTCGTCCAGGTTTCCGTTCTTGGCGTAGTGGGCGTGGAGATAGTTCTCGGCCATCCCGTCCCCCTTCCCTTCAAGGAGGACGGTCGGGCCGTCGACGTGCTCGTGGAGTGAGAGCATCTCGGTCTGCACGGCTGTTGACTTCCCACTCCCGGTCGACGCAGCCCGAATGTAGCTCGTAGTCAGGAGGTTCGGCGGAATACGAATTGGTTGGTCCAAGGATTCGTTCCGGTTCCGGAGGGGCTTCCCCACCGTCATGCCTGTTCCGGCGAACTCCTCAAGGAGATCGGGATCCGGGAGCGGTAGTGGCTGGCGGAGTCGCTCTTTCCCGCGAGCGCCACGCGAGCCCTCAGTGGTCAATGTCTGTGCGCTCGGCACCGCCACGAAGTTCGCGAGTTCATCCGCGTTCAGAATGAGCTGGGGCCGGCGCTTCCCCATCGAGGACTGGTTGAACGAACGGTTGACCAATCGGTTCAGTTCTTTCTTGGCGGGGTCTCGAAGGTTTGTCAGGCTCTTTGTGACGCGGCTCCCGTCGAGATGGTAGAAGTACCCATCCAGGTGATTGAATGCGTTCGCCAGCGTCTCGATATTGTTCGCCGCCTGTGCTTTGACTGCCTCATCAGGCTCGTTCGAGAGGACGGCCACCGTCCGGACGTTCACGAGAAACGTCTGTGACGGTCCTTTTTGATCGATGAGCGCCTGTCGGGATGCGACCTCCCCACTAGCTGCACTCGACGTCTGCCGGGTGCTCTCACCGACGTGTGGCGGATCACGACCGCGTCGGCGATCTCGAATCCGCTCTTCGTCGGCCCCATAGACCATATCCGCTAGACTCGTTCGAGCGGACTGGAGGGCACCGTCGTGTTTCGTCTCGATCTGCTTTTTGCGGCCTTCAGCGAACTTCTGCCAGCTGCTGTACCGCGTGAACAACACCTGCAATGCGGTGGGTGCTGTGGCCTCTGTGAGTCGTTCAACGGCCGTCGCGAGTGGCGCTCGTGCTGGGTTTCCCGAACTGGTGCCTTCCTCTTGGACCTGCGAGTACTGCTTGATCGGCGTCATCCAGTCGCGGCTCCGCTCACCGATGCCACTCCAGCGAGCAGCGATTGGCGTGCGTTCAGAGAGTGAAACCACCTGCTCCTCTGCGTCAGGGTCGTCTGTCGGGCGTCGGGACTCCTCCTCGTCCGTGTCTGGACGACAGAGTTCTGCAGGGAGGTCGACCGCCTCCTCGTAAATCTCGTAGCTGGCTGGGTACGCAGTCTGCAGTTCGGATTCGACCGTCGGCAGCATCTCTTCGTCGTCGACGCCGAGATAGAACCGTACCGGCGCGTCTTCGCCTTGGGTAAGTGCGAGAAATTCGAATGTGGGCGGGCTCTTCCGTGGGTCGTATTTGACCTTCCAACCGGTGCGGAGCTTCCGCAACCCAGCTAGTCGGGACACGATATCGGCTGAGTCGACGCGTTCCCGTGCTGGTTCGATGCGAACGTACCGACGAGTCTCAGTCATCGGCCTCTTGTGGTGCTGTCGAGACGCCGGCCTCAGCGAGCAGTGAGTCCGGGATGTCGTAGTCGTCGACGCGGCCTTCTTCTGCGAGATACTCGACGTCGCCAGCGTCGATGTATCGCTGGTCGACGAGATACTCCCACGGGTCCAAGTCGTCGTCGAGGACGTGGATCTCGTAGTCGTTCACGTGGAGGGCGAGCGACTTCGTCCAGTCATTCACCGCGAGTAGGCACTCCGAGTAGCCGCCGTCTTCGCCGGTCTGGGCGGTCGCGATGAAGTTCTGCTCGGAGGCCGTCAACCCGTGGAAGTCGATCATGGCGTCGCTGACCGACTCGTGGTGGAAGATCTGCTTGATGTCGCAGAGGTTGTAGACGTTCCGCGCTTTCTCGACGGCCTCCTCGGACTTCTTGTCCGACTTCGCAATGAACTCGTCGACCGTCTGTGAGATGAGTGTAATCGCCGTGTTGAAGTGGCGGCTGTGGCGGATGAACAGGTCGATCATGTCCGTCGTTGCTGCCCGCCGCAGGAGATAGTGGGCTTCGTCGATGGTGACCTGGGTACGGCGGTCGCTGCTCTGAGCACGCTGGTAGATCCAGTCGAACATGACGTGCATGAACAGCGGTGCTTGGCCGGTATCGGCGAACATCGACATGTCGATGACGACCAGCCGGTTGTCGAGCTCGACGTTGGTTCGCCCGTTCAGATTGTCGTTCTCGCCACCGTGCTGGAACGCTTCGAGACCGAGGAGAAGCTGGTAGGCGTACTTCTCATCGGCCTCTTTGAATCGCATCTCTAGCTGTTCGATCTCCGGCCGAACGCGCTCCTCGTTTGCATCCTCGTGCAGTTCGATGAACTCAGATGGCTGGTCGCCGTCGGTGAGCGCGTGGAGTATGTCGAGGACGTCCTGCATCGTCGGACTCGTGTTCTCGTGCGTCACCGGGTCGGGGGTAATTCCGTACTTGAGATAGGCGAGACGGATAGCCCGCCGGAGGATACCCTCCTGTTCCTTGCTCAGCGACTGGTCCGCGACCGCCGAGAAGTGCGTACGGAACAGCTCCATCACGGAGCGGAACTTCTTCTTGAACGGGTCGTCGGCGACGTCGTCGATGCCGCGCCGGATTTCGAGGGGATTCACGGTGTTCTGCCCACCGAAGCGGATGACCTGGCCGCCGAGGTCGTTCGCGAAGTCGACGAAGTCTCCAAGCGGATCGAGGACGAGCATCTCGATCTCGGGGTCCATCATCAGCCGATGGTACATCTCGTGCTTCTCGGCGAACGTCTTCCCCGACCCCATCTTTCCAGCAATCGCCTTCGAGTACGACGAGAGCCGATAGCGATCTAACAGAACGGGCGTGTTCGTCCCATCGAAGCCATAGAAGACGCCCTCGGGGTCAGCCACGGCGGGCTCGATGAACGGGAACATCGTCCCCACGGCGGTCTCCTGCATGAGTTGGGTGGCCTTGATCGGGTCATCACCCAGCGGCGCGAGTGCGTCCTGAGATTCGATCTGGCGTTTGTCGAGCGTGACCGCCTCAGCATTCGCGGCCCCAAGCGTTTCGACGACGCGTTCGGTGGCGTCATCGAGTTCTTGTTCGGTGTCGGCGATGATCTCGATGTAGATCGCGAAGTCGAAGAGTTTCGTCTCCCCGAGGATGATATCCCAGATGAGGTCTTTGACCATGTCGCGGTCGGCCTCAGCCTCGTGGGTGTCGGTCTGGTTCTTCTCGTGTTTCTTGTGGAGACGGGCTCGCAGTTGAGTGAGGCGTTTCTGGAGTTTGCGGAGGACTGACCCAGTATCGCGAGGCTCGATGTGTTGGGTAACGCGGACGTGGTCGTTCGTCGTGTACAGGTTCTCGAGCCACCCGAGGGGAACGCGCTCGGGATAGCCGTGGATGGTGAGGGTGCGGACGAACTTGTCGTTGCGAACCATATACCCCGACTCGAAGAGGTTCGAGACCTCCTGGAGCTGGCGAGGGGCAATGACATCCCGGTCGGCAAGCGTCTTCTCGGTCTCGTCCTGCACAATGCCGAGCCGGAGCTCACCCTCGTCGACGTCCTCAACCTCAAGCAGGTACTCGGCTTGTTCGCGGATGTTCTCCTTCGTGAGGTCGTCCCCGTTCGCTTCGAGGATCTCCGCAGCGCGGTCGAACGTCTCGTCGTCAATGTCGTCGATGCTTGGCTCACTACTCCCCACGGGAAGCCACGAGCGAAGGCGGTCGAATCGCCCCGCCATTAGTGCTCACCCTCCGTTTTCGTCGCGTGGGAGAACTTCTCGAACTTCGGGTCGACGTGGTTGTAGTAGTGATAGAGGATTTCCATCGTCTCCTGGCGGTCGGTGACGCGTTCAATGGAGACGTCCGTCCGGCCGAGTTTGTTCGTGATCCTGCGCTGGCGCTGCCGGACTTCGCGGATACAGAGTTCGGTACGGGCCTCCTCGTGGGAGTCACCCAGTGGCGTTCGATCGACGATCCCGGAAAAGACCGTCCCGATGACCGGAAGCGTCCCGAGCTGACTCAATACGCTTCCTGTATCGAGGTCCTTGTGGACTTGGTCGGCGTCGACCCGCGTGACGATGTAGAAATCGCGCTGTTTGAGGTCCTCGTCTTCGATGTTTGTGTTCGCCCACTGGATGTAGAACTTGCGTCCGTACTGGAGGATAGGTGTCTGGCCACGCGATGCCATGCTCGCGCCGGCGGTGTAGAAGCGTTCGAGGTGCCCGGTCAGGTCGAAGGTCTTCGGATAGCAGGGCACCGCAACGCTGGACTCCAGCGACATCAGGAACGACATGTATGCACTCATCGTGTCCCGTTTCGCCTGGTCGCTGAGCGAGAGCCAGTTCTGTGGATGAACCTTCAGCAGTCCGATGTAGCTGTTCTCGTCGACGGCGATGCCGTCGTCGCGGACGTAATCGAAGCCGAGTTTTTCCTGCGTGGTCGTGGACTCCCCGAGTCGATTCTCGAGGTCGAAGTGGTCGCGAGCCCGAGCCCGTTCGCGAGCGGTCGGGAGGTCCTCGTCGATGTCGTCGAGAAAGTTATCGAGTGCGCGGAGAACTTCGAGGTCAGACTCCGGCGCTCCATTTTGAGTCGCGGTCGGCTGGGTACCGTTCTGTAGCTCGGACCCCGGCGCTGAGTGCGACTCGGTCGCTGACGTACCCGTCGTCGATTGGCCGGTTGAACTATCGGATGCAGCGTTCCCGTTCGTTGTCTCGTCTACGTCGTGTTCCCCATCGCTGTCGGCGGTTGTTCCGTCGGTGGTCTCGTCGGAGGAGGCAGAGCCCATGGGTGGTCACCTCGATTCGGTCTCCTGCTCAGCTTCGATCGTTTCGACGTCAAGACCCTCCTGCCGGACGCCGACGACGTCCTGAATGACAGGCGTCTCTGCCTCTGTTCGAGTGCGGCGGTTGTAGTACGAGTTCGATGAGAGATAGTAGTCTGCGGCGGCCCGGGCGTAGCTGATCGGTCGTTGGCCAGCGGGCGCAACGAGGAGAATGAGGATGCCGAGGGTGAGACCGATGCCGCCAGCAATCAGGAAGAGCGTGCCGGTGAACCCGAGGCTCTGGGCGATGCCGAGGGCGAGGAATGGGATGATGAGGACCTCGCCGACTTCGCGGGCAGTGAGACCAAATACCAACTTCGTGTTGATGATCCGGCCTGCGATGGGGAAGGTCTCCATGTGATTATTTCCTTACTAAGATAGATAGTTAATAGTTTTCCCAGGATATCGGTTTTGAATAGTATTCGTGATTTGTTAGGTATTTCTGTCGGATGTATCGGGGAACGACTCGTGGAGGTCCCTGAGTGTGATTGCCTCTGCATCACGCTCGGCGGCATGCATTGCGGCGTCGTCGACGATCCCCACGATGTCAGCACTACTGAGGTCCTCTGAACGGTCGGCTAGCTCTTGGTAGTCGTCTTCGTCGAGTGCGGTCGGAAGTTCGCGGAGTCGAACGCGGAAAATCGCCTCACGAGCGTCGTGGTCGGGGAGGCCGATTTCGTACTGCTGATCGAAGCGTCCCCGTCGTGTGGCGGCCTCGTCGAGGAGGTCAGCCCGATTCGTCGCCGCAATCACGAGGAAATTCGGCTCTTCGTCGTCCAGGTGCGCGAGGAACTCGTTGACGACCTGGGCGTGCTCGCGATGGAGCTCATTTCCGCGGCCAGCGAGGAGGGCGTCTATCTCGTCGATGAATATGACACACCGGTCGAACTGCTCTGCCTCGTCGAACAACCGGTTGACCTGCTCGGTCGACTCGTTGATCCAGCGTGATTTGATATCGCCCGCAGATAGCTCGAGATACGGATGGCCGAGTTCCCCAGCGATTGCTCGGGCGAATAGGGTTTTCCCGGTTCCGGGTGGACCGTACAGGAGGATTCCATTCGGTGGTGAGACGTTGAACCGCTCGTAGGCTTCGTCGATTCGAGTCATTGGTCGAAGTACTGAACGCTCGATATTCGTTTTCAGCGACTCCATCCCACCAATATCTGCAAACCGTGTCTCTGGTGCAGGCTCCCATTGATAGCTTCGGTCCCTCGGCAGATCTTCGTTCTTCGGTGCCTTCCTGTCCTGGCCATCCGTGTCATTCGTGGATGCAGGTGGATTCGCAGACCGTGTACCTGACTGGCTACGCTGCTTCTCCTTTGTTTTCGAGGTATCACTTTCTGGGCTAGTGTCCGTGAGTCCGGCAAGATTAGCATACGCCATCATTGGCACGCTAACTAACCAGCTCAGGCCAACAAGCAAAGGATCGTCAAACAGGGCAGTAATCCGTAATGGCTGAAATACTCCCTCAACCGATGGCCAGAAACCCTCTAAAAGGGGAAGGAGCCAGACCGCAGTTAACACGGCTGATCCAACGATTATTCCTAAAAACCATCCCCTTTCCACATCCTCGTCGTCCTGCCCAACTACGAGTTCTATCGTTGTAGTCGCGACTATGGCAATAACACTCGGTACGAACCAAATAGCAGGCACACTAAGGATTGCTGCAATCCACCCGATGGAGGTAGGCATCTTAGCCGCTACCCAAATCACGCCTAACGGAACCAGAAGGTAACACGCGGAAAGTACAATAGTTGAAAATAGAGATGTGATAACTGATTTGAATATTACATCGAAGTTCCGCTGACTATTGGTCCTCTCCTCGTTTGTGGACGTGTTGTGTTCTTGTCCGTCCATTGTTATACTTAATTTATGGAATCCCGTTGTATATGCATTCGGTCAATCCTACTTAGACTGGCCCTTGTTAGAAGAGCTGTCAGACCAGTCATTCAGCTCACGTTGCTTCGATCCGGTATCATCTGATGTATCGACAACCGGGTTGTCTCGGTAGCGCTCAAGGCCTGCCTCGGCCCAGTCGACCGGAGATTGGTGGAGATTCCGCGTTGCATAGTCCGCACCTGCATGTGCATCGTTGATCACTCGTTTCCCACCTTTCTTTCCGGAGTTTCCGATTCGCTTCCCCCTCTCAACCTTCTCTTCAGAAACAACGCTCGTAGCAACGTTCCCAATCGTACTTTTGGTTCGCCCCGCAGCAGAGCCTGCCTTCCCCACAGCAGTACTACCCACTCCTTTGGTTCGTTTATCGATTCCCCGTAGCCCTTTTGAAGTCCCATGCCTCGCCTGTTCCATCAGGGCTGTGCGCGTCGATTTTTCGCCAGACTGGGTTGACGACGAACTCTGGGAATTCGATTTGCTCTTCGCTCCCTGACGACCGGAAATGCGTCGCGGCGACAGCCCGGCCATCGCCGCGGATTTGATGCCGACGAGTGCGGGTGCGACGAGGCCGATCAGCCAGAAGAGGTACGCCTCGAGGACTTCCCCGAACCCAGGATCGCCAGCTTGCTGGCTCTGGGCAGCAGCCGCACCCTGCCCGGCCATGTCTGCGTACGCACCGGCAGCCGCGGCGCCGGTCTGCAAGAGGCCCGCCATCACGATTCCGGCGAGGAGCATATAGGCCGTCGCCCGGAGAGCAGTTTTCGCGATCTCCGACGTGTAGCGGAGGGGTCCAAAGTCCAGGAAGAGCATCGCCCCGAGGATGGGCAGGAGAATGAACGTCGCGTTGAACAGGAACTCCCGCAGGACGAAGACCCCGAGTGCCAGCAAAATGCCCGCCACGGACACCATGCTCAGGATGAGCGCACCGATGATCACGCCAGCACCCGACGCCGCAGCCCCGTCGAGACTGGATTTCAGAACCTCTGGCCCGAATGCGGCACCGTAATTCGCGGTGAAGATGTGGCGAATGATCGCGTTCGTCAGCAGCAGTCCAAAGTGCATGATCTGGCGGGCGACGGCGACGAAGATGATTACCTTCAGCGCCTTCCAGACGAGCATGAAGTTCGTCACCTCCCGCTGATCGGCGAACGGCTTCGTTGCGACCCCGGCCATGAACATGATCACGAGCAGCTGCGGGAAGATATCGAGATTGTGCTGGAAGGCCGCCTGCATCGTGGGGTCGGAGTAGGGGCTGTCGAAGATGATGAACGTCCGCATCCCGTTGGCGATGAGCTCGCCGATGAACCCGAGAATCCCGGTCAGGATGTAAGTGAAGAAGTTCGCAATCCAGTCGGTGAAGACGGCGGCGAGTGGTACCAGCGTGGCGTCAGTCGGCAGCGTCGCGATGCCGTGCTGGATGGACGCGAGAGTATCGGGACCGATGCTGTCGTGGACGACGTCGAGCGGGACGTGGAATCTCGATCCGGTCATCGTTTGATCTGAGTTCGGTGGTGTACGTTTGTTGCGTGAGATTTAGAGTGGAAATCCAAGTAAGTGCATCACGAGTGCTAGCCTGTTCCCCGCCGCATGTACGCAAACGGTGCGAAGAAGACGAGAAACGCCGCCACGGAGACGAGTGCACCCGCCAGGCTGGTCAGGAGCTGGTAGATGTTGAATGGCTCCGGCTGGAACGCGACTCGTGTCTGTGCGGGTCCGTAGTAGACGTTCTCGGAGACATTGGTCGCGCCCGTGAACGAGGCAGTGACGTAGAGATCACGCCGCTCGACGACGACTGCGCCGTCGGCGTTCGTCGTTACTCGTCCCTGAGCGGCCCCGCTGAGCCAGAGGATTCGGCCCGCTAGCGGTTGGCCAGTGGTAGCGTCGGTGAGTTGGATCCGGGCGTGCGTCTCGTTGAGTGTCGTCGCGGAGAGACTCGCGTTCTGCTCGCGAACGGTCTGTGTGGTCACCGGTATCGAATCGTTGTGGATATCGCGGAGCTCTGTAATCGGCTGGTCGACGTTCGTGATGACGATCGTCGTGTAGCCGCGAGGCGGTACCGAGGTGAGATTCACACGCCGGTCAAGCGGGGCCGCGCTGCCGGACATATTGAAGCCGTTCAGTCTCGTGATTTCCGGAGCAGCGGTGACACTCGTGTTCTGCGTCCAGCGGAGCGTCGGCTGCCGACTACGAGCGGTGAGCCGCAGTTCGAGGACGTTCGGGAACGCGACGGTTCGCTGCCGTCCGTCTGTGGCCGCGAGCTGCTGTGCGAGCGTCTGGTTGAGTCGCGTCGTGTTACCCGGTGCGAGCGAGAGGGTGATGTTCGACGTCGTGAGAAGCCGCCGACCGCGTGTCGCATTCCTGTACCGGCGCTGCGAATAGACGCCCCAGACGTTCTGAACGCGTCCAGCCGACCCCTTGAACCGAGCATAGCTCCAGAGTCGGCGGTCGGAGAGGGTGTGTGGGCCCTCGAACCGGAGGATGATTCGGTCGATCCCCTCTTCGGAGCGTACGACCGTCTGCGTGAGGCTAAGATTCTGGTTCGACGTGACGACCGCAGGAGCGCTGTCCTGGACCGTATGCGAGAGGGCGAGCGTCTCATCGGCCGTCGTATTCGACAGCTGCCAGCCACCGCCATCGCGGACGTAGGTCTTCGTCGTGACGGCGACGGTTGAGTTGATCGTCGCGCGGACCTGCATCGTCGTCGGCTCGGTTGCCTCCGCCCCGTCGTACTCGAGTTGACGCGGCGACGCTGAATCACTCTCCCAGGTCTGATTGCCGATTCGGACGCTTCGGTCGACCTGCTGCTCGAGGAGATCGTACGAGAGACAGGTCTTGGTGTCGCCAGCAACGGTACACGTCCGATTCGGAAGGAGCGTCGAGTAATCGAGCTGCGTCAGAACCGTTCCGTTCCGCGGAATGAGCAGTCGGTCACTTGCGTTTTCAGAGTGGTTGCCCGCTTCGGCACCGATACCAGTCCGCACTCCCTCGTTTGTCCCGAGGATCGTGATATGAGCGTCTTTGACGACCGTGCCGTTCGAGCGCTGCGAGTCGGGGAGCCAGAGACTCGTCGAGTCGTTGCGCTGAATCGAGTTCAACTGGGCAAGACGATACTCGCTGAGTGTCTGCTGGTTCGGCCCGACGCGATATGGTGGTTGAGTCGTCGCGTAGGAGAAATCGCGCATCCGACTGATATTCGCCACAGAGACGTTCTCCGCACGGACGACATCGTCGAGGGTGGAGAGCACGAACGGCGGAAGCGTCCCGGCGTCTGGATCGCGGTCGTCGGAGATGAACGCACGCGTCTCGTTGTTGGGCGCGGTACCAGTCGGTGCTGTGACCGCACTCACGACGGGGAGCGCGAGGAGGGCAACAACCACGAGGCCAGTGAGGGGACGACTGTCCGTCATAGGTCAGAGTGATTAGGGTGGAAGAGCGGTAGCCCGCTCTCGCCTCACCCGAGGACACTGCTCAGGGAAGGACTGGAACGATCATCCCCGGGGCGAGGTTCTCGAAGAGGCCGACGAACACGTTGTAGCTGACCGAGAGGACGATCATCCCGGCGCCACCCCACATACCGCGCCAACCCCATTGGGCGCGGTCGGCACTGCGTCTGGAAACGAACCAGACGGCAGCGCCGACGAGGAAGACGATCACGCCGATCTGACCGAGGGTTGTGGCGACGAACTCCTCGATCTGCGTGAGTGAGCTGCTTATTTCGCTTTGTTGGGCGGCAGCGACGCCTGTACTTGCGGTGAACGCGAACAGGACGACCAGGGATCGTGCGACACCGTGACGATGGCGCATGATTCATTCATTATAGTGACGGCACTAAAAACCTTAGATAAGACTATTGATGCATTTATCTTAGACGACAGATAGTGCTTCTAACAGCCAAAAATAGCAAGTAGACTGCGTTCAGGCGAGAGTTTCGAGTCGGTTCAGTGCCATCATGCCGATGGTATTCAGACGGTCGGATTACAAGGGAACCAATCCGTTGGAATCAAAACCACACTCATTGGCGCTAAGTGTCCCATTTTCACCAGTCTAATCGAAATCACAGGGGAGCGCAGACGCATCGGCTTTAGATCGATATAGAGGTGGTGTAAGCATAGCTAGTCGACTGAAGAATCCCAGTGAATCGCCTGGCTACTGCACAATAAGATATGACAACTATCGAGTCCAGTCTGAATTGAAGCACAGAATTTTATGCATCGGTGCTAGGATGGGTGAATATGGCTGATTCAGATCCACCGGATGAAGAGGGGGCAAGCGACCAAGACCCCCCTACAGCCGGTTCGATTGATTTTTCGACGTACAATATTCCAACCGACCTCACCGCCTTTCAGACTTATCTCCTCTGTCTCATCTATCGATTTGAGACAGTGGAAGGAGTGACCCTCCAGAATGCGCTCGAAGATCTCTATCCGGAAGACATCAATCATGGGCGATTATACCCGAGTCTCGACCGGATGGTCGAGTCTGGGTTAATCAGCAAACAGACGAAGGAAAGCGACAAGCGCCGGAAGGAATATTCCTTAACTGGTCGGGGCGAGTGGGTCGCAGAGGAATATCTACGGTTCGTTCAGGAGATGATATCCTGAGATGGACTCCATAGACCCTATTCAGATTCTAACTCGAACGCTCGCTCCAGTAACTCGATCAAGCGTCGAAGCGCGCTAACAACGGTCTCGTCTATCTGAACGGCCACACGCTCTGAATCCACTGGATGCTTTTTGCCGAGGGAGAGAACGACATCTCCGTCTGGTGACAGCGATGCGGAGAGCCACGCAGTAACGTTCGGGGACCCAGCCAGCCACGCCGTAGTCAGATCATGCCACGGGTGATCTCGCTCTTCCTCAGTTGGTCGCGCCGTTCCAAATCCACGCTTTTGGAGATTGGTTACGAACTCTTGGAGTTCTTCACAATCACTTCTTTCGAGCTGTACTGTCACCCGGTGTGAGTCAGCATTCCAGCCGAATTCCTTCTTCCCCAATTGAAGTGTGAGGTGGCCGGTAGGTGACCGTGAAATCGTAGCCCATGCACGACCACGTCGGCGGAGATGGCACTGCGCGACAGTGACCCATTCGCCCGATTTATCGAATGAGGTCCAGTACTCTCCAGGTATCGGAACCTCGACTTCTACCTGTGGAGATTTCTCCTGCCAGAGCCACTGTAACACGTCTGGATATCCCTCAGTCCCCACTCGGTTCGGGAGCGCGTACGGCCACACTGTGAGGATACCAGAGAGGTCGACATCGTGGGAAGTGAAATCGTCTTCCTCAAGCCAGACAACGCTAAACTCACGTTCGAGATAGTGCTCGGTAACTGCCTCGACGTCCTTCCCGTGATTGCGGTACTGTGCCTCGACGGCGATCCCTCGTCCATAGGGCGAACAGGGAGCGTCGAATGTTAGAAGTACGTCAGCGATGCGATTATCTACCGCAGCCTCGAGCTCGACAGTAGCGTCTGGAAAGTCGTGTTCAAGACGAGCAAACGCAATCGACTTCATTTTCTGATGCTCGTCGGATTCGCCTGGACACGCTCCAGGAGTATCCAAATCTGCAAGCGTCGTCTGGCCTGTTCTCTTCATCGAAGGATTCTGGGTCCTATCGTGGTGGCGGAAATGACGAGAGATGAACACGCTTCCCCGCTCATGAGATTGGACGACAGCCATAGAACCACTACAAACGGGGCATTCGACAGTCGCACCATCCGCTACTTGCGGGGGGATTACTTCTGTATTGTCGAGTAGACCAAGATAGGGCATCGGCTTTGGTCAGAAATTAGCCACGAGAAGTATAGGTGTATCTACAGAATCATTCTCGAACCAACATTCGCTGTGACGGTTGGATTACTTCCCCCAAGCAAATACTTCAGACTCTATTTGCAACTGTGACATCCTACGCCATCAGGAACAATAGAAACGGGGTTTGTCTCTGTTAGAGTCGCGTGGCAGGTATTACAGCTAACTTCATCTGTGACTCCGACCCCGATTGCGTAGGGAGCTCGCACAGAGGTGGTTTTGCCACTCTCTCTAACAGTGTATTCAATTTCGCCCCGTTCGTAGGTTACGAGCGTAATTGCAACTGGTGTCGTCTTCACCTCGATTGCGTGTCGGTCGTAGATCTCGTGTTTTCGTTGAGAGTATCCCCGTTCTTTTTCTCCAAGAATCTCTGTGAGCTCCTCTTCCGCTTTCGATTTTGCTTCTTTGAGCTCTCTCCGCTTTTCGAGCACCTCCACACGTTGATGTTGGGACTTTGCGTCTTCGACATCCGTGGCTACGTTCTGAATACGGTCAGAAATCGAGGTGATTTCGCTCTGCAACTCCGTGATTCGCTGTTCCTGAAGCTGTTGATACTCCTCAAATTCTGACGTCGCAGATTTCGACGCAGACTGTCGAAGGTCATCTATATCACCCTGAACTTCCTCGACCGCAAGCTTCTGTCCGACATTAATGACAGCAGCAAGCTTCTCCGCTGAGACTGAAATCTCACTCCCTTCAGAGAGTTCGTTTGGAGGAGCAGCTTTTGGTCTGAAGTACTCACCTATCAAGAGATCCGTGATCTTCGGAAGATGTTCTTCCGAATCAAGGTCTACAGATACTGCTTCTAAGAATTGGGTCTGGAACTTACTGACAGTTTCAACCCCAACCCTCACAAATGCACAGATAGCCACCTTATCGTAGTACGGATTGAATTTAACATCGGTTACTTCAGCATTGCTCTCAGCAATCCAAGCAGGGTGCTGGTAGTCACCATTAACGACATCGCTAGTGAGTTCGACCCGCCCGATCATCGCCATATCGGCTGCTTCCTCAAGAATTTTCTGAGTGAACTCACTCTCAGGAGTAAGTAGAGCTACTGACTCATTTTCTGCGTTTTCGTCACTGAGTAATGCGATTTCGAACTCACTGCTATCAGAGAACCCAACGTCGACATGTGCGGGCAAATTGACGTACCACCGATTACCATCCGCCTGTATGCTGCCTCCCAAGCCTTTGAGGTACTCTCGGATAGCGGCTTCTAGTTCAGATTGCGTTACCGCAAGACGTGCATCAGTCATTTTTCGCCCCCAGGTCGAATCCTTGGAAAACACCGCTGTTAAACTGCTCAACTTTCTCTGAAAGCTCTTTTTGTTCTTCGAGATTGATTGCCATCGAGTCAAAGTCGTTCTCCAAATCAACCTCGGAACCAGCGTTGACGAGCCGTTCGAAGATTTCGTCCTCAAAAGTTTTGCCAGAGTCCTCTAAACGGGTGAGAATCGTACTCAGTTCACCCACCGTCTGCTGGAAGAGGTCAATCTTGTGGTAGAGACGGTCAAGTACGTATTCCTCGATCGTCCCCTTCAAACCCATATTGAAAACATACACCTTTCGCTTCTGGCCAATTCGGTGGATTCGCCCAATCCGCTGCTCGACCTTCATTGGATTCCAGGGGAGATCATAGTTCACCATAATATTGCAGAACTGGAGATTACGGCCTTCATTCATTGCATCTGTAGAGACAAGGACACCACCCTCCTCGCGAAATTGGTCGACGATGTCTTCCTTTTCTTGGCTTGAATGGCCTCCATGGAACGCATGGGTCGTGTAGCCCTGTTGGTCCAGCGCTTCGAGGAGTTGGCGCTGTGTTGGACGGAACTGCGTGAATACGATGACACGCCCCATCTCAACGCGTTCCCGCACCTCCTCGACGATATCAAACAGTCGTTCTTGCTTCGTGACTGACTCAACAGCGTCGATCTTGTCCATAATTGTTTCAAGCTCGTCTTTATGAGTCAGCTCACGCTGATCGTCGAGCTGCTTTCGAATGGTTTGCTCAAGTGCTGCCGGACTGCTGACAACCTCCTTCTGGAGGAGCATTAGCACCAGCTTCTGCCCTTGATCTTGGGAGTACGCTGCGCGCACATACTCCGTCACCGCGTCGTACAGTTTCTTCTCAGATTCGTTTGGTTCGAACGTCCGCGTGTCGATGATGCGTTCTGTGAAGTCGATATCCGTATCTTCTCGCTTATTCCGGATCATCACCTGTCCCAAACGGCGCTGTAGCTCGTTGCGGTTCACGAGTGTCTGCTGACTGCTATTCACGAAGTAGTGATGGAAGGTATCGCGGCTACCGAACAGGCCAGGGCGGAGGAGAGAAACGATATTGTAGAGATCTGTGAGCTCGTTTTGGATAGGAGTTGCCGTAAGGAAGAACGCGTAGTCGTATTTGAGTTTCTTTATAAGATCGTATCGATCAGTCTCTTCGTTCTTGACGTAGTGTGCTTCGTCCAGCACGAGGACATCCCAATCCCGCGCGAGAACGGCTGCTTGGTGTCGGTCGCTCTTCGCGGTATCGATACTCGCAATGATACGGTCGTGAGCATCGAATCCCTGAAATTCGTCGTCGTAGTTGCAAACGAATTCCAACCCAAACTTCTCCCGTAATTCACCTTGCCACTGCTTGGCCAATTGTGCAGGAGTTAGAATCAACACTGACCCATCAGTCTCGCGGTAGTGCATTTCCTTTAGAATCATGCCGACCTCAATGGTCTTTCCCAGACCAACTTCGTCGGCGAGAAGCGCCTTACCATTCATCTCAAAGAGCGCTCGGTGGGCAGCGTTAACTTGGTGTTCAAGGAGTTTGACCTGCTCCTCGTCGACGCCGATCAGGGACCGTAGTTCGGTATCGGGCTGTCCTGCGAGTAGTCGATTCGCGATAACGGTCTGCCGGTGAAATGAGAAGTCCGCAATACCCGACGAATATGAATCCAGAATGTCGTCTGGGTCACTGTGCGTGACCTCGATATCAACGAGGTCCTGTTCGTCCATGTGTCAAGCGAAACAGTATGCCATCAAATAGGTTGTGCAGTATCGACTCTCGTACCCGGTTCAGCGGGCTAGAGACTCATCGGGAGAGCCGGAGGTACGTCCAGAGTGGGATCTGGAGAATTGGCTTCGAGCCATCCTCGACTACGGTAACGCCTTGTTCCAACGCCTCCCGTGCATTCGTCAACACAATCCCGAATGATGGCTCGCTATCGAAGACTGCGGTTTCATCATCACTCAGAGAGCCAGCATACTCGCTTTGCTGGACGTACGTACGCCGCTGCTCAGCGAACGTTCCCGGCACAGAGTTGTACAGTAGTTCGTCGACCTTGTCTCTCTCAGTGGCAGATGCGCGCCCACCAAGGAATTCCTGTAATGCGTCGAACCCTGGTGTGTCCGTACTACGGTGGAGTTCGTCTAAGCCTCTCTTGTACGACCAGAGAATTGGAATCGGTGTTCCGTTGATCTTAGGAACGAAATCGACAGTCCCCTTCGTCCCGACCCAGAACTTGACGACGCCACGTTTCGGGTCGTGGATATGGTTCAGTTCGTTCGATAGTCGAAGCGTATGATCGAACGCGATAGCTTTCGCGAGGGCTTCGTCTAATCCCGGCTGGCGACGAAGGACATCATTGAGATCATTTCGGCAGAACGCATTAGTGATGCCTGTATCTCTGAGGTAGAATCGAATTTTTCGAGGGCGCTGGTTGTCATACTCCGGTGCTGCCGAGAGGAGATGCAGTCGTGAGAGAGTGCTGAGATACTTATCACGGAGGGTTCGGCGGTCAATATCGAGTACCGCAGTCAAATCATCGAACAACACGTCGTCGATTGGATGTTCGTGAGCAGCTAGAGCACAGAATCTCTCTAAGCCAGATGCGTCCTTCACCCCGCCAAGGTTTGTCGCTGCACGGATGAGATCGTTTCTGAAGTCGCTAAGTGTGCTCCGCTGGAGTTCCTGGAGATCTACATCCCCGCGACTGCGAATTACATCAGAAAATCGTCTGTCGTCCAGCGAGACTCCTTCCGTAGCAATTCGGTGGGCTACTGTCCCGCCGGTTGTGCTGTAATTGGCAATCTCTCGTCGGGCGGTAGACGCGTCAACGACTGACGCAGTTTCTTGTGACTGAATCTCCGAGACGAAGGAATCGAGCTTTCCGCTTACCAGACTCTTCCGAATCTCATCTTTGACCGACCTCTCATCGAATCGCTCATCGGCTGGTGCGAGTTCGATATCACGATACCGCATCTGGAGAAAGTCTCCGAATCCCAGGGGATACACATTCAAATGCTCCCGAGGGAGAGGGGAATCCTGATCCAGAGAAGAAACAGATGTGAATCGTTCTCTTACCGCCTCCAGAGAGAGACCAGTAATGACGATTTGACGTTCTTCGTGTTCTTCCAGCAACTCTGCGAAGAGCTGTTCCCAGTGACCCACATCTTGATTACCACGTTTGTTGGGTCGTTCAACGAGATGGACGTCGTCGAAGAACAGATAATGCGTAGGTGACTGATGCTGTCGGAGGACATGTGTCTCAAAATGGTCGACAGCAGCTCGGAGTTGTTCTTCAGGATGTAGCTGGAATACTGGATCGTCACGAAGTGGAACGTAGAGAACGTTTGAAGAGGGAACCAAGTTCTCGTGAGCCTGTTCACGGTGACTCGAGTCGCGGAAAAACTTCTCAACGAAGTTCGAGTCGATATGCGCCGCAATCAGCTGACTGAGAAGGCGACTTTTTCCTGTGCCGTCCGGGCCGGTCGCGGATAGGAGTCGACAATCTCCCTGATGAAGCGCCTCGTACGACCGATAGAATACGTTCCGCAGCGACGAGAATTCAGCAGACGTTGAGCCGTCACTCTCAGTATTCCACCACGGGTTGTATTGGTCAAGTCGTTGAATCAAGGTATGTCCAGAGGTGATGGAGTCCGGATCAAACGTCATAGATGGTTGTATATAGTCGATTAAGCTACATGGTAATGCTTCTTTCTACTGGATCAACCCGTTGGTGCGCGGATTTTCAGACGTACTTTCGGCTATACATGTTGTTTTATTGTGCCCCCCCGACATTCACCAGATAATGAGTAGTGGGAAGCCGAGTTGGAAGGATTTCGATCGTGAGGAAGCAGAGCAGTATAGCGGTTTTATTCTTGGCTCGGCCTCAACTGCGGAGTACTTTATCGAAGAGACCTCTGACCCGGATGCGTTACGGTACTTAGTCGAATCACTCACCGTTGATCGGGATGTCTCCGGCGATACCGACGTTGTCACGCAGGCCTTGCTTACGTCTAGGACTACTCCGTTCGATGTCAAGCAGACCGTCGCCCAGCGGAACTACAACCTCAATGAACCGCTCGTTCCCGACACGGTCAGAAAGAACGCGCTCACTGCAATCAAGGTCGGAAAGCCGATCGTGCTGTATGGACCGACAGGCACTGGAAAAACCTACTTCGCGAAACAGCTCGCATTAGAAACCTGTCTGGACTACTCTATCCATACTGCAACTCCGACGTGGACACCTGCGGACATTACAGGAAGCATCCAACCCGAGACGGAGGGTGGTGAGATACAGTATCACCGTCGAGCGGGTTGTGTCTCACAAGGGATTCAAAAAGCAAACGAATATCACGACAACTGGGGTGTGATCATCGACGAGATCACTCGTGCCGACATCTCCCAGGTATTCGGGCCTCTATATACAGCCATCGAGGACGAAGAGCAGGTTATCTTCAAAGATGACGACGGTACGCCACTCACACTCAACAACGACGTCAAGATCATCTGTACGATGAATATGTCGGATCGGACGGTGAACGAGCTCGACAACGCAATCACCCGACGGTTCGCCATGATCGAACTCAGTCGGTATGGTGACGAAGAACGAGCCGAACTCTTCAGTCGGTGGATCGGCCAACTGGACTCGGATATCGCTATCGACACCGATGAACTTGGTGAACTCTTCGAGCGTCACCACCAAGGGATAAACGAGGGAAGCACGACGACGGGCGAGAACGGTATCATGGAATTCGGACCGATGCACTACCGCGACGTCACAGAGTTCCTTACACATGCCTGCGGGAATGATGGTCCATACGTCGGCGAAGAGGGTATCGCCGTCGGCCAAGCGTTTGCAACGTACATCACCCCTCGGTTGTTGAATACGGCGGCATTGCCTCAGATCAATCGGCTGGCTAGTCACTACGAAACCCTCGACGACCAGTTCGAATCGTTCGACCTCAGTCCAGCAGTCGACCTCGCGGAGCGTCAAGCAGAAGCTGAGGAACGCGAGATGGGCGTCAGCGCGTATGAGTGAGGCAGTTCGATACGACTACGGAACCTCCCTGTGCTCAGTCCAAGAGAACAGGAAGCTCATCGTCGAAGAGTGTGATCCAGCGACAATCAAAGAGGAACTCCGTGCAGCTAACTTCGTCAGGAGAGGCAGCAAGTTCGTAAAGAAACGGCCTCGACTTCGGTCCCGTCAGAACGGGAGAGGATCCGACTCAAACTCGCTTCAAGTGCTTTCGGTACGAGTCGTCGACGACACGCTCCATGTCAAGCCCTCAGACGTGGTCGGGATCGTCAGACTGGTACCCGGCATGAGCGTCCAGGTCGAACCGAAGGTCGACTGGGAGCACGTTATCGAGATGTTGCTTACCGTCTACGACATCGATCGGACGCAGTCGTACTACGGAGTCCCTCTCGACGAACTACTCTCTAGCGGCGTTGAATCGACTCGAATCATTGCGATATTGGCAATTAACTACGTCCACGGTATTCGGACAATTCGCCGCAACGGGTTCATTCGGGATCTCAACATTCGGCGACGAAACGGTTTCCAAGGACTCGGATCCGTCGACGTAGAACAGACGCTGATGAACCATGCGACTGGCAACCCAGCACCGTCATGGGTTGAAACACAGGTTGAGTACTCTAACCCCGTGAACGCAGCCATCCATATGGCTGGGAAACTTCTCCTTCGACTCCTCCAGCAAGAGCGCGAAGGCCACCACCATCCCCGCCAGGACGTCCTTCTTTCGATGGTACATCAAGAAGTGGAACGGATGGAAGAGCTGGAGATTCGGAGCAGCCAGAAGCACATCGGAAAGTATCGGCGGCTATCTCTGCACGACCTCCCACGGCAACGGCATTACTATCGGCGGGCATTCCACACGGCACAGTCCTTACTCTCGTCAACGCTACTTGGTCAAGCAGGAGGGGGCCCACAGGAACTCCTCGTCGACTATGCTCTCAGCATGAACACGTTGTTCCAGGATTACTCCCATCGCATTCTCAACAAGGAGATTGAGTCGATCCGAAACATCGATTTCCTCGACCAACTGTCCGGAGTCAAGTGTAAACCAGAACATTCGATCTACCCCTTCGAAGGAAACTCCGACGCTCGCCACGAACCCGATCATCTCTTGGTGAATTCAGAAGAGACACTCGCAGTGTTGGATTCAAAGTATTACCAAGAGGCGAAGAATCCTGTGAACGACTCTGATTCGCGGTCTCGGATGTTCGCTTACGCATATCTGACCGAGAGTGACCGAATGGCGTTCCTCTGTCCACAGTACCGCCCTGTTCGGCTCCCAGTCCAGTATACTGACGGCGAAATCGAAGTCATCTCGCCCGAGGAGCAGTTCACCTGTGAGGAGTATAGGGCATTAATCAAGGAGTACATTCTGGATACGCTGGCACTCAAATACCCCGAACTCCAGGCTTTTGATGCAGCGTCCAATGGCCACCTGTGCCTCAGTGGGACTTCGGAGGGAGATCTCTCACGAGTCTATGAAACGAGTGGGCCGTTCAGTATCAGTAACGCTGCTACGTTCGCAGATCGAGTTATCTCTGCGATCGTCTTCTCATCCTATGGGCCGAACAAGCCCGAGTTAGACGACCAAGGTCGCTGGACGAAATCTCGAATCAAGGATGCGTGCCAGAAGACCGACGAAGAAGGTCATCCACAGTATCCGCAACATGAGACAACGTGCGTCCCCATTTACTCCCCGGACGGGGACGCCGAACACGGGACTGTCACACTGTATTTCATCCGGTCAACGGAGGAGGGTGTCGTCGTGGATACGGAGGGGCCATGGGCCCTGATGTGAGATCAAGGGATTTACACCCGGAGTGGGGCCACAAGCCATCCAGAGTCGCGTTTCTTTATTTGGCGGCCGAATACGGGCTGTAGCGAGTGAAATTCTCCGTCAATTTCTACCTCATACGAATCGCCAGCACCTTGGATATCGCCGTCGACAACGAATTGTATCGCTGGTAGAGGACGTTGGCTGTTGAGGTAGTCCATTTCCTGGCGCATTGTGGAGACTAAGCGATTGCGGAGGTCTTCGTTCCCGGTGAGGACCTCCTCAAGTCCGGCTACACAGATTTCATCAGGGAGATCTCTGTTCTCGAGCTTCGTCACGAATTCTTCGACGGGAACGCGGTATTCTGCAGACTCTCGCTCGCTGCTGACGATGATATTGTACATACCCGCAACCGCGTCGATATCGCTCATGTCATTTTGAACGACTCACTGGGGTGTGAAATACGTTAGTCCTGGAAGAGCCGACGATACTCCTCATCGCCAGTGAGATTCGCAAGGTCAGTTGCCACATCAAGCATTTCTCCAGTGATTTCCATCCCGCGTAGTTTCTCCATTGTTGAGGTCTCTTGGGCAGCGTCGTATCGTAGAAGTTGCACGCTTTCGAGGGCAGAGAGCGAGTCCACAGTCTTTTCTTGGAGATAAGCGAGCCGTGTTTCGTCGTTCCATTGGGTCAATTTGAAGCCGGTGTCCGTATCGAAGAGTGCCCGGCGACGGAGGTCCTTTGGCTTGACATTCGTGCCGCGACAGAGGCGAGTTACATCCTCAAGTGTAGGAGTCTCCATTGCTAAGAGATCAAGGTAAATCTGATCAGGGCTGACATCACCAGCAATTATATCATATATCTCACCGACGACTTCGTTGGCGTTCATCACCGCACCTTCACGGTGAACTTTCGCATGGTGCTTGGAGTACTCACGGAAACACCGCCCGAGTTCGACGACACTGATGTCGCCCTCAGATAGCGTTTGACCCTCTCGGATATTTTCGCGTGCTTGACGTGCCTCTCTGTGCATACGTCGCCGTAGAGAGGACCAGCTGACTGGTTCACGCTTCCCTGCAGGGCGAGCAACGACGATGACGCTGAAGCTGAGTCCCTCCCCCATCACGAACTCGCTGAGGTTTGCGGAGATTGGGTACGTTGCGGTGACGTCGAAACCTTCGTCACAGAGCGACTGGAGTAGTGTTCCCCAAGATGCCTTCCCACCGTGACGGTACGTGAACACGAGAGCGCCATCGTCCTTCAGGACGTCCCGCATCCGTGAGAAGGACTGTTTGAGTTCCGTCTCGAAGCTGGTGTCATCTTTGCCGACGGCAGGGTTCGCGACGATACTCCTTCGCCGTGGCGTGTTCTCAGCGTCAAAACAGGGATACTCATCAGCCAAGAGGAGCCGTTGCCAAGCGTAAAAGAAGTCGGAGACTTCTGAGTAGATTACATTGTCATAATACGGTGGGTCGGTGATGATTGCATCGTACTCCGTCTCAAGATCGACCTCACGAACGTCTCCTTGGTGTAGTGTGTATTCCCCGCCAACCGGAGTATCGAAGGGGTCTGTTTGCTTGAGCTCCCCACTTTGGAGGTACCGCTCCGTTGGGTGATGAGCGAACTCAACGGCGTCGACGATCTTCTCCCACGTATTCTTGAACGTCCCACGTCCAGCCCTCGTGCCCCAGACGTTGTTTTCCGCGTATTCGACGAGTGGCGTGTACGAATTCTGTCGGAAGATGCCCTCAATCTTTGTTCCAGATATGCTGTACAGAGCGAAGTTGTTCTGGAACATGAGGGAATCGCTAAACGCGAGGAGGAGATACTCCTTGATCTGCTGATCTTCGATCGTATCTATGGCGGAGAGAAGCGTGGAGAGGCAGTAGAGCTGGCGCGAATTGAACATATCCTGCCACGTTTCGTAGCCGTGGCTGAATACATCGTTGCCGTTGATCCGAGAGGCTGCGGTGATTGCTCCCTCGGGAATAGCACCGTCAGGTGCATACTCACGGAGCGATTCGGAAGCCTCCCACTCGTCCTTCGCGTGGTTGAACTCAGCGAGGTCCTCATTGGTGGCCGCCTTGTACCCCTTAACTGTTGACCGGTCCTTCCCTTCGTCGTCGCACGTTGTACAGTAGAATTCGATCGCGTAGAGGTCCTCAGAGTAAGACTGGCCGTCAGCGATGGCATCGACGATGGAGTATTTGAGTCCACACGACGGACAGCCATAGTTCCCACCGCGTGACACCGGTCCGTTTGCTGGAATATACTCGTGACCACACTCCGTACAGGCCGACTCAGACCGATAGTCATCGGTCAAAAAGACCGACTCGCATTCGGGGCAGTAGACGTTGTACTTGCCGTCGTTCTCGTATCGTCCGTTCGCGACACGATAGTCTTTGAACAGAGGAATCGTCTCACCACAGGACGTACAGTCTAACTTCCGGACCCAGAGCGCGTACACAATATCAGCGACGTGGTCGACATCGTGAGGACACGTCGTGTGGTAGTGTGACTTGAGGTCCTCAGCAACAGCATCCCGCACGTCTTCGAAGGCCTGCCGAAGCTTGTCGAGGTCTACCTCGTGAGCCTCCATTTCCTTCTTCGAGATGAACCACGCGACGGGGTTCAGGTCGACGCCAGTAACATCTGCACCGAACCGAATCGCCTCCATGAGGCTTGTTCCGCCACCCATGAACGGATCGAGGACGGTCTTGTCATGTACTCTGACGTCCTTGGGGTACAGTTCCCAGAGTGCGTCTGGGTTGTGCAGGCTGACGGCATCGACGAGTTGAGAGATATCAACCCCAGCATGGGGCTCGTCAGTATCATCAGCGAAATCAGAGAGATTCAGCTCCTCTCGTCCAGGCTCTCGGACGTCCACCGAAGATGGGTCGTCGATCAGCGTGTACAGCGAGATTGCGCGAAATACGCTGCCGAGCTGTCTGGCCCACCACTTGTGCATCGTGGACAGCGGACGGTAGTAGAGTTTAGCCCGGCCTTCGCGGTCGGCGAGATCGTTTACCTGCTCGATGGGGAAGCCACGCTCGATAGGGAGCTCGTCCCGTGAGTCCACGCCTGGGTCAGACATGGTGAACGGTGGCCTCGTGTTGATATTTGAACGTGCGCGTCATTCGAACTGGATGGTGATATCGATGCCAGTAGCAGCCTCCGGGATGTTCTCGAGGATGTCGGCGACGATCTCGTGGGACTGACCGAGTTCGAGCTGGAGGTCAGCGTGTGCCAGTTGGAACTCGGCGATGCCTTGCAGTCCACCTGGTGCAGCACCGTCGCCATTGGTATTGAACGAAAGTGAGCCGTATGAGACGGAGCCAGACTCGTGAGAGTCGTCCCATTCCGTCCGCATTTCGGACGGGCTGTCGCCCTGGTACTCGAAGGTCCACCCCTCCTCCGGCGGGATACGGAACCCGGCACCGGGGAACCAGTCTGCGGGGTCGTCCGAGCCGGTCGCCCCAACGACGTAGTGAGGGTCAGCCTTCCCGAGATTGGCGAGCAGGAAGTGCTTGACCGCGGCCTCTGACTCACTCGACGCACAGTCGGTCTGTATCGACTGTACCTTGAACGTCTCCTCCTCGTTGAGATCGCGGATGTGGTCCAGAATGCGCTCGCCGACGTCGTCCGCGACCATCGGTGCGACGACGACAGACGTCGGCTCTCGGTCACCGAGGGTGCTGACGTAGTCGCCGCCGGTTTTGAGCTTGTAGCCGTCTGAGAGAAGCGCACTGACCGCGCTCCGGAACGCTGAATCGGTATCGTCCTTTGGGAGATAGACCTCGGTGTCGTTGCGGATCGCCGTGAGGACTTGACTGGTGTTGGCCTCACCGGCAGCTTCGATCGCCTCCTCGATTCGGGACCGGACCTCGTTCGGTCCGATCGTCTCGGCGTCCGAGACATCGCGGAGAGTGGCGTCAGAGCGGACTTTATCGAGCACTTCGCTGCCGCTGACGAGGATGTAGTGATCCGCGCTCGCGAGTCGGCCAGCGGCCATCTTGACGGCGTCCTCGGGGCTCTGGTCGTGAATCCACACGTCCGTTCGCTTAGTGAGATCGAGTTCGAACGTTGCGAGGTCGACTTCCTTCGTTCCCGAACCGAACCGACTGCGGAGTTCGGATTCAACCTCGTCGGTCGACCACTTCTCGACGTTGCTCTCCAGAACGAGCACGGTATCCTGCGTGAGGTTGCGGAGTTCGTCTTTGAATCCGCTACCGTCGTGTGCAAGAACGGGTTTGTCCTCCAGCCCGTTCTCGGCCGCCTCGACGATATCCGCAACACTCCCCGGAATGGGGTACGTCGGGCTCATCAGGAACTGCTCGTAGATGTCGTCGATGGTCGTCTCAGCTCGGCTGCTGAGTCGCTCTTGGACGATATCCCAGACGTGGCGCTGCAGGTCGAACGGATCCGCTTCTACTGCTCCAGCGATATTGCTGGCATTCAGCACCGGTTCAGTGGCGACTCGATTCTCAAGCGCAATCTCGGCCGCGTAGTCGAACTCATTGAGAAGGTCATCGCCGTCGACGAGTTCACCATACGCGCTTTCCAGCCGTTTGAGGAGTTCCGCCTCATACTCGTCGTGAAGCCCTTTGATGTCCTCGCGAATCTCCTCGGATAGGTTGTCGTCGTCCTTACGGATCTCCGCACCGAGGACCTCTTTGGCTTTGCCGAGGAATTTCTCCTGCTGGGAGGTCGGCGAAATCGATTTTCCGTTCTTCGGTTGGACGAAGACAAGCGTGTTCCGCCACTGCCGGCCAGCTGGCTGGTTCTTGATGATCTCCGCGACGCTCTCCTCGTCCCACGGGCCATTCTTCACGACAACCTTGATGTTCTGGCTGTCGGGGACGCTCTCAAGCGTCTCGTCTGTATTGAATCCGACCGCGTACGCTCCTGAGCCGAATAGCTTCTCGACGGTGTCGCCGATGAGATCCATCGCCTCATCGTCCTCGACGTCACGGGCCGCGTTCTTGACGAGCGATCGCGGGTTCTCGTCCTCGCGGATGACGTAGCGGTCATCAGAACGCCAGAGGTGGTAGACCTCTCCCTGGAGCCGCTCGAGGTCGACGATGATGTCGTTGATACGGTCTCCGGCGTGGTACGTGCCGATGACGATGTCTGAGGTGGTCGCCCCCTCAGCGAGTCCGGGGGTCAGCGAGTAGATGAGGACCGTGCTGAGGATGGGGCGTCCGTACGGAATATCGGCGTCACCGAGGCGGTCTTGAATATCGTCGAAGCAGCAATTCGCTCGTGAGTGCTCGACGTTGATGCGCGTGAGTTCGTCATTGTAGTCAACTGCATCGACCTCGCCGTGAGTGATGAGGTCGGTCTCTTGGAACCGGTCGACGAGAACTCGGGCGAAGAGGTAGAGCATCCCACGAGTCGCACCGGACTCGGTTTCAGCGAAGAACCGCGTCTTCATCGAGTCGATGAGCACGGGGTGGAACGGGTACGTCTCGTACATCTCGTCGCGAAGCCCGCTCGGGAGGTCGACGTAGTCCGTATCCGCGTACGCCTCGATATACTGGTCGACGAGCGCCCGCATGCCCGAGCGGTCGTCGATGGAGTCGACGAGGCGGTGACGGAGGACTTCCTTGATGTCGACTTGGTTGGACATGTTGACCTGCACGCGGTCGTTCTCACGGGCAAGGATGTCGTGAACGCCCGAGCCCTCGCGCAGCACAGAGACGAACGCGAACAGCTCCGTGTTCGGACGGGAGGTCGTCTCGAAGAGTGCCTGGAGGAAGCCACGGTTCGCCTCCTTTCGTCGTCCCGTGAGCGAGCCGAACCAGTCCTCGAGTTCGTCCATGAAGAACGCGACGGTACGGTCGCCAACGGCGTCCTGAATGACATCGATCGTCGGGTAGCCACCGTCCTCGTCGTACTCCTCTTCGTTCGGCTCGTAGTCCAGACGCTCGAAGAGTGGCTCCCAGAGGTACTCGTACTGCTGTTTCTGGAGGGAGACGACGACAGGAAGTGCATCCTCGGGGAGCACATCGCCGAGTCCGTCGATATTCTCGCTCGCCCAGTCACCGACGACATCCGGCGACTTGAAACAGTGATACATCGCCACCATCTGGTGGGACTTCCCGGTCCCGTACGGACCGTACATCTCGTGGAGTCGGATGTTGTCCTCGCCCTGGAGGGTATCCCGGAGGCGTTTCATCGAATCCTCCAGTCCGCCCGTCAGCAGCGTGCGATCGAAGAACCGCCGTGCGTCGGATTCCAGCGTCCCCGCGTCGCTTTCAACGTCGTACAGGCGAATCTGACCCTTGATGAGGCCATCACCCTCAGTGAGTTCCGGACTGAGTGTCAGAACGTCATCGATGGTCTGGTGAGTTCCTTCCGCGCTCATGTATGATTGACACGATGGAGGACTCTCTTATCAAAGTGCGTATTCAAAGAGTCATAAATTGTAGCTATACCCAATTTAGCTAGTCAGGAATCTAGTACTGGTTCATAAAGAACATAGTAATGTATACTCTCCCAATTTGGTGCCAAAATAGAGTTAGGATAGAATCAGTACTGCTGAGAAAAGGAACTCCCAGTAGTTAGTTACTCGTCCGAGATCTCTGAGAGAGTAGTGTTGACGCCAAGCATCTTCAGGTATGTCTCATCACTTGTGACTGCAGCGAGGTCTTCACATAATTCCTGAAGCTTGTCCATATCCCAACGACTGAGATATTCCTCTCTCGACCGGTCGTGCTCGTACCGGTAACGGAGGAAATGAGCCTTATCAAGAGTAGTCAAATCTCCGTTGCCTTCTTCAACTCGACTCTGGACATACGCCTGGCGCTTTTCATCATCCCAATCGGAAAGGACGAAGTCACCGTTATCTATACGGAAGAGGCGCATCTCTTTCATTGTCTCTTCAGACGCATCAGAACGCTTGAGATGCTTGTTGAAATCACTGTAGGATGGTTTCAACTCCTCCAGAAGATCAAGGTAAACATCTTGTTCACCACGTTCACCCTCTTGGATGATTCCGTAGATTTCCGTGACAACCTCCTTTGCGGTCATTATATCGCCCGCACGTCGGACTTCATCGTGATGCTTGGAATACTCCTGGAAGCATTCACCCATCTCGATGACACCGATGTCCCCACTAGCAAGTTCGCGATTCTCCTCTAGCGCTTCACGAGTTTTCTTTGCAGTCTTAACAATACGCCGGCGGAGCTGATTCCACGAAATTGGTTTGCGCTCGTTAGTTGGACGGGCAACGATAGTGATATCAAATGAAACAGACTCGCCGCCGATGAATTTCATCATATCCGAGTTGATCGGATACGTAGCAGTCACTTCGAACCCGTTGTTACAGAGTGATTCTAGTAGTTCACCCCAAGACTCCTCATCGCTGTGATGATACGTGAACGCGAGTGTCCCGTCGTCTTTCAGGGCACGATTGATTACTGCCAATGCCTCACCCATCTCGTGTTCGAAGTCTTCTGCGGTCTTCCCAAGGTAGGGATTCGTAACAATAGACTCAGCTCGTGGGGTTTGATCTCGGTCAAAGCCAGGATAGACGTCCTCTAGCAGGATCTTCTGCCAGACATAAAAGTAGTCAGCCAGTTCGGAGTAGATTATGTTGTCATAATAGGGTGGATCAGTGATTACTGCATCAAATTCATTTTCTGCAGTAATATTACGCATATCATCCTGGTATACCTCTGAATTATTACCGATAGGTTGGGCAAATTTCGGGCTTTCAACTACGTTTCCATCCTCAAAGTATCGGTCTGTGGGTGCCCCAGCATACTCAATTCCTTTGACGATCATGTTGTACGTACTCCGGAATCTACCAATTCCGTACTCTGTTCCCCATAGATTTCCTTCGGATGCGCGCTGTGGGGGGTCAAATGAGTTCGACTTGAAAAGGTTAGTAGTATGGTTCCTTGCCGCTTGATATGGAACCATCATAGTGTTGAAATTAAGTGCTTCCGAAAATGCAAGAAGCAGATACTCCTGAGCGTTCTGATCGGACACTTTCTCAATACCCTTCAGGAGTGTCGCGAGGCAGAGTAATTGGCGCTCATTGAACATATCTATCCATTTCTTCAAGCCATGTTGGAATACATCACTCCCGTCGACCGCAGATGCTGCAGTTTTTGCGCCACGAGGAATTTCTTCGTCAGGAACATAATCATGAAGATCGGTCCTCGTGTTCCAGTCACGTTTTGCCTTCTCAAACAGTTGCTTGTCAGCGGGCTCAACCTCTTTATACCCCTTATATTGGCTTTTTTGACGACCTTGACTATCGCATTCTTCGCAATAATACTCTAAAGCATAAAGCCGCGTCCGAGCCTTACCCTGCTCAGCGATAGCGTTCGTTATGGATTCTTTCTGACCACACTCGGAACAATTGTAGTAACCGCCTCGGGAAACGGTTCCCTCTTTCGGAGTCCACAAATTGCCACACTCGTTGCACTCACTTTCGTCCTGCCAATCGTCAACAAGTGTAACCCCATCACATTCGGGGCAGTAGACGTTGTACTTGTCGTCGTTCTCATAGCGTCCGGCCGCAACACGATAGTCTTTGAATAGAGGAACAGTATGACCGCATGAGACACAATCCAGCTCCTTCACCCAGAAGTTGTACATCACGTCGGCGTCGTGGTCACCATTTGGGCATGGAGTCTTGTAGTACTGGAGAATCTCGTCAGCGACATCTTCCTTCACCTCCTCAAAGGCAGCTTCCAGTTCTTCGACATTGGTTTGTCCCGCTTCGAGTTCCTTTTTCGTAACAAACCAAGCGACGGGATTGAGATCTACCCCGACAGAGTCAACCCCAAACCGAGAAGCCTCGACGAGCGAAGTTCCACCACCCATGAACGGATCGAGAATTTTCTTGTTCTTGATACGGACATCCTTCGGATAGAACTCCCAGAGAGATTCTGGATCGTCCATTGAGACATCGCCAATCGCCTCAACGAGATTCTCTTTGCTCAGTCCGTTACTCCCCAATGTCTGGTTCTCACCAGGCTCATACACCTCGACATCATCAAGGGTCGTATTCTCATCGAGAAGCGAATAGAGCGAGATAGCCCGGAAGAGACACCCCGGCCGCCGTGCCCACCATTTATGCATGGTGTAAACGGGACGGTAGTACTGCTTCGCTCGGCTCTCTTTCTCCGCAATCTCATTCACTCGCTCGATCGGGAAGCCGCGCTCGATGGGGAGTTCAGAGCGGCCCTCCGATTCCTCAGAATGTTCCTGTTGAGACATTAGTCGACCTTACCGACCTTTTCTGCAGGAGTCATATAAAAATACGCAACTGGTCGCAGACCGCTTCACGCAGAGACATCCCGCTCGTGAACTTGATAAATAAGCACTGACGGTGTAGTACTACGTACGCAGATGGGCCACGTCTACTACCACCATCCCGGTGACAAGCAGTTCTCCCTTGACTTCGTGCATCCCGATCCCACCGAGATCGTCTCGCAGATCGTCGGCTACGACGACGTCGCAGTGAAGGTCCAGAGGTACGACATCGACGAAGCGTTCTACGTCGTCTACACGTCCCGCGTCGGTGGTGGGCCCGTTCGTGAGATTGACTTCGATCTACAAGCGTCACTCGCGGAGATGAGCGAGGACAACAGCACCATCGTCGTTCGGCTGCTCGAGATCTACCGCGCCCTCATCGCTCAGAACGAAGAGGAGGAAGGTGTTCCTGTCGAGGCGTACAAGAAGGAAAATGTAGATGGACTTGCCGATGTTCTCAATCGGACGTCGTGGAAGGGCTCAGCAACAGCTGTTGCAGGTCGGCTTGCCTCGAACCTGATTCTGAAACACGCACTTCCGAACGCCAACCATCGGACGGCTGTCGCACTGGTCCAGTTCTACCTCCGGCGTCTGAATCCGGACTTCTCGATGCCGGAAACGTCCGTCGAAGTCGACCCAGAATCGTACGACTGGCGGGAGTGGGTGAACGAGTACATCAACGAGTCGAAGCGGCTGTTGACCGTTCGACGGAAGAACGTCCTCTTCAAGCATCTGTACCGCTTCGGCGCGAGAACGCTTGAGCGGAAACACGCGGTCGAAATCGACTTGACTGCATACGAGTTGGATATGTACCCGAGTGAGGCGAAGGTCGTTTACGCGGAGCAGCATGAAGAGCTCTGGATCGAGTTCGTCGAGGAGGCCGTCGAACGCGCAGGCTATCCGGAGCTGAAGGAAACGCCGGGGCTATCGAAAGCAGAGTTCGCTGAAAAGATTCGGAACCTCGACTAAGTGGCTCTGTTAGTCTTGGAGCGTGGCGACTGTTCGGCCCGTTTCCTCGGCCTCTTCGCTGCGCGACATATTGTACGTCGCGAGCGCTTCGTCAACCGCCTCATCAAGACTCATTGGTCAACCTAATCTTGACTCTTCCAGCGTATAAACGCTTGCATGGCACCAGAAGAGTATCATACGCCCTCAATCCACCGCTATAGGCTCGAACACGGGTATTCCTCCTACACCGATGCAAAGATTCTCTACTCCAAGACTCGATCTGAGGCGCTCTCGAGATGGGAGAAGTTGTAAGATACTGGTGCTGAGATGAAGAGTATGAATCTCCCGCTGGACCCGACCCAGAACGACGCCTCTCCACAAGAACTCATCCGCAATCTTCCCTCACAAGCGGCTCGTCGACGCGTCCTTCAGGCCGCAGGTATCTCGATGGACGTCGATGACCGGAGCTTTGCCGACGCCCTCAACGAACTCTCACAGATCCAGCTGCGACGAGCCGCGTCACAGCTCCAATTCGCGGGGGCTCGAACGGTCTACTATTATCGCGTGGACGGACTACACCAAGTGTCGCCGGAGGGCGCGACGGGTCGGGTCGGTGATGTCGGTTCGCCGGGCGTCTACGGGTCAGAGGTCCAGACCGTCACGAGCGAACACGACCGAATCTTCGTCGTCTGCAACGTACCCGAAACAGGATCACAGGCCCAACTGACCCTCACGAAGGAAGACCGACCGACAACCGTCGCGACGTTCAAGCCGAGAACGCAACTCCTTGCAGTTCGCGCCCCAGACAAAGGGACGGCAGATGCGACCGTCCAAGCATTCAAGAGTTACTTCGAGCTGGACGATGCAACACGAGTTTCGTTCCTGGATAACGGATTCAGAGGTCGGTTTGAAGACGCCTGCGTCGACGGCTATTCGACCCTTCGACTCCGGAATACGAACGCCTACGATAACACCCGCGAAATCGAGGTTCGCTCGAAGGAGCCTGAGTCTGGGAGTATCTCGGACGTGCGGGTCGACTCAATCGTCGAGGATTTGCTTCGCCGAGGAGATACGGAGCTTGATGCAGCTACCGGCCTCGTGTCTCTCCCGACTGACGTTCGTTCACCAGAGACAGGTGAACCGCTGCACCCACGAGTGACAATCGGGTTTGTCGAAGGATCCGCTTCCTTCGAACAGTTCGTCCCTGAGCAGGTGTTGATTGCATTCGACGACGTGGTTCGAGAGGCCATCTGACGGTTCTTTGGAATTGGGGTGAAACAATCACGGGTTCGTCTCGCCGCAATCAGGACAGTATTCGAACCACGCACCTTCCTTGTGGCTTCTGTGTTGGCAGCGTTCTGGTTTCTCTTCCAGGGTCACGAGATTCAGGTCTGGATCCGGCGGTCCACCGAAGAAGATGTCCGTCCGCTCGTCTGCATAGCCTCGAAGGTTTGTGAGGAGACGAACCGGGCAGTACTGGCATTCCTGAAGCTCGATCTTCGGTTGGTCGGCAAAATTCGTCCAGACCGCCTCAGCCGCTCCCCACTCGTGGAACCCTTTCGGACCGCGGCACCGATCGATTTCAGGTCGATCAGCAAGTGCCTTCTCCAGTACTGCATCATGGTAGCGCTGGGTCAGTTGCTCCTCGAAATCGGAGGGATACTCGACGACCAGCGTATTCTGGAGCACGCGTAATGGCAGGTCGGGGGTCGTAATCGACTCCGGATTGTACACGTACTCGCTGGCGTCTTCATCGTATTGACGGCGAAGGGTGCAGGGACGGCTGGTACAGATTTCGTAGTCTTCCTCGCAGGTGAGGACGTATCCAGGGACAGTTCCCCAGTTGTGTTCGCCGGAATACTGGTAGCTCTCACACTCGATGAATCGCCTCGCCGAGTAGTCGCGAACGCTGTACCCGGGGGCGTCCTTCGAAGCGAAGGCGTCGTTAACGACCGAATAGTCGAGCTGGTCCGTACCGAAGTCTTGGGAGGAGAGCCACGCGACGGAGTACCCTGCGGTCAGGTAGTCGTGGGTCGTCGTTCGGATATCCTTCTCGTGGTGTCTGTGCTGAACTTCGATGATGACGCCGTTACCGAAGAAGGCGTTCGGCGTTGTGAATTCTAAAAGTGCGTCGGCCCGTCGAGTACTGTGTTCACTCCCGCTGTCGGAGACGTCGAGTGTCACCTCCGGCGCACACTGTGCGGCCTGGTGGCCGAACTGTTCGGTAAGAGCTGCGACTGCGAGGGCGACACACCGAGCATGGGTGTCTGATTCACCGGTCGCTGCGATCGAGCAAGATGTTCGAGCGTCTGTGCTGGGATGGTAGAAGTGGCGAGCACGTCCGTCGCCGTCGCGTGGATACATTACGTCCTGGCATTCCGGACACTCGACGGCCTCCTGATCCGGAATCATTGCCGGCACGACGACGGTACCGTTCTGCAGCGCACGGAAGGGCACGTTGTTGAAAGTCACTCAAAGGATGGATTTGAGTGTGTCGCTGATTGACAAGTGAGTGTCTGAGTGGAGCTCGGGAATGAGTCTAATTTGGAGAAAGGCGGCCTTCAGGCCGCACTACGCGAGTTCACAGCTGTATTCGATTTCTCAGCCGTCGGAATGGAAGGTGATTCTGGAAATTTCCGGAAACAGGCGGGTGCAGAGACGGAAACCGCTCGACTGCGTACGGTCGTCACGACTCTTAGAAGCCCCACTAGCTACTTTCCGGAAAGGACCCGGTCATGCTTATAAGTCTTGACGAGAAATCAGTCTGTCACTACCGCATGATTCGCGATGCTCGCGTCCTTCGTGCCGGGTTTGTTCCCAGAGAAGTCGAGCATCGCGACCAGGAGGTCAACCACCTCTCCAGTGTTCTCGAACCGATCACGAACGGGGAGCCCGCCGACACAGCAATCGTCACCGGCCCCAGCGGCGTCGGGAAAACCTGCATCTCCCAGTTTGTCACCGAACGCCTCCGCGAAGAGGTGCTCGACGTCGAAGCCACCTACGTCAACTGCTGGCGCAACTACACCCGATTCCGAACGCTCTACCAAATTCTCGATGGGCTCGGAGAAACCATCGACATTCATCGCCAGTCGACACCCCACGACGAATTGGTTGACCGGCTTCAGCAGTACGACGGCCCCCGGAGAGTCGTCATCCTTGACGAGGCCGACCAACTCGAGGATGCCAGCGTCATCTACGACTTGCACAGTCTCCCCCAGTTTGCGATCATCTGTATCGCCAACCAGGAACAAGAGCTGTTCAGCCGCGTCGACGACCGCCTTGTGAGTCGACTCCGCTCCAGCGAGCACGTCCGAATGGACAGCTACCACGACGAGCAACTGTACGACATCCTGCAGGCTCGTGCCAAATGGGGCCTCGACCAAGATGTCATCACCGACGATCAGCTCTACCGGACTGCGGATGCGGCTGCTGGTGATGCCCGTCTCGCCATCGGGATTCTACGCTCGGCGGCCAGTAAGGCCGACCGTGAGAATGCCGAGAGGATTACCGACGACATTCTCCTCGATGCTGCAACCGATGCCCGGGCCCAGATAAAGCAGAAGAGCCTCGATTCGCTCACACCCCACCAGCGGATCGTCTACGACATCGTTCGCGAACACGGCCCGCTTGGGCCAAGCGACATCCACGACCACTACACTGAGGAAGTCGATGACCCCCGGACGAAACGGACCGTCCGGGCGTATCTCTCGAAGATGGCGCAGTACAATCTTCTCAAGGCGGAGGGCACGAGTCGAGATAGAGAATACTCGATCGTAACGACCTCAGTTGCTTCAGCAACCGCTTAAAAGATCACAGAACATCAACAACATCATGACCACACTCCCCACACTGTTCGAAACGTTCCTGTCAGACATCCGGCCGCAGGAGAATCACAAAGACGCCTACAAGGAGGGCCACGAAACTCTCCGTGATCGCTTGCAGAATGACGACGACATCGACGAGTTCTACGTTGCAGATTTCCTCCAAGGGAGCTATCGTCGGTGGACGGCCCTCAGACCCCAGGAAGACGAAAAATCCGACGTTGACGTCGTCTTTGTCTCAGACCTCAGCAGCGACATCGATGCCGACGCAGCGCTGGAAAAATGTGAACCGTTCCTGAAGGAACATTATGAGGGGAAGTGGGAACCAAATGCGCACTCTTACAAGATCGAGGAAGAGGAGGTTGAAATCGATCTCGTCTTGACAGCCGCACCCAGCGAGGCGACACGCGAAGTCGTGAAATCTCTGGGTTCACTGGACGTAGGAACAGCACTGAGTCCGGACGACCTTTCGACGGTTGCAGAGGCCCTCAATATCTCGGCCGATGGCGACGACGAGTGGAAGGACGAACCGCTCAAGATCCCACATCGAGATGAAAACGAGTGGGAGAATACCCATCCCCTTGCGACTATCGCCTTCACCGTAAATAAGAACGATATCACGGATGGTCACTACGTGAACGTTGTCAAAGCCATCAAATGGTGGCGGCGAACGAAGACCCCCGACGTTGAGGGACCGACAAGCTATCCCCTCGAACACATCGTTGGTAAGTGCTGTCCTCATGATATCGACAGTGTCGCCGAAGGCGTAACAAGGACGCTCGAAGAGATCACACGGCAGTTCAAAACGGAAGCGATGACTGAGGAAACCCCCGTCTTGCCTGCTCACGGTCTCCCAAAGACTCCAGAGAATAACGTCCTCAAGCAAATCGACGGAGGAGATTTCGCGGCGTTCTACGATGAGGCAGAGGATGCCGCAGAGCTCGCGCGAACGGCACTGGATGAGGAGGACAAAGAAACGTCGAGAGAATACTGGTACCAACTTTTCGGTGAGAAATTCCCTCCATTCGGGAGTGACGACGATTCTGACGATGGAGGGGAGAAAGCGATGTCATTGGGGTCATCGTCGCAAGTAGACGATCCATCGGACCACCAGTTCGCCGAGACGGACAATTGACTCGATAATGCCTCCCCGCGAAATTACAGAAGCAGTCACAGCCATTGCCGAACGGGACGGTGTCACCGTCCTCAATGACCCATATCGACACGATAGCAACGAACGGTGGATCGTTAAGATCCGGCTTTGTCCAGACGACTTAGAACCCCATCCAGAGGTGCCACGCGAGACGGAATGGTATCTCCATCTACGGGATACGTACCCCGCCGGTTCAATCGGGATCTATCCTGCGGATCAAGATGAGAACACCATTACCGCCACATTCCCCCACCAGAAGCTGAACGTTGCTGGAAGTGACGACACCCCGTGGCGAAGAGGAGATATCTGCGTTGCTCGGTATGGACATACTCTCAGCCAAACGGGAGCCACCGGCGAACCCAGCACAGGTCGTGATCGCCTCTGCTGGCACATGGACCGAGCATTACGGTGGTTGAGTAATGCTGCCCAAGGGGAACTTCGGAAACCAGATGAACCGTTTGAAATCCCGGCGTTCGATACGAGTTCGGGCTCGGCTCCGACCATCGCGTTCAACGAGACGCAGGAGTCGTTCTCAGACTGGAAACAGAGGTATGGACAGTGGGGTACGGTCAATCTCTGCTCGTTGCCGACCGCCGAGGAGACATACGCGACTGGAACGTTCAAAGACAGCGACGATGGAGTCGTCTATCAGCCACAATGGGGAGGATACATCGATGCGAATCCTGATGACTCTGTTTCCGGGGCGTGGGCACTGTTAGAAGAGGTACCGATTGAACCACCGTGGCAGGCTCCGGAAACGTGGGAAGATTTAGACGTGTTTTTCGATGGCACCGAGACCGACCCGTACGAACTACGGGCAAATATCAAGCCCGTGTTAGACGATGAACCGGTCAAGATCCTTCTAATCGGGTTTCCCATTCCAGCAACGGTCGACGGCGATCCTGAGATCATTTATTGGCAACCAATCGAGATACAGGAGTTCAAAGATCCGAATGACCTCTCCGGCGGATTTCGAGATACTGGAAAGGGACCAGAGATAGCTGAACGGCGAGAAGCGAGAGAGGAACAGATTCGGTGGCTGGACTCGGACAACTGGTCGCATGAGCAGCTCACCAGACGCGGACATATGACGGAGTGGTTTCTGGATCGCAGTATCGTGCTCATCGGGGTGGGAGCGCTCGGCAGTGCAGTTGCTGAAAATCTAGTTCGAGCCGGCTGTCAGCAGCTTACCATCGTCGACAACGACGCGTATGAGATCGGCAACGTGGCTCGCCACACGCTAACAATTGATGACGTGGGGCGAAACAAGGCGTCAGCAATCGCAGACCGGCTCCAGTCAGTTGCGCCGTACGCGCAGGTCATCGATGTAGATAGTGCCTTTCCATCGAGCGGGGAGTTTCCAGAGCCAATTAAAGAAGCAGAGGTAGTGATTGACTGTACTGCTTCACGGGGAGTTCGTCGAGCTCTCGATGAGATTCGATGGGATCACCCGGTCGTGTTCTGCTCCGCTGCCATGGGACGGCGAGCAAATCGGTTGTTCTGCTTCACTGCCTACTCACACACCTTCCCGTACAGCGATTATAACGAAGCGTTCGATCCATGGCGGTTGCAAGAACAGATCGAATGGGATGAAGACGAGGATGCGATTCCCGAGCGAGTTGGCTGCTGGCACCCAGCATCGGTTATCCGAACTGACCGGGTGATGACCTGGGCTGGAACAGTGACACGGCTCCTCGATCAGGCGACGACATTGAGTCTGCGTGAGAATACCCTCACCGTGCTCGAGACCGGTGATGACGACGAGCTGCCAACGATTTCACGGGCGGCACAGCCCTTCCAGGACGGAACGATATGGCAGGCGCCAGAATCGCCAATCACCGTACAGATTCCGTCCACCTGTCTCGAATCGATGTACGATCGCTGCCGAAAAGAGCATCCCTGTGAGACGGGCGGTATTCTCGCTGGAACCGACCGGATCGATGGACCAGCACTGGTAGTCAATGCTCGAGACCCACCGCGGGACTCCATTCAAGAACCAACGCGATTCCTCCGGGGAACCGACAAAGTCGAGGAATGGCTCAAAGATGCCAGGGAAAGCATTGGCATCGACTATCTCGGCGAATGGCACTACCATCCTGACGCTTCACCCGACATCAGTAGGAAAGATCGCAAGGCGATGAATGAGATAGCTGCTGACGACGGCTACGACTGTCCTCACCCACTCCTCTTCATCGTTGGTCAGAACGAGGAAGGTCAGTTCACGATCAATGCCTATCTCTTCCATGATGGTAAGGAATACGAACAACTAGAACTGACTGACAACCCAGATGCTGCGACAACCCTTAATGCCGGTGATGACATATGACTGACCCAAGTGGCCATGTATTTCTCAGCTATAAGCACGAACAGACGGACGTCGCCAACTTCCTGCAATCGGAGCTGGAACGGCACGGTGTTCCGATTTGGCGGGATATCTTTGATTTGAAGCCGGAGCCACTCAGAGACGAGATTATCGAACAGTTAGAGAACCCGAAAACGGCCAGTGGCATCGCGCTCGTCAGTAAGGAAGTGTCCGAATCAGACATCATCCTCAACGACGAGCTACCAGGGTTCAAAAAACGATGGGAGACCGATGACGATTTTTTCGTTGTCATCGTGCCGTGTCCCGATATCAGCGTTGGGGAAGCCAAATCAATTCTCAACGAAGCACCGATTCTGCATGATTTCTCCGCCTGGAAGATGGTCCCCCTTGAAGCGACCACTTCTGACGAAGCTGCAGATGTCGTCGATTCTGTGTTATCAGAGCGTATAGAGCGAATTGATCGATATCTACCGGACGGTGAGCCTATCGACTGTTCACTCGACACCTACGAATCACCAGCTCATGATATCGATCCCGCGATTGCTATCGACTGGTCCAGTTCCTTCGAACAAGGACTCCCTTCAGAAGAGGAGTGGAATCAGCGTCTAATCCCGGCGTTATCTACGGTCACCGACTGCCTCAGCCAGAAAGCGTCAGGCCGCCCCCTCCGGTTCCGCGGTCGAACGCATCTTCCGGCTGCATTTGCAGCCGGGTACTGTCTCCCGACCACACGCCGTATTCCAGCATCGTGGGTGCAACCCAGAGGTACTTACGGAGGTACAGAATGGACGCTTGCAATCGATGAAGAGGACAGTGGAGTGGAAGGCGCTCTTCAACGACGTCCGAACCACGGGTCCGAGCTAGCTGTTCTCGTCAATGTTGCCGCCGATGTACAGCCCGAGATAGATCAGATGCACGATCAGCTTCCGGATTTCAACGGGGTTCTCAAATTGACACCCGAAGATGGCCCCGGTGTAGAATTAACCCCTGCAGAGGCAGTCCATGCTGCCGATGTGTTCCGTACTGAGGTCCGGAACGCAATCAAACAGCTGCCAAAAACATCGACGATACATCTCTTCATGGCGAGTCCCATGGGGCTTGCCTTTCTATTCGGCCAACAATCGAATACACTCCGGCCAATCCAGACCTACCTCTTCAACAAAGACGATGGGCGATACTATCCTGCTGGTCGATTACAGACCCAGCCACTCTCGAATGACTCAGATACACCATCTGAAGAGCAGTAGCAACCCCGACTGTACTCCTCGCTATGTGACTGTATAGTGGTGAAAATCTCCGATCAGTCTTAACCAACATTTCTCCATTCCGTCTGCAGTTGTTGGTTAATAGTTTTGAGGTAGGAATGATTCAGGAACCCTTCCTGGAAACGTCGCACCCAAACTCAAAACCCGATGACAGAACCGCCATACTCACTCTAGTAGTTCCGTTTCCTGAAACGCGGAAGCGACACGCCGCGGCTTATCGGCCCGGTTGGCATCTAGTTGAGTATGTTCGAAGATTCCACGTCGACGTCAAGCACGTCGTCGAAGCAGTTGGCGGTGAGTCAGCCATCACGGGGGGCAGATCGGAATCAGAATCTCGTCGATGAATCCGATTCGGGGGGCGAGAACATCCTGTTTCCCTCGCTCGACGACGGCATCACGCTTCTAGATATCAACGGTGGTCGTGGGGTCCCGATACTCCAATCCATCGTCCTCGATCACCTGCTCATGCACGACGGGCCCGCCTTCTGGGTCGATGCTAACGGGCACGCTACAACAACGGCACTCGCGCGGATATCGCCTAGCCAACGGCTGCTCGACCGTATCCACGTTGCGCGGGGCTTCACTGCCTATCAGCATTATGGCGCTGTCTGCGATCTCCCAGGGGCGGTAAATCAGCACGTCCAACAGACCACGGCCATAGATATCAGCGCGACGAATTCCCAGTTATCTAGACGCGACGAGGAGGCAGCTCGGTACACCCCATCTCTCATCATTGCCCCAGTCGTCGACGCGCAATACCGTGCCGACGACACGCTTAGTGAAACCCATGCAGCGACACTCCAAGCGCGTACGCTCGCACGGCTCGCTACCTACGCCGGAGGTTACGACATCCCAGTTCTCGTTACCCGAACCAAGCCCGATGAATTCACGACATCGGTCGAAACGGCGGCTGAGCACTACTTAGAGTGCGAGCAAACGCGGATGGGGCCACGGTTCGTCGGTGACGAGTTCGAAACGCTCGTCTATCCCGTCGACGACGGCCCGTACTACCAGACGACGTTTGCCTACTGGCGGCAGCTGCTCGGTGCTCGTGCGAAACAGATCGGATTGGAACCGGCTACGCCACCGACTCCGACAGATGGCACTGACGGCATCGGACTGGGCGTGACTGCCGACGGATCAACCGCATCGCTCACCGCAAACCCACTCCTCGATGCGTGGACTGGCACTGTCGGTGCTGGAGGCCGATAGTTATGGGACGGACCAATCCGACGTACCGGGACGCACTACGAGCCATCGAGGACCGGTGGGCGGACTTCCGTCGCGCGCTTCGTCGTCGCGACCAACCACGGTTCGATCAGCTGTTCACTTACGCTCGCGAGCATGCCGACGCAAGTGGCCTATTGAACCACCAGAACCCGTTCCTGCCGGCGCTCCTCAGTATCGATCTCGAACAGGAAGCACGACTCGAAAGCCTCGAAGATCGCCTCGAAGATCTCGAGGAAACACGCGAAGCCGAATTTGACCCGGAGGCCGACCCCCGCGATGGAAACGAGTAGCCATGCCGTTCGCAATCGACTACCTCGATAACGGCCGCATCCTCGAATGGGAGACGGGATCCGATGGTGCCGTCGTAACCGAGCGTGACGACTACACTCCACGTTTCTACGTTGCCCCACGCTCACCCGACGTAGATGTCGACCTCACGAACCTTCGAACAGTCTACGAGCGTCACCCGGATGTCGTCGCGACCGAGGTCGTCCCCCGGCGGCCCGGCTTCCGTCGCGACGAGGAGGACGTGCTCGCCGTCGATGTCGGTCACATTGACCGCGTGACGACCCTCGCCCGACAGGTGCGCCAGTTATCCGACTACCCGGTTGGGGATCTCGCCTGCTTCAACGTCGACCTCTCACGAGAGTTCAGGTACTGTCTCGAGAACGATGTGAACCCGACGCCAGCGAGCGACCTCTCCACACTCCGACTTAGTGTCCCCCTGACGGAGACGAGCAGCGACGTGTACACTGAACTGTCCGTCGACTGCGAGACGGTTACAGGCCCGCCAGCAGACATCCTGACGGCTGTACAGGCGGCGCTCGACCAACACGACCCGGATGTCCTCGTGTGCTCGACGAGCCAAATCATTCCGACCCTGTACGGGATGGCTACCAGCGCCGGCGTCGACGACTTCTCGCTGAGCCGATGGGCCGATGTTGACTACCAGCAGCTCGCGAGCCGATCGACCTACGCGAGCTACGGACGAGTCGGGCACTCTCCAGCGCGATACAATGTGCCCGGACGAGCAATCATCGACAAGAGTAACACCTTCTTTTTTGGCGAGACCAACATCGACGGCGTCCTCGACCTCGTCTCGCGGTCGCGCAAACCGATCCAGGAGGCAGCCTGGGCGTCGATTGGCAACATACTCACCGCCATCCAGATTTGCGAAGCCCACAAGCGAGGAGTTCTCGTCCCGTGGAACTCTTGGCGGCACGAGGAGTACAAATCGATGGGGACGCTCCACGACGCCGACCGTGGTGGGTTCATTTTCGCGCCGGAAGTCGGCCTACACGAGGACGTCCACGAACTCGACTTCTCATCGTTGTACCCGAACATCATCTGTACGAGGAACGTGTCTCCCGACGTGATCCGGTGTGAGTGCCATCGCGGCCGCGAAGATGTCCCAGGCCTCGGCTATTCAATCTGTGACGAACGCGGCTACCTCGTCGACGTCCTCCAGCCGATCATCGATGCGCGTGACGAGATTAAGGCCGCAATCCATCGCGAACATGAACGCGACGACCCTGACGAGGAACGCCTCGAAGAACTCGAAGGGCGGTCGGGAGCCCTGAAATGGATTCTCGTCGCCTGCTTCGGGTATCAAGGATTCAACAACGCGAAATATGGGAGAATCGAGTGCCACGAGGCGATCAACGCATTCGCTCGCGAGATTTTATTGACGGCGAAGCAACGTCTCGAAGCCGGTGGTTGGCGCGTCGTCCACGGCATCGTCGATTCGATCTGGGTAACACCGGATCCGGACGTCGACGATGATCAAAGAGAGAGTCTCGAGGAACTCGCGACCGAAATCACCGAAGCAGTCGACATTCGGCTCGAATACGAAGCTCACTACGACTGGGTGGCGTTCGTACCACAACGAGAGAGTGACGCCGGTGCGTTGACGAAGTACTTCGGAAAGGTCGCTGGCGATGACGAGTTCAAAATCCGTGGCATCGAAGCTCGACAGCGGTCGACACCGCCGTTCATCGAAACCGTCCAGCGGGAGTGTCTCGATCGCCTCGGTGCAACTCGATCGCCAAGGGCCGTTCTTGGTTGCCTCAAACGGGCGATCACGAACCTCGAAGCGGGTGAGGTGCCGGTGGAGCAACTCGTCGAGCGGAATCGTGTTTCCAAACCACTCGAAGGCTATACACAGAACACCCAGAACGTCGCGGCGTTGAAGCGTGCTCGTGACCAGGACCTCTCAGTTCATCCTGGCCAAGATATCAGGTACGTGGTCGTCGACGACAACAAAACCTCGCGGGAGCGTGTCGCCCTCGCCCACGAAGAGTTCGATGCGTACGACTCGTCGTACTACGAAACCCAGCTCGTCCGCGCTGTCGAAAGCATTCTCTCCCCGCTCGGGTGGGATCGGACAGATATTCGTCGGGAACTCGCCGAGACACGGGAGCTGAATTTGACGGAATTCACAGCTGTTGAACCCAAGTAAGCGGCCCTGTTGAACCTTGGTGATTGATACGATCTGCTTGCTGGGCACAGAGGATGGGTAATCAACGATAACAGCAATGCACCACGAATCATGTACTAAGGGAAATAATATAATGCAGTCTATTACGAACAGTCGTCTCGAACCATTGACCGGGATAGTGTGGTTTGGGATGCTGGCAAGCTGTGAGACACGATGAGCGGGACATGCCGCTTATGCGGGAATGAGCGGGAGCTGCAGCAGAGCCATGTGATCCCAAGGTTCGTCATCAAGTGGCTGAAGCAAAGCGGAGCGACACCCTTTCTCCGGGGTGCTGAGGAGCCGGACACACGGATCCAAGACAAGAAGGAACAACTGCTGTGCAGCGAGTGCGAGCAACGACTAGGTGACTGGGAGCAACGCTTTGCCTCCCGCATCTTCTACCCAGTAATCCGCCAGCAAAAAACGGAGTTCGAATACGATACTTGGCTACAGCAGTTCGTAATTTCGCTCTCATGGCGAGTCCTCGTCAGCAGTTTCTCAAAACTCGATTCGTGGAATCCCGAGGAACAGGCAGCCTTGGAATCGGCCGAACGAGACTGGCGTGCCATCCTCAACGGCGATCAACCACTCTCCACAGCTACTCGCTCCCACCACATCATCCTCATGGGGGAAACCGAGTCGGTACAGGGCGATGTCCCAGAGGCCTGGGAGTTCTACGCCGAACGCGGCATGGACGCCACCGTACTCACCGTTGACGACGGTGTCCACATCTACACCAAATTCCCCCAAATGTACTTCCTTTCCTGTGTCGATCCACCTATCGTCGACGGTCTTGACAGGACCGACATCGACCAGAGCGGGACGATACAGACACCGCAGATGGTGCATTCACCCTGGAGCAATATCCCGTTCCGCCGAGCGGAAGCCACCTCTGGGAACAAGGCATCACCACGGGAACGAGAGAAAATCAAGCAACACATTCAGGAACATCCCGACCGCCTCACCGCTTCTAAGACCATCGAAACGTTCCGACGCAAGTTCGATCGGGACGGTCGAGGTAAACACGACCCAACTGCATATCTGAACAATGACGAATGCCCGGTCTGTACGACCAATCACCGCGTCATCAACGCCCTCCCACCCCGTCCCATAACGCAGACAGCGGTCGAGAACCTGACCGACGCTGATGAGATCGTGTTTGCCAAGGGTCTCTTCATCAGCTTTGACGAGACAGCCGAGGACACCACCGATGAGACAGGCACAATCGTGTTGGCAACCACGGACGCCACCCGGGTCATTACCCTTCTCGACCCCGGCTGGATTGTCGACCGCGAAATCGATCACATCGACACAGCCGACCCCACTGCCTTCGGCAGTGCGATCTGGGATCTCGTCCGCGACGAACACGCCACCTTGATGGACAATCTCGCACCCGACCGCGACTACACCATCGACTAACCGACTACGTACTGACCGTCCCGAGACTGATTTGAGCTTGGAAAGATTTGGTGCTACATTCACGCCTGTATGCAGTGCGGTCAGTGAAACGTGGCACTAGCCGATAGTTCAACAGGTCGGAATATACCAGAGGTCGGAAACAGATCAACCTGCCTCATTACACAGTCCTCGACAACGCCTCCATGGCATTTATTAACGATTTGCGCATCTGTCGATAGCATGGCAAGTCAGTCGGCGGTTGTTGACCACCTTTCGGAAGCGGAACTCTTCGAGCGGTGGAGCGATCGTTGGGACCATTTCCTCGATGACTTTTCTGCGGCGTCGGCCTCAGGCACGATTTCTGAACGCCTCCGAGACAAGGTGAAGAGCGGGAACGCAGAGCGAGCAATCGCCGGCGGTCACGAAGGGCGAGAAATCCTTGAACTCCTCCAGAACGCCCGTGACGCAATCCCTGGAGATACTGATGGTGGCCGCGTCTACGTTGGAGTGTACGACGAAGGCGTTCTCGTCGCGAACACCGGCCACCCCTTCGATATGTTCGACCCAGATGTCGAGGACGCCGTCACGATGATCGGCGAATCCTCGAAGGGAAACAGCGACCAAGAAATCGGACACAAGGGGGTGGGCCTGAAGTCAATACTCGCTACTGGGGATGCATTCGAGATCTGGACGCGCCACGAAAGTGCTACAAACGAAACGCTTCGCGTCAGGCTCAGTCGGTCGTACGTCACTGCTGCGTTGCTCTCGTCGTTAGGGTACGATACATCTGGGTTCGATCTTCGTGGCGCTGTCTCGAACGAAGCGATCCAGTCACTCACCACAGTTTCGGATGCTGATCAGCGAACCGAGGAGCTGACCCAAGACGCTCGGGAGGACATCGGCAAGCTCCCGCTATTCGATTTTCCGGTTCCCCTGACGACCGCTTCTGGGGCAGATGATCCCGTTGCTGACCGGGCGTCGGCGCTCCTTACTGGCGATGTCGACGAATGGTACGGCGACCCCTTCCGCACGGCTGTTTTCGTTGAGTACGAGGACACAGAGTGGCGCGACCTCCTCGAGGCGTTCGATATTCCACTGCCTGAATCGTCCGACAGAGATAGTGCTGGTCGGGCCGAACGGCTCTGGTCGTATCTCTCGAAGGAGGCTGACGGCGAACGCGCGACGAGTGAAACGCTGACAGCCGAAACGCTCATCCAGTTTGGCGGGATCGGGTCATTGCTGCTCGAACGCGTCGACGGCACGGAGCAACCAAGCCGGGAGCGATGGGACGTCGACCGTACCGCTGGGCCACTCGATAGCGAGACAGTGCGTCATGAGACAGTTACGGTGGCTGTCGAGGGAACAGACGCATCGTTCGCGGACGAGCAGTTTGACCAGTTCGGGTTTGCTGACGCCGACGCATCCACGCAGTTGCTCGTTCCGCAGACGAGAACTGAACGAGAGCGGCCACAGGAATATCCGCTATACCTCTACTATCCGATCGAGAATACACGGGACGTGTCGCTTCCGTTCTGTCTCCATGGGCACTTCACGGTCGAGACAAATCGGAAGGATCTCAGTCTCAATAGCCTCGACGAGAATCAGACAGTCCTCGAACGAGGAGTGGAGCTCGTTGCTCGAGTTGCCGAGGCAGCAGGAGGGAGCAACTTTGGCGACCGCTATCCGTGGATCCTCCTCCCGCCACCACCGAAGAGCTACCCGGACGACCCGAGTTCACAGGCGAGCTTGCTCACGTGGTTCCGTGCTGCAGTATATGAGGAACTCCGGGAGCGGCCGTGCGTTCCCACAGTTAGCGATGAAGATGGGATATCGACACCTGTTGTACCCGGTGAGTCGCTTCTGCACTGGGACGGCACCGTGCGCGATGGCTTCCTCGCACTGTTCGATGTGACTGATTCGCTTGATGAATCAGTTTCCGACGCTGTCGTCGACCGTCATTTCCCGACGAAGAAAACACTCGAAGGTTGTCGTTCCGTCCCGGCCACATGGGAGGAGAGAATCGAGGCACTTCTCTGGATTGACGATGCAGAACAGTTCTCAACCGAGATTGCCCGCTCATGGGGCGCAATCCTTGGCAGCCACCTCGACAGGCAAATGGTCGGTCAGGATACGTCACATCTCGTCTGTGACTCCGGTACTGCTCGGGCACTATTTGTCGGTACTGTCGAGACGATACTTCGCTCTGGCTCGAATGACGACGAGCTGTCAGCAACGCTCGACATGCTCTCCTCGCACCTGGAGGGCGTATACCTCCTGCCCTGCCGTCGCACGAGCGAGAACGGAGTAGTCGGTGACGACGCCGAAGAAACACACTCTGAGAGTGATGCGGCGGATAGTACCCTTCTCGTTCCCATCGAGGCACGATCGGGGCCAAATCCGAACGAGCGTGGGACGAGCCGCACACGGTCAGTCATCTGGGACGTCAACTCACCGGAACGAGACACCCAACCACCTGAAGTACCGCGTGAGAAGTCGAGTTTCCGAGTCTACTTCTTGGATCGAGCGGTCGAACAGAACGAACGGGCCCGTCGCGTTCTTGACCTCGCTGGTCGACCGTGGGGAGTTCGTGTCTACGATGGCACGCCGAGCTACTTCCGCGAACTCTTGGATACATTCGCGATGGACGACTCGACGCGTGTGAAGGCGCTGGACTTCTACTTCCTCGCGAAGCAGATCAACAAACTCGGGAGCGAGTCGACGGACCTTCAGACAGACGAGGGTTCGTTTGTTCCGACTGAATACGTGAAATCCGCGGTTGCACGGTCAGAAGGTGACCAGCGGCAAAACCTCCGCCGACGCCTGAATCTCCGAAATAATCGCTTCACCCTCCCGCGAGAGGGAGGCACCCATACCATCCGGGAAACAATACTCGACGATGATTGGCAGCGTATCCGGGCGCTAGCCCACGGAGAGGATGCGACTGAAGACTGGGACACGTTCGATGGGGATGCAAGTACGACATGGCCAGCGCCGACTGAAGAGGCGTGGGTTCCGATTGCCGGTGCGCTTGAGACTGACGACGCTCACGAGCGAATCGCGAAAACACTCTCGTTGTTCGGTGTCTCGGTACTTCCCGATATCCGAACGGTGTGGATGTATGGGTCCGGACATCCACGAACTCAACGCGACGCATCCTGGAATCCCGTCGAGTGGTCTGCAGGCGACTTTCTGGCGGGTGACGGCGTTCCAGAGAGCGCTGGCGCACTCCAGCGTTCCCTAGCTGATGCAGGAAACGTCTATCAACAGTGGATCACCGCGCCGGGCAGACACCCCCAGACGACAGCCGAGCACTCGAACGCATGTAACGTCAAGACAGATGGTGTCCTCGAAGATGTCTTCCTCGCGACGTGGATCTGGTTCGACGACCTCGACGCAGTTCAGCAGCTCGGCGAAGAGAATCTCCTCGAACTCCTTCACCGGTACGAAGGCCAGTTCACCAAGTCGATACTTCAGACGGGTTGGACCTGTACGCATGGTCATCAGCGTGACGGCTACGGATGGTCGAAGTCTATCCCGACGCTCCTGAACTGGCAGCTTCGCCAACTGGCAGTCTGGGACGCGGCCGTGACAGTGAATCCAGAACTACAAGACCGCTGGGGAGATGACGCTGCACGATTTGCCTACACAGTCGTAAAGACAGGGTCGCGTGGGGCTAGAGCCTCGCGACTCTTCCCGCACATCGATCCGGATGACCTCGACCTCTCTGAAGAACTGCTCCGAAAGCTGGGTGTGAAACCAGTCGGTTCGTTCGATGCAACTGAAGCTGCATGGCACCTGCACCGGCTCCTCGAAGTCCTCGCCGTCGACGGCCCAAACGAGGAACCGGTCGCTCTCAATATCCCCGACGACCGGGATAATGATTGGAACGCGGCCTACACGGCACTCCTGGAACCGATTCTGCGCCAGTTGCCTGCAGAGGACCCAACAGCGGAAGACGTCGACTTGCCGTTCCTGTCCCACCTCCCGATTAAGCGTAGCGGTGAGTGGCAAGTTGCGTCGCTAGAGTGGCTGGCAGAGAACGCCGACAAGGGTCGCTACTACGAGGATCAGTCACCGAAGCCGTGGGAACGCCGTGCCGTCGAACAGGGCGGAAACTGGCTCCTACCCCGAACTGCGTCAGGGCCGTTTACCCGGCTCACCAACGCTCTCGGGATTGCCCGAGTCGACGCGTCGAAGCCAATCTTCGATGCGGACGAGCTGACATTCACGGACGAGTCAGTCGCCGAATTCCGTTCGGCACTCCGTGATCGGATGGTGCTCCTCGTTGCATCACTCGAACAGCGGAGTGAGGATCGAATCCGCGAATTTGCAGATGATTTAGACGCCGCAATCGCGGAGCTGCGAATAGCTGAACAGTTTCCCGAAGTGATCGAGGACGATCTCGACGCCCCGAAATCGGGGCTCTATGCACCTCGAAGCGGTGAGGAAGCCTTCGTGTTTAATTCAGCAGCCTTCGACGACGGACTCACCCTTGACGGGCTCGCGAACGCTGTCTCGCTGCTTGCCGAACAACCGACGACAATCGCGACGTTCCGCGAGGCACTCGACGGCGATCTCTCACCAGCAGAACTCACGAAGCGATGGCAGCGGCGAACCTTCCCCGTCGACGACGTCGCACGAATACTGGGTACGAGACGACGTCGAGACCTCCGACAACGGCTTGACGCTGTTGTCACCTTGATTGAGCGCTTCGACGGCACGATTACTCCGACCGTCGACGAAGTCGTTGAAGCAATCGAGCGCGAGGAGGACATCGCTGTCCAAGACTTCAAGCGGGCTTTGTGCGGCGATGAAGCCACTACTCTAGATGAGACATCGGTCCAGGGAGTGTTCGTTCGCGACGTTCGGGAGAGTCTTCCTCACGAGCTTAGATTCGTTCTCGATCGGCTCTTTGGCGAAGATCGGCGACCGTGGCGGGAGATCATCTTGAAATCCGACAGCGGCCGCGAATCGGATGTAATTGACTGGCTGGCGAAGAACGCGAGAGCGCTCGACGCGACAGCGTGTTTCCCACAGTCAGTTCCGTCCGGCTACGTCCGTGTGCTCGCTGTGATGAACGTCTGGGACCGGACGGAGACGGCAGAGCTCAACGACGTCGAGGTGTGGCGATCGCGGCTTCGCGCCTTATCGACGGAGTCACACGTTGAGTGGGTGGACCGACTCCCCGACCGATTACAGAATGAGGACGCAGATGGCGAGCTGTTATTCTACTATTCACCCGAAGATCGGTTCCGGTCGCAGGTCGTCACTCCCTTCCTCGAGGGACTTTCCGGAGCTATCGCGAGCGAAACAGCGAATCTGGAGACAATGCTGCGACGGTATATTCTGGAGGGAGAGTTACCGGAAGATGAAGCGACGGTCTCCGCTGCCGACCACCAGGACGGCGCACTTGCTGACCTCCAGTCTGCGGCCATGAGTGGACAGCAATTCTCGACCGAGAGCCTTCTCGATGCAGGGTTCGAGGTGCAAAGCGCTTCGACGCGGACAACTGGCAGTGGCGGTGGTGGTGGGAGTACGCAGTATCGTGGTCGCGGTCAGCAAGGTGAGGCTGCAACGCTCGTCGCAATTCTAGATGATGCTGCTCGCTGGCTTGACGACCAGCCCATCGGAATGATTCGGACGGTCCGCTCGACGTTCCGTGCGTTGTACGACGATCAGCAGAACGGCGATCACAACTGGCATCTCGACCGAGTCTGGGACCAGGAACTACTACCGCTCTTGTCGGGCGGTGGGTTAACGCGAGAATCTATCGTCGACTGGCGTGATCACCTGGGAGATGGGCGGCTTCGAGATCACCCACTGGTTAGGCTCTGCAACGTCACGCTTGAACAGGGCCCCGGGTTCGACGTAATCGACCCATTTGGTCCATTATCAGGTCCACGGCGAGAATTTGATATCAGCCAGTTCGTTCCCGTCGAGGTGAAGGCGGTCGGCGGCCGTACCCCCCCGTTCCACTTCCGACTTACGACCAACGAATACCGTCGCTGCAAGGCATTTCTCCGAGGAGATCGGTCGTACGTGATTCGGCTCGTCCACGTTCCTGAACCAGGGACACCCAACTGGGCGTCAGAGACGCGGTTCGTCTCTGAGATAGTACTCGAAGATGTGTCGGACGCTGAATCCCTGGTTCGTGGAGATCCCTTCGAGGAAGTCGTTAAAGGCGGCTACATGAATATGAGCGTAGACCCGTAAATCGACTCCGCCAGAAGGCTGGCGGGGCGGCACCATTCGCATCCCATATTTCGAGGACAGTATAGAACGAATGGTGCCTGAGAATACCGTAGATTGGAGCGAGACAGACGCCCCTATCGATTTGTTGTGTGAGAAACCACCAAGGACCTGGGGCACACCTCTATCGACTTGTTCTCGATGTCGAGTGAGCTAGGTCGTCGCCGCACCCTCGCCCCTATCGATTTGTTCCGAGAAGAAGCTACTTATTGATCTGAGCCTTCACGACGGTCCGTAGTTCGTCCACGTTGACGTCCTTCAGTCGCGAATCTTCTCGGAGTGTCTCGATGATGGTGTTCGGGTTCTCTCCAAACGTAAACTCGAGATAGCTTCCTGAATGCGGTCCCTGGCTTTTCCGCTCGGTCTCGACCAAGGAATAGGTCGTGAGTTCCTTCATCTTGTTCACGTACGTCTCCTGGTGATACTGATCTGCATCAAGCGTCCCCGTCAGATACTGATACACTCGATACCCGAGCGGACTTTTCGCTGCCCCTCCGGTTTCCCGGGCAACGGCAGCAGTCGCGAAGAGACAGAGCTTCTTCTGGGTACTAATTCCACGAGTTACCTCCAGAACACGGTTCTTCTCGACCTTGTCTTGGGCTTCTCGAATGTGCTCTTCACGAACCTGGTCCGCGTTTGCTTTCTCAGCGATCGACCCTGCTGTTCGCATGAGGTCGATCGCCTTCCGTGCGTCCCCGTTCGTTTGAGCAGCAAACGCTGCTGCTAGAGGTATCACGTCGTTACTGAGAGCCCCTTCGTGGAATGCGTCCTTCCGAGCTCGAAGGATTGCCCGGAGCTGGTTGGCGTCGTAGTCGCTGAAGTGGACATCCTCGGGTGTAAACGAGCTGAGTGCTCGACTCCCAACGTTTTCCATCATCTTCGTGTCGTTGGTGATGGCGGTCACCGAAACCTGAGCAGTGATCTCGTCTGTGCTCCCAGCACGAGATAGCTGGTACAGAAGACGAGAAAAGGCCGGCTCGTCCATATCTCGGCGACCGACGAGCATATCGAGTTCGTCGAGGATGAAGACGACTGTGTCGTAGTGCTCGTTAATTAGACGATAGAGTTCTCTCCATTTCTTCTTGTTCGGGATACCGTGTTCTGGGACTTCAACGGTCGCTCCGACGTCGTTCGCGACTTTTCGGGCTAGCTCGTAAACGGCTGAGCCGAGAGTCCCGACGTTCTGGCAGTTCATCTGGATTACGCCGAATCTGATGTCACGACTTTCACAGAGTTCGAGGATGTTCGAACAGACGGCGTTGATAATGAGCGATTTCCCAGTCCCTGACGGCCCGTAGAGGAAGAGATTCGGGGGACGTTCGTTGCTGATCGCGACGCGAAGATGCTGGGTGATGTCGGTGAGTTGGGAGTCGCGACCGACGATACGTTCCTCGTCGACGATCTCATTCGGTTCGAGAAGAGAACGGTTCTTGATGAGACTCGCGGCTTCTTCCTGCTCGAGGATGAGATCTTTAATAGAACCCGTAGACTCGGGTGTTTCCTCGGGACCAGGATCCGTGGGCATACCCGACCCCACTCTATCAGGATACTAAAAGATTCCCCTGTCGATTTCTTTTCTACCGTTATGAGGCTCATCGGTATAGAATCAACGAGTTATAGCGTTCTGCCCGTAGACCTCCGACGATTTGTTAGGGAGGCTTTCTTTGGTCGACTTCACGGGAAATGAACAACACCCTCTCACCCCTATCGATTTGTTCTACCCACAAAGGAGGGGTAGGGGTCACTCAATGTTGATCACGCTGTCGCCACCTCTAAGGTGAACTTTCGTTGGTTGAGCTGTTGTCCTCTCTATCTCTTCTTCTTTCTTCTAGTTCTAGTACTAGACTAGCTAGAGTAGACACACCCCTATCGATTTGTTCTAATCAATTGCAGTCGTTCGATTTGGCTTCGTTTCCTGACTTAAACAGGTTCCCGTAATGTGGGTGTGGTCAGCCTCTACATCCCCAATACAAGTCCTTAGACTTACTTCTGAACTCAACCAGTCTCCCCTATCGATTTGTTCTATATCGTCCTCGTCCCCCGAAATAGTCGAAAAGCAATCTTATAAAAGCGTAGAATGTAGGGGAGAAATCCTGATCACCATATCTCTCATTACTTCCACCGGTGTCAAACTGCTCCGGTGGTCCTCTTTCTCGGAAGAACAAATCGATAGGGGTGAGAGGGTGGTTCCAAAGTCAGTACCGCAATATGCAGAACCCGTTCCCCAGCGAGGCTTTCCGCGTTCATAATTCTATCCTGTAATTCGGGAATGTCTCTCCTCAAAGATAGAACTGCCCATAGATACGCCCCTGAACAAATCGATAGGGGTGACTCTGTGTACACGCGTGGTCTTGGTGAACAAGTCGATAGAGGTGAGCCTTCGCATCCTGCCTGGCGATTAGAATGCAATTCATCGGATTCTACGTCACTGCAGGGTCAATGCGTACTGTCCGCGAGTCACCAACTACAAGACGATTTGAGTCTCTCGCCAGTTAACCAACGCGGAGACGTCTTCCGATAGCCTTGTTGGTTAAGGGCGTCGGTCACATCTCCCGATCGATTTCGAGCTTCCGCATGGCTCGTTCGAATACGTCGGGGTGGCGATGGGCAAGATTCTCGAGATGATTACGAATGGACTGGGCTGGATTGACGTCGACATCATCCGTGTCCTGGAGTTCACGCCAAAACTGATGCATTTCTTCGCTTACGGAGACGCCAATCGTGTGGTCCTTCACGCCAGTGTTGAGTGCGTCGTAGTAGGGTTCGGTATCGAAGTCCGACGACCCTTGCTGGTCCACTCGGTCTTTTTCCTCCGCTGCGTCATCCATCGCTTCGCCGAATGGATTGTCGTTGCTCATACGCTCTTATTCTTAAGCTTAATATTAAAGATATTCGTCTAACGTCTCGTCCGTAATCTCGACGTCCTTTTCGGCTGCGAATTGCTGCGCGCCAGCTCGGAAGGCGTGATAGCACTTCTGTCGAGTATTACGCGGAGTGCCATCGCTGACTTCGACGACGGTCTCGATGGCACTCGCCGTGTAGGGGTCGGACGGATATCCAGAATCGTACTCTTCCTCACGAGCCCAGGCAAGCCACCTGGCAATGAGTTCTTCTGTTTCTGCGAACCCGAACCGTTCCAGCGTCCGATCCTTCGCGACGAGTCGTGAACTGAGTGTCTCGCGCAGTTCGTCGATTCGATCACCAGCACGCTCTGTTCCAAACAGGAAGAGAATGAAAACAGGTTCACTTTCTCCGAGGTCACCGACACTCTGCAACGCGGCTAGGAGCTGCTCGAAGGTCCGTGTATTTCGAGCTGCATCCTCGAGTTGGTCGACCTGAATAATACACGCAATATCGAGGGCCTCGAGCTGGTCGGCAACCTCCTCGACGATCTGTCGAACTTCGTCTGTGGCGTGAGGGTACGACTCTGGAATCTCGAGGTCATCGTACTCACTGAGCTCGTCGAGAAGGCGTGTGTAGAAGCGACGTGTCGTGATGGACTCCACTTCGCGTATTCGAGCGACTCGGAACTCCTCGCTCCGAGGGCCATCTGAAAGAGCATCGTAAACGAGATCACGGAAGTGAGATTTCCCAGCGCCCCGTTCATCGATGATCGAGATGTGGCCTGCTCGATTCAGGATGTGACTCGCGACTTCATTGAGTAGGTCTTGATTCGCACGCACCGCAATACTCGCGTCAGGAAGTGTTTCAGCCGTGAATGGAATCCGCTCTGGCTTGATTCCGAGTTGATTCGCATAGGTCTCCTGTGCCTCCTCTGTTTTATCGAGGGCCTCGGTGAATTGGTCGCTCATAGTGGCTCCACATACTGAACCGACTTAAATCTAATCTGAATATTAATCTTAAGATTAACTACGGTCGTTTCAGTCACTCTCTGAATCGAGTCACCATCGAAATCTGAATATCGCGAATGCGCGGAAGACATCCCTCCTACGGCAAGATTTTGATACTGGAATCGGCAGCACCAAGTCCACATGGTTAACCAACAGACACGCCAGTATTCCTCAGTTGTTGGTTAATCTTTACTCGCTCGGATTCACTGGCCCCTTGTATTGAGATTTGATTTTGTCACCCTCTCTCCACTGCCAGTAGTAATACCGATTCCCGTTGATTTCCTTCTCTGTCAGTGTGGCTTTGGTAGGGACGTCTTCAGGTAGATCCTCAGGGCGTTCTTGAGGTTCGTCGTCATCAGCCTCATCCAACCGTGCCTCTCGCTCTCGATACTCCGAAAGTGCATCAGCATACTTGGCGATAGACCGGAGCGTTTCCGCATTACACTCCTCGAGTGAGGACGCTACTTCTTCGGGAACCTCGGGTGGGGTCGCTGGTTCTGAGTACGACATGGGAGCACTTTAACCAACAGATGGGGCTCTGAGGCTTAATTTTGTTGGTTAAACAGGGGGCCTTCGATTACGACTGTCCTGCGCTTCCCGACCCACTTCTCCGCAAATGAAGGGGTTGGTGTCTTAGCCGGCGACTTCTTTCTCACCGATACCAAGTGATCGCTATCCAATACACACTTGGCGATAATTATATGAATTATTGGCTGAGTTATTGTTGCCGTGCCAGTTACGCGGGCGAAACCACTTGACTCCCTCTACGACGAAGTCCGAGACTATGACCTCGTCATCGTTCCTGATGCGCCGCTTGCCAGTGGGCTGAACCGACGTCTTGACCGAGCTCATTTCGGTATATTTGCCATCACGCCGCGTCGACTCGCAGCAGGTCGTCGCGAACGCGCCGAGGACCGGAGCGCCTTTCTCGAACTCGTTACGACTACCGATCTCGAGTGGAAGCAAGCTGCCTACGCGATCGGAAACACGCTCCAATGCTGGGAGCACCAGGGACGGGTCGATGCCGTTCTCGACTACGACGCCTACGCCGACACCGCGACTGAGACCACCGTCGAACAGCTCTCAACGCTCGATACGACCTCCCGGCGACTCGACGAGTACCAAATCGACGACAGCAAAGACGTCGCCGTCGTCGGCCACGACCAACTTACGACCCTCGAACGATCGATTCTCCCCACGCAGTACGATACGTTCGATCCATTCACCGATGCCGCATTCGACCGACCGCCGTTCCACATTTTCGATTCAAGTACAGCAATAGTCGACGCTGTGCTCGGCATCGTCTCCGCCGACAATGCGGAGGACGTTGCGGTCGTCGCGGATCGCGGGAGTGAATATGCAACGCTCGTCCCGAGCGCGCTCGAAGCCGCCGATATTCCGTTTATCGGTGGCCCCGGGTTCGCTGACGAACAGCACCACCGCGGATTCGTCCAGTTCCTTCGCGCCGCTACTCGCGGGACGGAGACGCGCGTGAAGACCATTCGTTCTGTTCTCTCCAGCCTCGGGATCGCCGTCGACGTTGAACACGACGACAAGCGGCTACAGGATGTCGACGCCGCCAGTCTGACGTGGTTTCAGGAGTTCAGCGCGGAGATCGGCGAGACAACGTTCGCTGGAGCACTTACTGCATACGAACGACAGGCCGGGATCAGCCTCGATGCGTTCCGAGATGAACTCGAGGCGCTCGGGATCGCTACCGACGACGTCACTAGACAGGGCATTGATCGGCTCGAATACTACCTTCAGAGCTACGAGGTCCCCGTCGACCGCGAAGACGAAGGGGTTCTCCTGGCCGACGCAAAGTCAGCAGCCTACGTGGACCGCCCCGTCGTATTCTACCTCGGCCTCGACGAAGCGTGGACTCACTCTCCACCACGTCGTCCATGGGTCGACCGTGACGCTGAATTCAGTCGGAACCTGACGCAGTTTCAGCTCCTCCTCCAGAACGGCGTCGAACAGTATTACCTCGTTCAGGACACGATCGGCGGCTCACCCGCAACGCCGTGTCTCTACTTCGAGGACCTCCTTGATGACGACTTCGAACGGTTCAGCGATCTCGATACGGTGACTCACGGACGGACCTTCAGTGCGGCCCAGGATGGGTTCGAGAAGGAATCACTCGACGTCTCACCGACGCAAATCGACACCGTCAGCCAGTCCAGTCTGAGTACGTACGTCAACAGCCCCCGTGACTACCTCTTCAGTCGGCTCGTCGACGGCCCCGATAAGGACTACTTCAAGGAGGGGAATCTCTTCCACGACTTCGCCGAGTTCTACGTCAACCATCCCGACCTGATCGACGAGGAGACCATCGAAGACCTCGTAGACGTAATGCTCGAGGAGGCGGGTCCGTTCGTGCGGCGCGTCGACCGTCCAACGCGCCGTACCAAGTACCGGGTCGGCCTCAAAACCATCGTCGAGTTGCTCGACGAACGCACCCCGGAGGGTGACGATCTGCTCACTCCGAACAGCGGGTGGGGCCAGAATTTCTTCGCGGCCCATTTTGACAGGGAAGTCGACTCGCCGTTCACGGAGCGCTGGTTCGAGAACGAAGACCTCGGACTGAAAGGCAAGATCGACCTTGTTCATGGACCGACTCACCTCCTCGATTACAAGAGTGGGAGTCGGAAACGGGCGTCTCGCGTCGTCAAGAACTCCGCGCTCGATCCACCGAGCGATACGCCGAACTTCCAGGCACTTCTCTATCTCGCCCACCGTCGGAGCGAGCGCCCAGGCGAGCGCCTACAGTTCACGTTCTTCCACTTTCTCGAGACGCTCGACGACGTCGTCGCCGGCGAAGCGGACGTAGAGGAGACGCTGACGACCGTTGAGTATCATCCGACCCCGTTCGAGGAGCACGCCCGGTCGCGAGCGACGTTCGAGGCGCTCCGCGATGACGGGGCAAAGAACTGCCAGAAGACGCTCTCGAAGATTGCGTACGCTGATTACCAAGCCGCGTTCGAGACGGCCCCGCTACCGGCGACGCGTGACAGTGACGAACTCATCGACTCCGAGTTCGGGCAGGCGATGCAAACCCGACTGCAGGAGTGTGTCGGCGAGTTCAAATACGTCTCGTCGGGCTGTAAACAGCTGCTTCGTCAGCTGGCACGAGTTCGGAGTCAGAACTACTTCGAAGAAGATCTCGACGCCTTCGAGACGTTCGTCACCGAGCGTATGACGGAACTGAACCACCGACGTGCTGGCGAAGAACGCTTCCCTGTGAACGGGCTCGCCGGTGAACCGAACTACCGTCGCGTGGACAACCGCGACCTCCTTCTTGACCATGACTAATCCCAACCCTCAACAGCAGGACCTCATCGACAGCACCGACGGCTTATACCTCGTTGACGCCGGCGCAGGCACGGGGAAGACGTTCACCATCACGCGCCGCTATGCGAACATCGTCGACGAGGACGACGTCGCCCCTGAGGACGTGCTGCTGGTGACGTTCACGAACAACGCTGCAACCGAGATGAAGGACCGGATCGTCGGCCACTGCGAGTACGGAATGCGCGATCTCGCGGACGCGCCGATCCAGACGTTCCACTCGCTCTGCCACGATCTCCTCCAGGAGCACGGCTATGCTGCGCCGACGCACCTCGGGATCGACGACCGCATCACGGGCTCGACGCGGATCGTCGAGGACGACCTCGTCGAGGAAGCCCTGTTCGGGGAGTTCATCGACCGGTTCAGCGACGACCACCCCGAGTACGATGACTACTTCCGCATCGTCTCGGACCCGACCGAACTCCTCGGACTCGTCTCGCAACTCGCCTCGAAGGGCGTGTTCCCGACAGCCGACGGCTGGTATCGGAACGGCGAACGGTATCTCGACGGGGATTTCGAGGCGTTCAAATCGCTGTTCGACGAGGTAAATGAGCCACAGAATGGCGGGAGCAAGCAGTCACGGCTTCGCTCGAAGCTCAATCGCTACGGGAAGAACAAATGCTACCTGCCAGACGCCCCTGAGAAGGCCGAGATTCGTGGGCAGGGCACGAAACGCGTCCCTGATGCCGTCGCTCGGATGGTATTCGACGCTGACCGCGAGGGACTCAAGGCATTCGTTCACGATGTCTACTACGAGTACCTCGAATTCGCGCTCGGCCGGAACTACCTCAACTTCGGCTTCCTCCAACTGTTCGCGTTCGTCCTGCTCTGTGAGGACCACGCGCTTCGTGAGTCCATTGCTTTCGACTACGCGATGGTTGACGAGTTCCAGGACTCCAGCGAGATCCAGTTCAAGCTGACGCTGCTACTCGCGGGCACGAACAACCTCTGTGTCGTCGGCGACTGGAAACAGAGCATCTACGGCTTCCAGTACGCCGAAGTCGAGAACATCACTGCCTTCGAGGACCGCCTCAATCGGTTCGTCGACGAACTGAACGCCGACCACGAACGGGTTACCTTCGACACTCGGCCGATTCATACCATCGAGCTTATCGAGAACTACCGCTCCACCCAGGAGATCCTTGACTTCTCGGAGCACGGGCTACTCGTTCCGGCGGCGAACCGGGACAATGTCGATGTCGAGGCCGTTCAGGATCGAATCGTCTCACTCTCGACCAACACCGAACACGAGAACACCCAGATCGAAGCGATCGCGAGCCCGGAGGAACACGAGTCGGTGGTTGCGAAGATACAGGAGCTAGTGGGCAACGACGCCTACCAGGTTGAGGCCGATGACGGGTCGCTTCGGACGCCCGAGTATCGAGACGTCGCAGTTCTCACGCGAACACGAGAGTTCGGCCGCGACCTGCTGCAGACCGCCGAGGAGTACGGACTGCCGATGGCGTACGAGGGCGGGATCGAGCTGTTCCGCACGCCCCAGGCAAAGTTACTGCTGGCGTGGCTCCGCATCCTCGAATCCGACACCGACCGCGGCTGGGCGGTCGTCCTCGAGGAAGCAGGCTACACACTCGATGAGATCAAGCACGTCCTGGAGACCGAGGCGTATCCCGAGAACATGCGCTCGTTCCGCGAGAAGCTGGCAGAACTGGAGACGCTCGGCGGGGTGGCCGAACGCGTCTTCTCGCGGTACGGGTACGACGGTGCTACAGCCGACGTCGTCCTCCACACGATTCAGTCGGTACACACCGCGACGACACTGACTCGGGGAGACCTTATCCGGTTCATCGAGCGCGGCATCGATGCGGGCAGTACCCACGATGTTCACGCGAACGCCGGTGCAAACTCAGTGACGGTCCAGACGATTCACGCAGCGAAGGGGCTCGAACATCCGATCGTCGTGCTCGCGAACATGAACAGTGGGCGATTCCCGCCATCGGGCGGCGGGAGTGGAACGATCACGTTTCAGGATCCGGTCGGGCTCCGACAGCGGAAACGCTACGCCGAGGCTGACGGCCTCCCCCACGTGTACGATGACTGGCGGACTGACGTCCTCCGCCGGTGTTTGCCCAGGGAGTACGACGAGGAGCGCCGACTGCTCTACGTGGCGATTACGCGCGCCGAGAGCCACGTGATCTTCTCGGCCGGGGAGGACCCAAACACGTTCCTCGAAGAACTCCCGGTCGAAATCGAAGCGTGGGACACTGAACCTGATGCGGACACCGTAGACGAAACCGAGCAGAAGGAGTTGCTGATCACGGTACCGACACCGGAGGGACCGGTCGGTCACTCACCACATTCGCTGATGCGTGAGGATGTTTTCGAGGACGTCGACGATGGTATGGGGAAGGCGTTCGGTACCGACGTCCACGACTTTGCGGAAGCGTACGCGCGCGGCGATGATGTAGAACTGAATCGGGACGACCCCGGATGGGACGACAAACAGCACGTGATGTCGTTTCTCGACGGCCTGTCGGGCGACCTGCTCGTCGAGGAGGACGCCTATCTTCCGCTGGACGTCGACGGGACTCGCGTGATGATCTCCGGGATCATCGATCTCGTCCACGTTCGAGCTGACCGCATCGAAGTGGTCGACTACAAGACCGACCGTGGTCGGCACGCGGAAGCCGAGTATCGAAAACAACTCAGTGTCTACTATCACGTGCTTCGGGAGCTGTATCCTGAGCATGAGATTTCGGCGTCGATCTTCTACACCGTTGATGGCGTCCGCGAAGAGATCGATCCCCTCTCACGAGATGACCTTGTCGACGTCGTAAAGTCGGTGTCTGATGTGGAATCGCTCCAAGCTACACCTCCGTTAGGTAGCTCCCGTTAAGCCGAATACGGGGAAGGAATTTACCAGTCACGTCTCTTGATAACGGGCACGAGCCCTGTTTAATCTTAGAGTTAAGGTTAATGGTGGCTTTTGTCCTGATCGCAGACAGCGACGCTTCAATGAGGGCCTATTCACATCAGTGGGAACTCCAGCTTTTCTCTCGGACAAGCAGACCTCCGATTGGACACACTGATGCTGAGCAACAATGACAGACCTATCCTTAAGATTAGAATTAATGTTAAAACAAGTCTTATCGTTGTTCCCACCCCGGTCTCGGCGACCCCGGGAGATCATCTGTAGCGTCGAGTAGCTCTTCCTCAGTCGTCCAGGGATAACATCGCCCGTGGAGTTCGAAGAGACGGAAGTCGTTCAGATGGACCCAGCTGTACGACGGAACCTCGATATCGTGTTCCTCAAGCGTGGTCCTCACCGCATCGACCGAGATGTCGATCCCAGTTTGGTTTGCTCGTTCGACGAGAGCCTCGAGTTCTGCAGTCTTTGTCTCGTCATCGATGTCGGTGGCAGCTATGATTTGCGCAGCAGCAGCGACTACGTCACGTTCGTCGGTGAGGTGGTCCTCCGTTTCCCACTGGTAGGCACGGGGGAAGGCGTACGCCTTTTCGAAGTACTCGGTTTCGCCCAGTTTGCCGAGTTCGTTGATCTCCCCGCCCGCGTCTTGCTCGAACACGGCAGCCACGTAATCACAGAGTGTCGCCGTGATATGGAACTTCACCCGGAACTCCGGAAGACGCGGAAGATCGATGTCTGAGAGGTCTCCGATGAGGAAGGCATACGTTCCGTATCGGCGGTTTAGCCGATCGCTGACCGCCCGTACGCGTCGGAGATACGGATCACGGTAGCTCCCGAGGACGAGATACGCGGTTTGATCCCGGTCGTAGATCGCTGGTGTCTCACTGTTTGCCCACGAGAGGATTCGCACGGCCTCCGTCGACCCGACGTCGAGCCCACGTAAAGCCTGCTGCACAGCCTTCATGATCTCGCCCGAGTTTGGGGGCACAGATGGAGCACTCATAAGTGGGAACAGTACTGGCTGAGTAAAAGGCGTTTCTAACTGACTCAGTGTTTCGGCGATTCTATTGACTTGTTCAACCCAAACCGTTATGCAGTCGAGCCCACTACTCTATCGTATGAGCGACACGGCCCCGGAAGGGTTTGAGGACCCCTTCGCAGAGCAGCAGCGAATGCGTGAGCTGCTCTCCCAGGAGACGCGCCACCTCATCTTGCAGTTGATCCTTGGTCACCCAGCACACCTCGCGTCGTTGGCCGAGCTCGACTACATGATTCCGAAGAACGAGGCGGCCATCCTCGACCAGCTCGAGACACTCCAAGAGGCAGGAATCCTTGACGTCTACGTGCACGAACCCAACGTGTCGACGCGAGACCTCCCGTCAAAGTTCTGGGGGCCGACCGAGCGTGGGGTTGAGATCCTCTACGAGCATAATTTCCTGCGGGGCGTCCCAGTTGCACGCGCTGTCTACGAGGAGACGAAAAAATCCGAGCGGGTGCAGCGCCACGAGGACGCACCGCGACCGACTCTTCCCAAAGCCGTTAGAGAGGCACTCGAATTCGACGAACCGGATCTGGAAGAGGCTGAGGTTTCCTAGGGTTCGTCAGGAGAATCTCGAGGAGAGTGGTTTGTGGATCTCATAGGGAACTCCATGAATTTTGACCCCTCTCACCGACTCTCTACTAACCGTGGAGAACGAGATAACTTGCCAGCACTGCGGTGCACACCTTTTCGATGGACCGGTGTTCGAGAAGGACCAGTTTTCGTGCGTCCGGTGCCATATTTTGGAGGACGAACGAGAGCGGGAGTTCTCTATTGTTGAGTCGGACGAGGTGATGACATACTCGGGAGAAGGCTACGCAGTTGCTGAGAAAGAGAGCAGCAGCCGTTCACTGTTGTACGTTCGCGGATTAGAGAGTCGTAGGGAAGGCGAGAGGTGGGTTGAGGTCCTTCAAGACCGACTTACGAGGGCCCTATCTCTGACGCTCAACACGGGTGACAAAGAAGTTCCACTCATTATCTGCGGCCGATCAACCGCTGAGTGTGAGCGAATTTTCTCAGCACTTGATAACTCAGTCCTTCAGCCGTACATTGGTAATCACGACATCCTACCGCTCTGGGAGCTGGAACCAAGTGCCTACAGTAGACGTCTGATTGACTATTCTGACTGGGCGATCCCGCGTATCCGGCACGCGAATCCGATCCGATTTGAGGAGAAGACGTTCGGCCTCGTCGTTCGAGGTGATGACTTTCGTCCAGATGACAGTCGTATCCAATTCGACCCAATCATTGAGGCACTCCAAGAAGAGGCGGGAGAGCGCGCCGATCTTGACGCCGTCGGAACCCTCTCTGAGGCGAGAGACGTTGGCAAGAATCTCTTCCCAACGGCATCGAAGGTGATCCCTCAAATCGAGCGAGCGCTAGTGGAATACCTTCGAAAGAACCCTGAACACCTGAACCCACGAAGTCGCCGAACCATCGCCGGTAATCAGAACGGACAGAACTTCGAGGACTACTTTGAGCAGATGGCACAGGATTCAGGGTTAGAGGTCGTCGACGGGCCAGAGACTCTCTGGGCGTTCATTGATGTCAACCCGAGCAACGCGAGGTGGGAGTTCGACTATGAAGCGCTCTGCGAGGCTGTTCCCAGCGCGCTTGAAGCCATCTTCGATGGTCACTCGAAACACACCCCGCCTGCTGGTATTCCTGACTTCTTCGTCTACGGTGAGCAAGCGGATGTCGAGGCGTTTCTCTCCGGTCTTGACGACGAGGATGTCACGCTCTCCCATCAGGGGGCCTACGTCGAAGTGAAGTACACGGATTCCAAATCGGGTCGTGCACATATTCCTAATAGCCAGCGAGAGCTAATCCCGCAACTCACCGAAGCGGGCGCTGACGTGTTTTTCTTTAAGGGGACACCAGAGGATGAGGAACTCCGGCGGTCGTGGCTAAAGCCGCGCAATTGACGGGTGGTGGAACCTTATGTTGTCTTTTCCGATGAATGTACTCTCAGAGCTACCATGGTAGCTCTAAGCTACCACTATCTTGGTGCCTTGCTGTGAGACTAGGAATAGACTGTGGAATCCTTAATTCTAATCTTAATATTAAACAGCTTCAAGAGGTTGAGGGGCACGATCCCGGTAATAGATCTTCTAATGATTCCATCTGTAGCCAACGATGGCTGTGTCAGTACAGTTGCCCGGACGTTTTAAAATTAACCTTAACATTAGGGTCAACCAATGGCGCGGAGGATTCCCACACGGCTTAACCAACAATCTCCATGAGATTGGGATGGCGTTGGTTAATTCAGTCCTTGAGGAGATCGTCCACTTGCTTCGCGGTTTCGGCTGCTTGGATGTCGGAGTACGACTCGTGGGTAGTCTCGATGCTCGCGTGTCGGAGTGCTGATTGGGCGAGTTCGGCGTGGCCGCTCGCGTAGAGCTCGTGGCCAAGCCCTCGACGGGCACCGTGTGGCTTCAGGTAGTCACCGTCGACGTCGAGGTCAGCGTCATCACACAGCCGCTTCATCAGGTTGCGAGCACCGTTCGTCGAGAGCGCTGGTGGGATGATCTCATGTTCTCGGAGCACCGTCTCGATATCGCTGCGCTCGAGAATGGTCTCGATCTCGTCGTCCGAAACTCCCTCGCGGGTCAGCTGCTCGCGAACGGCGCGATATTTCGATGGGACGTGGCCGCTGGGAAAGACCGGCCACTCGTCGGTCGGTGGATCGAGGACCGTCCTGTACCGCTCTAATGCCGTGGCGGCCCGCTCGGGAAGCTGTGCGTACTCGTACTCTCGTGACTTCCCGAGGACGCGGACGGCACCGGAGTCGAGTTGGACGTCTCCCCAGGTGATGCCGTTGCGCTTGTCGTCCGAGGGTTCAGCGAACACCTCCGCGCCGCGAACGCCCGAGAGTCCCAGGAGATAGACGATTGCTCGGTCGCGAAAGGCCCGCTCACGACTCACGTCCGCTTCCTCGTCAAGGGCGTGATCGACACGTTCGTCGACGTAGCGCATGATCGCCCGCCGCTCCTTTTCCCGCCAGAACTGCCGGTCGGCGTCACCGAGATCCTCGGGGAGCTCGTCGGTGGCACGCTTCGCTTTGGCCGGATTCGTATCGAGGAGCTCGTCGGCCACGCAGAACGTGAGGAACGCGCGGACGTACGCGTAGTAGGTGGTCGCGGTACTCGCTTTCAAATCGCCGTCGCGGGCCTGCTTTTTGAGATAACGCGCGTATCGGCGGCAGTCGAGGACGTCCAGGTCCTCGAGGTCCGTCACACCGCGCTCCTCGCGCAGCCAGGTTCGCCACGTCGCGAGGGTCGACGCGAAGTTCTTCCGGGAGTTCCCGGCTTCGACGCTGTCGAGGTACTGCTGGATGGCCGTCTCGACTGGTGTTTCCCTGGGTGTAGCGTCGCCCTCGTCGGGTTCCATGGTTCGTGCTCGACCGACGGCGGCGACCCACGTAAATCTACTGTGTACAACGGGGATAATACACAGTGAATGTGTATCCTCGAATTCTCCATATACCAAAGGATACACAGGCTATAACGCCGATATTCTATCTTATATATCGTATATGGCTATACAAAGTCTACTGCAAGACGTCGTCGAGGCTTCAACCCGTTCACCGGGTGGCTCGTTACAAGATTGTCAAGGAAGGCAGGAGAGGTGCACTGAACTCCTATTGCCACGCTAACGTTACCCGCTAGTGCTGTTGGTGGTAATCATGGTGAAGTCGCTTGACGACATTCGCATCAAGCACTTCATCGAGATGTTGACTCACCATCTCCTCTGTAACCACGATAAGCTCGCTGCAGTCATTGAGTGCTTCCTCGTAACTATTGTACCGCTCTGGAAGCTTTGTCTGCGGCGAGTTCTCCCGGGTGATCTGCTGTACCTCTGGACTCAACTCCTGCTCAAATACACGGCTATCGAAGAATGGGCGGATCACCTCGACTGGATCACCCTTGGAGAGATTCACTTCATTCTTAACGAGGGGAACCGCGAATGACTCCACCAACTGATAGAGCGCGTCTGTCTTCACGATGACGACGCTGTAATCGCCCTTATAGGCCTCTTTCAGCCGATTGTACCATCGAATGTCCTCTGCACCAGAAAGCTCGTGAGTGACGATTACGTGGCTGATATGGTGGTTCCTGAGCGCGTGGATGCTCGTCCGGGCAAGGTATCGCTTGTGCTTGGTGATGATTTCCTCCTTATCAAGACGTGCTTCTTGCCCCGACTTCGCGTCTACGACACTGAACACCTCGGGGTACCCATCCAACCGTTCTTCGGGGAACCCACCGTGTCTGCCCTGCGGGAGTTCAAACGCGGTGTCAGCAACATTCTCGAAGTTATCCTCCCCACCCCCTTCATCAGGTAGGAGAATGCCTTCGAGCATCATGAACGCAACTCTGCATGTTTTCTCGAACTGATTGGCGATCTCCTTGTTGCTGGCACCGCCAGTCTCTCGGAGAGTAATCAAGTGTGCCAACTTCTCACCTACCATCCCAGGATTCTCGCTGAGATAGACTAGAAGATCATCTTCGTCAAGCTCGTAGAGGTTCTGTACACTAAGCTTGCGGTCTCTTGAAATCGTAGCACTTCGCATGAGCTGGCGAAGAACACCAGTCTCTTCCAGTTTTGAAAACGGGTAGGGACGAACCGTGGCCATCGCATACCTGTCGATGATTTCGATGATATGATCTACCGTGTCTTGGAGTGAGAGCAATACCACGACCCGGTCGTGCTGGATTGCGTCTCGGATAATCTGGTCAGCAGTCTCTTCTTCTTGCGAAGGTTCAGTAATCAAACAAACGTCAACACCGTTGGTTGTAGGAGCTGAAATGTATGAGGGCAGCCCAAGGTTCGGTGTTCCGTCGCGTTCTACCTTCAAATGATTGCAGAGGCCGTCTAATACTGCTTCAGGTTCTAAGGAACAACTCAGAAGATCTGTTTTCTCGATGGTGCTTGAGTGGCTATCTGTACCGTTGCAGACAACGGTTACCTCATAGGAGTCTCCTACTCCGTTTGGTGGGCGTGCATCAGCTTCGCAGAAAGTATTGGGACAGGCAATCTGACTTCGTGTCTTGCACTCGACAAATCCTTCATCAATCAACTGGCCAGGAACATCATCTCGCTTGGGTGAACAGCCGGTGTGAAGATATTTCTCCAGTGACTCGAGTATGGACTGCGTCATAGCTCAGTCTCCATCAGGGATTCTACCCGTTCGAACGCTGCACTTTCAATTCCTCGCCCAACGACAGACCATTCGTCTTGGTGGACTTCGAAGACAGCACGCTCGTCGGTTGCCGGATTCTCAATCTGGAAGTAGAGACCAATCTTCTCGTCCTCGACTTGCTGGAAGTATTCGACGAGTCCCAATCGGGATACTCGTTTCTCCACATCTTCTAAGATACCCTGCGAACGCACGTTAGCCCGATGTACATTTGTTTGCTCGTCTTTCAGAACGCGGAACCCAGAGAGTGCCAAACTCTCGTACCACTCTTTTGCGTTGTCCACCTCGTCACCGCTAATCTCCGAATCGGCCTGGAGGTCAGCGATAACCTTTTCCCACAGCTCCTCCGCCGCGTCATTCACTCGTTCAATCAACTTTTCCTCCTCGTCCTGATTCAGCTTCCGGGCAGACTGGCGTGCAGAATCCAAAACGTAATTCGCCCCCGGATAGGGTTTGGGTATCAGCGCATCATCACCGTCATTAATCTCGAAAACGTTCCGGAGGAACCGATCCGTTATTTTTGTCCACCCACTCAAGTCGCCAGAATACTCAATCTTCACAGAGCTGTCCCGATTTCGGATACTCATACCGAGCGTGTCTACTGCAAATTCGGATTCATACTCAATGTCGGGATCGCCGGGATTGTAGGGTGTACTCCTACCTTGTTGACGGAATCGGAAAACGTGCCGGGCAGTTCGGTACTTCTCGCGATAGAATTTCAGCTGCGCCATCTCTTCCGGCTGATCGATATCTCGTTGTACCGCTAGCTTTCGTTCGCCTTCTGTATTCCAGTCCGAGAGGAACTGTTTGATGTTGCCCTCGACTTTATTGAACGGTACCCGTTCGTCCTCAATGACGAACGTCGATTTACTGTTCTGCTTGTAGATTTTCGCTGCGGCCAGCAGATTCTGAAAGCCGTCAGAGAGGCTCTTGTTCTGGGTGTCGTATATACAGTAGTACGTAGCGACGAGAAGTGCGGGCCGGGATTGTTCTTCGAGGAGTTCAGTTGTTAGCGTTGTGTGGGCTGAACCGTAGTTGTTGACGAGGTAGTCAACGACGTCATTCGCGGAGATCTCGCTTTGGCTGAATTCGGTGTCGAGAATGTGGAGAAACTGCTTCAGACCGTCTGAGTGGTTGTTGACCAATCTGGTTGCCCAAGAGTCAGCACTGGTGGTTGGGGACTTGTCAATATACTCAGATAGATGGCGTTGGTTGCTTTGTCCGTTAAGAATGTGGCTTAGAGCTCGAAGGTGTTTGGCTGTGAGTCGTCGGGTAGCATAATTGTGGAGGCTTTCATCAGAAGGTGTTTGCTGACTATACATTGTGTTGTTTATCAGTTTTCTCAGTGGCACAAAAGAATTTGCCCGATGGGAAGGGCGACGCTAATTTCAAGCGAACTGCTCTCCGTGTGTTGCTCCGTTCGTCGAACTCGACTGTGCGTTCATTTCCACCGAGGATTTCACTGTCGAACCTATCTGAGAAGCGTAGTGGGTGGTTCACATATAATAGTAGTAGTGGTACGGGAACGCCCCGTCGGGTAGGTTCTGTGCCATGGGTTCTGCGAGAATGTCGCTGACAGCGTCAGCGATCCCGACCGTCACAGGGAGCTTCTTGCAGAAGTCAGAGCTGTTCCAATCGAGCTTCGAGAATGAGAGTATCTCCTCGCAGATTTCCCGGTACGAGGTAGCGTTCACGTCCTCATGGGGGCGGACGACGATTGGATTTGGAGTGCCGGACTCAGCGTACGCAGAAATCTCTGGAATGAATCCCTTCGTGTAGAGGTAGTACTCTTCTCTCCCAGGTGGCAGGGCGACTGTACCCCTCAGAGGCGGGTACTGCGTGTTGCTGAAGAGACGAATTGGGTGATGCTCTCGAATGGTGATGAAGTCTCGCTGTCTCACGTCCTCGGAGCCAGATTTGAAGCCTTCTGTCTCCTGCTCCCAGAAGTTGGAAGACTTGTGAATCACCAACCGATCAGGGCGATCCTGCCTTCGGTCGCCGTACCGCTCCAAGATGGTTTGGATTAGACGCTCGGCATCTCCAGCCGACAGATGTGTCCGTCCTGTATCATCATCGCTGGCGATGTCGGTGACCGGATCGCCACGGATGACGAAATTCTCTCCGGTCTCCATGAACACCTGCGCGATTGACGCTCTGGTGTCTGGCTCCGTCCCGCGCTCATCGTAGAAGGATATGCCGGCGTAGCAGGTGTTCGATTTGAGTTCAGTAAGCTTCCATGGTCGTCCTCTTCGAGCCTTGTAGAGTAGACCCACTGCGAGATTCCACGCTACCTCTCGACGTGGTTGGACATCCTCTCCGCGGAGGGTCTTGGGGCCGATGAGCTGTGTCGGGGTCTGATTCAGCATCCCCAGGAGCTTGATGCGGCTTCTGAAGTCGGTGTCGGCCGTCCGAATGGTATCTGCTTTCTTGCCCTCTGTGAACAGCTCAGCGAGGGTTTCCGGGATGCTTACAATGACTACGTCCGGGCTCGGGGTTGTCGAGCAGACGCCCTCTATCTGGTACTTGATGTAATCCAGTGCCATCTCAACACGGTCGGCATCATCGCGCACGTCGCTCAGTGAGTCGATGTCATCATGTTCGATTTCGCCCCGCCACATCGGACGCTGATCGAACGACATCTTGAGCTCAGAGTTAGGGCCGAGTCCCGGGAAGGGTTGATTCCACCGCTGTCGCTCGTCTCCCTCGGGAAGGATCCCATAACGCATGTCCTCAAGCAGGTCTCGCATCGCCGAGATAGACCAGCTATCACCAATCAATCCAACCCGTACCACCTCATGATTAGAGCCGTCACGCGGTGGGCAGGGCCCGTACTTCAGCAGTCCGCTCCGCGGGTCCTTCGCCGTATTGCCACCGGCGAAGACGAGTTCCGGCTCCGAGAGGTAGTCCACTCTGAACCCAGACATCAGTACGCGTCCACACCTCGTTGCATGAGAAGTTCCCTCTCGGAGCCGTCTTTCGGAGGCCGCACGCGAAGCTCTAACCCCTCTTCGTGCTCGAACTCCAGTCGTTGGGGGTCATCCTCTACATCTGCCTCCTCAAGCGGTGGTGATTCGTCCATTCCGAGGTATGCGCGCCACTGTCGGAATTGTGCCTTCAGATTATTTGGACGGTAATGGCCGCTACTTTGGAGTTTGTCATGGAGTTTGCTAGCGGTGTCGCCTTTTACAATACTGGTGCCGCCACCAGAACGGGAGAACATCCACCCAGTGTCGATGAAGACGTAGAACTGCTCCTTATATTGCTTGACAACCGGTGCCGCATAGCGATGGGCAGTATATGCGCCCCAATCCATCGCAACGTCCCATCCCTCGACCCTCGTCTTTACCGGAGAATCGTCCTCTTCGCCAGATCCCCCGCCTTCGTGTTTGAAGAGCAGGCGATTCTCGTACTGGTGGCGAACTATTCTACAATCTTCGTATCTTTCAACTGCGCGTCGTCGTATCTCGCGGTTGAACAGTCGCTTCGCAACGTCGGGTGCAGTATCTTCGCTCTCTAGCCAACTGTCGAACGGTCGGCTCTGAACAGACTCCCCATCGACGAACGGACGGAGCGAGTCAGGCATCTCTTCCGTTGGAATCAGGCTGTAGAACAGGCCTGACTCGACCCAGATGGGCAGGTGTCGAGGATTGTCGACGTAGATGTCCTCAGGATGATCTGCGAGGTTTTCACCGATGTAAATCGATTCTGGTAGCCCACTAATAAGGAGGAAGTTGGCGACAAGAGTCTCGGCTTCTCGCGCGGGTGAATTCTCTCGGGTGTAGAAGTCCCATTTGGAGCGATTCACAGACCGCTCATCCTCTGCCATCTGGCCGAGGCGGTTCCAGCTGGCGCGGTGGACGAAGACATCGGCGAGAAACCACTCGAAGTCTTCTACTCCAAGGTCTTGGAGGGCTGCTTCCTCGGCGTCATTCAGCTTCTGCCTCTCTTTCAAGGTATCGAAGTAGTCATTGATGTACTCCGGGGTGTTCGTCCTGGGATCGAAAATTCGCTCCCACTTGTCAAAGGCTTGGAGGTACGATGCATAAATGTGGTATTCGAATCCTCCGTCCTGCTCGCAATAGTCGATGAAAACGCGAGCTAGCTCAGTGAGGAAATCGTCATCTAGTCGCGACAACTTGGTTCCCTTGGCCTCCACCCGTACGAACTTCTTGACGTCGTCACCTACCTTCTCGCCGCTGAGATAGTGGAAACGCTCGTCGACGGTGACCGCGGCCAGGTCTTCGGTCGTGCTGTGATGATTCGACCGTCGTTCGATGCTGTAGCCCCGAGCGCGGAGGTACTCTTCGATCGCCTGCTTATACTTTTCACCCTTGTCCCCACTAGCCTCGCTTGTTCCTTCGTGATTGTATATCGGCATTTAGTTACTGGACATCCGTGCTCTTTGATAGATAGTGTTTCTCCTCTACCCACAGCATAGATATATGTCCGATTCTAATGATAGATTGACGAATCGATGCACGGGAAACTGAGCGTGAGTGAGGTGGTTGCACTTCTCTTCGACGAACACAGGTACGACAGTCCCCTCTCCCGAAAGGCCGTTCACAAGCTGCTCTATTTCGTGAAAGAGGAACTAGACAGTGAGCGGGTTACGACCGACATCCCGACCTTCTGGTATATGTATGGTACAATGACGGCGACTGCCAATACCGGCGTTCACACCGGAGGCGAGCCAAACGACGATCCAGTAATTTGCGACGTCGATGCTGCTGCCATTGACAGACCAGAAGGGACGATTCGGCGGGGACGTCGAGCGGCAAGTCGCGCGCTTGAACGTTACTACGACCTCGGCCTCGAGGGACTCACCGACCGGATGTACGACGATGCGCCGTACGAAATACAGCGACATTACCGGCGTCTGGATAAGCAGTTGGGGACTGCAGATTCGGCACAGATGACGCTCTCCTTCGACCGGAATGCTGGACCGACGAGAGAGACGTTGTACGATTTCATTGAGGACTTCCCTACTGACTCCTTTCCCGACTACGAGGACGATCTTCACATCTGGTACCGATTGATGAGCGCTGAGCTGGATTCTTCGGGGTATGATCCCAAAGAGGCCAAGAAGTATTCCAAGACGTTCTGGCGGCTTTTCTGTCTGGAGCTCGCGGTTCGTGAGAACGACGGTCTGACGCGTGAGCAGATTGAACGTGAGTTGAGCCTCGACAGCCTGGATGATGCGAAGAGACAGCTCCGCTCTCTACTTCGTAGCTGGGAGCGCGAGAAGGCAGAAGCAAACGCACGTGACGACAGGACCTCGAGAAGAGCTGCAGACGCACTCGTCTTGCCTTACATCGATTTCGAGGTGACAGGATAAGTTCCATGTCACGCTATTTCCTTGACACCGGCCCACTTGTCGGGGTGACGTTCCTACACGACCTATGGCGCGACGAGGCCGAACGACTCTTCGAGACCGACAACTCACTCTCGACGAGTCGGGCGGTGATTTACGAATACTGTAACAGCACCTCAGAGAACTCCCTCGATTCGGCAGAGGTAAGCTGGGAGACCGATGAGGGGAGGTTCGGCGATAAGTTTTCGAAAATTCGGGCTGCGCAGACCAACTTAGGGATTAAACTTCGAAGTTGCGCCGATGAGGAACTGGATCTGGAAACACTCGTTGACGAGTTTATCGCTGTCACTCGCATCGAAGAGAACGTTTTTCCTCCGCGTCTGATCCGAGAGATTATTCGACCCAATATCCGGAGCTTTCTCCGCGACGAAATCGGCGACCAGCAGGTGACCAGTAAAGTGGCTCGTGAGGCGATGGACGCGCTCTGCGATACCATCATTACCGATGCACTGGAGACACGGGCCCAACTTCAGAGTCGTCTCACGTGGGGCCCGACGAGTGAGTGGACCGAGGAAGAGCGGAATCGACGTCTTTGGTTCGTTGATGGGTATGTTGACAAGGTGATCCTGTGCGATGCAAATCACCAGCGCAACCGAAACTTCATTGGAAAAATAGTGACCTCGGACAAGTCGCACATGTACGGAAACCGCGACCGCATCAGGGCCGTGTTGGGGCTTCCGGTCGTATATATCAAAGACGAGTTCGCCGACCCCGACCTGCCTGCTGGCGACTGAAACCGTCGTAAAGCGGTGATTTGAACCGACCTCTTCAAGCTACGATATCCCGTCGATGGCCCACGATGCCAATTTCCGGACTTTCTCGTCAGGGTCGGATTCTGCAACGGAGCGAAGCTGGACTAGCGCCACAGTCGCGTCTAGCTGTCCGAGTGCTTTGCAGGCGTTTCGACGGACGACTGGCGATGGATCGTCCAAGAGTTCGATGAGAGCTGGAATCGCCTCCTCGACGGCTGCTCGATTATGAACGCCGACGTGAAGAACCGCGGAGGCAGCGTTCCCACAGAGAAATTCGTCATCACTGTGGAAGCATTCAATCAGGGCCGGTACATGGTCCTCGACGGCGTCAGGATGTTTCTTGGCGATATCGGCAAGTAAAGCGGCTGCATTAGCACGCACCTTCAGCGCCGATGCAGACGTTAGCTCAGCCAAGACTTGAGTGGTTGACTTCGCAGTGGCTGGATACGCTGAAGTTACTGCCCCGAGCGCCGACAACGCGTTCGTCTGGTACGACTGATCGCGTTCAGTAATCCCCGCCACCAGTTGCGGGACCATTGGCTTCACCTCTTCTGGATACGCGTGAGCGACTTGCGAAAGGATATAGATCGCATTCGTGCGAATCGTCTCGTTCTTGACGTCGAGCAGGGCACTGAGCATCGGAACTTGATCGATGAATGCCTGTGGCTCTGTACTTGCAAGCTCGACGCAGCATCCCGTTGCAGCCTGAGTAGTCTCGGAATCTTCGAGCGTGATCCGATCAGTGATTCCATCTTGAATCCTGAGGACGGCAGTTGGATCATTCGCCGCCAGCTGACGGAGACAGCGAAGAACAAGCGCGTCGTTGAGGGATGGTCGATTGAGTAAGCGATCTAGGTCATCGACAAATGCTGACCCAACGTCATCACGGGCACGGGCAACATTGAGTAGAGCGACGATAGCAGCACCATGTGTGTTCGGCGAGACGGTCGGTGTCGAAATAATCTCATGCAATTCGTCGAGAGAAACCTCTGAAGGATTAGTGATAGCGAGTTGCTGTAGGTCGGTTGCTCGCTCAGCGATGTCTTCGCTGAAATTGGCCATTATTCGATTGGTTGTAACTGAATTGATAAAATATTGGGTGGTGGACATTCTAATGAGAGAACTCAGACTGCCTCGAGGATTCCGTGGGAAACCAGTGCTGCACGATATTAATCTTATTCTTAAGATTAAGCGTCACACTGGGGGTCACAAGACATGACGTTGACGGCGGATCTCTCCCTGCTCGACAGTGATGGTTTCTACACTTGGCTCAAGGTCGCTGGTCAGTCGTTCTGTTGCCCCACCACAAAATGCAGAGCAGCCATTCAGGGTTTTCTCAGCGTTCGTATGAAGATGCCCGAGAGCAAGCCCGTCAATCGAAATCGTGCTCTCTTCGAGTACTTCCTGTAAGTGGCAATCAGGATTCGGACTTCCCGTAAGCGGTGCAACCGACTGATGCATACAGAGGAGAGTCGCGACCCCGCTTGGTGGACGCTCAAAGCCTAGCTGACCGTGGTCCCACGATTTCTGATAGTCGACTCCATAGAGTGCGACAGCATCACCGATCACGGCGGGACGGGAGCGAAGATGGGTAGCTAATCCTGCATCACAGAACTGTTCGAGACACACGCGCCCCTTCTTCCGCGCATGGTTGCCGTAGATGAAGTAGAACGGAATCTCGGCGTTCGCCAACTCAGTGAGACCATCATGGCATGCTTCTTCGATCGAACTCGGAATCCCGTTCCTGGTATCGTTATGGAAGACATCGCCAGTGTGAACAACGGCATCGACACGATGCTCGATCGCGAGATCAATCGCAGCGTTGAATCCAGCGACGGTGTCGATCTTCCAGGAATTGTTTTTGTGACCGCCTGTTTGCTTCCCCAGGTGCGTATCAGTCAGATAGAGAAGCTTCGCACGGCGGTCGGTCGGGCGAACGCCTTTGTGTTCAATCTCGAGTTTGCCCGTCCCATGCAGCTCTCGGCCAGCTGGCCACACCTCGCCGTATGCAGAGTGAAGCCGATACCAGTGACCCTCCTGCCAGGGGTAGTCCCGCCCATTCGAGCTTTTCGCCCATACTGTAAATGAAAATGAGGTCCCATCAACGTCCTCGACAGTCATCTCGAAGGCGCGTCGAGAACCTGAACCCGGTCTGCACGTCACAACCTTGACTGTAATATCGAGATGCTGCTTTTTTCGAATATCAGCATACGTATTCTCCATAGCGACTGCTCATACCACTGCTGTCACTGATTAATAGTTTTATCACCGACTCTCAAAGAGAGGGATATGTCGTCAATAGATGCTGAAGCCGGTGTTCTTCTTGGACTTGCTTGTGGCGACGCCCTCGGACGGCCCATCGAATTCCGTTCCTCACACCAGATTTCGCAGACGCACGGAACGGTTACCGAGATGCTGGGTCACGGGACGCACAATCAGCCTGCAGGGACCATTACTGACGATACCGAAATGGCGCTCTGTATTGCCCGAAGCCTCGCCGACCATCACGCGTTCAGGCCGGACGATATCGCTGAGCGTTTTGTCGCCTGGTACGACAGTGGTCCGTTCGACATTGGCCTGATGACCAGCGATGCCCTCCAGAACATCAAACACGGAGCTTCCTGGCGTGATGCTGGCCAGCAGGTGTGGGAGTCCCGCGCCGAGGGGAGCAATGCTGGGAATGGGAGCGTAATGCGCTGTGCGCCGTATTCGATCGCGTTTCGGGACGAGTGGAGTGACCTCGCACGTGTGAGTGCGACGTCTTCAGCGATCACGCACGCGGATCCGCGCTGCACGTATGGCTGTATCGTGCTCAATCTCACTTTGGCAGGGTTACTTACCCAGCGACCAACCCCTCTCAGAGACGCTCTCGACCATATCGAAGCCGATGCCCCCGAAGAACTCCTCACAGCGTTACGCTCGGTTCCGGACGGTATCAATCCCGACACGCTCAGTGCAAGCGGCTACGTGGTCGATACGCTGCAAACATCACTGTATCACGGACTTACAGCGGACACGGCGGAGGGTGCCATCGTCTCTGCTGTAAATATGGGAGATGACACCGACACCGTCGGTGCAGTTACGGGAGCTGTCGCAGGAGCTCGGTTCGGGGCAGACGCATTCCCCGATCGATGGACCGGCGAGTTGGAGTGTGCCGATGAAATCGCGCGCCTCGAGTCGGTACTTATGACTGCAGAATTCACCGTGGACGAGAGTTCCGTTAACTAGCTTCCCAGGGCTTGGTCTAGCCCATTCTTAATATTAAGAATAAGATTAAGTCTAGGTGGCTGCTGACAGCCTACAGTGTCGAATTTGGCTGCTGTTCCGATTCTGTGCGAGGGAGGCGTCCGTCTGGTTGGGGAACGTTCCCTGCATCGATTTCGATATCGACGCGGCGCATATGTTTACAGCCCCCTTCAGGTTCGCGTCGCTGCCAGTCGAGACATGTACACGTCTCAGCGGCGACATCGACATCGTAGAAATTCCCGGACTCTGAATGAACCTCGTACACGCCGCCCTTCTTCAAGAGTGAGACATCCATCTCTTCGTCGCATGCTCGCCGCATTCGCGGTGCGAGCTCATCGGCTGAAGGTTCTGCCGAAACCGTATCTATCTCTGGTTTGATGGCGCTCTGGGTGTCTCTGGTTGCCACCCATCCACCGTCTGGGGCGAGAGCGGGGTCGTTGGGTTCCACGAGGCGAGCTAGGTGCTCTTCAATCGGGTGATTGTAGTGGAGGAGAAAGTGTGCTTCGCGTCGACCGCGGTGATCGTAGGAGCCACACGCTGCAGCTGGCCCCTCCCAGACGCGCCACGCGCCGAGTGCCGTCATCACCTCCAACGCCCGTCGCGGCAACTCGTCCTGGTCTAACTGCTCGTAGAAGATGCGAAACCGAGTACAGTGCTCTTGCGGTTCGATGTCGGTCCACCACTCAACCTCGTCTCTCCAGTGATCGAACATCGCCGCATCGTTCCCATACCCGACCGTGATCCCTGGAACACGTGATTCGCCCGTATGGGTGTCTTCAGCCTCGTTCTCCAGCAGCCGGAGTACCGCGAAACGCAGGTGTTCGTGGAGTGGCTGTTCGGTTCCGTAGCTGACTTGCGGATGGCTCTCGATTGTCTGGCGGGCTTCGTCGAGAACCGTCGTGAGGTACTGTTCAGTCATGGATTCGTTCTATCCCGGTCGACGCACGATCACGCGCGCCGCCACCCTTCCGCGGCGCAATAGAAACTCACGGCGACGTGGAGAGCTGTTCATCGACGCGCTACACTGACCTACCCATCGATCACGTCGATGATCTCCTCTGCGGTGCTGCTAATCCGTCCGAAACGATCTTGGATCGACTCTGGTTCGTCGTCCTGCCACGCGGCGAGATAGAACGCTGAGCCGCTCGTTTCAAGGCCGCAATACCGACCAACGATGTACGCGACGGCTTCCGCTTCGACTTCGCGCTTTGACCGTTCGGCCTTGTCATCGACGTCGAAATGGAGCAGCGCGTGCGCGAACTCGTGAATTAGCGTAACTGCGAGGTCGGCCTGGTTCGTCCGTGCTTTCGCCTCAACGATCGGCGTGAAATCATGGATATCCCGCTGTTTGCAGACGCCCTTTGCGTCGCCGTGCTTCCACTCGTCAGCGTCGACGATGCGAACCGTCACGCCGAGCTCATCCGCTGCGTCTGTGAGAGCGGGTACGAGGTCCTCAGCGTCGCCTGTCGCCTCAGTTTCTAGCTCGGGAAGCGGCTCTCCCTCGGTCTGAGAGACGTCGAAGACAGCGGCCGGTTTGAATCCCACGAGCCCTTTCGACCACTCTTCGGGGGGTGTCTCGTCGTACTCACAGTCACATTGCTCGTGGTAGCTCGGCGAGTTCTCGCACTCCGGGCACTGCTTCGTGATGATCGGTGCCCAGATCCAGATCGCCTGCTCGCCCTCCTGGACGTACCGGTCGAACTCATTCCGCCAAGTGTTGAAGCCAGCCACCTTCGTCGCCTCGGGACACTGGAGTTTGATGAGCAGCGTGTTGCGATGGGAGTAGTCGTGGAACCGACTCTGGACGTCGAGCCACTCCTGGAACTCATCGCTGGCCTGCGCCGCATCAACGTCGCCAACGAGTTCGTCGATCCATGCTTCAATCGTACTGTGCATCTCGTCTCTTCGCGTGTCGGTCTCCTCGAAGGAGGCCGACGAGTCACTAGTCGTAGCCATGATGTTCTGAAATTCGCCTTACTGCGATCGCTTCAATTCAGCCCGCGCCGCATCCCTGACGGCGCATTAAAAACTCGCGACGACGGTTACCGGAGGGCAGCTTTCTCATCAGCGAAGCCGACTGTGACGAGGTAGTCGAGGAACTCGTCGAACTGGTCGACGTCGCTGGGCCTGTCGGTCGCGAGGTGCCGCGTCCACTCGATGGCCCACTGAAACACCGGATCAGTGCCGCCCTTGCCGTGGATATACCACCAGCGAGCTGCCTTCAGGACGACAAGTGGATTCGTCGGTGGCTGCTCGGACGCAAGCGCTTGCGTAATCGACCGTATTTCCTCGGGAACATCTTCCGGTTCGACCCCGGTTGACTGGCTGTTCGCTACGTCGACTGGAATTGCATCGATCGAGACGTCGTTCGAATGCTGTTGTTGGCTCACGGAAATCACCATCTCGGAGGGCCTGATCTATCACGCCCTCGTCCTCTCCGGAGGGCGCGAAAAACAGGACGCTGCGTCACGCAGGCGGGATGTAGACGCTCCGATCACTGGCGACCTCCTCAAGGTTGTTCCGATGCCGATGTGAGAAGTAGCACTCATAGCAGCAGTACCCACAGACCGCTCCCGTGTCGTACTCGGCGACGTATGGGCCACGATCAGTCGTCCACACGTTGGCGCGGCACTCGGTACACGCCGCGCTCTCGATATCACTTAGCGTGGGCCCGGAGTAGGTGAGTTCGGTATCGGCCGCCTGAGGTGTCGAATCGGGCCAGACACCGTGGTCCTGCCAGAATTTTTTGAGCCGGCTGAGACTATGCCGGACCGTCTTTCGGACCGTGACGTGGTCAGCGTCGCGACCACTGTCGTCCCAGCCGTCGGCTGTCCAGAACTCGCCGAACTGCGCCCCGCGATGCAGACCATTCCAGTCGAGGCCGAGGATGTCGGCCGGCGGGTCACCCGTCAGCGTTGGTTGGGTGAGCTGCTCCACGACTTCGAGTTGCTTGGGTGGACTGCCACCGAGGATGTGGACGCGACGGCCCCGCCAATCGACGGGGTCGGAGAACTCGTGTGCGAGCGTCTCCGCGTAGCCTCGCGAGTAACCAAGCACGATATCGTCGGGAATTGCCTCGATGGCGGCCCGGCATTTCGGGACGATGATGAACTCCGTCTCGGCAAGACTCCCTTGGAGCTCCCGAATCGTATCGACGTACGACTGTGCTTCTGCAGCGTCGTAGGCGTCACCGATGACACCCACGTCGGGCTCGTACTCGAGCGCTCGATCGACGTACCGATCAAGATCGGGATTCCGAAAATCGTTATCGAGCATTCCGACCGGGCACTCGAGGGTATCGAATTGCGACTGCTGATACGTGCAGTCCTCGCGATACCCAGGGAGGAAGCCGAGGGTCAGCGCATCGAGCGCGAACGGAACCCGATGGAGGAACGCCACGTACGCCGCCTGTCGGGCGTCAGTGTGTGTCTCGGTAGAACTGTTGCTAACTGGGTCTGCGCTGTCGTGAATGGCCATGAGGAGTCTCCTGCGGGACTCCGTCGCCCCGCAGGGCTCTCCGGGGCAAGATAGACCTCGCTAGTATTAACCAACGGAAGTAGAAAATTGGACTGCGTGTTGGTTAATCTCCGAAAAGGCACTGCATGGCTGCCTCGTCACCTGTGAGCGTCTGCTGGTCGGCGTCAGTATCCGCGAAGAGCGTCGACTGATCTCCTGTTGAGGACTGCGATGCTTCTGGCCGGTCGTCGACTCCGAAGTCACTAGCCTCGGGGCGATCGAGCCGCGAGTCTCGGTCGCGATGATCGACGTCTGCACCGAAGTCCTCGAGCGAGGTCTCGACGCTCGTCTCGGCCAGTTCGAGCTGGCCGTCCTCATCGAACGCGGTCTGTCGTTGAATCTCGATCTCGGGTCGGTCGCTCATCTAGTTCGAAGCCTCCACCTCTGATGGCGTCGACAAACAGCCCGTGAGCGTCCATTTAGGTGTCTTCTGACCGAAGCTCGCTGGCTCGGTCATCGAGCCGGCGAAGAATTTGGACGCGTTGCCCGTGGGCGTTCTCATAGGCAACGCACGCTCGCAGCGTTTCCATGTCGTTGATCGTTGCGATGCCGGCGTTGATGAGTCGTGTATTCGGTGGGTCGAGACGCTGTTCTGGGGACAGTTCGCTCGAATCTGGATCGTGCTCTTCTGTATCGCTCACTCCTGGTCGCCTCCACGCCTCCTGAGGCGACGAAAAACAGCACCCGCTCGCTACTCGTCGTCTCCTGGTTGGATCTGGCGAGCGTCCTCGGCGAGGTCGTGGATGTACTCCCGAAGCGTCTCCATGTCCTCACGGGCGTCTTCGAGCGTCTTGTCTTTCGCTTTCGCGATCACCTCATCCTGATCCCTAGTGCCAGTTCCGCGTTTGAGCTTCACGGTGAGGGAAACGCCGACGTCGCTTCGCTCGACGTACTCGGTCGGTGTCTGTTGCTCACGGTTCTCGGCCGATTCAGCGTTCGTACGGGACTGCTGCGAATGTTCTGACATGGATTGATCTCTGTGATCGTTAGTCGACGGACGGTGCGACTGGTTCGTTGACTGTTTCGCGAAGGACAGCGTCGATCTCGCGTCCGGTGAGTCGCCAACAGCCGTCGGGTTCTGTACACTCCAGCTGGCTCACGACCTCGGTCTTGAACGCCATGTACTCCGCCAGTGCCACCTCCTCATTGTCGGTGTAATCGAGCAGGAGAGCGAGCGCGAGTTGGGCCGGTCCGCTACCACCATATCCCCATTCGAATCCGCTCGGACTGTGGTCCACCAACTCGAGACTTCGATCGAGTGTGAGCTGTTCCTGGTCAGGCTGTTTCTCGACTATGGCGCGGCCTCGACGACGGTAGCCGACGTAGACGACGTCAACGTCATCTGAGATGCCTCTCTGTTCGTGCGAGTGTGAGTCGTTGATTCCACTCATCGTTTTGTTCGAGAGATGCTCGTTCGAGCACCCCCGCACCCCTCTGGGGGCGAAAAACCACTCTAAGCGGTCCCGTCACAACTCAGAATACAAACGACCAAACCATGGATGGACGAACTGCTTTCATTGATGTCGGATAGCGTCGTGACTCGTGCTGCGGCTCTCGTCGACGACTATCTACTGCTCTGGGTGTTGCTCTCGGTGGGCGTCGGGCTAGCCGTTCCGTCAGTAGCCGTACTCACGCCGCTGTCAACGCCGATTCTCGCCATCATGATTGGCGCGGTTTCGCTGACGCTCGCGCCCGAACGGTTCCGCCACCTTCGCGGACGAGCGCTGCTCGTGATTCTCGTCGTCCAGACCGGGATGCCGCTGCTCGCGTTTGCCATCGCCCGGGTTCTGGGCCTCAGTCCTGCGCTCACAGCCGGCTTCGTGGTCCTCGGCGCGGTGACGCCCGAACTCGTGACGCCGACGATGACCGAACTCAGCGGCGGCGATACCGCGCTCTCGACGGTGGTTCTCGTGGTTGTCGGCCTCGGAACGCTCGTGCTCGTCCCGGGCGTCGTCACCGTATTCTTGGGAGAATCAGTCACCGTCCAACCGGCACTCATTGTCGAACAATTGTTGCTCGCGGTGGTCATTCCAATGAGTCTCGCCGTCGCGGCTCGGTATCGGTGGCCTGACCGGATCAGCAGATACGACGAGATCTACCCGTCCGTGTCGGGACTCATGGTGATCCTCATCATCGGCATCGTCGCGGCGGCGAACGCCTCACTTGTCCGCGATGGCGGGGACGTCCTTCTCCTCGTCGCGGCCGCTGCGGTCGTTCTCAACTGTGGTGGCTACGTATCCGGCTGGCTCGTCAGCTGGAACTTCACGCGTGGCGAGCGCATCGCCGCGACGCTGTCGATTGGAATGCGCGACTTCGCTGTCGCAGCCGCTCTACTCGTTGGTGCGGGCTTTCCCACTGCAGCTACACTTCCTGCCGTTGTCTTCGGCATCGTGGAGATGACGACGAGTGCCGGACTCGCGAAGTGGTTCAGCCGTCCTCGGTAGGCGTTAGACGGAGTTGTCCTGTGTCTCTGCCCATTCGAGGAGTGGATCGAGTCGCACGCGAAGTCCCTCACCTTTCTCGGTGAGCTCGTATTCGACGCGTGGTGGGATCTCTGCATACTGTTCACGGGAGAGCAAGCCCGCTTCGACGAGGTCATCGAGGCGAGTCGACAGCGTCGAACTGCTCACCTGGCCGAACGTCTTCTCGATCTCGCCGTATCTCGCTGGCCCGATTGCGCCGACGACGCAGATCACCTGCATCGCGTACCGCCGACTGAGAAGATCCATCACGCCGCCCAACGGGCAATAGCAGGTAGTCTCGGTGTTCGGTATCTCTGGGACGTCAGGTGACGAGTCTGGTGTTTCTGGCATAGCTTTCATCCACCGCACCTGGTCCAATACTTCGGACTTGACAGTATAAACAATGCTGAGGTCAAAGTAATTGTGTATCATGAGTCACAACGGCTCGTCACAAGAAGTTGCATGTACACTCACCGACGAACAGGAGCGAGAGCGAGGTGAAGAGGTTCGTTCGCGTCTCATCACCACCTATCTCGGGTTTGAGGAGTGTGAAAACGGCGTGACGATTCGGTTCGACGGAGCTGACGAGGCGCTCATCGCAGCTGCGCAGTTCATCTCGGCAGAGCTGCAGTGTTGTGCGTTTGCCGAGTACGAGCTCACAGTGTCGCCACCGTACGAGGAGACGGTGCTGACCATCACCGGTCCCGACGGAACGCGACAGCTGTTCCGCGACGGACTGGTTGATCGACTCGAGGCTGAGACAGCGTAAACGACCACTCTACTACGAACCTCTCGATCGACTACCGAGTGGATTCTTCGGGAGTGCCTACGCGAGATGCGCCACCTCGTCAGGTTCTTCGATGTCGTCGAACTCACCGCGCTCGACAGGCTCCCAGTTATCGCTGGGTTCGGGACTCCACCAGTCGACCTCGTAGGCACCCGGTGCGCCGAAAATTTTCACCCGAGCCGACCCGTCAGGCAGGTCACGCCGATGTTTTTCGTCGACGTGGAGATTCCAGGTCGTGGCGGTATCGAAGCAGACGAGGACCGCTTCCTCGTAGCCACGATCCTCATGTGATTCTTGGAGTTCCATCTGTGTATTGCAGTCCTTGCAGAACACGCCCTCGAAGGGGATGTGGCTGAACACCTCGTGCCCGCAGACCGGACACCAGAGGAACTCGAACAGTGCTTCGCTGTGACGGTTGATGACGTCCAGACTCATTTGTGGATCTTGCCCGTGTGACTCGGGGCCACCCCTTCCTGCCCCAGTAAAACCCTCTCGGTGGACGTCTTGTGACCTCAGCGCTCAGCGCCGTAGACGATCTTTGAGCGAGCTTCGTAGCCACAATCAGGACAGTCGAACCAGCGCTGTACCTTCGCCCCGTCAGCTGCCTTCTCACCGACGAGAACGTCGTCGTTCGGGCACTCAGGACAGTTCAGCTCGGGGAGTGGTCTGTCCCGGAGCGCGTCCCGAAAGGCTGTCGCCTGCTTCGTCTCGAAGCCACACGACCAGACCGGGTAACCGTCGACGAGGAGTGCACCACGCCACTTGTACCGGTATAAGTCGGGTGCACGATGGAGAACGGCTCGGGCTCCAGTCTCGGTGTTTCGATACGCGAGCGACGGGGTGCGACGTTCTCGCGTCCAGTTGGTGATTTGGGGCATTGGTTAGAAGTGGACGTCGGCGGGGACGATCCAGAGATCCTCACTCTCTTCGAGGAGCCGATCCAGGTGCTTGCGATGTCGGATGCCGCTCGCATGTTGGTCGTACAGGAACACCGACGGACCGTCGTACGCACCGACCTGGTGGAATGCATGCCGAGCGAGGTCCTCATCGCGCATGATCTCCTTGTCTGAGAGTTCGTCGATGGCTTCTTTCACCCGTTCGAGATTCCGTTCAAACTCTTCTTTCGTCGCTTCCCACCCTCGGTCGAGTAGCTCCTCTCCCTCATCTGATTCCACGGGGGCAGCCACGGGGAGATTACCCCAGCGGGCAGGGCCAGCGACCGTCGTCTCATTTTCATCGAACGTGACGTAGTAGTCAAATACGGCGCCAGCGTGCGGGTCGGCTCCAACCAGCCGATCGAACACCGTCTTGCCGGTGGCCAGAGCATCGTTGTGTGTCGATGCCTCTACGAGTGTGTAAATGACCATATGCATCGGTTTTCACCTTGCTCTGCCGACGCACGCGACTATGCTCTGCGTCACTATTCGCTGCGCCGGCACCCATCGCCGGCGCTCGAAAAACAGGACTGACGGCGCTGTCCCGGTGTTGTCGTACTGTTGAATAGTCTCTTCGACGGTGATCGTCAAGCTCCCAGTCTCGTAGTGTCCTCCCTCGTGCAGTAGTTGAGACTGCCTGTCTCAATGCATACGGCCGACGCAGTTAGATACATCACCCAAACATCACTTCGCGCGTCCCTCCGTCAAATATCAGGGCTGGGACAGGCATAACCGTCCTGCACCCCTCACACTAGAGAGTTACCCATGGATATCTCCGAGATACTCTCAACGAAGTTTACCGAGTTCGACATCGGCACCCCTCTCTCGAAAGTCGCCGGGGCGTTCGAGAATCAGGAGCTCGATGCCGTCATCGTAACGGACGGCGACGAGTATCGCGGCATCGTGAATCGCCGACAGCTGGCGTCCTCGTCCAATCAGCCCTCTGCAAAGGTCGGCTCACAGGTCCAGCACGTCCCGACGGTCGACCGCACCGAGGACGTCCGCGAAGTCGCGCGACTCATGATCGGGAGCGACGCCAAAACGCTCCCCGTACTCCGCGACGACCGTGTCGTCGGTGTGGTGACCGCAGATGCGGTCCTCGAGGCCGTCCGTCCGTTTCTTGACGCGGCGACCGTCGACGACGCCTACACGGCGGAATTGGTCAGTGCGACCCCTGAGACCACGATCGGGAAAGCGCTCAATATGCTCCGAGAAGCCGGTATCGCCCATCTTCCGGTCGTCGACGGGGATGACCTCGCGGGAATGTTGAGCCTGTACGACGTCATCGAGTTCACGACGCGGGGCGGCAGCAAGAGCCAGGGTGGGTCGTCGGGCGGCTTCGGTGGCCACGGTGGTGGCGGACAGAACCGCGGTGGGTTCGGCTCGCGCGAGGGCGACGCCGACCGGATGCTCGACCTCCCGGTCCGGAACCTGATGTCCGACGCGGTCGCGACGGTCGAGCGGAGCGCGCCGCTTGACGACGTCGTCGAGACGATGTTCGAACAGGAGATCTCCTCGCTCGTTGTCACGGCCGACGACACCGGCGAGCCGATTGGTATCATCACGAAGACGGACGTCATCGAGGCGCTCACCTGGGAGCGCGATGATCGGAACGCCGTGCAGGTGTTTGGGCTCGACCTGCTGGAGGGGATGGACTACGACGATGTCTCCGCATTAATCGAGAGCATGGCCTCGAAATACGGTGAGATGAGCGTAATCAAGGCCAGCATCGAACTGCAGGAGCATAAGGAACAAAGCCGAGGCGTGCCGCTGGTGCTGGCACGGATTCGACTGGTCACCGACCGCGGCTACTTTACGGCCGATGGCGAGGGGTATGGTGCCGCTCACGCGCTTCGACTCGCCGCGAACGCGGTCGAACGCCAACTCCTCAAGGGGAAAACCTACGGCGACTCGAAGAAGCATCCCAACACTGACGAGCAGGCACAGCTCTACGGCTGGTGGCTCGGGGGGTAAATAGTGCCAAAGGGGGGTGAACACGCTGATACGACTACACCTCGAATGAACAACGTATGCCGACGCACCGCCATGGAACGCAGTCATTCATCGACTTCATGGAGACGTACCTCCAGGATCATCCTAAACGCTGCAAAGAGTGTGGAAACGTCGCCCGCGCCCGGTCGGAATGGCGGATAGAAAAACGTGATGAGGATGGTCTCCACTTCGTACATACCTGCCCACGGTGTGGCGCGGAGAACGACGTGTTTCTCAACCTTGCCCCAGAACACGAGCGATCTCGAGGGTAGGAAGGGCTATGTGCAGCCTCTCACTTACTATTGGTTCAAACACTCCGGATTCCGCTACGTCACGTCGGTTTCCGAGATTCATGCGACGCGAGAGGGGGTAACCGTATGCAAGAATTCACGATCGATGTCCAACAGCAGATAGCTGCCTCGGAGACACCAGGTGCGGAGTTCCAGGCATTGCCGTGGTCACGCCAACGAGTCGTATTCTTCCAGCTACCCGAGTCGGTCCAGCGAGACGTACTCGATGACATGGATCGTCAGGAGGTACGGCGATTCGTCCGCAGACTTGATCCCGACGATGCGACCGACGTGGTTGGATTACTCGACGGAGACACGCAGGAGGCCGTGCTCAGTCAGCTCGATGCGGATCGACGAGAGCGGATTGAGTTCCTCCTGAAGTTCAGCCCGGACAGTGCCGCCGGTATGATGGACCTCAACTACGTCACCGTCGACAAGGCACAAGGGCTCGAGGAGGTGGCCCGGCTCGTCCGACGTCACGAGGCCCGAACGGGACGCTTCCCGACCGTCTTCGTCACCGATGGTGACGAGGTGTTAGGGGAGTTACCTGGCCATACCTTAGCCCTGGCTGGTCACGGGTCGGCGGTCATCACCGAGTATCTTCGACCCGCTCCCACTGTTCGATACGAACAGCCCGACTCGGAGGTCATCGAGGTGTTCAGGGCCAACCCACAGAGTAAAATCGTCGTTCTCGACGAAGACGACAGCATTCTCGGAGTCATCTATGCGGACGACCTCTTACAGGCCATCGAGGAAGAAGCCGGCCAGACGCTCTATGAGTTCACTGGTGTCGATGAGCAGGAGAGCGTTCTCGATGGCGCCTTCGAGAAGGTTCGCCGGCGGTACAAGTGGCTCATCATCAACCTCGGGACCGCCTTTCTCGCTGCGGCGACTGTCGGGTTATTCGAAGACACGATCGCGGCGTTGACGCTACTGGCAATCTACATGCCGGTCGTCGCCGGGATGGGTGGAAACGCCGGCACGCAGTCGATGGCCGTGACGGTCCGCGGCATCGCACTAGAGCAGATCTCACTTCGAACAGGGAGGCGCGCCATCGGCAACGAGGTGCTTACGGGGGGTGCAAACGGCGTGATTACCGGCGTTATCGTGGCTGTCATCGCCACCCTGTTCAACCAGAGTCCGCTGTTGGGACTGGTCATCGGCATCGCGATGGTGCTGAACCTCGTCATCGCCGGGTTCTTCGGCGCGCTCGTTCCACTCGTACTGAATCGATTCGGGTACGATCCGGCAACGTCGGCAACTATCTTCATTACGACCGCAACTGACGTCCTCGGATTCTTCATATTCCTCGGACTGGCGCAGGTCGTACTCCTCTGAAGTGACTCGTAGAGATACTAGTCCGTACCGTGGTCTAGCACATCGCGAGCCGATTCGCTATCGATGTATCAGTCCTAGTAGCCGGCTTCGAACATCATCGGCGGAGTCGTACGTTTGGTTATCAGTTGGGGCAAGCACTTTTTCGAGGGATTCTGTTCCGCCCTGGGTTTCGATCTCGTAGTCTCCAAAAGCGTCAACCAGTTCGTCGGTCGTAGTCGGGTAGTTCTGGGTTTCGAGTGCTTCATCGAGGTCACCAAGCCGCCCACCGGGGTCGCCGCTCATCGCTCTGTCTTCGTGGGCGCGGTCACGGACCTCCTCTCGCTTCCGCTCTGGCTGTTCGTTGTCATTGTCCTCGTCTTGGCCTCGTTTGTCGTCTTGCATCCTTACGCGTAGGCGCCCGATTCGGATAAGTTGCACCTTGAGGACGTTGCATTAGCGCCTGAATGTAGGTAAACCCCACCAACTGTCAATGCGGAGCTGAACCTGATTCTGCGCCTAACTCTGCGTTTGACGGGTGAACTCGTGGAGTTCCTCTTCGATGAGCGTCGCAACCCGTTCACTATATCGCCAGAGTGCTGCGTTGAGTCGCTCTTCGGTCTCGTCGTCGAGGTCGTCGGCCCCACGAAGGACGGAATCTTTGGTGATCTGTGGGTGGTACACACAGACCACTCCGAGTGAGGTATCCGAGCTTGAGGTTCCCGCTGTATGGATTCCGTACTGGTCGGTGCCCCAGACACCATCACCGCCCTCTCGCTCCAGTTCCGAGTCGAGCGCATCGAGCAGCTGTATCTCTTTGGGGGAGAGGATGGGACCGTCACCTTCGAACAGTTCAGTGTACGCCTCCATCCGAGCACTTCTTGTCCACTGGTCCAACTGGGAACGCGCCCGTAGTACGAGTTGTCGTTCGTCTGGAAACTCGGCCATGGTCCTAGAAGGGGTGCAAGGCGAATGAACGTTTGTACAACGTCTACGGATGGTGGGTGTGTCAGTGGTGACGGTGTACTTTAGTAGTCTCTGTCACGGGCAGAGCATTCAAACGGATTCTCCATGTAAATCGAGTATGCCGGTGAGAGAGTTATCATAGAATCCAACAGCGGTCAAGCGGAGTATGCCACAATCCCAGAAACTATCGACATCCTTAGATATACTGCGGAGAGTTTGAGTCTCTCCTTCAGCCGGTGGGACGAACCATATGTAACCGGACCGAGTCTCTATTTTATTGTCGTTGCTGACATTGATTTCGGTAGATACACCGATCCGCTGGGGGACAACACGTGGCCCGTCGACCAGTGTGGGTCAGTCGCCATCACCTCCGAGGAGTTCATCGACGCAGCCCGCAACGTGGCATTCAGCTGCGATGGGGCAGTCGTTATTGCCGCGGATAGGACGATCCAAGAACAAATGGTTCGCGTTCGGACTCCAAACGCTACGGAAGTGGTCGAAGAGCCACCCCTCGCTTATGCCGATTGGATGGGAACCAAACATCTCAGTGCGTTAGAAGTGTCCCTCCGGGAAGAGGTGCTTGTCAGTATAACGCTGAGCGAAGAGAATGGTCGTGTGACAGTCTTTCGGAATGGAAAATATACTGATTGCGAACGTGAGGAACTTGGGGGACGCTGGCGGACTGCAGACTGAGATTGTATGGTTTCCTCGGTGACGGGTGTTCTGCGAGCTCAGTTTTCGAATTCGTCGTCGTATTGTTCGTAAGTAATCGTCAGTTTGCCTGTGGTGGGACGTTTCGCTGCATCTCGGAGCGTTTTAAACGATTCGAGGAGTTCGCTTGTGTCGTCAGAGTCCTCCCGGCCGCTCGATGACTCTTCTCGAATCGTATCGTATACTCGCTCCAGGATGCGTCGAGCGGCATACGAATCGGTTTGTGAGTCAATCTCGAAGGAAGCCACGTATCGCGACATACTCAGATATAGCTCTCCACGGGGTTAACAACCGTCATGTTTCAGTGGGAGGCATGTCATCAGCCCCGTCCGAGATGATTCTCGTCCCCTCGAATTTGCCGGTTCGGACAGCGGTGAGGATGTTCTCTGGATCGGTTCCATCAATAACCACGGTTTCGCAGTGTACACGTTGAATCATCTTCGCGGCGAGAAGGTCGATCGGTACACGACTCCCGGCAGTAGTGTCGATATCGAGGATGAGGGTAATGAGTTGGCTCGCGCGTAACTCGCCGAATGGCTCTGCGTCTGGGTGCGTGTGAGGATCCGCGCTAAAGACCCCAGGCACGTCCGTCGCATAGATGAGACGCTCTGCGTCGACGTACTCAGCAAGGAGCGCACTTACCGCGTCAGTAGTTTGACCGGGTGCTGTTCCACCCATGACGACGATGTCGCCGCAGCGGAGCGCTTTGCCCGCCGCTTCGTAGTCTGTTGAAGGCGTCAAGACGGCGTCGTCGCCGATCGCCGCGATGAGAAGTCGGGCATTTAGCCGAGTAACCCCGATACTGAGTTGATCAAGCTCGACTTCGTTCGCATCAAGAGCTCGCCCCACATCGATGAATTCGCGTGCAGGAGATCCGCCCCCGGTGACGACACAGACGTCGTGCTCCTCGGCGAGTGTTGTGATGACGGCTGCGTACTCTCGAAACTGCGCTTGGTCAAGGGTTGGCACGAGGATGCTCCCGCCGAGTGAGAGTACGATGCGCATGGTGGTCTCTAGACTATAGGACAGCGCCGAACTACAATCTAGCACCTCTTGATAACCCGCCACGTTATCCACGCGGCCCGCCTACTGTCGTTCATGGCGACGATTGTGTATCAAGGCGACAACGGCGACACCGCGTCGGAAGAAATCGACGATGAGAAACTGAACTACCGAGAGGACCACTGGCAGATTCACCACGGCGACGACGAGTACACGTACATCCCGAGAGAACGTGTCTATACAGTGAAGATGACTGACCCGCACTTCGAAAACGAGTGAGGCGATTCACTCGGCCATGGCATGTTCTCTGCACCCACATCGTGCAACACAAGGAATCTCAGTATTCCTGCGTCGTCGTTCAGGGGAGAGATATAACACAGAGATCAGACACGGACACCCCAGAAGAACGCAATTCCGAGGGTTGTTACGACCGACAGGAGCAACTGTAACGGCGCACCAACGCGGATGAAGTCTGAGAACGTGTAGCCACCGGGCCCGTAGACGAAGAGGTTCGTCTGGTAGCCGACCGGCGTCATGAACGCCGTCGAGGCGGCGAATGTCACGGCGAGGACGAACGCGAACGCGTTCGCACCGATCGACTGGGCCGCGCTGGCCGCGACGGGAATCATCAACACGACGCTTGCGTTGTTACTGATGACGCTCGTCAACAGCCCGGTCGCGAGATAGAACACCCACAGAACACCGATCGCCGGCAAGAATGTCGCCGTCGAGGCGACAGCGTCTCCCAGAAGGGCAGCGGCCCCCGTCTGCTGGAGCGCAATCCCGAGGGGGATGACGCCGGCGAGCAGGAAGATCACGTTCCACTCGACGGACGAGTAGAGTTCGGTCGGTTTCAGAACCCCGGTGAAGACCATCGCCACGACCCCTGCTAACGCAGAGACGACGATCGGCAGGATGTTCAGTGCCGGGAGCGCGACGACGCCGGCGATGATTCCGACCGCAAACGGAATCTTGTCGCTCCGATAGGTCACCTCGTCGAACTCGTGGGCGACGATGAAGTCCTGGTTCTCGACGAGGCGAGTGAGACTGTCGGGCGGTGCCTGCACCAGGAGCGTGTCACCGACCCGGATACGGATGTCCTCGAACCGGTCCCGGACGACGTCACCCCGGGTTCTGAAGGCGAGGACGTTCGCGTCGTAGCGCTGTCGGAACGACGAACTTGAAAGCGTCTCACCGACGAGGAACGACCCCGACGGGACGACGACTTCGACGAGCACGGGTTCTTCGTCCTCAGGATGCAGATCGTCTTCAGTTCGGGGGCCACCCGTCAAGGTGAGGCCTTCTGCGTCCATGATGTGTTCGAGCGTCTCCCGATTCGTCCTGAGCCGAAGCGTGTCGTTCTCGCGGATCTCCTTGCGAGCGAGCGGTTCCGAAAAGCGCTCACCGTATCGGATCAGCTGTAACACGTCGATATCGAGTTCGTCGTCCCCCAGTGCCTCCTCGACCGTCTGCCCGACCAAGGACGAGTTCGCTGGAACAGCGACGTCTGCGAGGTATTCTTGGAGGGCGTACTCCTCGACGAGGTCCTCGTCAGCGGGAATCCGTTCGGGGAGCAGTCGAACGCCGACAGTCATCAGATAGAGAGAGCCGACCGCGAACACGACGAGACCGAGTTTGGTGAACTCGAACATCCCGAACGCGTGTAGACCCAACTCCGGGGAGTCCGCCCCGAGTTGGGCTGCGATATCGCTCGCGAGGATGTTCGTCGACGTCCCGATGAGGGTCAACGTGCCGCCGAGCATCGAGGCGAACGACAGCGGCATCAGCAGTTTCGACGGCGACGTCTTCCCGTTGTGTGCGAGATCGTTGATCACCGGGACCAGAATCGCCACGACCGGCGTGTTGTTGATGAGCCCCGAGATGGGGCCGGTGATGCCGATCGTCGCCGCGAGTTGCTTGCGTCGGTTGGCCCCCGCGAACGCGGCCATCTTCCGACCGAGCAGCTGGACGATGCCGGTTCGGTTGATTCCGGTACTCAGGATGAGCATCGCCAGGACGGTGATCGTGGCCGGATTGGCGAAGCCAGAGATCCCCTCACGTGGGGAGATTTGTGTCCAAGGCTCGAATATGATCAACAACACCATCACCAGAATCGCGGTGACATCGATGGGGAACCACTCAGTGGCGAACAACACGAGTGCGAGGAGAATAATTGCAAATACGACGAGCATCTCGGCCGTTATGGACGGGAGGCCGAGGGCCGGGACTGCCAACGAAACGATAGAGAAGGGCACACCAAATAGAGACGCTGACGCGGGAAAAGGACTGGTATGTACACCAGCTGGTTATTGAGCGTGACAAGCCGTCGAGACGGGTTGACTGCCAGTTTGAGAATTCCAACAGTTGCGTTGTGCGCTCCGAAGATAGTTACTCGTTGGTCGCATCGTTCGGACTCGGTTCCTCTCCGCGAGAAATGTACGCCGCCAAGTCTGTTGTTGTGATAACACCGATGACATCCCCGTTATCGAGAACCGGGACGTGATGGAAGCCATATTCAATCATCAAATCAGCGACACTACGAACGGATTCGTTCGCGGTAGTTGTGGTAACGTCTGTACTCATCGATGCTCCGACAGTCGCGTCCGGGTCGGGGTCTCCGTCCGCGATGACTCTAATGAAATCAGTGGCTGTGAGAATGCCTTCGAGTTGACCGTCGTCGTCAACGACGATGACCGAGCCAATACCGTGTTCGAGCATCAGTCTTCCAGCATTCCGAAGTGACGTGTCGGTACCTACGGTGTGGACTGGCGAAGACATGAGGCTCCCGACGAAAACATCGTCCATCTATGCACAGAGCGGATGTCTGGGGATAAGAGTTCGCACCGCAGTACGGATCAGGTGGCAGAACGCTCGATAGAGCTTCAAGGCGATTGCCTCGGAGTCGTTCGAGAGCGCAACGCTCGCTCATGGTGAGGAGACGGCGGAGCCATCTCGAACCAGTAGCTCCCAAGACAGTTCGCAGAATACAGTTCCGACAGACACTCTGATCGAACGGCAGTCGATACCCAGAGAGTGAGCAAGCACCTGAACAGCACAACAGAGAAAGTGTGACTTATTCAGAAGCCCCGGAGCGTTCTGTCGAACAAGGCGGTTTTCTCCCGCGAACCAGCCATACGGCCATCTATACTCTTCATTGTTCATTTTATGGATATTCGTCCAAAAATCTCCCGAATTGTATGACGAATACGGAAGTCTTAACCGTGGATGCGGTCTGGTTTTAGTTGCAATGGCAAACGGTAAGGTTGATTTCTTCAACGACACTGGCGGCTACGGTTTCATCACGACGGACGACTCTGACGACGACGTATTCTTCCACATGGAGGACGTTGGCGGTGAAGATCTGACGGAAGGAACCGAGATCGACTTCGATATCGAACAGGCCCCCAAGGGCCCCCGCGCGACGAACGTCGTTCGCGCCTAATTCAAGGTTCACGTCGTCGCCAAACGGGCGACACTGTAACTTTGTTCCATTTCTGAGCCAGTTCCATCCGGAGTACTAGCAAACAGACTACGAGACTGCTGAGAGAACCCTACTTGGTTTGAGGCAGTACGCCCAGTTCCCGAAACACGAAGACAGAGACTTCAGATTTCGAGTTCCGATAGAATCGTCTTCTGGCGCAAGCCGGCTTCGGGACGTGGAAAGCTGTTGAGCGGGCATAGTGGGTTAATATAGTAGGGATCGAACGGCGATAATCCGGCCTGCAGTAATTAATCTGACAATCCGAATCGCGGCTCTTGGACCGCGCTGGGCTCGTTTTCATTTCCGTTTCGAATTGACTACTCATTGTCCGTCTCTTCACCTGTCTCAGCTTCGTGAATCACGAGCCGTTCGATTCGAGCGTCATCGACGGCCTCGACCCGAAGGACGTATCCGTTCTGTTGGATCTGATCGCCTACTTCGGGAACTCTGCCGAGACGGCTGAAGACCAGCCCACCGATCGTTTCGACATCGTCGCTCTCCAATCGCGTGTCGAGGCGGTCGTTCACTTCCTGAACGGGGACCCCTCCGTCGACGACGTACGCTCCGTCGTTTCTCTTCTCGATCGAAGGCTCCTGGGCTCCTGTATCGAACTCGTCCTGGATGTCGCCCACGATCTCCTCGAGGATATCCTCGATGGTCACGATGCCCTCGAAGACACCCCACTCGTCGACGACGACGGCCATCTGGCCTTCCCCACGCGTCTGAAAGTCGGCGAGTATCGCGTCGATCCGACGCGTTTCCGGGACCGTGAGGACCGCTCGTGCGAGCTCACGCGCCGTGACCGTGCTGTCCGGGTCCGTTCCGGCTTCGCTCGCTCGCAGGATGTCTTTGGCGTGGACGAATCCAAGCGGTTGATTCCCGTCCTCGTCGAGCACGAGATAGCGCGTGTACGTCCCGGTAGCGGCAACCGACCGGAGTTCCGAGAGCGGCATTGAGGCAGTCACGGTCTCGACGTCCGGACGCGGAACCATGACCTCACGGGCGATCGTGTCGCCGAGTTCGAAGACGCTCTCGATCATCTCAACCTCGTCGAGGTCGATATGTCCCGTCTCCTCCGAGCGGGTGAGGATCATCCGAATCTCAGATTCGGTGTGGGTTTCCTCGCTCTCGGAGGCCGGGGAGACACCAGCGAGGCGGGTGAAATAGTTGGCCGTGCCGTTGAAGACGATGATACCGGGCACGAACACGTAGTAGAAGAACTTCATGAGTGGGGCGACGAGGAGCGCGACACGCGTGGCCTCCTGGATGGCGAACGTCTTCGGCGCGAGTTCGCCGAACACCACGTGGAGGAACGTGATGAAGCCGAATCCCAGGACGAACGCGACGAGGTGGACCGCTCCCGCAGGAAGAAACTGACCGAGAACGGGGTCGATGAGCGCTGCCACGGCCGGTTCACCGATCCAACCGAGACCAAGCGAGGAGAGCGTGATACCGAGTTGACTGACAGCCAGATAGTCATCCAGATTCTGGATGACCTCCTGGACGAGTGTTGCCCCCGGTTTGCCGCGTTCGACGAGTGCGTTAACCTGCGTAGGACGGACTTTGACGAACGCGAACTCCGCAGCGACGAAGACCCCGTTCATGATGACGAGAATGAAGGCGAGGAGCAGTCCGCCGAGAGAAATCAGATCTACCATAGTCAATTACGGACGCGAGGGCACTTGTAGGGATGGATACTGCACTAGTCTTCTGCGGTCAGCGTTTCCACGAATCGCGGGGGATCACGATGTCATTAGCGTCTGTACTATCCCTCCCTCCTCGCTCGCTCGGGGTGAGGGCTGTGAGATACACGAGAACGCCTACTGGGGCTTACAGACCAATCTGGGGCTGCGTGAGAACCTGGCCGGCCACGACGGCACTGCGTCTCAGTTGGTGATTCAATCCGATACCCTGCAGCGGTAATTCGCTTCTCAATGGCGTCGACGTCGGTGTCGTCTGGGTCGTAGGTGACAGTGACAGTTCCGTTCATCACCTATGGATCGACCTCGTGGATACCGTCGAGCGTCGAAACGCTGTTGGCGATTTTCTCCGGACACGACGGACAATCCATGTCCGGTACTGATAGCGAGATTTGCTGGGGGGTCCTCTGGTGGATCCGTTGGGCCACCCGAATCCTGAGTCATTACCTCTAGTAGTCATGCTGCGGGCAAAGCGGTACGGTTGCTGTGCAGCAACTTCCTCGGTGTCAGCCGTCCTCGTCAGTCGCAGTGTCGGAACGGCCTGCGTCGGCATAGGCCAGCGCAAGCTGTGACTCTGCGCGACGAAGTCGATAGGCGAATGTTGAACTTGGGATGCCGAGCCGGTCCGCGAACTCGTAGGCTTCGATCTCTCGTGGCGTTTAGTAGTACCCGGCGTCGACGGCAGCGCAAAGCGCGGCGTCCTGCTCAGGGGACAACGCTGGCTCCTGGTCGTCGATATCTCGCTCCGGCAAGGCAGGTGCATTCGTGATGCGACGAATTTCGACGCCCGTCGTCTCGGCGATTTCGGCTGTGAGGTCGTCGTGGAAGGCGCTAAACTCGGGATTGCCTGGGACGATCACGCGCCACTCGTATCGTCGCTCTGTCCACGTCGTCTCGAAGATCAGCCCGTCACCGAAATGCTCGAGCGCGAGGTGGGGGATGGACATGCAGGAGGGCGTCCGCGTCCAGTAGGAGTAGATGACGAGCGTATCTCCGGATTCGTCGAGGACTTGGGTCTGCCAGTCCGCATCGCAGTCCCGTCGTGCGAGGCAATCCGGGTAGTAATCTCCGTCTGTGACTGCAGTGACGATGTCGTCGCGGACTGTTTCGGAGCCTGTAATGTGGTCGACGCGCCAGAGATGCTCCGCGGAGACGTGGCAGGACAGTGACTGGATACGAGTATCGGGTGCAGCGGAGAGGACGTCCGCGACGGCGTTCGTCCCGGGATCGTAGGCAAGTGTGAAAATGAACTCTCGCATGACGAACCGTATGCTGCATGCTCGTAAGAACGTGCTGTCCAGAAACGACTCTCTCTAAATTGCAACAAGGAATACGAGGGCGAACATGCCAAACAACAGCGCTACCAACACCGCAAGGATATCCGTAGATGAGTTCGGAAATGCAATGTGCGTCGTTGAAGCAGGAAGTCCCAAGGCTTGACCCTCCGGGGAGGTTCACTTGGTTTGTTTGGTTTCTCTCTCGACGATGATCGTCAGATTCCCAGTTTCGCAGTCCGCCTCAAACGCAACTGTGAATGCATCCGATTCGTAGGCGGCGTGATAGGCTCGATGGAGCTTGAGCGATCCGGTCGCCTTGAAGTGGAAGAACGCAGCCGACGTATAGGGCTTGCTCGCGGTCTCAACCTGCGCCTCGACCGACGCAGGGAGCACGATCTGTGGCGTGTCGGTGTCGATACTCGCTGCGAACGCCTTCGCCTCCTCGACGGTCGCTTTCGAATGCGCTGGTATCTCGCCGGTCAGCACGTTCACTGGCGTCCCCAGAACGCTTCGCGTTCTGGTGTGCGGACGAGACGCGCTGCGTCTCGTCAACGTCTCTGTGTCGTCTGTGAACAGGACGTCTTCGAAGGTCTGTGTCCCGAGAACCGCGTCGGGGTCCAACTCGCAGTCGTGGAACGGATCGTCGGCTAGTTCCTCAGTCATGGAATCCTGACCCCACGAGGGCTCAGTCCTTCCAGCCCTCGAAAAACAGCAGCTGCCTCGAAGCAGGTTGTCCCACGAGTGGATGAACAACAGCTACCCCTCAATTGGCTCGAGGGACCTGAGGTTCGCGTGGAAGACCTCTCCGTCGCGAACGACGTACCGCTTCGCCAGGACCGGGAAGCGACATTTCGTGAACCCAGCTGTCTGGATGTCGAGTTCTTCGTCTGACTCGAGATAGTCGGCAAGCGTCCGGAGGAACTCGTGGGTCACGATGCCGCCGTCGTAGTCCGGAAGCCCGCTCTCTATGGCTTCGTAGACCTCGAAATCATCGTAGCCCCAGAATGTGAGCTCGCCTTCTTCAGTGAGCTCCCAATTGAGCGTCCCGAAGCAGTGACTCTCGCAGAGCTCGCGGACTGCCTGTGGATTCGATACGATTGCGCCGGTCGACGTCGTCGCAGCTTGGAGTGTTGCCATTGGTTGTACTCGAGGGCGTTTTCCTGCCCTCGCACCCCTTCGGGGGGTGACAAACCCTGCTTGGAGAGACGTGGAATCGCTGTTTCTCGATGCTGTTGAGGTTACTCAGAGCGCGATGCAGTCGATATCCAGGCGTGTCTCGTGGGTCCATCATGTGCGCCTCGGCGACTCCCGGCGCAGAAAAATGAGCCGAGGTCGTTGATGTCTGCCGCCAGGTCCTGAACCAGTCTTAACCAACAACGTCGGGTGTATGCAAGCCCCGTTGGTTAAGATGTTGTTCTCCGAGTATCCTACCGAGGATTCGGTCCGTGACGAGGTGACTGGCACACCTGGCACTCCCACATCGGCTGGCCAGACCACTTGTCATCTGGGATAGACTCGAACTCTTGGAACTGATGCACAGTCTTCCGATCGCACTTGCGACACTCAAGACGCGTTTTCGAGGGAACGTTGGGTTGCCCATTCCCTGACTGCGCGTCGTCGACGGAACGCTGGAGTGCAATCGCTGGCACCAACCAGGCGTCGTTCTCGGCGCTCTCAAGGAGACCTGTAAGCCGATTTCTGTCGCGGATGCTGTGACCCTCCTCGTCGTAGAGGAACGTCGTGTGAGCCTCTCCACGTGTCGCCTCGGTCGGCTCAGTCCAGAGAGTCCGTTCACGAGCCACCGCAAGGAGCCGGTCACCACGCTCGGAGGTCGCCCGTACGGCGTCAGGAAGCGAGGGCCACTCGTCGGTCAGTTGTGCGGCAGGTGCGTCGTCGAAATCGTAGAGCAGCTGGCAGTCGTCGACGGCTGGATCTCTGTCGGACCTCGCGAGGAGGGTGGCTGCCGCAGCGCCCTTCGCGAGGGCGTGATAGACAGTCGATGCCTCGACGAGCAGCTGGACGACGTGAAGCAGTGTCCACTCGGTATCTGCGGGCTGCTGGTTATCGGTGGACGCTCCGAGGTGATTCGTGAGGCAGAACCGGCACTTCGTCTGGCTGGCTCGTATCGACGCGCCACAGGAAGCACACTCGCTCGCTGTTGGGCCTGCACCATCTGGATAGCCCACGAGTGTCTGCCCGGTTCGGCCGCTGGATGACTCGCGACGACCGTCTCTGGTGAGTTCATCGTCGGGAATCTGTGTCGCCTCGCCACGCGGTCGGAGTTCCTCGAGATCAGCGTAACGATCGGTCATGGGGACGTCTACCAGCACGTTCCTTCGTCTTCACTTTTAAACATCAGCCCCCACCTGAGACGGATTGAGCGTTCCGAGTCAGACGCCACAGAGGACCAGATCAGCCAGTGCGTCTTGATGCGAGCGGATGGTCGGAGGAGTGACGTTCGCAGCCTCTGCAACTTCCGACTGCGTCAGCCACCGGCCTTCATCACGTCCTGCTGTGTAGAGACAGGCCGCTGCGAATCCTGATGGCCGGACTCCCGTTGTTGCACTCGTTGATTCAGCTTGTTCGGCCAACGTTCGAGCTCGCTGTCGAATGGAGTCGGGAACATCGAGTTCCGACGCAAGCCGGGGAACGTATTCGCTCGGACGAACGGGTTGAGTCGGGAGTCCGAGATCAGTATTCAACGTTTTGTAGGCACTCTTGACTCTCGACTGCTCGACCCGTGCCGCGTCGACGACGTCGTCGAGTGTTCGTGACAGGCCGCTACAACGACACGCCCCGTAGACGCTGGCTGTCGCGATTGCTTCGATCGATCGGCCTCGAAGCAGGTCTTCATTCTGAGCGCTCCGGAAGAGCTGACAGGCTTGGTCGCGTACCGAGTTCGAGAGATCGAGAACGCTCGCGATTCGTCGGACTTCACCTAGGCCGTGTGCGAGGTTTCGCTCGGCTTTCGACTGGAACCGACCACGGGTCTGTTCACGTCGCATTCGCGCTAGCTGTCGACGCTTTCGTTCGGAGAGCTCGTTCCCGTTCGCGTCTTTCCCGTGACCAATCTCCGTCGACAGCCCTCGATCGTGACGTGTTGCTGTGAGTGGAGCCCCCGTCCGCTTACGCTCGTGTTGGTCGTGGGTTATCCATTCAGGCCCGTGGTCGATTCGCTGCTCGTCAATGACGAGCCCACAGTCCTCGCAGACAGTTTCAACGCTGTTCGTTCTCACCTGGCCATTACACTCTGGACACGGCGTGGTTCCGTCGTTCGATACGTCTTCGTCGAATCCGCTCTCGTAGACGTTCTTTATTGCCATCGTGGACCGCGAGGTACTTTACACGCACCTCGCACCCCTCAGGGGGGGTCAAAAACACCCACGAATCGCCTAGGTGGCCGATCATTCGACCAGTCGGCTTCGCTGTCCTCACAGCTGAGCAGAAGGAATATACTTCGTGTGGATGAACTGTGTGTTCGTGAGGCCAAAGTGGGATAATCTCTTCTGGTACCAACGAGCCAGCGACGAAGGAAAAGAGCAGCTGGAAAACAATACCACGAAGGGATTCCTGAAAGTCTTACAGGAGTCGGATACTCGACTCACGGATGGCTTTCTAGACCAATTTCTGGGAATACAGTTTGAGGACGCTGAGTTCGAGTACGATGCCCAAGTTGGGTTAGAGGATATTCCCACGACTGATCGAACCATCCACCTCGTCGGCCTGTCGTACGAGGGACGAAACGTTGCAGCCGAGTCTGATCCGAGGTCTGGTGACGGCACGGTTGATGGAGTGGTCACCATCCATTCGGACGATGCACCTTCGTCAATCGTTGTCGAAGTGAAGACCGGACGAGACAGACTGAGCCAAGCGCAGATGGGGAAGTACCGGGGAGAACTCGATATCGAGATTGATCGGCTGTGCCACGGCGCGAGCTGGTTAGATGTATACGAGCTATTGGAATCACACCGAGGGACTTCGACCAATAATGTTGACCGCTTCCTCTTGGAGGAATTCACAGATTACCTGGAGTTAATGAGAATGGTACCATTCAGAGGGTTCGACCGTGAGAAGCTGAAAGGCCCTGGGAGTACAGAATACAAGCAAGAACTCCTCCGTGGAGTTGATCAGAATCAGACTGGCATCTTTTCACAGACGCTGTACGACAAGCGAGAAGAGTATGGTCTTGGACGGTTCCTTGCGACTTCGAACCAGAAGAGTAGGGAAGTTCATTTGGCGGACGAAGACGGGCTGGACAGCTATCCGTTTTCCAAGCTGAACCACTTCTCTGCGGGATTCTGGCATGCGGGGCGGTTCAGTGTTCAGCTATACATCACTAGACGGGTGCTCGGTAACATCACCAATCGAGGGATTGAGCCTGACCCTCAATTCCTCCATGTGATGAAGGATGCGCTGCAGAACCTGGAGAACGTCCAGCTAACAACTGAAGATAATCCGTTCACCTACATTCGATATCAACGGAATATCAAGCAGGCGAAGGACACGATGTACAAGACCACGACCTTCCCGACCGATTCCATCGGGTACGCCCCCGGTATGTCCGACGAGGAAGGGATTGAAAATCGGCTATCTCTCATCGCCCGCTCGGTTCGAGAGGCTAATGAAGCCAAGATCGGGCAAGAGAAGTCGTTCGTGATCGAGAAGCAAATCCCGTACAACTCGGAGTTCATCGATAACAAGGAGCTTGTAGAGTATACGCTCGAATTCTTCGAAACCCTCCTCCCCGTGTACGAGCACTTCGCTCCCTAAAGGATGAGCGTCTTTTACGAAGTGTACCGCTCCAGCCAGTGTTCTTCCTCGGTTCCTTTGAAGACGAGGACATCGAACCCATTGGCTTGGAGTTGCGGGAACACCTCCTTCTGATTATCAGTATAGAACTCTCGGGTCGGATCCCAGGATGTGAATTTGACTTCGACAAAAACCCCGATTTCGTGTCTCGGTTCTTCAAACTCGTCTAGACCGAGGCCTCGAATAAACTCAGAGAGTTCTCGTTGCTCACCCCACACGAAATAGTCTGGCATCCCTGCCTGACCACGGAATTCGTCGAGATCGTCTTGTACTGGTTCTGGGAGGCGCCACCAGCTATGCCCACGGCACGTATCGAGACCGGCGTCACTGGTGAGATTTGAAAAGAGGCGCTCGAAATCCTCTCCATTGGCGTTGTTCTGGATCATCTTCCGGCTTTGTTTGCCGAGGAGATACGGATTATCTCGGAAGTAGTCGCGTGCTGGTGGTGAGAGTCCAAATGAAGAGGCAATTGGAAACCACTCATCAACAGCTGCGGTCGCATCACCAAGTGTCTCGATCTCCTCTAAATCAGCACCGTCAAGGAATAGGGATAGGAGACGGTCTCCCAGTACGTTCCTTGTTTCATCCTTAAGCCAGCCGCGGCTATCTGTGATACACGGAATTCCAGTCACTAGACTAACTCGGGCAGGACCAGGCCGTCCAGATAGACCAAGCGAGCTGTGTTTCCACTTCGAGGCTTGCCAGCAAAGTCCCTTGTCCAACTCGCCGTACACCTCCCCAAGATTGAACATGGTAGAATCCTCCACAAACTGACCGAGTTCAGACTCTAAAACAGCAGATTGGATGAATCCAGGGTCTGTCTCGTTCCGAGCAAAGGCGACTACACTCTGTGGCGGATCATTCTCAATTCGAAAGAAGACGATGTATCTGAGTTTGTCGTGAAGTGCTTGCAGTACAGTCTCTTTTTCATCGCCATCGAGATGGTACGGATCGTAGTCGTCGTACTTGTGCAGGAGCACGTTAGAGTCGAGATAGCAGGGATAGCAAAGCGGCGTATCGCTATCTCCAACCCCATGATTACTGGACTCGAACATATCGAGCTCACTGCCACACTCCGCACAGTCCATTAATCGAGTAGAGCCTACCAAATCACAAGACCGTTTCCCACGCAGCACCCGCCCGAGTGAATGAACAGGAATGACTCCCGACATGTTACTTGGGGATATTTCGAGTCGATATTGTTTGGACCGTCATCGAGGTTGTGGCTGCGCGCGCAGCGAAGCGAGCACGGAGCGGAGGGTGGGGAGGTGGGGTCTGGGTCGGTCCGGCACGTAGCAAAAAAGAAGACTGCGACGACCGGCTATTCCCACCACCGACCGCGCTCAGGGAAATGCACGGTGCTCCACCCGGTCAGAGCCACGGAAACCCGCCCGTTGTACCAGTTCTTCGCCGCTCCGTGAATTCGAACGCGCTCGCCCTCCTCGATCCACGGTTGGTCACTCGCCACCCAACTGGTGAATTTCGTTTTTCCACTCTCGTCTTCGATGAGCCCCACTTGGGAAATCGCTGAACTCGATGGGTCCCACAACTGCGTCACACGACCCTCAATACTCACCTCTTTGCGATTGACGTCCTCGAGCTTCCCGATGGGAACCACCTGCCCCGGCGCCGTCTGCAACTCCTCAAACACCCCGACGACCGCGCTCATCAGATCTTTCCCACCGACGACGGCCTCACCTAGTCGCCGTCCAATCGCTGCCCGCGACCAGCCATCCAGCTTCTTCGCCAGCCGCATCGACTGCTTGTTCACCGCCGCCAACTGCTCCTGCGTGAGTTCTGCACGAGGATCGTCTCGCTCCGGGTCTGCCCACGGGTTCACGCTCGCCGCCCGCTTCTGGAACTCTGCACGCCGCTCAGCGCTCCGCTTCGCCGCGATGTCTCGCGTCCGCTTCTCCCGACCTTCCTGCGTCCCCAGCTCTGCCTGGGCACTGATACGCTCCAGCTCAGCCTCCCGTGCCCGAATGCGCTCTTCCTGTTCGAGGGTCGCACCGTAGATCCGCTCGTCACTGGTGTCGACCATCCCGTCCGGGTGGTTCGCATCGACCTTTGCCTGCACCTCCATCTGCACCGTCGCCTGGAACTCCGGCGTCTCATCGACGACTTCGAAGCCGTCCTCGTCGACCGTTCCGTCCTCGTGTTTCTCGAATGCCTGTTCATCGACCGAAACTACATCAGTGGTAACGTTCTTACTTGACATTGGTCTCACCATAGACCTGAAGGCGCTCACGCGCCCGACACCGCGATGCCATTACATCGCGGTTTTCCGACGACACCGACCGACAGAACCATCTGCGCGCTCTCGCTCGCGCCTTCGCGAGCGCCCTCTGGGCGCGAGCGAGAGCGCGCCTGAGGCGGACAATCATCCAGCACCGCGCGCCGACCCGCCCGGAGCGAGCGGCCAGCTTTAAGCCGTTTCTCGTGTCCGGCCCGGACTGTGGGTCCGTGTCCAGGGCGACGGTCGTGAGCACGGCGAGTCGCGATGTGACTCGCCGCGCGGAACGGCCCAAAGCGCTGGAACGCGAAAGCCCGCGAGGGGCGCAACCGAAAACGCGCTTAATGCTGGCGTCGAGACCAGATTCACTTTAGCCCGGCAGGAACCGCACCTACTGGAGCGGAAGCCCGCCCGGAATGGTCGGTCGCGAGCGACGCGGAGGGCGGCAAGCGGCGAGCGGTGCGTGCCGTTCGTACCACACCAGTCAACCGATGGAGATCGCTGGCTCACCAATAGATCCCGGGCGGGACTGAAAAGGGCCGGGCGCTCGACGTGCCCCGACGACGCAAGCACCGCAGGGACGAGGCGCGCAGCGAGTCGCGGCCGGCGAGCGTTCGGGGGCTTTCTGGGTTGGTTTCACCGATGTTGATCAGCGCCTTCCCTGCTATCCCTTCCGCCCATCGCCATTAGGATGTCAGCTTACTCTTTGAATTCGTCAGGGGACCTTAGATACGCTATCGATCAGAGCGTAGTAGTTTTGCTCGTCTATGATACAACAGAATACGAGAAGTGCTCACTCATTCAGATTGAGCGCAACGTCGACTTCGTGATGAACGGCTCTGTTGAAACCCTATTAATCAGACACTATATGTAGTGGAATGTCAGTTGTGTAGCTCTGTTCTCTAACATTCATCGTTCGGCACGGGAAACCGGGTGGGCTGCGCTCCGTCGGGCCACTCGTAAACGACGCGAATCTCTCCAGGGAGGGTGTTCCGCGCCGTCACTCGTATCCGGTAGTGGTATTTCGCTCCCGCGCAATCCACCTTCTCTGGCGGTTTGGGGTCATCCCATTTAGGATATAACACGAGTCTCAGCCGGTCGTTTCCCTCATCATACGAGTAGGATTTGATGGTGACCCTCCGACAACTGTTGGTAAACAGCCAGCCCTCGACGAGAACTGTCTTCTCCGCACAGTCGAACGTAGCAGTGACCGTCTGGCGGTAGTTGCCATCGTCACCTCTCGGAGGCGTCGAACCATCGTCTTGCTGCGGTTTGTCGTATCTCACCTCGATGATCTCCACAGTGAACGGTTGCGATCGACTCTCTGTTGGAGTACCCGCCTCGTTTTTCTTCCCAATATGCGAGGCAGTTTCAACACATCCCGACGCCAACAGACCGATGGGAAGGCTTAAGAGTACTTGTCTGCGGTCCATACTGAGTGAAGGTCCCTCGCTTAAATAGCGATTGGCCTGACTCAAATGGTGACTGTAGCCTGGTAAACGGTCTTATCATTGCAGGGATTCTCGTGACAGACGGCTATGCCCGACGAAGTCCAATCCGACGAGAGAACGCGTGTCTTTCCGATGCGGTGGACGGTGCGACCGAACGATGACCGATCGGCACGCATTCTTGAACTAACAGACGAGGGTGCAACGGAGGTGTTTGAGAGCCTATCGTCGGAGACGGCACGGGCTCTTTTGGCCCACCTCCACGATGATCCCCAAACAGCCTCGGACCTCGCAGACCGCTTGGATACGTCATTGCAGAATGTGCAGTACCACCTTCAGAAGTTCCAGAACGCGGAGTTGGTGGATGTCGTTGATACCTGGTACTCGGCACGGGGCACAGAGATGAAGGTATATTCCCCGACCCACCACTCACTCGTGCTCTATACGGGGACTGCGCCCGGAGAGACGGGGTTGGACGATATGCTCGCTCGGCTTGTCGGAGCAATTGCTATCCTCGCCATTGGGAGTGTCGCATTCGACTGGATAGTTCGAACGCTTGGACGCCGCCACGTCGACAGAGGAGGTGGTTCGCCGCCTCTTAGCCCCGACCCACCGTTGTTGGAAATCGCTGGTATGGCTATCTCCCCTGGAGTAGTCTTCTTCGTCGGTGGCCTATTTGTAGTGGCACTCGGAGTGGGGTGGTGGTATTGGCGACAATAGGATATCGAGAGACGGCTTAATCGTTTCATTACTGTCCTGTATCTGACGATTCGATCACGTCATTGCAGACTCCCTTCTCATGACCGACTTGCGCGGTGAGTTCAGCACGGCTGTGAAAAACTGTCGCCAACTTGTCAATTACATCGAACCCTCTACGAACGGTCGGTCGCGAGCGACACGGAGGGCGGCAGCGGCGAGCGGGGCGTGCCGTTAAGAACCACCGTTCAACCACTCTCGACGCTCAGTGGCACAGTCGATATCCTGGTGGACTCAGAAAGGGCGAGGCCGCCTCGGTCGTCCCCCGACCCCGTAAGCACCGAGTGAAACGAGGCGCGCAGCGTGGGTCGCGGGATGCCGAGCGGCCGAGGGCTTTCGGAGATGGTACTCTCGGTCAACGTTCCAAGGTCTTCAGAAACCAGCCGGCGGTCGTCCCGTAACGACACTATTGGCCGACACGCGATCGGGATTCCCAGTCCTCTCTCAGAGATCGTACGGGTCGTCAAGCCCGGTCGTGATTCGGTCGGTTATTCTTCGGTCGGGGCCTCGAGATAGGTCGCAAGCTCGTCGACGACGGTTTGGACGAACGATTCCTCGAGGCGGCCCTGCCGGCGAACAATCGCGGCGTGCTTCGGCGACGCGACTGCCCACGGTGAGGCGTAGCTCTGCCTGGGCATCCCGCCCTCAACCCAGTCGGCGTCGTCGAGGGAGATGCCCTCGTCGTGGGGTGTCGTCGTCAGCGTGACCGTCATGTACTCTTCGTCTCCGAACGGATGGCTGTCGTTGTTCAGTATCAGCCAGGGACGCGGGTTCTCACCTGACTTGAACGGGTCCGGGCCCCAGACGACGTCCCCGCGCTGGTAGCTCATTCAGTCGCCTCATCCTCGTCGTCGACGGCGTGCTCCAACCACTCGTCCATGTCCTCCTCGCCGAAGCGGTCGTTGGCCGCTCGCGTACTCTCGAGCATGCTGGCGTACGCGGCGACGTCGTCGGCCTCACCGAGCGCCCAGTAGTTACCCTTGTGCCGGACGAGTCCCCGATCTTCGAGTCGGGAGAGGACGACGCTGATGCTCCCCGTTTTGACGTCGGTTGCATCGCGGATCTCGCTCTGAGTGAATGCCTGATCGGGATGTGCGGCGAGGAATCGCATCACGCGATCGGCGTTCGTCTCCCCGGAGTGCTGGAGGCGGTCCTCGGGAGAAGATTCGAACGTCTCGATGTCGATGGGCATGTGTATTGCTTTGTCGCCGTATGTATTAGATGTATCGACGTATTTTTGAGTCGGTTCAATCTCGTTGATCGACTGGGTGTGGTGGGAAGGGCAGTCTATTCATCGACGACGTGCGTCTCGAGATCCCGCGTCCAGTACGTCGCGGGGCCACCGGGGTTACAGCGAGTACACAGCTGTAACGGCCCTTCGAGATGCCCGAGTTCGACACGGAATCGCGTCAGTGCAGTGAGCGTGTCGACGACGAGTCCACAGCCATCGCAGGCGTGGTAATCACGCTTGTCGGGGTCGGGCCGCGCTTGGACGGCACAGTCGACGCAGATCTGGTGGGTGACTCGCTCGTCTTTCCCCCACGTATACGCCGTCCCTGCCGTGGATCCAGGTGCTGCATCACAGAAGGCACAGCCGGAGAGCGTCTGCTGCATCACTCGTCAGCCTCCCCAGTGTCGTGGGCAGCCGACCAGCCGCGGTGGAACACGGCGAGTTGCAGAATCGAGTCGAAGGCTTCGCCACTCGGCTCGTGAACGAGAACTCGCTGGTCAGCGACCGCCGTCACGACGCCGTCGTCGACGAGGTCACTGACGAGCTGCCGCGCCGTCGTCTCGTCGACGTCCGCCGTCACCACCCGGGCTGCATCCCGGTCTTGTGCGAGGAGTTCGGTTTCGAGTCGTTCGTGATCGGCTGCCGTATCGTCGTGGATGACTGGATCAGTCATGGGTTCACTCACTGACACGCACGAAGGCGCGCCTCGCACCTTTCGGCGTCGACAAACTCGGCCGTGGCTGGACCGTAGTGACACGAAGATAGCACCCCAATCGTCAAATCCAGAGATACCGATACCTTACATAATGGAGAATTCGCGGACCCCGATCAACTCCAGTGAGGAAGCCGCGCTCGATCATCTCGAGCAGTACTTTGAAAGAGCGGGGAGTGACGAGACGATCACGCGAGAGGACGCCGTCGCCCACCTAATGGATCAAGGCGTCGAGCGTGCCGACGCACGAGCACACATCGAGCAGTTGCTCCTGAAGGGCTATCTCTACGAAGTTGATGACGAACTGCGGCTGCCATCACGACCCTGACGAGGGGTGACGTCCACCGTTCCTCGTTTTCGTCCCCTACAGCCCGACCACCGCGACGGCGACTGTGAGGAGTACGAGTGCAATCCAGGCTTTCGTTGCCCAGAGTCGTCGCCCGCCCCGGCGACACAACTGTTGAAGTTGATCTCGAAGGGCTGCACGGCGTTCAGCTTCGAGGACGTTGACCTCGTCGTAGTAGTCGCGTCGATCCGCAGGCAGCCTCCGGAGTGTTGTCTGGCACTCGCTACAGGTGTACTCGAACTCCGCCCGGACGTGTTGCCGACGGAACTCTCGCCCACCGCCCTCGTCGAAGCTCGTCACCTCGTACACCAGGAGTTTCGAGACGAAGCGACGTGCTCCGCACTCCGGACACCGATCCATCTCAAGCGTTGGTGTCCCGCCGTCGCTGCTCTCTTCATCTAGCCATCCAGACTGCTGAGATTGTTCGCCAGTATCTCGTGGACTCGCGTGGTTCTCTGAAGACGATGCTGTCGTGGACTCGGAGTTGCTGAACGTCGACATGGTATCACTCACTGACTGCACTCAGCTGACCGGACACCTTCGCACGCCAGAGGTCAATCCAAGTGATCGTGACTGCTGAGCGCCGTCACCCTTCGTCGGCGCGAACAACAGCTCCGTAGGCACACTCCCGCCATTTCACCTCCATATGCAGACTGACACAAGACGCGAAGAACTCACCCTTCATTGAGAACGTCGTATGCTCACCACTCCCGTCACACCACCGGCTAACCCCTCGGCTTCACGAAGGAGAATATCTAGTCCTCCTCCCACATTCATACGCACTCTGAAAACTCAACCTCCGCCAAATGAGTAGCCTCAATCAGATCTGTCCAGTCCTCGTCTCTCTGCCCACTCCCGACCGATACCTCAACACCTGTTTCTCTCCATTTCACCACTCGGCTACGGCGCTCGCTGTGTTATCCGCAGCTGATAGTTTTCCCTATTCCGCATGCACTCCGACCCTCCCTGAATCCCCTCTCTGCAACACACCGGATTCACACCTCGTACCCCACCCTTCCTTTGGACGATTTTCGAGGTGCGAACTCAGACTTGACGGCTACAGAATTGCATAGGATAGCGGAGGACTGTTTTGAGGACGTTATTTGTTATATGAAAACGAGACTCGGGACTCTCGTTGATATATGCAACGTGTTACGGCCGCTACCCTCTGAATATCGGCAAAACGGGAAACTGGTGGAATAAGGTTGCGGATCCTATATGAAAGCAAGTTCCGACGATAAATGAAAACCGAGGGGGGAGAACCGCTAAGACTGCTCATTTACTCGCGGAGAAGCCCTAATTCGTATTTGCAAACCCCAGTCCTGAACTCTCTCGATATACCGACGAGGAATAGATACGCGAACTGTCAAACGTAACCGTGTTCGCTCGACTCGACGACTTACTGTGATGGAGACGCTCCTTGGTCATCGATCTGCTCGTACATCTCATCGGGGAAGGGAAGGCTCCCATAGATCGAGTACGGGCACTGGTCGCGCCCGATGCAGTACCGCTGCATATCATCATTCGCACAATTCATCGGGAGGGGGATCTCGCCGCCGATGTCGTTGTCGAGTTCGTACCGAATCTGGTACCCAGTCACCTCGTCGTCATACCAGGGCCACCGCGAGAACAGGTCTTTCACGTCGCTGATGAATTCCTCCGTACTCGCGTCCCGGTACTGGGGAAGCCACCACGCCATCCGCACCAGATTGAACAGGTCCTTCCGGACGGGTTTCTTTTCCTGCAGGCGCTCGTCCATCGCCGCCATACAGGGCAATTCGAACAGATCTT
>NZ_JBPEHG010000016.1:0-116896 GCF_054177585.1 Haladaptatus rarus | reverse complement strand
CTCCGAGTTCAGCAATTCAAATGGGAACATATCGGGTGACGCGAACGCGTCACCCTTGCCCGCTACGATTTCTAGCGGCAGCTATCCCCGACCAACAATCTGCTTCTGAAGAGCGTATTACCGGAGTTCGTGATTTAATTGGCGGTCTATCCCACTCAGCGATCGAGGTAATTTTGCCCAGATCTCGATAGCGATATTCCGATAGACGAAGGAGTTTCCGGTGGGCTCGGAACCGGAATACTGTAGCTTTCTTTGGAATCCGATTTTCCGCGCCTCATCCGGACTGTATTCTGCTTTTGGTCCGTCAAACAGTTGTGCTTCACCGACTTCTGTGGCAGCATTCGGATTCGATAATGTCACCTCTGACCCCTAGACTGGTTTTTCAGTTGTCTTGTCATATAATCTTAGAGAAACACTTTCGACATCTAGTCCAAGACCTTGGTGAAGTAACTCTCCAGTCATCGAAACGTAGAGCGGGATGTCATACTCCAGACTCCCAATTGGAAGAATAGCATACTGAGCGGGATGATCTATTGGACGATAGTTCCGTGATAATGGAACAGCATCGATAGAACTCCTGGCTTCGGTTTGATAGAGGGGTATGTACCGGTCACACCCTTGCTGTTGAGTGGCTGATTCTGCTGACGCGGAATCGCTATTTAGGAGGATTCCACCAGCGACCCCAAGTAGTGATGCGAGAGTCGAACGTCGTGAAAAGTTTGATCTCTCTTTGATTCTTGATGTCGAATGTTTTTCGTGATCTGCTTCTGGATCGTTTACCATGAATGGCTGTTAATCTATGACTATCTATTATTTTCTTAGTATTTTATATCTATATATTTAATAAATGTTTTTCAATGATGGTTTTTGGGATGACGGGTCAAGATAGATCGATGTATCGAATCAGACGCCACTACCTAGTCAGTAGCTAGTGACATCCTCGCCCACCGTTCACGGCGGAATTCTCGCCTTGCAAAAAGATAGCCTGATTCAGTATCGGCTGTCAGCTGTCGTCGAATAGCGCCGTAAACAGTTTCTCCTCGGCTTTGCGCAGGTGTTGATGGAAAGTCGGTGGGGAAACGTCCAGTGACTCGGCGAGTTCATCGCCGGTGGTCGTGCGAGGCCACGCGAAGTACCCCGTATGGTACGCTGTCTCGATTGCGGCCCGCTGACGGTCGGTCAGTTCCTCAAAGAGCGCTCCGTGTAACTGTGTCATCGTGTCCCGATCACGAACCACTTGTCGCTGGGTTACCAGCTTCATCGGATAGGCATCCATGTACTCGTCAACAACGCGGCGGACATCCACGCTCGGCGAAAGGTGGATTCGCATGTAGTAATCACCATCCTCGAGATATGCCTCCTGAAAGGAACCGCCGTGTGCCGCGAGCGTCGAGAATAGCGGCGATTCGGCTACTTCGAGTTCGAAGTGAGATTCCTCACCGTCGGTTTCGAGCACGGTCACTGACTGCCACGGCGAAACGACATCAGCCTCAACCACCTCTTCGATTGCTGCCATTGCACCGCCGATGGCGCTACCGTACAAGAGGAAGGTACTCTCATCCACTTGCACAGCCCGCTCGAGCGTAATCGTATCGTCGGTAGAGACCGGAAGGTTCAGCGACTCGAAGACGTTCGGAATCTGGAACTCAAGTTCGACCACTTCTTCGCTTACCAATGCACGCTTGCGCTCGACCGCGGCAATCGCGTGTCCGATAACCTCACCGAGCTGGCTGATTACCGCCCGTTCGTCGTCTGAGAACGCGGACGGTCGCTCGGTATAGACGTTCAACACGCCATAGATCGTACCTTCATGGACGAGGGGGATTGCAGCGGACGAACGAAACCCATACTCTCGGGTGGCATCGCGCCAAGGGTCGTAACGCGGATCGGCGCTGATATCCTGTGCAACCTGGCATTCCTGCTGTAAGATGGCTCGTCCCGTGGGGCCTCTGCTGCGCTCGTCGTCCGGATCAGTCGAAATGGTGATCGAATCGAGATATCCCTCACAACCCGCCTCCGTCCGAAGGTTCACCGTCTGTGATTGGACATCGACATCGCCGATCCACGCAAACAGGTAGGAGTCCGAGTCGGCAAGGCGTTCGCAGACGATCTCCTCGATTTCCCTGCGGGTGGACTGCTCGATCACCGTATCGGTGATATCGCGGAAGATGTCGTTGAGATTGTTGAGGGCGGCCAACTGCTCGCGCTGGCGCTCCAATTTCCGTTCGCGCTCTTTGCGGTTCGTGATATCTTGGACGATGCCGATTGCGCGGGCGGGCTCGTTCTCGGTGCCATAGTGAAACTCGCCACGAGCTGTGATCCACCGCCGTTCGTCGTCGGCACGGATGATCCGACATTCGAACTCCCAGTCGCCCGTCTGAAACGCGGCCTCGAAACTCCGTTTGACACGTTCTCGATCGGTCGGATAGACATGCTCAAGGAATCGCTCGAAGCTCCAGTCGTCAAGCCGTTCTTCATACCCAAAGATTCGGTCGTGTTGTGCTGAGCGGATAGATGACTCCTCGGTCTGGAGATCAAGTTCCCATGCGCCCATGTCCCCCGCCTTCAGGGCAAGTTGTAATCGTTTCTCACTTTCACGCAGGGCATTTTCGGACTTCTTGCGGTCAGTGATGTCGTTGAAGAGGATGGCGACCGTGCGCTCCTCCGGCTGACCAACACGGAATGCATAGACATCGTACCATCGGTCGTCAAGATACTGGGCTCTGTTCGCAAACCGCTCCGACTCACCCGTCAGGGCAATGCGGCCATATGTTTCGAACCAGTGCTGTTCGTGGCGCGGTTCTAGCTCTCGCATCTGCTTGCCCTCAGCATCGGCGAGTCCCGTCTGCTCCTCGAACGCCGGGTTCGTCTCTAAAAAGCGGAAGTCCACAGGAGTGTCGTCCGAATCGAACAGCACCTTGATGACACAGAAGCCTTCGTCAATCGAGTTAAACAGGGTACGATAGCGCTCCTCACTTTTACGCAATGCCGCCTCTGTCTGTTTGCGTTCGGTGATGTCTCGGAGATACACCGACATCCCGGTCTCGGATGGATACATCCGTACCTCGACCCAGGCGTCGGCTGTGGGTGAGTATTCCTCGAATGTGACTGGCTTCTGGGTCGGCATCGCCCGCTCGAACCGCTTTCTATACGACTGTTCGTCAGCGCCCGGAAATTCATCAAAGGCGTATTTCCCACGGAGTTCGTCCTCCGTTTTCCCGAGCAGGTCTTCGGCCTGCTCGTTCATGTGGATAAACCGCCAGTCGGTATCGAGTGCGAGAAATGCGTCGGTGACTCGCTCGTACATATCCTCACGTGCCAACCGGAGATCACGAGGACTGGATCGCCACCACACACGCCCGCGGGCACCGACCTTTTTGGTCTTGAGGTAGCCGTGCTCCACGAGGGCATTGAGCCGGTCGTACGTACTCCGGCGACCAATACCGAGGCATTCAGTGACCTCATTTGTTGTCAGTGGCTCTCCTCCATCCAAATCGGTAAAAACGCGAAGGGTTTCTCGGAGGCTATTTGACAGGGGTTCAGCAGTCACTACGAAACGCTGTGTGCCCCCAACATCATAACTCCTCCGTTAACGGAGTTAGAGGAACCATCACATTTGGCGAGACCAACTTCTACGTCATCCTCGCTATTCAACTAACTGCTGTACTGATCGTTCCAGGGGATGCGAGCCTAATCAATTATGCCTGTGTCTTATCGAGTGTCGGTACTTTAAGAAGAGACAGACCTGGCAGTAGCCGGGGAGTAGGAAGGGGACACTCAATGTCGACTGATCCAAACATCGAAACGAGGAGAAAAGTTGAGACGACCGGGGTATGCAGTAGTGAGCACTATCAGCTATTGGCGGATGCTCGACGTCGAGCGGTTCTCACAGTGCTTGACCCTGATGGGCCGCCGGTCGCTCTGGCCGATCTGGCGCGACAGGTGGCGGCCCACGAGTTAGATAGCACGCCTGATCGTATAGTGGAGTCACCACGGGTACAACGAATCCATGTATCGCTCTATCACGTTCACATCCCCAAGTTAACCGAGGCGGGTGTCGTGTCGTATAATGCTAATCGGCAAACGGTAGCAGCCGGCCCGGAGTTCGACGCTGTTCGATCGCTCTTGAAGAAATTTCGCACGGAACTTACGAAGTAAGCAGATGAGGGGTTTAGTCATGTGCACGGGATGTGGGAATTTTGTCGATGCAGTCCTCACGATGACTGACGACGAAGACGAAAAGACGCTCCAGCCACTCATCGATATGTGCCCTAAATGTGGTGGAACGCAGTTCAAACCGTCATCGTGAACCGTCTCCGGGCGTGGTTCCGAGACACTCGGCCTGCTCCGCCTGCAGGAGATCGATCTATTCGACCGAGAACAGTCCAGGATGATTTCACCCCAGGTACCGGGAAACGAGTATGGGTACTGAATTTCATCGGCTCCGGGCCACTCGTCGAGAACGCGTACGAACCGGACTCCGAATGGACACATCGTTAAGTGCCAACATACCGAACTCGGCGCCATGTCAGACCCGACGCTCGACACCGAGGCACAGCGGCGATTCCCCGTTCCGGACTACGACGAGATTCCAGACGACCTCCGCGACCGCATCGAGACAGAGACCGATCGTGCGGGGTTCACACCCAACGTGTTCGCAGCACTCGCGTACAAACCCTCCCACTTCCGCGCGTTCATGTCCTTCCACGATGCACTCGTCGACGACACGTCGCTCGACCGCGAAGAGGTGGAGATGATCATCGTCGCCGTTTCCGGGGTCAACCATTGCTACTACTGCAACGTCGCTCACGGCGCACTCGTCCGCATCTACGCCAAACAACCCACACTCGCCGACCAGCTGGTTGCGAACTATCGACAGGCAGACGTGAGCGAGAAGCGGATGGCGATGCTCGATGTAGCGGTGAAACTCACCGAACACCCGACGGAAGTGTCCGAGGATGACCTGCAACGACTGCGCGACGTGGGCTACACCGACGAGGAGATCTGGGACATCGGAAGCGTGGCGGCGTTCTTCAACTTCTCGAACCGGATGGCGATGTTCGCCGACTGGCGCCCCAACGACGAATTCCACACGATGGGCAGAGAGTCACGAGAGTAGTTGTCAATCATCGGTGTGACTATTTTGATGGGGCTTGTCGAAACCCTCAGCAACGGATAGGAATTGCCGTGCCTATCGCTAGATCTCCGCCTAAAGACGGAGGAATGCGCTATCGAACTGTATCACGTCGATGAGAGTATACTCGCCAGCCGGGTCTTGTTCGCCGAGATGGAGAACGCCTCGGTCACGCCAAGCTTAGCGGCCCCACAGTCACTTCCGGCGATGACCTGATTGCGTCGCCTTGTTTCCCCGTAATGTATTTTGAGTAGAAGGGCCGAGTTCCCGTCAGTGGCGGGGATGCGTCGCGATGTCGGCCCAGACGAGTCGGTGATCTGAGGCCATACTGACGTCCTCGCCGAGGTTCCGCTTCGTTGCGTTCTTGCTCGGCCAGACGACCGACGAGGCCTGAAGCGAGAGGTTTGGGGACGGGAGGACGTAGTCGATCTGTTCGACAACGCCCTCGAAATCACCGCCGACCCGTGTCGCGGTGGGAAGATCGCGTTGCGCCCCGCCCGGACTCGTTGGGAGGCGGTCAGTGTAGAAGTCGTCGTTGTCGACGAAGAACTTCTGAGCAGGGTGGAGCGGACGCTCTTCCCGACCAAGACCTGGTCCCGCATTCATGTCCCCCATCAGGACGTAGGAGGCGTCGTCGTCGAGACCGCCGCGGACGCCACTGTCGTCGTAGATGTAGTCTTCGCCAGCGACGTAATCTGCGAAAAACCGGACTTCGTCGTGATTCCACCTCCCGTTGAAGTTGTTCACCCCGTCGAAGCCGGGCGGTGTCGGGTGCGCGAACAGGCCGTGAACCGTCCCTCCCTTTACCTCAAACGGGACATCGATGTGGGTCTTCGAAGAGAGCCGATAGACGTCGAGTTCCTCCTCCGTGAGGTAGATCGCGATTTCGTCATCCTCGGGATCCGTGACGACGCCTTCGTCGCCCGCTACCGGAATGAGGTTCCCGGGCATGTCCGCCCACTTAAACGTCTGGAAAGAACGAACGCTCGATTCGTCGATCGGGTACTTGCTCGCGATCGCGAACGCATAGTGACCCGGATACACCCCGAACCCGTATGCGTCACCCGGCCGTTCGCCGAACGTTCCATCCTTGTTGAAATCGTAGTCCTGTTCGGGAAGGACGCCAGTGTTACTCTCTGGCTGGAGCGTGTGTTCGTAGTCGATGCCGTCGAGGTCGTCCCGTTGTGAGACGCTGAGATAGTTCTCAACGAAGGCGTCGATGTTCGCTCTGTCGGTGTATTTGCCCTGCTGGAGGTTGTTGGTGAGTTCGTTGACAACGAGGACATCTGGCCGGACTTCCTGGATGACTCGGGCGGCCGCTTCTGCCTGTGGATCGCCCGGCTTCTGAACCTGCTCTGTCTCCAGTTCGATGACGTTGAACGCCGCGTAGCGTGTCCCACGACCCTGTTTTCTGTCTCCGGTTCGCTGTCGACCGCTCACGGTACCGACGAAACTGGCTGCAGTCGCTGTGCCACCGATCGTCTTGAGTACCTCTCGTCTGGTCTGAGGTCGAACCATCGAATGCATCAATGTCACACACCCACATTAATATTTTCAAGAATTTAATGATAGTTATTAGAGATTGATACTGGATTAGAAGACAGAGGTTCGCGGCTGTGTCAAGCAAGACCATGACGACCTTGTGAAAATACCGTTTTGCCGTTGGCAATCGTGTCGATTTCTAACACGACGGTTCCGTGGAGGTGGGGCCGGCCGACGTTCGCGCAGTCCCGGGCGAGTAACGACCGTGAAACCGCAAGGCCGAATGTCGAAAATCGGCTACTGGCCAGAGCGATTTCAAAGCTGCTCGCTGAAACGAGAACATGGTCACCGTTTCCGATCTTTGGATACTCGTAAAGCGTGTTCTCTCTGACGTTTCCGAGAAAAATGTGACCTTCATGGCGGCGGGCATCGCGTACAACGCATTCGTCTCGCTTGCACCCATGCTGTTGTTGCTCCTCTTCGTGATCTCTATCTTCGGTGGAGGCCTCGAAGCACGTATCGCGACAGTCGTCGGGCGGTGGCTCCCAGGGCCGATCGCAAACGTCGTGCAGGAGATCTTCCAGGGGAATTCGTCGGCCACGAGTGTCTCGTTCGTCGGTCTCGTCGTTCTGATCTGGGGAACGCTCAAGATCTTCCGTGGCCTCGATACGGCTTTCTCGGAGATCTACGAGACTGAATCGAGCAATTCGTTTCTCGACCAACTGACGGACAGTCTCGTCGTCCTGGTTGCACTCGTCATCGCGATCGTAGCGACGGTGGGTGTGAGCGCCATCTTCGCGTGGTTCTCCGATACCATCCCCTTCATCGGATATCTGACACCCGTGATACTGATCCTCGGGCTCGTGGTCGCGTTTTTCCCGATCTACTATCAGTTCCCAGATACGGAAGTCGAGATGGGTGACGTGCTTCCAGGAGTGGTGTTCGCCGCAGTCGGTTGGGCCACACTTCAGGGACTGTTTCAGATCTATCTCGTCTTCAAAGACCCCGGTTCGGGGAGCTTTCTCGGGAGCGTCATCGTCATCGTGACCTATCTGTATTTCTCGGGACTCGTCCTCCTACTCGGCGCGGTGATCAACTCCATCTTTGGAGAACACTCGTCGGGAGAACCGGGTGGTGTCGGTCAAGGCGCGACGAGTTACGACACCGAGACCACGACGTCGTTGAACCGCGAAGAACTTGCCGAGTACCTTCAGAACCTTCGCGAGGAACTGACTGGTCGCTACGAGGGGATGGCTTCGGCGAGCGACGCCACTGACGATACCGACTATCCCCGTCCGAAGAGCGATGTGGAACTGGTCGAACACAGTTCGATGGAGGACGGAACTGAGCAGTGGGCGGTTACGCTTCGGTGGGAAGTCGCCGATGAGTCGGACATTCAGATGAAAACGGCAGACGATTGAAAACGACGTTCCGAAACCCGATTTTCGAACACGCCAACTGCAGGCCAGTAGCGTATCGTGTGGCTATATCTCTCCACTTCGGAAGCCGAAACACCAGTATGGAGAGAGTCCGACTCACATTCCCATTAGACATCAAGTACCTAAGAAGTATATCACCACGTGAATCGCCTCGGGGTCAAGCCCCGAGGCTTCCTGTTTCTACGACGCGCTTTGCAGACACGGACTCATGCTGAGTCGTGTCCGTAGGGAGCGCAGTCTCCACGGGAGTGTCTTCGGGCCATCCCAGCCCTAGTTCAGAAAAACCGCGTTGTAGAACGTTCATCGCTGCGTTCGCGTCCCTATCCGTTTCGAACCCGCACGACGGACACGAATGCTCGCGCACCCAGATGGGCTTTGCCGTCTCCACACCACACGACGCACACTCCTTTGTCGTTCCTGCTGCTTCCACCTGCACGATGTGAGTGCCGTACAACTCGCCCTTGTATTCGAGCAAGGTAATGAACTGTCGCCACGCCACGTCCTGCTTGTTGCGAGCGGTGTGCGCCTGCTCCAACATCCCCTTCACGTTCAAATCCTCAACGAACACTGCGTCATACTCGCGGACGAGCCACGTCGTAATCTTGTGTTGGTAGTCCAGCACCGTTCGGCGGATGTGACGCTTGACCGTGGCGACTTTCGTTCGTTGTTTCTCGTAGTTCTGACTCCCTTTCTGCTTCCGCGATAACTTCCGTTGTTCGCGGCGGAGTCGTTCGTACTCATCGTTGAGGTCGAGCCAATCCACAGTCTTGCCATCCGAGGTGTGGATGTAGTTGAGGATGCCGAGGTCAACACCCACGCTGTTACTTGCGTCAAGCGAGTCCACGTCTGGTTTCTCGGGCAGGTCGGCGTCGTCGGTTTCGAGACCAAAGGAGACGAACCACTCGCCGGTCGCCTCCTTCTTAATGGTGACTTCTTTGATGGACGCCTCGTCGGGAATCGGACGGTGGTAACGGATTTTGATGTCTCCGATTTTGGAGAGCCAGAGGGTCGCTGTGCGGCCACTCGTGTTTTTGAGTTCGAAGCCGGACTGCGAATACGTCATACTCTGGAACTCCTTCGGTGACTTCCACGTGAGCATCCCGACCGTGTTCCCGTTCTCTTTCTGGGATTTGAGGGTCGAGAGATTCTGATAGAACCGTGTGACGGTTCGCTGGAGTGCTTTGGAGTGAACCTCTTTGAACACTGGAAACTCGTCTTTCCAGCCGGTGAGGCGGTCGTGATGCTTATACGCCGACCCGATGGTGTCGGCGTCAAGGTGGGTGTATTCGTAGTGTGTGTAGTTGTACGCTTGGCGATGAACGTCGATGTGGTATTCTAGGTGCACCGCCCCCTCTTGTGTCGGGTACGCGGGGTAACGGTGACTGTATTCCATCGCTGTCTATCGATTAGATATATAATCACTTAATCGTTCGCACCCCGCCTATCGGATTCAACCCCGGGGTCAAGCCCCGGGGGCATTCTCCTTGACCGCCTGTAAAGTAAAGATAAATTTGTTGAGATTATTTCATCAACACAAAGGATTTAACAAATGCTCATGAAATCTGGGTATGGCCCCTCCCTCCGTGTCCCGCAGAACCGCCCTCGCCCTCGCCGGTAGTACACTCTTCACCGGGTGTCTCGCATCGACCAACGAATCCACACAACCCACACGAACGACGGATACGCCGTTGAATCCCGCCTCCGACTCGTCCTGGTCACAACTCGGGCGGGATTCGAATCACAGTGGGTACAACCCAAGCGTCCCCGCGACCTGCTCGGAGATGCGATGGAATGTCAAAACGAAAGGCCCGATCACCACACCGACGGTCGTCAACGATCGTGTCTACGTGACGCGGGGGAAACCGACCGATGGCGCACCCGACGCGACACTCGAAGCCTACGATCTGAACAGTGGAGAGCAACGATGGGCAACCTCACTCGACACGACGTTCGTGTTCCACGCACCACTTTCCGACCTTCGACCCATCTACTACGACGGAGTGCTCTACTGTAACGTCGACGAGAGATTCATCGCACTCGATGCCCAGTCGCGAGAGCGGCTCTGGGAAACGACCGAGTTTGCTGGTTTCATCAACGACCCACCGGTTGTCACGGACGATGCGATCTACGGTGCCGGGCGGGAAGGACTCGTCTGCTTCGATCACGATGGGAACGAGCAGTGGTCGTTCACACCCGATGGTCGGATGGGGGGTGCGAATCTCCCCGCCGTACTTGACGACACCGTGTACACCACGGCGAATCAGGAACTCGTCGCGCTCGATGCCGCGACCGGAAACGAGAGATGGCGGGAACAGGTCAGTGGTTTCACCACTTCCGTGGTCGTGACCGACGACGAAATCGTTCATGCAGGGCACGAGAAGGTTCGCGTCTTCGATCCAGATAGAACTGAACGGTGGCAGGCACCCAGCGTACCGAAAGCGAGCATTCGGCCGGCAGTCGACGACGATACCGTCTATCTCGCCGACCTGAACGGGAACGTGAAAGCCCTCGAACTGGACTCCGGTGAAACGCGCTGGACCCGAGAGCTCCCGGAAAACGAATGGGCACAGGGAACGATACCGACCGTGACCGACGGAGCAGTAAATCTCCTCCGTACGGATACGGAGAACGTGACCATCTATTCGCTGAACGCCAAAGACGGCGAGACGAACTGGAAGCTATCCAAATCCGGAAATCGTGGCCGTGGCCCGATACCAGCCAACGACAGTATCGTGTTCACGTCGGAATACACTCCGCCGAGTCAGCGTCAGTCGAAAACCGTCTCGGAAGGAGTAGACACGGACAGTCAGCTCTGGGCGTTCGACGTCTGACCGAATCTGTGGTTGGATTTCTGCTGCACTAAACCCGAGAAGGATTCGATTGGAGGAATTTCAGTCTTTGTCTGGCACGTCAACAGACTCGGCTCACGTGATCGCCAGTATGATGTAGACGTTCCAGCTGATGGCAAGAATGGCGATAGTTACGAATCCAGCATAGACGGTCTGGACACGTCGCGGAAAACGAGGATATGTCGTAAAGGTATACAATCCAGTGAAACCGGCTGCAACGACGGTTACACCCGAGAGGACGGTCGATAGAAGGGGAAGTGTCGCGTCGGGGTGTGTTGCGAGAGCAACGTACGCGATACCAACACTCGTGGTGAGGCCGACGAGAATGAGGAGAGAGACGACGAGGCGAATCCGGGGATACCAGGGTGAATGGTCTGGAGTCATGACGGAGATGTGGTAATGAAGTGAACAAGAGATAAAAGCAGTACTGGGTGGCATCGGCTGGTAGATTACTTCCAGTCAATACTTTTCAGGGAACGTGTAGGCACACGATTCGCCACGACAACCACGGCCTGGTGGAGTGTTGTCTCGAAATCTGTCAGACCGTTCGCAAGAAATCGGAGTGCTTCACGTCGTCTCGAGACCTCGTTGAACCACTCCGAGAACCTCCTCGTGCAATCGACCATTCGTCGCAACGATTCCCTGGCTGAAGGGCGTCCATGGCTCACCGAAGATATCGGTCACTCGGCCACCAGCCTGATCGACCATATATGCACCAGCAACCGTATCCCACGAGTACGGTTTGACGACTCCAATGGTCCCATCGAGTGCACCACGTCCAACGAGTGAAAGTGTTGCCTGTGCAGAGCCCAATCGTCGCAGGTCTCCGACTTCTCTTGACAACTCGTAAATCACGCTGGAGAACTCGTCTCGCTGTGTGTCTCCATATCGAAGAATCGGTGCGACGACTGCGACATCGAGAGAATCCGTCTCACTGACCGTGATCTGTTCTCCATTTCTGAGAACTTCGTCGGCGTTCGCGACGTACGTCTCATCGATGGCGGGGAGGACGTTCGCCGCTGCGATCGGTTCCTCATCGCGGACCGCCGCGACACTCGTCGCCCACAGTGGAATTCCCCGAACGAAGTTCGTCGTTCCGTCGATCGGGTCGATCACCCAGCAATCTCCCTTCTCGGGGATCTCTTTTGCCGCATCTTCCTCCTCACCGACGATCGTGTCGTCCGGAAACCCATCGGTGATCGTTTCGATGACTCGACGTTGGGTTCGTGTGTCCGCTTCGGTCACGTAATCCATCTTGCCATCCTTCGTCGAGATATCCAGGTCGGTTCGAAACTGCTTGCAGGCGAACGTTGCGCCGACTGTCGCCGCGTGAACGACCATTTCGCTCCGATCCATGATTGCTAGCTAGCGAATCTGTGTCGTAACTGCTCTGGGCACCAGCCCGTGTTTTACTGATCAAAACGATGTTCTGTCTTTCCGGCTGTGTATCGTTCGTGTATCTGCAGGTATTGAATCCGTCATGAGAGTAAAATTGTAGAAATATTTGGACAAATATCCATATTTTTATACAGTGTCGTCCACAATCGTTACCATCAGGCATGGTAAATAGTAACAGTGTCTCTCGAAGAACCGTTTTGATCGGTGCGAGTACCAGTATCGGTGCAGTGTCAATCGGGGCAGGGACCGGGCTCGGTGGCAGTCCACGTTTCATCGTCGGAACGCGCTCCTCGACAGCGGTCACCAAGGCAGCGGACCGGGCTACCGACGTGATTCGAGTGCTCGATTTCGGATCGACCGGACAGGCGGTCGTCGGTCGGTTCGGAAAAGACGACCGCGAATTCCTGCGCGCACAACGCGGTGTTCGATACGTGGAGCCAGATATCCGCGTCCATGCGGTCGGGGAAACCCTCCCATGGGGCGTCGACCGCGTGGACGCCGAAGTCGCCCATTCGAGCGGAGACACCGGGAGTGGTGCAGATATCGCCATCATCGATACCGGCATCGACGAGAACCACCCGGATCTGAAGGCGAATCTGGGTACTGGGGCGTCGTTCGTCGATTACACGTCTTCGTGGGACGACGATAACGGCCACGGCACTCACTGTGCGGGTATCGCCGACGCTGTCGACAACTCGTCAGGAGTGCTTGGCGTCAGTACCGCGGCGACGCTCCACGCGGCCAAGGTGCTCGATGAGAGCGGGGGCGGGTACGCCTCGGACGTGGCCGCTGGCATCAACTGGGTTGCCGACGAGGGATACGACGTCGGGAGTCTCAGCCTCGGTAGCCGTCGAGGCTCGTCGGTCATCGAGGACGCCTGTACGACCGCTTACGAGAGCGGGGTTCTCCTCGTCGCAGCCGCCGGAAACGAAGGCCCCAGCAAGAACAGCGTCGGTTATCCCGCTGCATACCAGGAATGTATCGCCGTCAGCGCGACCGACAGGAACGATACGCTACCGCGATGGTCGTCGCGCGGTTCGGAAGTCGAACTCGCCGCACCAGGAGCCGACATCCTCTCGACGTACAACGATGGTGGGTACACGTCGCTCTCGGGAACGTCGATGGCGTGCCCCCACGTGAGCGGTGCGGGTGGACAACTGATGGCGAACGGCGACACGAACACCCAGGCACGCCAGCGACTCCGTAACACGGCAGAAGACATCGGCCTGTCGAGCAACGAACAGGGCTCCGGCTTGCTCGACGTCGAGAACGCCGTCCTCGGGACGACGAACGGTGACGACCTGGACGGGGGATCTGGTGGGGGTGGTGGGAACACCGCACCTGTCGTCGACTCGCTGAGCCTCGCGGAGGACAATTCGGGTAACAGCCCCCATGCAGATTTCGACGCTTCCTGGGCGGTGAGTGATTCCGACGGGAATCTCAGTACGGTCGACCTCACGCTCACCGACACCAACGACGGCGAAACCGAGGACACGGCGACGGTCGACGTCAGCGGTGACACAGCGACAGGGACGACGTCACTTCGCGCCAAACACGAGGAAACGTCGGGACACACGTATCGCTTGACGCTCGTCGTCACGGACTCGAATAGTGCGAAGGCGACGGCCACGGCAGACGAAATCGAGGACGATTCGTGATACGACGAAAAGATCGTTCGTGACCACCAGCCGTGGTGGTCGTTCGATAGGCAATGCTAGTCGAGTGGTTCGTCGGTGATCGCTACCTGACCTTTCGACTGTCTGGCGCCCAGAGAGTCGGGACTGATGTCGAAGTTGAAAACTGCCTTCGGAACTGCGAGTGTCGAGCACGCATTCGGGATGTCGACCACGCCACTCTGTCGGCCTTCGACAGGTACGGTTCCAAGGATCATGTATGCCTGCTCGCCGGTGTAGCCGAATTTCTTGAGGTATTCGATAGCCTCGAGCGCAGCCCGTCGATAGGCGACGTGAGAATCGATGTATCTCTGCTCTCCATCCTCGGTGACCGAGTACCCTTCGAAGACGACATACTCGGAGAAATCCGGCCCACGGTGACCCGGTTCGAAGATGGGATGATCGATTCCGTACCTGTTCATCCCATCTTTGATGAGATCGAGTTCGATGTCGAGGTACCCTGCCATCTCGATCGCACCGCAGAAGGTGATCTCGCCATCTCCTTGCGAGAAGTGGATGTCTCCCATAGAAAGCTTCCCACCCTCCACGTACACCGGGAAGTAGACCCTCGACCCGAGCGAGAGGTCTTTGATATCACAGTTCCCGCCATTCTCTCGCGGTGGAACCGTTCGGGCTGCTTCCTCGGCAGCTGATTCGGCCTCGTCGTCCGACATATCGCCCATGAGCGCCGATTCCGTCGTCGGTGCGTTGGCGACTGGAGGCTGTGCTTCCTTCGTCGGGTGATCTGGAATGGATTCAGGATCTTCAGCGTGCTTGTCGATGAGTTCCTGTTCGCGCTCGTTCCATTCCTGTAGGAGTTCGTGTGATGGAGCGGTGCCGACCAATCCTGGGTGGATCTTTCCTTCGAAACGTACGTCTGGGATGTGGCGCGACGTCGTTTTCGTCCCGTTTAGCTCCCAGATCGCCTTCGAGGCGGTTGGGAAATGGTCGGTGAGGAATCCACCGCCGTTCTGCTGAGAGAAGATCCCGGTGAAACCGTACTCCCAGCGCTCGTTCAACACCCCGATGTCGAGGATGTCCATCACGAGCAGGTCACCAGGTTCTGCACCGTTGACTTCTATCGGTCCACTCAGGTAGTGAACCTGGGCGAGGTCGACGTCACGAACGTCGTTCGCGTCATCATCGTCGTGAATCTGGCCCCCCGTCCAGTCGAGACATTCGACCCGCAATTTCTCGCCGGGATTCACGCTGACGACCGATGGGATATCTGGATGCCATCGGTTATGAACCGGCATCGGCTGTTCTGCTGGATCGGCATCTACGTCTACTTCGAATCGTGTTTCGGGCATGTAACCCCCCGGTCAAAGGATGATATCCATCTAAATATAGATTCGTGGATAATATCTGTATACTATATTTCATCTATCTAGACAGATGCCGGTATCCGATAGCAGGGCGTTCCGACGGCTCGATTCGATGAGGGATATCAGTTTCAGTGTTCGTCGCCGCCCGCTTTCCGCAACCTACGACTGGCGCGATACAATGTCTGCAGGTCGACGTCGAACTCCACAACCGTCGCTCGACACTGCTCCAGATAAGCGACGTAAGCGTCCACTGAGAGAGAGTCAGGAGCTTGATCATCCAGTTTGCCGATTTTATGGAGAAGCCACCAGATCTGTTCATCGTGGACGATGTATTCTTCTGGATCCATAAATTGGAGAATCGCGGAAGCAACCGGCACTGTCACCCCTTTTAATTCCAACAATCGTTCGGTCTTTTCCGTCACTGTCGATGCCTGTCTGGCTCCTTCGATAGTTGCATTCACGGTCTCCCACGAATTGGTTCGGAATCGGCGTTCCGCGGATTCGCGCTCCTGGTGTGGAAATTCACCTAATTCGCGACGATAATACCACCGAACGATCCACTCCATGTCCTTCCAGACGACCGTTCCTTCTTCGAACGCGTCGGGCAGCGTTTCGAGACGATCTCGTTCGACGAGAAACAGCGGTTCCAGTTGTTCGTACTCCCGACTCTTTTCGAGCAATCGATCATGATCGAGTTCCATGGGTAGCCTCTGTTGGTTTCTGCGACAGTACCAGGTGTATCGACGACCTGGATGCTTGCCGTTCGTAGCTGAAACTGGGTCGTCAATCATCTTGATTCCTTGTTCTCCAGGGAAATGGAACCTCGAACGTTCCTCCCCCCGACGGGTGTCTTCGGAATCGATAGGCGACACAATGCTCAAGTCGATTGCCCCCAATTGGTAACTGATAGCATAGTCGGTGTTGCTCGTGTTCGACGACCGAGGAGATGGTCGAGCACAATGACGCCAGTGAACGAAAAATCGGATCAGGAAAGACAAATCATGAGCCAAGAATCCGAAGACAACGTCTGTACGATTTGTCCGTATTGCGGTGTCGGATGCGGACTGCAACTAACAGAAGGCACCGAGGAGGGAGACGTGAACCTCAAACCGTGGTTCGATGCGCCGGTCAACGAGGGTGCTCTCTGTATCAAGGGTGGTGCATCGACCGAAGTCGTGAACCACGAGGAGCGCCTGAAAGAACCGTTGATTCGTGATGGCGACGAGTTCCGCGAAGCGACGTGGGAAGAGGCATTCGAACTCGTCACCGACGAGATGAGTCGGATTCGAGATGAACACGGACGAACCGCGATGGGCTTTTTCGGGTCGTCGAAGTGTACAAACGAGGAGAATTATCTCCTCCAGAAGTTGGCCCGTCGATACGGCAACAACAACGTCGACAACTGCACCCGGATGTGCCATGCTTCGACGGTCGCTGCGCTCAGACAGAGTCTCGGTGCTGGTGCGATGACCAACAGTATGCGCGACCTTCGGGAGGAGGCCGACGTGTACTGGATTCAAGGTGCCAACCCCTCCGAGCAACACCCGATCGCTCACAGCAAATATTTCAAACAAGCCGCATTGGAGGACACGTTCGTCGTCCAGGTCGACCCGCACGCGAACAAGACCACCCGCGACGTCGACCTCCATCTTCAGTTGAAGCCAGGCACGGACATCCCGTTGTTGAACATCGTTCTCAAAACCGTCCTCGATAACGACTGGCTCGACGAGGAGTTCATCGACGAGCGAACGGAAGGTCTCGACGGGGTGGTCGAGACGCTCGAAGAGTTCGACGTCGAGGAGGCAGCCGAAACGTGCGGCGTTCCCTTAGAAGACATCGAAACGGCGGCTGAAGCGTACGCGACAGCGGACAACGCCGCCATCTTCACCGGGATGGGGATGAGCCAGCACGCCTGTGGAACCGACAACGTGCAGAACCTCATCAATCTCGCGCTGATGACGGGTAACCTCGGGCGCCCAGGAACCGGCGTCAACCCACTCCGCGGGCAGAACAACGTTCAGGGAACCTGTGACGTCGGGACGATGTACAACACCTTCCCCGGCTACGTCCCCATCGATGACGACGAACAGCGGGCGGAGATCGAGGACGTGTGGGGCTTCGAACTACCGACGGAGCCGGGACTGTCCAACGTCGAGATCACGCAGGCCGCAGGCGAGCAGATACACGGACTCTACATCATGGGTGAGAACCCGGTCATCAGTGAGCCAAACGGGAACGAGGTCGTCGAGAACCTCGAGAGTCTAGAGTTCCTGGTCGTCCAGGACATCTTCATGACCGACACCGCAGAGTATGCCGACGTGATTCTTCCGGCGACATCCTGGGCCGAACGTGGCGGCACGGTTACGAATACCGACCGCCGCGTGCAGCGCATGCGCGCGGCGACGCGGGTTCCCGGAAATACGAAACACGATATGGAGATCCTCTGTGAAGTCGGGACGCGCCTGTTCGACGAGGGATTCGACTTCGAATCGGCCGAAGAGATCTTCGAAGAGCTCCGGCAGGTGATGCCGATATACAGTGGAATCACGTACGACCGCCTCGGATTCGAAGGGCTGCACTGGCCGTGCTACGATGAGGAAGACGAAGGCGACCCCTTCCTCTACGAGGAGTCATTCGACACGTCGAATGGACTCGGCAAGATACGGGGTGTCCGGCACCAACCGCCGAAGGAGGTGGAAGACGACGAGTACCCGTTCGTGCTAACGACCGCGAGGCTGGAAGAACACTACAACACAGGGACGATGAGCACCCGGTCACCCACGTTGATGCGTCGAACCGAAGAGAACTTCGTCGACATCCATCCAAGCGATGCGGAATCGCTGGGCGTCGAAGACGAAGAGTACGTGCGACTCGTCTCGCGCCGTGGGGAGGTCGTCGCCAGAGCGCACGTCACCGAAGATATCAAACAAGGTGTCATCTGGTCGACGCCTCACTTCGCAGATTCGCCGATCAATCGACTGACGAACGACGCCCTCGACCCGGAGGCAAAGATACCGGAGTACAAAGCATCGGCCGCGAGGGTCGACGTCAACGTCGAACCAGCCCCCCAGTCGGGTGACTGACTCCGGCGAACAGCCCCGTACGGGGATTCCCATCACATCGTCTCGTGAGCCGAAGTAACGGTAGCTTTGCCCGCGCCTATTTTTGTCACCGTCAGATGGGTCATATCGCTTCAGCAGCGCGAATTTCATACCAGCGTGCGAATTTCATCCCAGGGAAAAGATAACGTCTGCCGGTGTCGTAGACGTGAACCTCACGAGGCATGTTACGTGAGCGTCCACTCCTAACGCTGGAAGAGATCTTCCTGATAGCACTCGGTGGGTTCGTCGGATCGAACTTCCGGTTCTTCGTCGGGACGTTCCTCCCGGACCTCCGAGGGACGTTTCTCGTCAACGTCGTCGGGAGTTTCCTTCTCGGATTCCTTCTTTACGAAGCACTCACGACGTCGATTTTGGCCGAAAAGTCGGTGGTCGTTTTCGGGACAGGATTCCTGTCATCGTTCACCACCTACAGTACGTTCGCACTCGAGAGTGTCCAAGCGACTCCACTCATCGGGTTGCTCAACGTCGTGGGAAGTTATTTGATCGGCTTCATCGCGGTTCTCCTCGGGCGGCGGGTCGCACTATCGATTGAGAGTGATTGAAGGATGGTGGAACCAGGTCATCTCGTCGGATTCGGTGGCATGCTCGGTGCAGTGGTTCGCCATCTCGTTAACGAGGCTGTCGAGCGAGAAGACTTTCCAACAGGAACCCTCACGGTGAATGTCGTCGGCTCGTTTGTTCTTGGGTATATAACGTTTCTCGGTGCCGGTAACGACGTTTTACTCTTCGTCGGCACTGGTGCTTGCGGTTCGTTCACGACGTTTTCATCGTTTTCGTACAACACCATCCGGCTCTGGGAGACAGGTGAGCAGATAAAATCTGTCGCGTACGCAGCGTTGAATATCGTCGGCTCGGTCCTGGCTATCGGCATCGCATCGCTCATCGTTTCGTGAAGAAGGCCTCCTGGCGTTTCCCCGAACTATCTTCTGTTGAGGATGGTGACCCGAGACGAAGTTCACGCGGGAGCCCAGGGCCACATGCCTGCTGCCATGAGATACCCAGCAGCAGCGGTGACGATGCCGACCGCGACGGTATACCACGCGACCGGAGACGTGTATTCACTACGGCGGAGTGCAAGAAGGAGCCAGAATGTTGCCCAGAGCACGGCCCAAATCCACCAGAGCGCCGCGAGGCCGACGTCACCGGCAAGCCAAACGATGTATCCGGTTGGGACTGCGACGACCGTGACGAAGATGCAGTACCAGCCGAGCGAGCGCTGATCATCCGCGCTACGATACGCGTTGTATCCGACCCACAGGTACGTGAACGAGAATAGGAGTGTTCCCGCAGCGTTAAACGCTGTCCCTTCTGAATCACCCCCGAACGCCCACCACATCGCTATCAAGAAGGTCAACACCCCGACGAAGAAGTTCAGCACGGCCGTATCTCGATCGTCAGCTCGACCGAGAAGCCAGATGCCGTTTACTATCAATACAGCACCGACAAACACTAACCCCATTCCAAGAATCGTGTACAGTGACATTGTCTCCCCCCCGAATCGGATTCGGAACGTCCCAATATGTTCATTCGATAGAATAGTATAAATAACTAACAGTTGGTCAAACCAGTCGCGAATTATGATTTTACCAGAGAGCGGGTGAGAGAGGCCGATTTTCGATCGTCGAAAAAGGACAGGGTCGTCACGGCTTGCGATAGTTTTCGCACCTCCAGATACGGCATCGATCACCTCGGTCGGATAGAAGTCGACTCGAAACGACATCCACCAACCAGAGGCGAACACGCGGATACTGCGGACGGAGTCGAGCGTCGAACAAAGATGACGGGTAAGGCTGATCGAATCGGTTCGAAGAGTCGTCTGCTGAGTCGAGAACATTATCCACGGACTACCTTTTTGTAGGACACCGTTGTGACGTGCAGTGACATGTCTGACCCAGCTGGGAACCGCTCGCTGTCCGCCGTCCGCTCTGCACCAGTGGAACGACTTCGTGGAGACGACGCCAGAAACACCAACATCGCCGCTGGAAAAGCACTTGCCGAAACGATCAGAACGACGCTCGGCCCGAAAGGGATGGACAAGATGCTCGTCGGCGCTTCTGGAACGGTCGTCATCACGAACGACGGTGCAAGCATTCTCGATAGAATGGATATCGAGCACCCTGCCGCGGAGATGATCGTCGAAGTCGCAGCCAGTCAGGGGACAAAGGCGGGGGATGGAACGACTACAGCAGTACTACTGACGGGCGAGTTACTGAAACAAGCTGAGCAACTGCTCGAAAATGGTCTCCACCCATCCAGTGTGACGAAGGGATACCGGCGAGCCAGTCAGAAAGCGTTCGACGAGCTCGACGCGATGAGTCTCGACATTTCGCTCGCCGACGAATCTGGTCTTCGAGACGTTGCAGCGACCTCGGTGACTGGAAAATGGGACGCCGACGCAGCCGAAGTGTTCGCCGACCTCGCTGTTGGTGCCATCCGTGCTATCGAAGACGGAGGGATGGTCGATCTTTCGAAAGTAACTCTCCGACCCGTGGCCGGTGCGGGTATCACCCACTCCTCGCTCGTATCAGGCATCGCCATCGACATCGGGAGTTCGTCCACGTCGATCGAAGGGAAAACACTCGACATTCCACGTCGAATTGAAGGGGCACAGTTAGCTCTCATCGACACCGAATTGACGGTCGACGAGGCCAACGCGGTAGAAAACGTCACTGTCGACAGTCCGGAGACGATGGAAGCACTTCGTCGATTCGAGCACGACGCCTACGCGGCTCAGGTTCGCGAGATCATCGATGCGGGAGCGGATGTCGTCGTTTGCCAGAAATCCATCGACGACGCGTTTCGAAATCAACTCGCCAGAGAAGGTATCCTTGCGATCGAGCGAACGCGGCAGGACGAACTGTACAAACTGGCGGATGTAACTGGTGGCAAACTCGTTACATCAGTAGATGAACTATCGCCAGTGGAGATCGGTTACGCCGACGAAGTCGAGCGCCGTACCATCGCAGGAACGCACCTCCTGATCGTCACCGAAGATGCCAATTCGCAGCACGTATCGGTGCTCTTGCGTGGTGGTACTCAGCACGTCGTCGATGAGATGAAACGTATCATAGAGGACTGTCTGTACGTTACGACCCTTGCCATCGAAGATAGCGACGTGCTACCCGGCGGCGGAGCCACAGAGATCCATCTTGCCAAGGAACTCCGCGAGTACGCCGATTCGCTCGATAGTCGCGAACAACTTGCAGTTCACGCGTTCGCAGACGCCCTCGAAGCGATACCGAGAACGCTCGCGACGACAGCAGGTCTCGACCCCATAGATACACTCGTCGAGTTGCGTGCAAACCATCACGATGGGAAGCAGAACGTCGGACTCGACGTAACGAACGGACGGCCGAAGAACATGTTGACCAACGGTGTCTTGGAACCAGCAGCCGTCAAACGGCACGCGATCGCCAATGCTGAGGAAGCTGCGAACATGCTCCTGCGAATCGACGACGTCATCGCGGCGACCCGTGACGCCGATGAAAGTGACCACGAACACGACCACGGCCACACCACCCACGAGCACGGAAGTGGGGGATACCCCTGGGCGATCGGCCACTGATCAGCCACTGATCGACGAGTGAGCGACAAGCGAAACAAAAACAGGGCCGGAACGATCCTACCGGACTACACTGGTTACGACGGCTGTGCGGCGTCACCTTGACGCTCGGCAGACACCTCGGCGAGACTGTCTGGATCGACGTCAAAATCGAAGACCGCTTTCGGCACCGAGACGGTCACACACGTGTTCGGGAGGTCGACGATACCAGCGATTCGGCTTTCGACCGGGACAGTACTGAGGATGATATACGCTTGTTCAGGTGTGTACCCGAAGTTCGTCAGATAGTTGATAGCGTCGAGACACGCCCGTCGCATCCCGACATTGGCGTTCTTGTAGTGCTGTGTGCCGTCCTCGTCGACGGAGTAGCCCTCGAAGACGATGTACTCGGAGAACTGTGGCTCGACGTTACCCGGCTTGAAGATGGCATGGTCGACGCCGAGTTGTTCCATGCCATTCTTGATGACGTCGACTTTGAGGTCGACGTACCCTGCCATCTCGATCGCACCGCAGAAGGTAATCTCGCCGTCACCCTGCGAGAAGTGTAGGTCGCCAGTGATGAGGTTCGCCCCGTCGACGAAGACGGGAAGGTACACTCGCGAGCCACGACTGAGATTCTTGATGTCACAGTTGCCAGCGTTCTCTCGCGGTGGAATCGTGCGTGCCGCTTTTTCCGCCGCTTCCTCGACTTCGTCATCGTCCATGTCACCGAGCATCACCTCGTTTGGTTCTGGCGGGAGTGCCAACGGTGGTTCGTCCTCGCGAGTCTCGTGATTCACTGCGGTCTCAGCCTCAGGGCCTCGCTCGATGAGTGCTTGTTCGCGTTCGTTCCACTCTTCCAGAAGTTCGTGTGACGGCGTCGTCCCGAGGATACCGGGATGGGAGAGTCCCGCGAATCGGACATCCGGAACGTGTCGTGACGAGGTGTAAACACCGTCGAAATCCCAGATCGCTTTCCGGGCGTTCGGAAAGTGGTCGGTCAGGAATCCCCCGCCGTTATCTAGCTCGAAGATTCCGGTGAATCCCCATTCGTTGTCCGGAAATGGTCCTAAGTCGAGTATGTCGACGACCAACAGGTCGCCCGGTTCCGCTCCTTCGACCGCGATCGGACCACTGAGATGGTGGTTGGGGTCGAGTCGCATATCCCGAATGTCGTTCGCGCTATCGTCGTTATTCACTTGATTTCCCGTCCAGTCGAGACATTCCACGCGGAATTTCTCACCTGGTTTGACACTGTCCACAGGTGGAACGTCAGGATGCCACCGGTTCACGATAGGGTCAGGCTGTTCCTCCGGCGATTTCTCGACGTCGACCTCGAATATCGTTTCTGGCATACTCTATGCCCCATGCTAGCTCCCAACTCCCCGGGGGAAATAGTTAATTATTCATAATGATTTACGTGACATAGATGAATTATCACTCATCGACGGTCAACCCACAGAGAGATACCGTTGACACGAACAGTGATGTTTAATCGAAGCGAGACCGTTTTCCTCTGCCATGTCTTCGCAAAACGTGCTTCCGAGCCTCGACGATTGTATCCAGCTTTATTTATTTATCTGTCAACAGTACGAAGACGACCAGTTCACTCTCGAGAGACTCGAAAAAGAATACAGTAAACAGTATGACAGAACCGGGGTCCCCAATTTCGACGGTGGCCAAATGCTTGACCTGCTTACTGCATACGGATTATTAGACAAGATTGGTGATAGTTCCTATCGTGTACGATGTCGTCCGGATGAGACCATCCTTTCGTGGCGCGAGAAGTACGACTCTCGAATCGAACGACTGCACCAGCGGGTACAAGGAGAGCAGCGTGAACGGGCCAACGAATCGACGGACAGCACGCTGCCAGCTCAGGTCGAATACCAGAACGAATCGTACATCAGTCTTCCATTCGAGAAGATCGGCAGTTTCGATGATTTGCTCACACAGATGGACGAACTACTCGATATCGAGTCTGGTAGAACCAACCTCGTCATCCTAGCGCCAGGAACCGAAGCCGGAGACGTTCAACATCTTACCGACCAACTCTGTGATGAAAGCGTGATGACCGATACCCCATATTCGACTCCCTTCGAGAAAGCAGGGTCGGAAGTTCGTGGAGACGACGCGGACGAACTGGAGTTCCGAATGTACCTTCGAATGTCGAACGGAACACAGTGAAAAGTCGGTGTAGGGCTGCCTTTGACGGGGTCGATGATTCGGTCGGTGTCGATACAGCCGGTCCGATTTTCAGGCGTATCTCACCGAACCGTTTAACCATAGGCTCGTCTACAACCAACGATGACCTCGTTCGATGCCGAGAAATTCGAGGAGAAGTATGTCAATTACTTCGATGAACTTCAGGAAGCGTATTCGAACGCCTTCCAGTACATGCACGGTCGATACGATTCGAACCTCCTCCGCTCGATCGACCACAAGGTGCTCAACGAAAGCGAACCCTTCTATGAAGGCGACGGGGAGTTCCGAGTCGAACTTCCCGACAACCCACGTGACCGTGTTCAACCTGTATCCATCGACGACGATGAATTCGACGCGGTTCTTCGAGAGTTCGTCGAACGGATAGAACTCGAGTTGCGTCGAGTCTTCGAGTTCGATTCCGAGAGATAGTTTCGGGACGGGAACTTGCAGGCATGGACGACTGTAGGACAGACACGAGAATAGCGATTTGCTACGGGTACGGTGGAGCGAAAAAGCGCACGCTGTTCTGAATCAGCCGATGCCTTGCCACCGTTACCGGTCGGTGAGCAAACGAAGCGCGACGCCGATCAGGATCACGATGACACCGAGTATCGTCGCGATCGGTGGAATCGGGACGAACAACAGGACGATACCAACGAGGAGCACTATCGTCGAGAGCCGTACCATACCAACGGATACCAGCGATAGTCGGAAAGGAGTTATGGGCACCGATGAGGACTGCTCGTGCCTCCTCCTCGCCGTAAACGGCGAGGCTTCCCACGGCACCGCACCGCTGGTTTGGGATGTTTGCTGGTTTAGGACCTATCGGTCTGACAGACCGTCGAACTGTCCGAATGTAGAATCTCGAACAGCCCGGTCGAAGAACCGACTGGTCGTCACGGGATATCTCAATCGAACGTCAGTATACGACGTTGAGATAGTCGAGAGATGTCGTCGTGAGTAGCAGCGGTGCCGACGGAACCAGGTGAGTCGTTGGTTACTTTTGAATTTTTACCACTGCAGACCCACCGAACGAGTATGGGAACGATACGTGTCGAACGACCTGTTCGGGCACCGCCGGATGCAGTCTGGGAGGCGATCGCAGACGTCGAAGCAGTCAGTGAGTTTGCATCCAACGTCAGCAGAGCTATCGCACTCGACCCGGTGGGGGAAGGAATGGGCCGACGATGCTGGGATAACCAAGGTAATCGATGGGACGAGGAGTGTGTCCTGTGGGAGCCAGGCCGACGCTACTCGTTTTCCGTCGATACCGAGACGAGTGAGAATAGCATCCACGGGGTGTTCGAACGGTTTCTGGGGACGTTCGAAGTGGTTTCGCGTCACGATGAGTCGATGCTCGCAGCGGAGTTCGAACTCACGCCGAAATATGGGCTGTTCGGGAGGGTGATGCTCCGATGGATGCGACCACGGATACGTCGAGAGATATCGGAGATGCTTGACGAGTGGGCAACTGCGATCGAAACGCAGCGGATCTCACCCAGTTGGTAAACCGAAAGCCGAAGAATATGACGACCATTATATCAGAACGATGAAAGACGCGCTGCTCGGAAATCGGTTAGTGGTTTGGCAAGGTATCTCGTAACTATGGTGGACGAAAACACACCGGACGACGACTCTTTCGACCGGCGACTCGTCGCTGGCTGGCACGGCCGCTACTACGAGGATTTCGAAGTCGGTGACATCTACAAGCATCCCTACGGTCGAACCGTGACCGAGACGGACAACGTCTGGTTCACGAACCTCACGATGAACCTGAACCCGATGCATTTCAACGAAGCGTATGCCGCCGAAACCGAATTCGGCGAACGGCTGGTCGATGGAACCTTCGTCATCGCACTCGCTGTGGGCATGAGTGTCGTCGATATTTCGATGAACGCGACGGCGAATCTCGGCTACGATGCGATCCGTCACCATGCACCCGTCTTCCACGGTGACACCCTGTTCGCGGAAAGTGAGGTGCTTTCGAAACGGGAGAGCGAATCTCGTGACCACGTGGGCATCGTTACGACCGAACTCCGGGCGTACAATCAGGACGACGATCTCGTGCTCTCACTCGAACGAACACCGATGGTGCTCAAACGCGAACACGCAAATCCCGATGCCGCGACGCCGCCTGGATGGCGAGCAAATGTCGGAACCCAACCGGACGATCTCGCATGATCGGTCGCAGTGACGGGGTTCTTCGTCGGTGTGGAAGATGGAGCTAGTTTGATTTCACCAGACCGAGAATTTCGATCAACCTTATAAATTCTTTGAGTATGAAGGTGAAACGATAACAGTGCGAGCGAATAACAAACAGATAGCGAAACACCCCTCTATGACCGACCCAATGAACGAGACGGTAACTGCAGGGAACGATTCCCCGGAGATCATCTTCCCCATAGACGAGACCCCGGACGAGAACTGCCCAGACAAAGCGATCATCGCGGACATCGCCCGAGATGACGCCTGGGTTGCGGTCGACCTACCGGACGCCCGCCCGCTCGAAGCGTGGCGGTGACAGCCACCCTCGCGCTGTCGCGAACATTCCGCCTCGCTCTTCCAGTTCGTCCGTTCCGGTGACGCTTCACGACGAGGTGGTAGTACAGAATACCGGAGTCGCTGATGACATGCGAGCGGAATTCACACCGATGGATCAGAGCTCGGTGACGACGGGAATGCCGACCGTGTCGTAGTCACCGAGGGAGGCGACCATCTCCGGGACATCTTCGAGTGCGACCGTCTCCGAGACGATCTTGCCGGGATCTATCTTTCCATACTCCATCATTCGAAGTATCTCGTCGTATCTGCTCGGCGGCATTCCGAACGCTCCGTAGAAGTCGCGTTCATCCATCGCCATCACGTCGACTGGCAGTGACACTTCACCGCCTTCTTCCTGCGTGGTCAGCCCGATCTGAAGATGTTGACCGGCCTTCCCCAGACTGTTCACCGAGTTCCGACAGGTCTCGGCGATTCCGAGCGCATCGACGGAGATATCGACCCCGCGACTTCCGTCGGTAACCTTCTTGACGGCCTGAGGAACGTCTTCGACTTCGGTTACGGGAACGGTCTCGACCGCACCGAGCGACTCGGCCTTCGAAAGAGCTTGCTCGTCGATATCGACCGCCACGACGTTCGCACCGAGTGCGTCGGCGATATGGACCGCCGACAGTCCGACGCCGCCACAGCCATGCACCGCGACCCAGTCTCCGGGTGTCAGATCGACACGATGGGCGAGGCCGTGATACGCAGTAGCAAATCGACAGCCCAGTCCGGAGACGCTCACGGGGTCGATATCGTCGGGCAGAAGTATCGCGTTCTGATCTGCCGCCCGGATCGGAAACCGTTCTGCGAATCCACCCGGTGCCATCTCCAGAAATCCCATCGGAACCATCCGTTCGCAGATGTTCCCTCGGCCGTTTCGACAGTGAACGCACGTCCCGTCGCTCAAGTTGAACGGGGCAGTGACCCGGTCACCTTTACGGAGTCGCTCGACATCCCTGCCGACTTCGACCACTCGCCCCACGGCTTCGTGACCGAAGATGAGTCCCTCCGTCGGGATGACTCCGATCCAATCCCAATCCCCCTGCCAGGCGTGCCAGTCGCTCCTGCAGATGCCACACGCCTCCGTTTCGACGACCACCTCGTCGTCGGCTGGCTCCGGCTCGTCGACGGCCTCGATCTGCAACGGTTCCTTCGCTCCTTTGAACACGGCTGCGCGCATAGTTCGTCGACGTTCAGAAAATCGATGAATGTTCGGCACGGTATACGAGGCCCGTTTTAGGGGAGGCGGATCTCCCGAGAGACAGAGCAAACATCTTCCCTGCTGTCCACGTTGGAATCCCCACCGCGCAGAGAGAGTCACTTGGCACTTCGGTCATTGGCAGGGTAGTCGCTACCTGGTTGGGTACTCGTAGTGAGAGATGAGAGATGAAAGTCCACGCGACGACACTCTCTTATAAATCTACCAGTGATCGGGGCCTCAACCCTTACCGAGGTACCGTCGCACGCTACGAAGTGCTACTGCCAACCACAGCAGTGGGCCACGGAGGACGCCAAGGTATGACATACGAGTTTCCATCCGAGAACTGGATCGAACGCTGGGAAGAAGTCGTTGCGAACGACGAGGAGTATCGAAAGAAGAGCGACGGGTGGGGAGTCGATTTCGACGGGGATTTCATCTTCCACTTGCAGGCAGACGGTCGACTTCCCGAAGACCAGTATTTCTTCATCGGCCTCGAAGACGGTGATATCTTCGATTGCCATGAGATCGACGGGGCGGACGAGGTTGACCACGGCTTCGTCCTCCGCGGCGACTACAGCGACTGGGTTCGCATGACGCAGGGAGAAGTCGGTGCGATCGATGGCCTGATGAGTGGAACGTTCGACCTCGAGGGCGATATGCAGAAACTGTTGCAGAGATGCTCCCCGACGGTGCTGGGATTGAGATTCAAACTGGTAGCGATGTGTTCGTGAGTCGACTGCCTGGGGACACAGTAGTATCCCGCTTCGACAGCTTTGACGAGGATCTCCCGTTGGCGGTCGGTCAGTTTCGTGAACGTATCGTCGATAGCAGCGTGGTAATCGCCGTGTGATTCGAGCGTGACCAACAACGGGTCGGGAATATTGTCGATCGCAGTCTGTAATGTCGCATCGTCACCGACGAGTCTGACTCGAATTCCACCACGTTCGATACACTCGATCGGCATATCGAGGACGACCTCGTACATCTGGACGATAGTGAGCAATGCTTCGACGGTGAAATTCGTCTCGAAGTGGACGTAGACGAGTCCACCCTCGGTATCGGACACATCCACCGCGATGACGTCCAGATGGGTCGATAACAACTCGTCTACCTGTTCCAAATCACCGCGTAGTTCGTACAACGTGACGCACGTCCCGTCGTTCAAGAGATTGATCTCTCGTATCGTCTCTCGCGTCACGTCGGGGTCGGTGTACAGCTTCCAATCCGCGGGATGCAGCCCGCCGTCGTCGGGTGTGATGGTAATGGTAGCATAGCGCATAGAGAGAAGACCGAACGCGATGAACTTTCTTTTGCCGTGTAGACGCGGCATTATATATCAACAGTGACCGACTGATGGGATAGCAACCGTCGGCTCGAATTGGCCCATATTCGTGGGGACTGTGAACCGACCGTTGGCATATTCAGCACTGACGACCGTATTAAACCCGCCGCGTATTGTTGGCATCATCGCTATCGTGGCCAGTGATAACATTTGACCGTCCATGACACAGGTAAGCGATACCAGCCGAGACCTCAGACTGAACCCGGACGGCATGGTTGGTGGGTACTTCCGCCACGCAGTCTACAATCACTGGGATCCATACGAAGATATCCCAGAGAAATTGCTCGAACAGGATCTAGAGAATCTTCTCGCCGATGAGGAGTTGACGGCCGACGAGTTCTACGAACTACAGAAGGTCGTCGCCCTGTTCGGCGCGGGTGAAGAAGCTGTCACCGAGGATCTCGCCCCACTGATGGCGGTGCTACAGGATATCGACGATCAGATGTTCATCTCCTCGCAGATATACGAGGAGGCGAAGCATACCCAGTTCTTCGACCGATACTGGCGCGACGTGCTGAATCCTGCCGCCGAGGACCTCGAATTCGAGCAGTTGAATCCGACGAATCAGGAGTTCTTCAACGATGCGTACAGAACCATCTTCGACGACACCGAGGCAGCGATGCATCGTCTGAATTCGGACGACACACCCAAGAACCGCGTCGAAGCCTACTGTCACTATCACCTCGTCGTGGAGAGCGTCCTCGCGCAAACCGGTTACTGGGGAATCACGTCAACGTTCAGCGACCGGGGATCTGACGAAGTCCCGACGCGCGAACTACCACATCTCGAAGGTCTCGTCGAAGGCGTTAGTTACATCCGGGCGGATGAAGGCCGTCACGTCGGCTTCGGGATGCACAAAGTCCAGAAACACATCCGCGAAGACGGCGTCGACCCCCAGGTCGTCCACGATACACTGCAATCGTTGATGCCCCACGTGGCGAACGTCGTTTCCACCTTCGGTGACGCGACCAACCCCGTTCCACTCGTCGATTACGCACGTAGCAAACTTACCCGCCGCATCGAGATCATCACGAGCGACGAGAACGAGATTCCCGAAGTCGAGGAACTCGTCAAGCTTAACGACGATACCGGTGCTGAACGGGTTTCAGCCAACGATTGAGAGCCGAATCACGGACCACGACATGCAACACGAACACAAACCCGAGCACGGAGATATCCACGAGGACATCAGAGAGAAGCATCGGTCGATCGCCGACGAGATACTTCCTGACGAGCCGTACGGATTGCTTATCGACGGAGAGTGGGTGACCAGCGAGACCGGAGAGACGAACGACGCAACCGATGCCACGACGGGCGAGCGACTGGCCACCTATCAGTCGGGGACGCGAAACGACGTCGATCATGCGGTCGCGGCCGCACAGGACGCATTCGACGGTCGGTGGGGGGAGATGTCGGCAACTCAGCGCGCAGACGCACTGTCTGAGGTGGCCGATGCGATCGAAGAACAGAAAGTCGAACTCGCCCGCCTCGACTCGCTGGAGATGGGAAAGCCGAACCAGCACTCATTGTTCGTCGATATGACGATCGCGATCGAGCAATTCCGTCATTTCGCTAGCATCGCACGAACTGCCGAGGCGGGTCGCCATCCTTCGACGAGCAACGACAAGTTGTGTTACACACGGAGTGAGCCATACGGTGTCGTCGGGCAGATCAGTGCGTGGAACTTCCCGTCGATGTTCGTCGCGTGGAAGGCCGCCCCCGCACTCGCTGCCGGGAACACGCTCGTTTTCAAGCCGTCGAGACGGGCTGTACTCTCGACGCTCGAATTAGGGAGGATCATGAACCGAATCCTCCCGGACGGAACGGTCAACATCGTCACCGGGTCGGGGTCGGAGGTCGGGTCGGCGATAGCGAACCACGACGGCATCCGGAAGGTTGCGCTCACCGGCTCGACGGCTGCTGGCCGGACGGTCATGCAGGATGCTGCGGAGACGATCACGCCGGTGTCGCTCGAACTCGGCGGCAAGAGTCCGAACATCGTCTTCCCCGATGCTGATCTGGAGAAAGCCGTCGAGGGGACGCTCATCAGCATCTTCTTCAATCAAGGCGAGCAATGTACCGCCGGATCGCGTCTGTACCTCCACGAAGATATCGCCGACGAGTTTCTGGAACTGTTCACGACCGAGATGGAGCGACTCACCGTCGGCGACCCGCTCGATTCGACAACCGACGTCGGCCCGCTCGTCGATCACGACCATCTCGATTCGGTTCGTTCCTACGTCGAGACGGCGACGACCGAGGGTGCGGACGTTCTCGTCGGTGGAACACAACTGGACGACCAGCGCCTCGACGGCGCACCGTTTTTCGAGCCGACCGTCCTCGTCGGCGTCGAATCCGACCATACCGTCGCACGGGAAGAGATCTTCGGGCCGGTACTATCCGTGTTCGAATGGTCGGAGCGGGAGGAAGTGGTCGAACAGGCCAACGATACCGAGTTCGGACTGACCTCGGGCGTCTGGACGACCGACCTCGAAACAGCACACGAGATGGCTGCAGAAATCGAAGCTGGAACCGTCTGGATAAACACCTACAACGACCTCTTCGACAACGTTCCCCACGGCGGGTACAAGCAAAGCGGAATCGGACGCGAACTCGACGTCGAGGCGTTCGAGGAGTATCGACAGACGAAGACGGTCGTCTGTAACTTCGGTGACCTGCCGAGATTCGGGTGACGTCGATCTGGTTTCGTCCGTGGTCGTGGGGTCTCTTTCGATCAGTGTCAGTTGATGGCCGTTCAGTTGGGATAGTTGAACGGGAAGGGGATGGATTTTGAGAGATTGGTCAAAATGGTTTATTGGCTTTCTCCCCTTGGTCTATCTGGGTCGGTGGTCACCGGCCTGAGCATCCCATGTGCGCCGCCCGGAAAACGCTCCCAAGCATCGGCAGAAAGATACGTGATTCAGCACCAGCCGCCACTGGTAACCTGTCATCCCTGGGTACTCCCAGTCGACGATGCTCGTCGTAGCTACCCAACGCGAGCATCCCTCCACGGCTGGGAGTTCACCGGTTCATCGCCACTTGCTAACGGATTCTGACGAAAAAGTCAGTTAACACAGTAGGAAGAGAATAACTATTCAGTAATACTGTTCAGACTTCTTCGTCAGTCATTACGGTCATACCGACCGATACCTACAGAATATCGATCTTGCCCCGTCGAAGCAGTTCGAATACAGGAGCGTCATCGAGGGCTGCTCGATGAACCGGAAAAGACGACGGGCAATCCGTCGGTTCAGTCGTCCCCCGGAGCCGCCTGTTGTTCTTCGATGTGTTCGACCATCTCCGTCGTTTCGTCGACGAAGTCGTCGATGTCGACCTCCGTTCCGTGGAGGATGGTCGAGAAGTACTGCGTCGTGCTGGCGAGATTGACAGCCTCCGTGAGTTCGTCCTCCGTGGCCCCCTCCATCCGTGCATCTTCTTTGTGGAAGTGGATGCAGTACGGACACTGGATTGCAGCTGCAACACCGACTCCGATGAGTGCTTTCTCCCGTGCAGACAGTTCTGTTTCCCCGAATTCGAGATCCCGGACGAGTTCCCAACTCTGATCGCTGGCTGGTTCTGCAAGGTTCTCGATCCACGTTGGAACCAGTCCGAGGTACTCTTCCACTTCGTTGCGTGTCTCCGTCGATACCATGCTCGTTCTCCCCCGTTGGATTTCGCAGATTCGTGGACAGCGTTTCCCCCGATCGCTGTCACACTGGACTGGAAATCCACTTATAAATACAATCTCCAAAGTAATGAAAATCGACTAATGGAGTCTGGTAAAACGAATCATAGTGTTAGCTACATATCATGTGAATTCGACACCACTACACTCCGAAACGTAACATTCGCCCGGCGAAAACGCCGGGACTCTCTACACGGTGGAAACGTCAGTCAGTCGTCTTCAGATGCATCGCCAGCGGCCACATCACTGGCACCGACCGTCTCACCAGTGGAACTCTGACCACCGATGAGCATGTCTTGGCCACGGACGGCAGCCCCTTCCTGGACGAGGACGCGACCGTGGACGTCGCTGAACTCCTTTACCATCCCATAGACAGCGATGAGTCCGACGATGGCGACTGGCCCGCCAGTGATGATAGCGGCCTGCTGGAGTGCGCTCGTCCCACCGATGACGATGAGGATCGACGCCACGAGTCCCTGGAGGACACCCCAGACGAGACGGTTGACTTTCGAGGGACTCTCTTTCCCACCACTGGTCAACATCGCTATCCCAAGCGTCGAGGAATCTGCGGAAGTCACGAAGAACGTGATGACAAGCAGGAAGAACAGGGCCGACAGTAGTTCACCAGCGGGGAGGGCTTCGAACAGCGGATAGCCGGAGACCGCGACACCGAACTCGTTGATGGCACCGAGGATATCTGTACTGCCGTTGGACTGTAGTCGCATCGACGTACCGCCGACGATGGCGAACCACGGAACCGTCGCCAGTGTCGTCGCGATGACGCCGACGAACGCGACTTCACGGATCGTGCGGCCTTTCGATATCTTCGCCAGGAAGATGCCGGAGAACGGTGCCCACGAGAACCACCACGCCCAGTAGAAGACGGTCCACGCGCCGACGAACGACGAGGCGTCGCTGCCGGTACCCGCTCCGGTGAAGAAGCTCAGGTGGATGAAATCGTCGAGATACGCCCCGATAGCTTGCGTGCCGAGATTCAACACGAATGCAGGGAAGCCGACGACGAAGACGACGACCCCCAACAGCAGGAACACGATAACGTTGAGTTGCGAGAGGCGTTTGATCCCCCGCTCGACCCCCGAGACGACCGAGAGGGTGAAGATGAACGTCACACCTGTAATGGTGAGGATGGTTCCAACGTCGCCGAAGGTGTAGCCGAACTTGTACTGAAGACCGGCTAGCAGTTGTTGCCCGATGAAGCCCAGTGACGTGGCGATACCGCCCATCGTTCCGAACACGGCGATGATGTCGACGACCGTCGCTGTCCGACTGTCTGCGAGGTCATCGACGCCGATGAACGGTGCGAGCAGCGTCGAAAAGCGGAACGGCGCGCCTTTGTTGTATGCGAAGTACGCAATCGGAACGCCGACGATGAGATAGGCACACCACGCAGAGATGCCCCAGTGGAAGAAGGTGTACTGGAGCGACGAGAGCATCTTCGCCTGCGTTCCCGGATTGTTGCCGGTCAGGGGCGTCCCACTCCCGAAGTGGTAGATCGCCTCGGCAGGCCCCCAGAAGACGATACCGGCGGCGATACCCGCCGAGAAGAACATCGCAAAGTACGTCAGAAAGCTGTGTTTCGGCTCCGCATCCTCACCTCCGAGCTTGATGTTCCCCCACGGCCCGAGGATGAGAAACGCAGAGAAGCCGACGAAGATCGCCATCGCCCACAGATAGAACCACGCGAAGTTCGACCATAACCATTTGTTGGTGTCCGTCAAGAGCTTGCCGAGCTGGTTCATCTGTTCGCCATCGACAGTGACCGTCGGACTCAACACGTACGAAATGATGAACGCGACAGCGACGACGACGCCAGCACCGAAGATAAGGGGGTCGATCTCGTCTCTGAACTCTGCGATCAATCCTCGTGAATCTGTACTCATTTGTGACTATCTCTGTTGTATCGTGTTCTGGAACCGGGGTGGTGTTCGAATATCGATGCTCTCCACAGTTCGTGATGGCAGCGTCAGTAGCCGATAGCCTGCAGATCGTACCCGACGAGCAGTGCTTTCGACCGAGAAATCACGACCGTACCCTACACAGTATCTGAGAACTCGCGCCGTATCGTCACACTCGCCACCATGTGTCATGGTAGTAAGACACACGGCATTCATGCACACAACTGTGTATAAATGTTCGTCTTCACCACCTGAGGTCGTTTAAACAGGGCGTGCTGCCGAGAACGAATCCTCCGTGGTTCGAGGTTCTCCTTGGGTTCAGTCCTCGGTTCGATTGACGTGTCGAACCGGATAGTCGGCATCGACGATCGAATCGATGATGGTGGCCGCGTGCTCTGCACCGCTCGTCTCGATCTGGAACGTGAGATACGCTTCACCGACGTCGAGTTCTTCGACTGCGCGGTCGTGGCGGACGGTCTGGATGTTCGCTCCATGGCCTGCGATGATTCCCGACAGTTCCGCCATCGCACCGGGTTCGTCGGTGATACGAACGCGAAGCCGAAGGATCTGATTCCGGCTGGTGAGTGCGTGGATCAGGACGGTCTGGAGCATGGTCATATCGAGATTGCCACCACACAGCAGTGGCATGACGGTCTCGTTTTCGACGGATAGCTCGCCCAGGATAGCAGCCACCGATGCGGCTCCTGCTCCCTCGACGACCTGCTTCGCACGCTCTAACAGTAGCAGGATGCTCTGGGCGATCTCCTGGTCGCTGACGGTGACGATCTCGTCGACGTGTTGCTCGATGAGCGAAAGCGTCTGGTTCGAGATTCCACCGGTGGCGATGCCATCGGCGATGGTGTCCACCGAGTCGAGGGTCTGCGGGATGCCCTTGTCGAGGCTTCCCGGAACCGTCGCGGCACCTTCAGCTTGGACGCCGACGATCCGGGTTTCGGGCGAGAGGGTTGCGAACGCTGTGGCGATGCCACTGATTAGGCCCCCACCGCCGATCGGCACGACGACAGTATCGACTTCCGGGAGGTCTTCGTACATCTCGATTCCGAGTGTTCCCTGTCCAGCGATGATGGCTGGGTCGTCGTAGGCGTGGATGAATTCCGCGTCGGATGACTCGGCGAGTTCCTTTGCGTAGTTCATCGCATCCCGGAAATCCCGCCCGACGAGTTCGACGTCAGCACCGTAGCCACGGGTCGCGTTGATCTTCGTCTGGGGTGCGGTCTTCGGCATGACGATGGTCGATTCGACGCCGAGTTTCGTCGCCGCGAGGGCGACACCCTGTGCGTGATTGCCTGCACTGGCAGCGATGACTCGTTCACAATCGCCATCTCGCACGCGCTGTTTGATCGTGTTGTACGCGCCGCGCGTCTTGAACGACCCCGTCCACTGGAGGTGTTCCATCTTGAGATACACCTCGTCGGCTCCGGTCATCGCCTCCAAGGACGTGCTTCGTTCGACCGGCGTTCGCTTGACGACGGTCTCGTCGTCGAGTCGCTCTCGTGCCTGTTCGATATCGTCGAAATCGACGGATGCAGATGGTTTCTCGCTCATGGTTTCTCGGGTCGAACCGGATCGGCTCGGGGTGGATACGGGATTCGGCGTGGCCGCCAGCCAGTCAGAACGGTTCTGCCGGGGTGGTCGTCACCGGAGTATCTTCTCCCGGTCTGGGTCGAACAGCGGCTCGTTCTGAACCGTCGCAGCATATCGCTCGTTCTCGTACTGGATCTCGACCGACTGACCGGCCTCGGCGTATTCTGGGGGCAGGTAGCCATAGGCGATGCCCGCATCTACCGTATACCCGTACTCTGCACGTGCGGTATATCCGAGTACCGCATCGCCGTCGAGGACGGGCCGCCCTGTATCGACGACAGCACTAGGCTCGTCGAGTGTCATGCAGGCGATCTTCCGGTCGAGTCCCGCTTCACGTGCATCACTGAGTGCCTCTTTCCCGATAAAGTCGGTGTCGAGGTCGACCGCGAAGCCGATTCCGGCCTCGTAGGGGTTGTACTCGGGCGTGATGTCGGTACCCCACAGCCGGAATCCCTTCTCCATACTCATGGAGTTGAGCGTGGCATCGCCCATCGCAATCACGCCGTGGTCTTCGCCTGCGTCCCAGACGAGATCCCACAGTTTCGCACCGTACTCCATCGGGGCGTACAGCTCCCAGCCGAGTTCTCCGACGTAGGAGACGCGAAGCATCGTCACTGGGATACTCCCGACGTAGGTTTCCTGGCAGGAGAAGAACGAGAATGCTTCGTGTGAGATGTCGGCCTCGACGAGGTCGTCGAGTGTCTTCCGGGCGTTCGGACCCCAGACACCGAGGCCGCAGGTGCCGGAGGTTCGGTCGGTCACCCTTACAGAGTCGGGTGCGTGGTCACGAACCCACCGGATCTGTTCGGTGCCGGAGCGACCACCGCCTGTCAGAAGCAGGAAGCGGTCGTCGGCCAGTCGTGAGACGGTCAGATCCGCCAGGATCCCGCCCGTCTCGTCGAGCATCGTCGCATATCTGACTCGGCCAGGGGAGATGTCGACGTCGTTAGAGAGCAATCGCTGAAGGAAGTCGACGGCGTCATCGCCGATCACTTCGATGCAGGTGAACGACGTCAGATCGTAGAGACCGACGCGGTCGCGGACGGCCTGATGTTCGACACCGTGGGCTTTCGACCAGTTCTTTCCGAGCCAGCCGTCCCGGTCGGGAACGTCGTATTCGTCGAGCAGTGTTTCGTTCGTACCGTACCACTGGGCGGCTTCCCAGCCATCGGCGTCGTAGAACTCCGCGTCGAGGGCCGTCTGCTGAGGATTGTAAGGGCTCTGGCGAAGGTTACGTTCGTCTTGCGGCTGTGCACGGGGGTGGATGAGCTGGTAGACTTCCTGATACTGCTGGGCACCGCGGTCGCGGGCGAACGTTCGCGCGCCCGAGTGCGGTTGAAACCGGTCGATATGCGCGTCGGTCACGTTCACGGAGTCGCCGTCGAGTTTCGGAACGCCGTTTTCCATCCACTCTGCGAGGATGTTGCCCGCACCGCCGGACTGCGTGACCCAGACTGCCAGCCCCCACCAGAGACCGTCGATGTCCTCGGTTTCGCCGAAGATGGGCATCCCATTCGGAGTGAACGAGAACATTCCATTGATTCGGTAGGAGAATTCACAGTCCTGAAACGCCGGAACGAGTTCGGTCGCGGCATCGTACGCCGAACTGTCGATATCAGGATGGGTCGGTTCGTAGAAGTGTTCTTGGGTGAACTCTCGGATCGAGGGCTGGTCAGGCGCTTCTTCCGGGTCGAGGATGTCCTCTGGGTCGACCAACAACGGTTCGTGGTTGTACGACCCGATGCCGTAGGATTCGCCGTGCTGACGGAAGTACAGAGAGTAGTCCTGATGACGGAGGATTGGCTGTTCGATCTCGCGTTCGGCTCCCTCCAACGCGTCGAGTTCGTCGGAGACGAGATACTGGTGCGCACAGGGGACGAGCGGGATATCGACGCCGACCATCTCACCGAACAGTGGCCCCCAGATGTTCGTCGCCACTAACACTTCGTCGGCTTCGATGCGCCCCGTCTCGGTGACGACTGCCGAGACCGATCCATCGTCTGTCTCGATATCCGTCACGGTCGTCTCACCGAAGAATCGAACACCCCTCTTGTGCGCTGACTCGGCCATCGTCTCCGAGACATCGACCGCGTGGGCCTTTCCGTCGGTGGGGACGTAGTAGCCACCGTGGATGACCTCCTCGTTTATCTGTGGAATCTGGCCGTTGACTTCGGCAGGCGAAAGGAGTTCACCGCCTTCGATTCCCCACGCCATCCCCCACTCCCGTTTGCGTTTGAGGTAGTCCCACCGTTCTTCGGTGTAGGCTACCTCGATGCCACCAGATCTGCGGAAGCCGCCGAGGTCGTCGTACAGTTCTCGCGTGTACGTCGCCATCTCCGTCATCAACTTGTTCCCGCTCGTCTGGAACACGAGTCCCGGCGCGTGCGAGGTAGAGCCACCGGTCTCGAAGAGCGGCCCCTGGTCGACGACCACGATATCCTCACGGCCCAATCTGCTCAGATGATACGCTGCACTACACCCCACGCAACCTGCACCGACGATGACAGTGCCAGCACTCTCCGGGAGTGTGTCTCCTGTGAACATGGGACTATCCCCCAGTTTTCGTCACCCCCTATAAGTTCTCGTGTGAGTAGTTGTCCCCGTTTATAACGTGGCCTCGGGCGAGCAATTTTACCGACCGTGCGTCACAATTTCGATCCGACACATCCCCCCGGTTCAGGGGTGTACACCTGGCCGCTTGCGCCTGGCATCGATTGCCCTTGCGTCGTGGTCGACATCGACGAGGATCACGTCGCCTTCGTGGCCAAAGGAGTACGTCAGACGAATTTATGCTGGATATTTGCGACGCAGTAGACCTATCCTTCGAAGTTGGTGCCGTAGAACTTGTGTGTTTGTATCGCCACATACGGTTTATGAGAGCAGCCCACCATCTTTGCCAATCGTTAACACATAATCCGGCGAAGTGTGTAGTGAGGTGAATGGCTGTCATGACGTTGGCTACGGTTCCGCGATACGACAACGATAGAAGAGGCAAGAATGGGCGTGCGGTGGTAGTCGGTGCGAGTATGGCCGGTTTGCTCGCTGCTCGCGTTCTCGCCGATTCGTTCGAGGCGGTCACGATCATCGACCGAGATCCCCTTCCTGACGAACCGATCGCCCGTCGTGGGGTCCCCCAATCGAACCACATCCACATCCTACTGGAGGCCGGACATTCTACGCTAGAAGATCTGTTTCCAGGATACGGTGAAGAACTGCTCTCTGCGGGGGGATTAGTGATCGATGGTGCTCGGAACGTCAATTTCTTCATCGAAGGAGATTTCCTCGCCGACCGTCCCCGACGTATCCCGCTGTACTGCGCGACCAGACCGCTATATGAACAGATAGCACGACGGTGTGTCGCCGATATCGACAGTATCCAGTTGCGAGGAAATTGCCAGATGACCGACTACCTCGTCGACGACGCAGGGGCGACCGTCGAAGGCGTGGTCGTCAGGCCCGTGGAAACAGGTGGGAAGACTGAGGAACTCAGTGCCGAACTGGTCGTCGATGCCACCGGTCGACCGAGCAAGACACCGAACTGGCTGGATTCGCACGGATACACACCGCCGCCAGTCGACGAGGTCCATATCGACCTGGCTTACAGCACCATCCTTATCGAGCGCCCTACCGACGACCGTAGGTCGTTCGTCGTGACGCCTACCCCTCCGGTTGCCCGTGGTGGTGGGGTCAATCCCGTCGAAGGCGACCGGTGGCTGATGACGTTGTTCGGTATGCACGGTGACTACCCGCCAGCAGAGCCGGAGGAACTCATCGACTTCGCCGCGAAACTTCCCGACCCGCATATGAAACGCCTTCTTGACGAGCATCCACGAACCTCCGACGACATTATCCACTACCGCTTTCCGGCCAACATCAGACATCGATACGAGGAACTCGACCGATTCCCTGGTGGGTTGGTCGTCATCGGCGATGCGATCGCCAGCTTCAATCCGATCTACGCCCAGGGTATGTCTGTCGCCGCGCTCGAAGCCGTGATTCTCCACCACACGCTTTCGGCAGGTGGGCGCGAAGATCTCGCACTTCGATTTTTCGAACGGGCCGAGAAAACCATCGATATCGCGTGGAACATGGCGGTCGGGTCAGACCACCAGTTCGAGGAAACCACCGGCCCGAAGCCCCGTGGAAGCGATTTCGTGAACCGATATCTGTCTCGATTACTCCGCAAGGCTCACACCGATGCCGTGCTGTCCGACGCCTTCTTTCGCGTGCTGATGATGGAACAACCGCCGAACTCGCTGTTACGGCCCAGAACCGCGTGGCGCGTGCTCAGGCCGACAGGCTAAGTATCCGAGTCTGTCGAATCGGTCGAGAATTCAGAGTCAGTCGAATCGGTCGAGACGGAACATCTCGATGGGATGGTCGGTGTCGCCGTTTGCCGCCAAGTCAGCCAGAATCTCGCCGATAACGCTGGCGAACTTGAATCCGTGTCCCGAGAACCCAGCGCCGACGGCGACCTGTGGATGGTCGGGGAGCGTGTCGATGATGAAGTGTTCGTCTGGGGAGTTCGTGAACATGCAGGTGGCGAGTCGCATCGTCGGCCCGGCAGCCTCTGGGAAATAGTTCTCGACGCACTCCCGCAATACGTCTTCGTCTTCGCGTTCGAGGTCACGGTTCCAGTCGTCGGGGTCGACCTGCTCGTCGCGGTGGTGGTACTTCCCGAGTTTGAATCCCGGAACGTCGTACTTCGGGAAGCCGTAGAAACGCCCCTCGGGAACCTGCAGGTTCCAGACGGGGAAGTTCTCGGGCGTGAACTGTTCCGGGGTCGTCGGTTGGAACCAGCCGAGGGCCTGTCGCTCAGGAACCGCCAATTCATCGAGTGCGTCGACGAATTTGGCGGCCCACGCACCCGCGGCGATGACCATGCTATCGGCTTCGTACTCGTCGCGGTCGGTGGCGACCCGGACACCACCATCAGCGGTCTCCTCCCAGTCTATCACTCGTTCTCTGGCGTGGATCGTCGCGCCGTCGTTCTGGGCGGCTTCCACGTGAGCGATGATCGACTGTTCGGGAACGAGAAATCCGCCATCGGACTGGTAGACGGCCATGTATTCCTCGGGTAACTGGTAGCCGGGGAATCGGTCCGTCACCTCCGCACTCGTGAGCACCTCGTGTGGAATGTCGTGTTCTTCACAGGAACGTCGCGACTCTGCGAAGACGTCACAGTCCGGTGGGCCCGCATCTATCGACCCGGTTCTGTGGAGGAGGTCCCGGCCCGTGCGTGTCTCCAGTTCGTCCCAGAGGTCGTACGCTCGTTCGATCAGCGGGATGTACGACGGATGCTCGTAGTACGCCCGTCTGATGATTCGCGTGATTCCGTGCGACGATCCCATCGTATGTGGAACATCGAATCGTTCGAGACCGAGAACGTCCATCCCTCTCCGTGCGAGGTGGTACGTCGTTGCACTGCCCATTCCACCGACACCGAGAACGATGACGTCGTACCGCTCGTCGCCCATGCACCACGGTTTCGGCGGGGCTGTAATGATGGTTTGGGTAGTGCTAACGCCCCTCTCATCGATAGTGGAGCTAGAGGAAAACGCTGCAAACCGACACCGGCTACGGGAATTGACTTATAAGGGTGTCCTATCTGCGACCAACATTTATCGAGGGGAATGAGGACTGTTCGCACATGACGCGGTGGAACGACGGTCGAGCCCAAACGGAGCCGGTGAGTCCCGACATCACGGACAAAAGCAACGCACTGCCAGCGAAGTACTTCACCGACCCGGAGGTGTGGGAGATGGAGAAAGAGAAGGTGTTCTCGCGGTACTGGGTCTACGCAGGTCACGCGAACAGCATCGAACAGCCGGGCGATTTCTTCACGCACACCGTGGGTGATAAACAGGTCATCGTCGTCCGCGACCACGACGATTCCGTCCGGGCATTCTTCAATGTCTGCGCACATCGGGGCTCGAAGATGGTCGACGACACTCCCATGACTGACCCCGGCAACGCACGCCGCATCCAGTGTCCGTACCACCTCTGGACGTACGACCTCGACGGAACGCTTTCGAACACCCCGAACAGCTTCGAGGAAGCGAGTTTGAACCCAGACCTCGAAGACCACGATGTCCAGGAGTTCGACGCGGAAGAGAACGCACTCATGGAAGTCCGAACGGACACCATCGGGCCATTGGTGTTCATCAACTTCGACGACGACCCGATTTCGCTCGACGAGCAGGCTGGCAAGATGAAGACGGAACTCGAATCACTTCCACTCGGTGAGTACGAACACGCCCGTCGCATCGTCTCCGAGGTCGAATGCAATTGGAAGGTCTTCGGTGGCAACTACTCGGAGTGTGATCACTGCGAGGCCAACCACCAGGATTGGATCACGGGCATCTCGCTCGACAGGTCTGAACTCGAAGTCAACGACTACCACTGGGTTCTCCACTACACCCACGAGGAGGACATCGAATCGGACATGTCGCTCCACGACGAGCACGAAGCCCGGTTCTACTACATGTGGCCGAACTTCACGGTGAACATGTACGGAACCGCAGACGGGTACGGAACCTACATCATCGACCCGATCGACGAACAACGGTTCAGCCTCGTCGCCGACTACTTCTTCAAGGACCCCGACCTGAGTGACGAAGAAGAGCGGTTCATCGAGACGAGTCGCCAACTGCAGGAAGAGGACATCGAGTTGGTCGAACGGCAGTATGAGGGCCTGAAGATGGGCGCACTCGCACAGGCACAACTCGGGCCGAACGAGCACACGGTTCACAAACTTCATCGACTGGCACAGGAGGCGTACAACGCCTGAACGATCGTTGACCGACGGTTCAGAAATACTCAGGGCCCTTCGAACCTCGATTCCACCAGATCCAAACACAATGAGCCAGCAAAACCAGTCAAGCTTCGTCGTCTCGTGCCCCGACTGTCGCGTGCAGAAAGAAGTCGATCAGCCGAACGACGCGATAGCGTTCTACCGGCGACACACCAAGCTGACCGGTCACGATATCGAGTGGGTGCACGCCGATTTCGAAGAAGAGGACGTTCCGACCGAGGGAGATGTCAAGGCGGTCATCGAGACGTTGGAGCACCGTTTCGAAGACGGTGTCCCGATCGGCGTCATCGCCGCTGCGAAGAGTTTGCAGGGCGCTACGATCGACGAGACCCTCTCAGAGATCCGAACGCTTCGGATGAAAGGTGAACTGTACGAACCGAAAGACGACCACATCAGCGCGACGTGAAACAGACCGTTCAAAGGAGGCAGACCGTTCGTATCACGGAGTGCTCGCGACACTGGCCACCCGTTTCTGATGACTTTCGGTGCGTTTTCGACCCGATTGGTATTTTTCCAATTTCGATTCACTCTTCGATAAGGATCGCCCGAATCAGTTCGTCCATTCCACGGCGAAGGCGGCCACCCACGGCGGTCGGTGAGATTTCGAGTTGGTCTGCGAGGTTTTCGAGGGACGTGTCACGGGGCTCCTTGAAATAGCCTTGTTCGTATGCCGCTACCAACGCGGTTCGTTGGGCCTTCGTCAGCTTCATCGGCTGGCCGACCATCAGTTCGTCCTGTCGATACATCCTGGCCAGCTCGAACGAGATACATTCGTTCTCACAGAAATCAACGAGCGTGGCGAGCGCGTCACGGTCGGGAAGTTGAAGCTTGACGGCCCAGTTTCGCCGGTTGCTCTCCGCTTCGATCATCAGCCCACCCACTTCTATCGTCTTCGGTGAGATCAACTTCGTCTCGTCAGTATGACACAGTCGATACAGGCGAGTTATCCCGGAGTTGGAGACGAGAAGTGATTTCTCGACCGTATGGTCGTCATCGAGTGCTTGCTCGAACGACTCGAACACACCCTCCTCGTTTTTGACGAGGAAGAAGAACATCCCGGTCTCGGGGTCGGTCGCCGAATGTGGGACGACCTGAATCGAGTAATCGGTGACTGTCCTGATCGTCGGTATCAGTGCAAGGTCGGGATGAGCGATATCTGCAACGACTATCAAACTCATCTCGCATACCCCCGCTGTGAAACGGCTGAACGAGAGAGCGTGTTTCGAGTTTCGATCGGAGAGGAGATGATGCTACGAATACTATAATTGGGGGAGAGCAGGGTAATGGAGGAGAAGCCGTGATGAGGTGTGGTGACTGTTGGGCAAATAGAGGTGGTGGTTGGAGCATGAACGACCTTGGTATGGTTGCTCATAACATTCACATGAATGTAAACCACAGATTTAATCGTTAGCTTAATCTGCTTGACGTTCTATGAATGAGATTCCATCGTAATTGTTGATATCACAACAGAGAATGAAACCCATCAACCGATTCGACGTAAGGGGTCGCTGGAAAACGAGGGGGATTAGTCGAGTGGATTTAGTGCAACTTCTGCCAACTCGGTGGTATCGGCTGTTTTTAGTTCCTCGTTATTGAATTTCAAACGTTGTCTTGGACGGCCCACCTGAACTGGAACTTTTTCGGTTCCGACGAGACCCGCCGATTCCAACTCGGTCTTCATCCGAGAGATGGAGGCTGGACTCGCGATTCCAACGTCTTCGCCCCAGCGCCGCAACTCGTAGAGTTGAAGTTCGTTTTTCGCAGCGACGAGAAGACTGATGATCGACGCGTCGAGTTCGGTTCTCGCGCCGCGAGCGGATTCGATCGATGCCAGGATGCCGTTGAAATCATCGGAAACTTCGTTCCCGAACTTTTCTTGTAACGAATCCTGAACAGCCGAGCGAGGTGGGGTACGTAGCGGGAATTCTGACGCTGCTTCCCATTGGGTGCTATAGAATTCGGAGGCAGTGGACACGAAGTCGCTTTCGTCAGTGACGAGCCCGCCGACCCCTGAGCCACCGAATACGAGAGCGACGAGTTCATCATCGGTGACCAGGAGTGAATCGTTCGGGATCGAGTCAGCAGCACGGATTTCGAGGGAGCCTGCTGCCACGAGATCGGCCACCAAACTGGCCAGGAAGAAATCGTTGCGTATCGATTTGAGCGTCGATTCGGATGCCAGTATCTGCGTTGGCGGACAGGAGTCTTCGAACTCCTCCACAGCACGAGTTAGTTTCTCGACCGTCTCCACGGACGGGTTGACCAGCATTCCACCATCGTACTCCGAGAAATAGTACTCGAAGATATCGGGTTGGTCGTATGCCAAAAGCGTCCATCGTTCGTTCATATATACACGAGAAAATCATATCAGCATTATAAACATATGGGTTTTGTTAATAAAATACTAGTGAAAGAAACCGATTAGAATGCCGATAGGGGAGACCAGAGTGGCGTAGAGGAAAAATTCCGAATCGGTCAATTTATATTAGTCAATAAAAATTAATAGTTGATAACCAACCACGAGTGATGTCGAACCGTAGTATCCGATCGATGAATCGGTGTCCAATCAACCTGATCTGCGAAACGATGATCCAACGAGTCCGCCAAACCTTCTACTACTGGTTTTCTACTCGTACTGAACTGACCTTCCAAACAGCACCCCTGGGCAGTATTTCTGAGCAAACACACTGCCCAGTCACACTGTCCAATAATACTAACGAGTAATTCTAACCAACAATATTGAACAGGCATGCCAGCAATACTGGCCTGGCATACCTAACAGAGATGCTGGATAGAACCACTGAGAAAATTATCGGACAGTAATTCTAAAAAATAATATCGAGCAATAGCTCTGCGGAACGATCCTCGATAGTAAAATTGAACAATGCCATCAAGCAGTCGTGTCACGTGAAATCGGCGACCGAGAATCATCTGCAGAAACATAGAAAGACTGCAGTGAACGAGTTGCTGGAAAGTGATGAAGACTGAATCTGCTATAAAAAAACGGTGAGTGATTGTGCTGGACAGTACTGTTAAATGACCATACCAAACAGAGGTGTTATTCGGTTCTACCAAGCAGTAAATATAGACAGTTGTAACAGGCAGTGATTTTATTCGGTATTACTGGACAGAGTTATCCGACAGTGATTATGAACAGCAGCGTAGGATGTGAAACCCTGGTTTCTTACTGGCGAGCAGTAGTAACCATCATCTCTTCACTGTGCGCCTGATCAATCTATCTCGTCGAACCGACTGTCTCGAAGTACAGATTTGAGGACGACACCCGTGTCCTGAACCAGTCGATGTTCGAGATAGCTCCCTTGCCCACGCCCACCGCCGGTTCGCGTCGATTCGACGACGCCGAGAAACGCCTGCTCTTTGAGTAGTTCGTAGACCCGGTGTTCGCTGAGAACGTTCGCATTGAGCTGTTTACAGGTCTTCGTGTACTGTTCGTAGATCCGGCTCGTCGAGAACTCGTCCTCACGGTTTTCCTTGGTCAGAAGCGCAAGCGCATAGAGGATGAACTTCACCTGCGTCGTTGAGCCGCGAAGTAGCTCCTCGAAACGGTCGACCTCCGCCCATTCCTGCGCGTTCCGGACGTGCTCTTCGGTGATCTTGCCGTCGCCCTGTCGTTCCGCGAGTTCACCAGCATGACGAAGGATCTCGATCGCTTTGCGCGCGTCACCGTGTTCTTGCGCTGCGAATGCCGCGGTAAGTGGGATAACGTCGTCAGTCAGCACATCCTCCTTGAAAGCGTCACGTCGGTGCCCCATGATTTCCCGGAGCTGATTCGCGTCGTATGGCTGAAAGACGAACTCCTCTTCACGAAGGCTGCTTTTCACACGCTCGTTGAGCCGGTTTCGATACTCGATCTTGTTACTGATCGCGACGATACCGAGATGGGAATCGACCTTCCCGGACTCCCGTGCACGTGAGAGTTGCATGAGCACGTCGTCCGTTTCGAGACGGTCGACCTCGTCGAGGATGATGAGCACGGCATCGTAGCATTTGTCGAGAATCTCCCAAAGATAGTCGTAGTACTCCCCACTTCCGATTCCAGTGCGAGGAATCGACAGATCGGTCATAACCTCGTCGTTCAGCGAGCGTGTGATCGTCCGAGCGACACGGGTATGGGTATCGTGTTGTGCACAATCGACGTACACGGTTCCAACTGCCACATCCCGAGCAGCTGCTGCCTGTCGCGCGCGCTCGGTGACGTGCCGTGTCACGAGTGACTTTCCAGTTCCCGTCTTGCCGTAGATCATGACGTTGTTCGGCGGTTCGGACTGGACGATGGGACGGATCTCGGCAGCGACGGATTCGATCTCCGTATCACGACCGACGATTCGCGTGCTCTCGGGAACGTGACCTACTTTCAGTAACTCCTTGCGCTCGAAGATCTGCGCAACGGAATCCTCCTCATCCACGCTGAAGAGTGGATCTTTGGCAGGATCTTCGAAGGAGTCACCGAAATCGGTGATCCGAGCCGGGTCATCGGGCATAAGACAAGCAGTGTTGGCCTAGCACAAATAGTTACCCCCTCTCGAACCAGAGTGTAATTCGACCGTAAATTGCGGGGAGACACGCTGTAAGTCGTTTATCATGGTATCATCATCAAGACCACACCCAGAGTGTATGGCCGAATCCATGCGTAACACTGTATTCCACGACGTCAGAGAGGACACCCCCCATCAAGAGTGTAAACCGAGGATTCCACGTTTCGCTACAGGTTTCTAACGGCACCCCTCGTCCTGAGTGTAACTCGAACGAATCAGAGTCGCTGATCAAAACGACGAAAGCCACACCGAGAGGCGGAAGTCGGGAAATGGAACGAAGAGATATGCAATACTTATAGTGCAATTATAGAATTAGTGAAATAAATACTGGTGAGAGAGTTGATGGTTAGCACCTATCGTTGGAAGGTGTCTTCAGAAACCGTTGACTCACACACCCCTTGTCCAGAGTGTATCGTCGAGGGCGTGTTGCGGTCGAGATGAAGGGTCGTTTCTTTCAGATCGATTCCCGAATTTACGATGGTTACCGCTACTGAGACATCGTTTGATGTCTCGGTAGATGAGAGAATATTCAGGTCGTTTTCGACGTATTTGACCGATTCGAATGCAACCAGAGACGAATAGCCGTATTCGTCTCAACTTAGGACGAATAGTACTTGGGGAACTTTTTGCCGTTATAGTATTTAAACTTACCGAAAGCATAGTTGATGGTTACCCCAACGTCATCAGTTGGTTATCTATCGTTTAAATCGTATCCATCCATTTTGGCTGAACTATCGAATTCGAGTTCTACAGACCATCTAATGCTATTTTACCGGATTGAATATCGAATACGGCCTACAGTCACGCTCCGACAACAAAACAGACCTTTTTCGTTACACTCTGGACGAGGGGTGTGTCTCTACAAACTCTTTCTCGAATCTGGGTCCCGCCAACTCACCTCACACAACATCTCGTTACACTCTGGACGAGGGGTGTCTCTAACACGGAAAGGGCCCAACACCGGAAGGATGGAGGATGCAACAACACTGGAAACGAATCACCGAGCAATATCACTACCACTGAAGTCTAACTCGACTTATATCCGCTAGCAAGTCGATCTGCCTGAAGATCAGTGCCACCCGGCAGTTTATCCAGAAATAGCGCGATGGCCGAAATGTTCTCGACAATCGCCACTGTCGAATGGGTCGAACGTCGTATGGCAACGCAGTACCCACCTGGGTTTCACTCGCTCACGAACGAGACACAGTCAGCACTCTCGGTCGACGGCACGCTTCCGGAGTGGATTTCTGGAACACTCGTTCGTAATGGCCCAGGGGCATTCGAACTCGGAGAGACGACGGTCGACCACTGGTTCGATGGATTTGCGATGCTCCATCGGTTCACGTTCAACGACGGAATCACCTACCAGAATCGATTTCTTCGAACCGACGCGTACGCTGCTGCGCTGGATGGCACGTTCGAGGGTGGGTTTGCAACCGGCAAGACGTCCTTTTTCGAGCGCCTGAAATCGTTTCTCTTCGAGAAACCCTACGACAATACGAACGTCATCACCGAGCGGGTCGGGAGACACTATCTAGCCCTCACTGAAACTCCACGCTGGGTCGAGTTCGATCCAACCACACTCCAAACACTCGGCGATCTCCAGTACGACGGCCCCGAACCCAACGGTCGACTCGCCTGCGCGCACATGAATCGGGATATCGACACTGGTTCGATGGTCAACTTCGAGACCGAGTTCGGGAGAACGAGTTCGTACCACGTTTACGCGATGGCGAGTCCGACCGACCGAGACCATATCTGTTCAGCCGCTGTCGATGAGCCAGCGTACATGCACAGCTTTGCTTTGACCCCTCACTACGTCGTTCTCACGGAGTTTCCCTTCGTCGTCGATCCGATCGACTTTCTCCGCCCAGGAAATCAAGACCCGTTCATCGAGAACTTCGAGTGGAAACCCGAACGAGGAACGCGATTTCTCGTCATCGATCGAGAGAAAGGACATATCATCGCCGAACCCAAAACGGACGCGTTCTTCGGTTTTCACCACGTCAATGCGTACGAGGTCGAATCCACTCACGAAACCGACACGGAACTCGTCATCGATCTCGAAACGGTGCCGGATACGGTTTCACTCGACGCCCTCTATCTCGACGAACTCCGATCGGGTGATCTCGGCGTTTTCGGCGGCCGGTTGGAACGGTTCCAAATCCATCTCGACGAAACAGACAGCGCGACGATTTCCCGTGAGATGTTGTACGAGGGGGGGACAGCATTACCGACCGTCTCGCCAGCACGGTGGTGTCACGAACATCGATACGTCTACGCGCAAGGCACCGACCAACCGGTAACGGAATGGCCACGCGCAATCCTCAAGATCGATACCGAGACGGGCACTGTTTCGGAGTTCTCCGACAGGGAGAACCACTTCAGCGAGCCGATTTTCGTCCCACGACCAGAAGGAGCAACCGAAGACGACGGTGTCGTCCTCACTGTCGCACTCGATGTCGATGCTGAACGCTCCTGGTTAGTCGTCCTCGATGGTTCGTCATTTACGGAACTTGCACGAGCTTCCCTTCCACATCCGATTCCGTTCGACTTTCACGGGCGATTCTTCCCCGAAGTCGAGGATAACTGGGTGCCATACTGATCGAAGGACGATTTGTCTACATTCGACGGGAATACTGAACAGTATCAATGATTGGTATTGCTGAGGGATAATACTGAACAGTACTTTAATTCAGTAACACTGGATGAGGGGTGATGAAGCAACACTATCTGGTATGACTACGAAGTATTCTCACACAGTATGATCCTCTGGATGGTACATTTTGAGCGTACTGAACGGTATTACTAGTCAGTATGCCTGCTCTGAATGGCTACCAGAATTCATCATTCAGATACTCTCATACTCCATTGAAAGCGAATAGCGGAACACAGATTGGCATCTTTCTCACCGGATTCTATCCTCACTATCTGTGATCTCCCCTCGATCTCGGCGATCAGCAACCACGTTCTTTCTGTCTAGCAATACTATTCAATCACACTGCCCAGTATGACTGGATAGACTTACTGGCCAGTTCGTCTGACGAGTCTTTTTATACCTCGACTGCCATGTGACCGATACATGATTTCATACACCGTCTGGTCGGAGGCCGGAGGTGTCGGAAAAACGACGCTCTCGGTGAACCTGGCCGCCGCTCACGCACGACAGGGCCAACGCGTCCTCGCGATCGACATGGATCCGCAGAACGGTGGACTGACACACCACTTTGGTGCCGAAGATCACCGCGAAGATCCGGAAGTCGATAACCTCGTTCGGCATATGGTCGAACGACCGAAAGGCGACTTTTCGGATCTCATCGTCGAGGCCGAAGAGAACATCAACCTCGTCCCTGGTCATAATATGCTCGAATCGCTTGAACGCAACCTGACCAGGGCCGCCCAGATGGAAGAAGACATGCACGACGCGAACTACCGATGGCCGAAAGAGAAACAACTTCGACGCGTGCTGGCCGAGGCGGATGTCCCATCGAACTACGATGTCCTGATCATCGACCCGCCTGCAACGGTCGGCCAGCACATCTACAACTCGATCTACGCCACGTCGAACCTCCTTATTCCCGCCGAACTCTCGGCGAAAGGTTCACAGAGTGTCGACGGACTGCGGGACGTGGTCACGAACATCGAAAACACGCTCGGCGATATCGAAGTCGGCGTCCTCGGCGTCGTCCCGAACAAGGTGGGGAACACGAACGTGCAACGTGAGTACCGCGAGAAGTTAGGCAAACAAGACCTTCCTATCGCGCCGGTCTCCATCCGAGAACGTGGGTCGATGCTCGGCGATTCCTGGGATAGCCAAGTCAGCATCTTCGAACTCGCTGAAAACGACGAATACCGCGATCTTCGGGAGTACGAAGAAGAGACGCTGAGGAAGTTCGACCAACTCGCGACGTACATTGCCAAACAGTTCGACCAACCGGAGGTCACAGCATGAAATCTGGCGCATCCGATCCCTTCGCAGACGATTCATCGGAAGAACATGAATCCGAAGAAGACGAGCCGACGGCGACTAGAGAAGGAGATTCGACAGAAACGGATTCCCAGTCGCAGTCCGAAACACAGACGGAACAGTCTGACGAGACAGTCTCATCGAGCAGTAATACCGATCGGATCAATCGGGCAGATCTGCCACTCACGCTTCGTCGTGATACCGTCAAAGACGAACGAGAGAATGTCCATCAGCTATTCGTCCAGGACAGCACGAACGACCGTGCGAAGGACGCAGAACGAGATCTGGAGACGCTCGTTGGCGAGGACGTATATCGGCTCGATGCTCGTGAAGCGATCTATCTGGCTGGAATGCAGAATCTGGGAGACGCAGCAGAAATCCTCCGTGAATGGGGATACGACCTCTGAAGAGATCGCATAGCATCCCCGCGAGAACGAAGAAAACTCTGAACTATACACTGTATCTCGCTATATCTTTCTTGCATACTGATTTCGACCTCGCACACCGAGCCCGTCCTCACGAGAGCATTCCAACGCTCGATACTGGGAAACCGATGTCTCCGTTTTCAGTGACCCTTAGCACGGCGAGCAGGGAATTTACCGGTCGGTGTGCTAAAGCCGTCGATAGTAGTGACGTGATCACCGGTGCTGGAGTTCAACACGACCAATTTACCGGCATCCCAGAGGCTGAGATACACCTGAGATCCGTCGCTGGTGAAGATAGGATGTAATGACCGACCCGTTCCCCACTGACTGCAGTCGACTTTGAAAGCGACTTCGAGGGTTTCAGGGTCGATTGCGTACACGAGCGAGTTCTTTCCGTCAGAGTCGAATAGGACGTCTGCCCAGACGTAATCGCTTCGGGGATGATTGCGGATAAATAGACCACTACCGGGAACATCGATCGATTTGATGACCTCGAAATTCACGAGATCCCAAACCGTAACCTTTGGTGCTCCCATGTGCGTCGTGTACGCGCGCATCCGTTCGGCGTCGACTGCACCGGGACCAGGGTGTGGAACTTTCGAAGAATCGATGGTCGTTGCCAGCTCCCGCTTTTTCGTATCGATGACTCCCAGTACGTTGTCGTCTTGCGAGGCGACGAAGAAATACCGGCCGTTCGGGCCGAAGAAGCCATCGTGGAGGCCATCCGCTACGTAGAAGTCCGCGACGACAGGGAAGTCCTTCTTGGTGTAGTCGACCATCTGTATGCGTCCGGCCTCGTGCAATGCATACAGAAACAGTCCCTCGTTCTCGACGTCGTAAAGGGTATGAACCTGACTCGGTGTCGACTTTCCGTTTGCATTCTTGCCGGACGTCGCCATCACCGTTTCTGGAGACATGTCTTTCGTATTGGCGATGAACAACTGCTTTGGGTTGTAGAAGCCACTTGCCACGTATCGGTCGTCGTTGGAAATCGCAAGTCCCCGGGCGCTCACCCCCGCTCGAACCCTGGAAACGCGATTGAACCCGTAGAGATCGAGCTTGTACATCCATCCCTCTCGGGACACCGTGTACGCGTAGGCACCCTCTCGACCTCCCTTGGCGAGCGAACCCGGAAAGTCAGCAAAGTGGATCGCCCGCCCGACATCGTCGATTCTGGCGATTCGCTCGTGATTTACCATATCGACGATAGCCACCGACTCGTTTTCGCGTTCGATGACGACCATGAGTTCCATCAGATCGACGTCGTGCTGAGGTGATGTCGGTAACTCGTCTTCCGGCATCAGGACGTCGTGGCGCGGCTGTTCGTGATACGGCGGTGTGGTCGTCTTCTGTATCGACGTTCTCGTCCGCGTCGTCGTTGTCTGTCTGCCTGAACTCGGGCCGGACGAACACCCGGCTAGAATGGCGCTGGATATGGTTGCACCGACCATTCCGACGAACTTTCGTCGAGAGGTCGTCGATTTCGTGGAGGTCTCTTTCTCTATAATCATCATGTTGCTGCCGTCATTCAGTTACTTTGACCGTTCCTTTATCGCCGAACATCTCGTGTGGAATGCAGAAATATTCGTACGTGCCGGACACCTCGAAGGTGTGTTCGTAAGTTTCACCAGCTGCGAGATCTCCGCTATCGGGCTCACCGGCTGCATACGAATCACGAGCAGTTTGCTCGGAGTCGAACCCTCCCGAAGCGAAATACTCCGCCTTCTCCGGAATTTTGTCTTCGTAGGCGGTGACCGAGTGCCCGGCTCTCCCGACGTTCTTCCAGACGACCGTTTCGCCCTTTGCAATGGTAACTGTCGCCGGTTTGAAAACATTGTTGTCGTTCGTCACGACCTTGTGAGTCGAACTGCTCAGTGTCGTCGACGTGGTCTTACCGCTGCTGTCACTCGAACACCCCGCCAGCGCGAGGCTGAGTGACAACGTGCCGATGGCTCCGAAATTTCGGAGGAAATCCCGTCTTGTGTTATCATGTGTCATATTTGGTTCATTAGCGGAGATTATCTCGCACAACGTCGTTTGTCCCGTACTGTCCACGTTGCAACCCGAGCGTGACCCAGGGCGCTGCCGTCGTCTTGTTGGTCGAACTATCTCTGTCTAAAATATCAATTAGATTCGGATAGCTTGCTGTCACCAACGTGCTTTCAAACGTCAGCCTGCTCAACGTACTTGTAAAGGTCGGAGAATTTTCCTTCTGCACCTTGGAGAACGTAATTCCGGTACTGGAAGGGTTCAATCGTGGCAACTGCTTTCTGATAACGCTTTGGCAATTCCAGAACTTGTTGTTGATTCTCATGTAACAAATGTACAGTACTCGATGCTCGAACCAATACGTTGCTTCCAACATGTTAGCTAAATCTGCAATAATTAAATGTATTTTATATAAATTGAATGGAAATAGGAAATCACTGTCGGACGAAAGGGTGTCTATTGTTCTGTTTGGCTCCCATTCGTCCACGAAGGGATATTCATTCGTGGTTCTGTTTCACCACCTCAAGCGAACCAAAGAAGCCGTAGTAAGCAACAACACCTCCGAACATCGCCAGATAGTAGGCCCACTGCGGACTGCCCAGCGTGCCGAAAATGATCGAGACGATGGACACCCATGCCAGAGCAAACACGAGATCGACGAACATACCCGAACGGTTCTCGCGGATGTGTTCGTCGAGATTTTCAACGAGACTCACTGTTCGCCTCCTCGTGGGTGATCATGGATTTGCAACCTCCGTTTTCGTCGAGGATAATTGGTGGAGGACGGCTCCACCGCTACGTCCGCAACGTAACTGCCGTGGGTCGTGGGTAGAACGTGTTCGTCCATCATTAGTCGTCTGCAGAGGTTGTGCCGCCGTCGGTCGCTGCGACCTCTTCTGCGGACTGCATCTTCGACATCGGTTCGGGGCTGTGGCACTGCCGAACCAATCGTTTGGTATGCATGTCCGGTTCGTCAGTTATCAGCGAAACGCCGATGGTGATCGTGAACACGATCGGGACGCCAACCAGCGACGAGGCAAGGGCTGGCAGCCACTGCGCGAGGAACGGTGAGATGACACCGTCGGCACCAGCCATTCCGGCGAAGATGCCATAGCTCGGGAGAACCTCGTTAATCATCGGGATGAACCAGATGATCAGGCCGGTCGTCATACCGGCCAAGGCACCCTGCCGATTGGTGTTCTCCCACCAGAGCCCGAGGAAGAACATCGGGAACAGAACCGTGCCCGCCAGTGAGAACGCGTAGGACACCAGCGCAGCGATGGGTGCAGCAGGATTCAGCGCAGCCAGCGTCGTGATGACGCCCAGCGCGACGATACTCAGGCGTCCTACGAGCACCTGTTGGCGTTGGGTCGCCTCTGGGTTGATGATGTTCGCGTAGATGTCGTGAGAGATCGCGGACGAGCCGGCGATGAACAGTCCGGCGACTGTCGCGATCGCGGCAGAGATTCCGCCCGCGGCCACCAATCCGACGAACCACTGGGGTAATCCAGCCAGTTGCGTCGCCAGCACGACGATGACGTCGGCGGCAGCACTACTCATGCCGGGATTACCGTACACAGCGCCGATACTCTTGGCGTAGAGGTCGGTTCCAAACGCCGCGAACGCCGGGGCCGAGAGGTACAACAGGCAGATGAAAAACAGGCCCCAAACCGTCGACCAGCGAGCAGTGCGCTCGTTTTCGACGGTATAGAACCGAACAAGGACGTGGGGTAGGCCACAGGTCCCGACCACTAACGTGAATGCCGTCGCGATCCAGAGGTAGTAGCTCCCACTGACGAAGGGTTCGCTGAATTCACTGCTGAGTTGGCTGAACAGCGCGCCGTATTCGATATGTGGCAGTGCCGTCGAATACCCCTGTGAGAAGCCGACAGCGTAGAGTCCGGCCAGGAACGCAACGATGAGGATGGTGTACTGGATTGCCATGTTCTTCGTGGCACCCAGCATCCCCGACAGCGTCAGGTAGCCGACGGTGATCGCCATCATCAGGATAACCATCGACTGGTAGCCACTCATGCCGGGGATACCGATGTCACCGAAGATGTACAGACCGACCAGCCCCATTCCACGGGCCTGTCCGATGGCATAAACGAACCCGATAAGGAACGTCGTGGTGGCCGCGATGGCACGAGCGGCATCAGAGTTGAAGCGGTCTCCAACGAAGTCTGGTGCTGTGTACTTCCCGAACCGGCGCATCTGTGCGGCTAAGAAAATAAGCAGGATGAAGTAGCCGGTCGACCAGCCGACGACGAACGCTAACCCGTAGAACCCCGAGAGGGCGATGAGTGCTGCCATCCCGAGGTATGATGCGGCCGACATCCAGTTGGCACCGATGGCCATCCCGTTCTCGATGTTCCCGATGGATCGCCCGGCGACCCACATACTCTCGGTGTCGGCCACCTTGAAAACGTATCCGATGGCGAGAAACAGCGCGAGCATTGCCGTAACCAGGATGGCCGGCACGATCTTGAACGAGATATTGAGTCCTTCCGGTAGCAGCCCAGTCTGGAGGAAAACATCGATCATTCGACGTTCCCTCCGTCGGCTGCGACACCCTCACCACTACTCCGTTTCTCGGGAGTGCCGTGTTCGATTCCGTACTTCTGGTCGAGCCGGTCACGCTTCCGAGCGTACCAGAACGCGAGTAGCAGTGCGCCACCTGGTGCGCCGATGGCGACTAGGAAATAGTGCAGCGGAAAGCCGATGATGGGCAGTTGCGTCGTCATCATCTCCGGTGCGATTGCTGTCAACGTTACCGGGCCGAAGACAGTGAGTGCCCAGGCGATGAAGCCGATCCATATTACCCGTAGATGGTCACGCATGAACGGTGTACTAGGTTGGAGTAGATTCACTTCCTGGTTGAGATAGTCCGTGTTTCGGTGGGACTGTCTGGCTTGTGTGACGGTTCCTCCGTCCGTTTCGACGGTCGAATCTTGTGTGGTATTGTCTTCCATAGTATCGTATCTGCAGCGTGTGGTTTGTGTTCGAATACGATTCACTCTCAATCGGCCTGCACAGTCTGCTGAATCCCTCTGACAACGTCGGGGTTCCGCAGTGTGCTGGTGTTACCTAACTCGTCTCCGTTAGCGATGTCCTCCAGAAGTCGACGCATTATCTTACCAGACCGGGTCTTCGGAAGCTCGGGCGTGAAAATCACCTGCTCGGGCCGGGCGATGGAACCGATCGTCTCCTCGACGCCTGCGACGATACGCTCACGGAGTTCCTCGTTTTCTTCGTACTCGTCCTCGGTGATGACGTAGGCGTACACCGCCTCGCCCTTGATTTCGTGATTACCGCCGACGACGGCAGCTTCTGCGACGCCGTTCACGCCGACAATGGCGCTTTCGATCTCCATCGTCCCGAGGCGATGGCCGGAGACGTTGAGTACGTCGTCTACGCGCCCCAATATCGTAATATAGCCATCATCGTCTCTCTTCGCTCCATCTTCCGGGAAGTATACCCAATCCTCGGGATCGTCGGAGTCGGTATCGGAGTACTCGGCCCAGTACTCCTCGATATACCGTTCGTCGTTCCTGTAGAGCGTCCGAAGCATCCCCGGCCACGGCTTCTGCACAGTGAGATATCCAGCACGTCCGGCATCGACCGCTTCCCCGCCAGCATCGACGACCTGCACATCTAATCCGGGGAGGGGGAGACCAGCAGAGCCAGGTTTCATCTTGTCTACTCCGGGGAGCGTCGTAACCATGATGCCGCCCGTCTCTGTCTGCCACCACGTATCGACGACTGGACACGCCTCGTTGCCGATGTGCTTGTAGTACCACTTCCATGCTCGCGGGTTGATTGGCTCACCGACCGATCCGAGCAAACGGAGGCTCGAGAGGTCGTGCTGGTTGGGATAGTCCGAACCCCACTTCATGAACGCACGAATCGCCGTCGGCGCAGTGTAGAGCTGGCTCACGTCGTAGTCCTCGACGATCTCCCACAGGCGACCCTTGTCGGGATGATCGGGTGTCCCTTCGTACATCGTCGTCGTCGTTCCGAGTGCGAGGGGCCCATAGACGATGTAGGAGTGACCCGTGATCCAACCGATGTCGGCGGCACACCAGTAGGTGTCGTCGGGTTCGATGTCGAGCACCGCCTGCGAGGTCCACGTCACGTAGGAGAGGTAGCCTCCGGTCGTGTGTTTGACCCCTTTCGGTTGGCCGGTCGTACCGGAGGTGTACATCAAAAAGAGCATGTCCTCGGCGTCTCGCTCGACCGGGTCGACCACGGTTCCTTCTTGTTCGGCCACGAGGTCATCGTAGTCGTGGTGGTTCACGTCCATTGGGTGATCGTAATCGTCGATTCGATCCACAACCACGACGTCTTCGATGTCGTGTCCAACATCACCAAGGCCGTCGTCGGCCTTTGCTTTGTGTTCGAGCACCTCACCGCGCCGGTAGTAGCCGTCACATGTGACCAGATACTCGGAGTCGGCGGAATTCATCCGTGTGGCGAGTGCATCAGCTGAGAACCCGGCGAACACGACTGAATGAGGTGCACCGATGCGAGCACATGCCAACATCGCGATTGGCAATTCCGGCACCATCGGGAGATAGAGCGTGACGATGTCGTTTTCTTCGACGCCGAGATCGCGCAGCGCGCCAGCGAACTCGTTGACCTCGCGATGAAGATCGAGGAAGGTGTACGTGCGATTGTCTTCGTCGGTAGGTTCACTCACCCATTCGATGGCTACCTCGTCGCCACGATCATCGAGATGACGGTCGAGACAGTTAGTTGATGCGTTCAGCGTTCCACCGGTGAACCATTCATAAAACGGCGGGTTCGAGTCGTCCAGCACGTTCTCCCATCGCCGTTCCCAATCGAGCATCTCGGCGGCGGCCGTCCAGCAGTTGGGCCAGTTCTCCGCGAACGAATCGTAGACGCTCGGATTCGAGACATTCGCTTGCTTGTCGAACGATTCCGGTGGTTCGAACTCTTCTTGTTCGGCCAGCCGTGCTTCGAGTTCTACTTCCTCTGGCATGTGCACACGTGGCAAACAACAATATCCACATAAGCGGGCTAGCTAATTATCCCAAACGTCGAATCGAGTTCGGTTTCACGACTCTAACCGCGACGAGTCCTGAAAATTCGGCATTTCCAGCCGTTCTTGTTCGACCATGTAAGTTTTCGGCCAACTGCTCACATCGGGCTAGCTGTTTACCCCTTGGTTCCATCGAAAAACGCTGTCAACAATTTCTGCTGAGCCTTTCGGAGGTGGTTGTGGAGTGTCGGTGAGGAGATATCGAGTGTGTCAGCCAGCTCTTCCGCAGTCGAACTACGGGGCCACTCGTAATACCCGCCGAAATACGCCGCCTGTAGCGCCGTCTTCTGACGGTCTGTCAGCCGATCGTCCAGTCGTTCACGGAACCCTACCACCGTCTCGACCGGGCGTTCAATTTCCCGTTTCGCTGCCAGTCGCACATTCTGGAACGAACCGGTGACGGCGTCGACTGTTCTCCGGATGTCGGCATCACCACTGACTGTGGCAATTAGCGTTGCCGTGCCGTTCTCGGCAGTGATTTCGTGTATGCGACCGCCGCGTTTGACGATTTTACGGGATGGGGCAGTCGAGAGGACGATTTCCATGACGCCGCCACCGCCATGGTTCTCGACGAGGCGAACGTCCTTGACGACAGGATGGTCATTGGCGATCGATAGCGCTTCGGCCGCATCAGCACCTTCCACGGTGGCGAAACAAACAATAGAGTCGTCAGCAGGAACCATTCCCGAAAGCTGAATTCGGCAATCGAGGCTTGCCGATAGCGCCGCGAACACATCACGGTCGTCGCGGGAACGGAACTCCAGTTCGGTGACGATGTCTGCCACCAGTAGTCGCCTGTGGTCGACAATGGCCAACGCTTGACCGATCTGTCTGCCAAGCACGCCCAGCACGTCATGTTCGAGCGCGCTGAGATCAGTCTCCAGACCGATGGCGATGACACCAAAGCTACGGTCTCCGTGTATCAAGGGGATGTACGCGACCGCCCTTGCAGGAGAAGGGACGTCTTCCGTTCGAACCTGAACCTCGTGGGTTTCGACCACCTCCTGAACGGACTCGTTCACCAGTGTTTCGGCGCGTTCGGGGGAGATACCGTTGTTCGCACGGTAGACGAACTCTCCTTCGCCTGCCGCGAGCACAGCGAAATGATAGCCCTCGGAGTCCACGAGCCGTTTGCAAACGGCCTCTTCGACGGCTTGGCGAGTCTCAGCGTCCGCTAGCGCCTCCCCCACGTCGGTAACAACTGCCACCGTCCGCCGGAGGTGATTGTATGGCTGTCCACCAGCGAATGCCCCAGCGATGGTCTCGCGGTTCAGATCGGTCAACAGCGCGTTGAGGTTATCGAGGCGGTTCCATCCTCCGACCTTGCAAACGACGTGAAGAGGGACGCCTTCCCGAATGCGTGAGCGGGCGAAATACCGGTGGAGGTCGCGTGAGGAGAGATCGAGACCAGCGCGTTCTCCTACTTCAGAGACGAGCATCTGCAACCGGCGGCCCGTCACGTCGAATGGTCGTTCATCCTCACCGACGCCCTTCGCGTGCGAATATTTTCGGAGATCGTGCTCGACATCCGCTGGTAAATACGCCTCACGGTTCCCATCTCCCTCACGAACTAGCAGAAAATAGTGGTCACCGTGCTCCTCAACGTCGCTCAGGTACAGTCGAGCTATTTCCGACGGACGAACGCCGACTTCGCCTCCGAGTCTGATTACGAGATCCTCCCGATAGGTCTCGGTAGCACGCCGAAGTCGCTCGTAGTCGGCCTCGGTTACTTCGTCCGCCATCGTTTCGGTTGTCTGTACGAAAGCGAAATAAATTCTATGGTAGTATCAACCGGAATTGGCGGAAAATGAGTGGTCGATATGTGTCTCGTTTTTCTGACCGGCCACAACATTTCGTTGCTCACCGGTAAAACGAAATTAGTCCGAATGGTTTGTCGTCAGCAGTTCACCGACAACTTCGGGATTTCTGAGTGCACTCGTGTCGTTTAGCTCTTCGTCGTTGGATACCGCCACCAGGATCCGACGTATTAGCTTGCCCGAATGGGTCTTTGGGAGTTCAGGCGTGAATACGACTTCCTGTGGTGTGGTGACGCCGACGATCGATTCGACGGCTTCGTTGACGCGTCGACGGAGGTCGTCATAGTTCACGTGGTTGCGACCGCAGCACGCATACACATGGATGGCTCGCCCCTGTGTTGGATGATTACCAACGACGACTACCGCTTCGGTGATACCCTCTACGTCTACGATGGTAGATTCTAACTCGAGCGTTGAGAAGCGCCGCCCACCGACATTGATGACGCCGTCTGTTCGTCCGAGAACGGTCACATAACCGTCCTCAGCTACACGGACACTGTCCTCGGGATAGTAGCGCCAATCGTCACTAGGGGTTGTCGCAGCACCCCTTCCGTCGGTCAGTAGCGACTGGGACATTGCAGGCCATGGCCGGGTGATGGTGAGATATCCATCTTCGTTCGGGTCAACGCGGTCGCCTGACTCGTTGACGACTTCGATCTCGATACCGGGTAATGGCGGCCCCACCGTGCCGGGTTTCATCTCGTCGACACCGGGCACCGTCGAGATGAGAATGGCTCCGGTCTCGGTCTGCCACCACGTGTCGACGATCGGACAATCACCGCGGCCGACGTGCTCGTAATACCATCGCCAGACACTCGGTTCGAGTGGCTCACCGACGGCTCCCAGCAGACGCACGCTAGAGAGGTCATGAGTTTTCGGCCCTTCCGTACCGCGCTTCATAAACGACCGGATTGCGGTTGGTGACGTATAGAAGACGTCTACAGCGTTGCGCTCGATCAGCCCCCACGGCTGTCTCTGATCGAGTGAGTCTACGGCTCCCTCGACCAGTAACGTAGTGGCTCCGAGCGCAAGCGGGCCATAAACGGCATACGAGTGCCCCGTAATCCAACTGGCATCAGCGGCACACCAGTGGGTGTCTGCTGGCGTGACGTCCAGGACGGTGCGGGTCGTCCATGCGACCTGTGCGAGGTAGCCACCGGTAGTGTGCTCGACCGCTTTCGGTTGACCGGTCGTCCCCGAAGTGTAGATGCGGAACAAGGTATCTCCAGCGTCGCGAACCACCGGTTCGACCTCCTGACCGGTGTGCGCGGCTAGCAGGTCATCGTAGCGGTAAGATTCGTCCCCAAGATGAGGTTCACTTCCGAGTCGGTTCACAACGACCGTTTGGAGGTCGGCCTCGATTTCCAGTCGGGCATTGTCGGCTTGATTTTTCAGATTCACGGCGTCGTTCTGTCGGTAGTAGCCGTCGCAGGTGACGAGAAGTTTCGATTCCGTGCGCTGCATCCGCGTCGCTAGCGAATCGGATGAGAAGCCAGCGTAGACGATGTTGTGGACAGCACCGATGCGAACACATGCTAACATCGCCACGAGAAGCTCCGGCACCATCGGGAGATAGAGCGTGACGATGTCGTCTTCTTCGACGCCGAGATCGCGCAGCGCGGCCGCGAACTCGTTGACCTCGCGGTGAAGGTCGAGGTAGGTGTAGATGTGACGCTCACCTCGTCGCCCCTCCCATATCAGGGCAAGTTGATTCTTCCGGTCATCGAGATGGCGATCCACACAGTTGTACGAAGCGTTGAGTTGACCACCAGAGAACCACGCCATCGGCTGCCCATCTTCGAAGACAGTATCGTACTGATCGTCCCACGAAAGGAGTTCCGCAGCCTCAGCCCACGCCTCGGGCCATTTCTGATCAAATCGCTCACGAGAATCCACGTCGACGTTTGCCTGCTCGGCGAACGCTTGGGGCGGCTCGATATTCTCACCGTCTGCCATTATCGTTTCTTGGTCGGACTGATTAAAAACGTTCGGCTCAGTCGAGGGATGATATAGTTCGGATGTGACCTCCCGTCGCATTTTCGTCGAGATGAGCGTGCAGGTCGAGTGCGATAACACCGTCCGGAGTTGCGATCAGCGGATTGATCTCGAGTTCGTCGATGGCGGGGAACTCCACCGCGAGCCACGAAAGTCTGACCAGTGCGTCTGCGAGTGCGTCCACATCGACCGGATCGCTTCCGCGAGCACCGTCGAATATCGAAGCGGCGTCGATGGAACGAACGAGGTCACGAGCGTCAGCGTGCGAAAGCGGTGCGAGTGCGTGGACGACGGCTTCGAGGTGCTCGACGAAGATGCCGCCGAGACCGAACGTGACGAGCGGCCCGAACCGTGGGTGCCGGGTGACACCAGCGAGACATTCGAGACCGTCCGGAATCATCGACTGGACGAGGACACCGCGAATCGTCGCGTCCGGAGCGTTCGCTCGAACGGTTTCGAGCAGGTCGTCGTAGGCTGCTCCCACCTCTTCGGTCGGGACGCCGACGCGAACGCCACCGACGTCGGTCTTGTGTGCGATATCTGGACTGGCGATTTTCAACACGACGCGCTCACCGAGGCGGTTGGCCACCGACACGGCTTCGTCTCTCGACCGGACGAACTCCTCGTCCGGCGTCGAGATGCCGTACGCTTCGAGGACACCCATTGCGTCGACACCGAGCGTCGAACGGCCATCCGTCACTGCTTGCATCAGTTCCGACTCGACACGTTCTCGGTCGGTTCGAATCGGTTTCGACGACTCGACTGGCCGCCGTCGACGCTTGGCATAGGTGACCATCGACGCGAGAGTTCGGGATGCTCGCTCAGCGTCGGAGTAGTTCGGAACCGACGCTTCGGCGAGCGCGTCACGAACTGACTGTTCGAGTGGCCCACCCGAAAAACACGTCACTACCGGCGTGCCGTGTCGCCGCCCGGCGTCACCGATCGCGGCTGCGAGTTCGGACTGCGAGACGAGCGGGTGGGGAGTCGAGACGACGATTGCAGCATCGACGCCCCGGTCGGCGAGAACCACATCCAACGCTTCGGCGAATCGCTCGACGTCGGCGTCACCGAGAACGTCGACCGGATTCGACGCGGTTGCGGTACCGGGGAGTCGTTCGCGTAGTCGGTGCTCCGTTTCCGGGGAGAGATCGGCTAGTGAGAGACCAGCATCGGCGACCGCGTCCGCGGCGAGCACACCTGGGCCTCCAGCATTCGTCACGACGGCGATGCGATCTCCTGGGGGCAAGGGTTGACGTTCGAGCGCGCGCGTGAGGTCGTACAGTTCTTGCTGTGAGCGGACGCGAACCACTCCAGCAGAATCGAATGCGGCGTCGAACCCCGAGTCGTCGCCGACGAGCGCACCGGTGTGCGAGGCTGCTGCCTGCGCGCCGGCGTCGCTGCGCCCCGACTTCAGTGCGACGACGGGAGTCGACCGCGTCACCTCCCGTGCGGTCTCGACGAATGCACGTCCGTCGGCGACGTCTTCGAGGTAGGTGAGGACGACGTCGGTTTTCGGATCGGCACCCCAATGACGGAGGAGAGTCGCTTCGTCGATACCAGCCCCATTGCCGAGCGAAACGACATCTCGGACGCCGACACCCTGGGCTTCGGCCCAGTCGAGGATCGCCGTCACCATCGCACCGGAGTGACTCAGGATGGAGACGCCACCGGTATCGGGCAAGCTGGGAGCGAAGCTCGCGTTGAGTCCAGCGCGGGTACTCAGAATGCCGAGCGAGTTCGGCCCGACGACCTTCAGTCCGTACTCGCCGATGAGCTCGCGAAGTGCCCGTTCACGTTCGACACCATCCGCGTCACCCTCGCCGAACCCGGCAGAGAGAACCGCTACTGCATCGATCCCTGCGATACCCGCCTCCTCGACGACATCGAGTGCAGCAGCTGCCGGGAGGACGACGACCGCGAGATCGACGGCATCGCTGTCTACCTGTGAGAGCGAAGGTGCAGCCGAGATTCCCAAGACTTCGTCCCGAGTGGGGGTCACAGGCACCACGTCGCCGTCGAACGTCTCGATGAGGTTCTCTAGGACGATGCGACCGATCGCCCCCTCTCGGTCGGTCGCACCCACGACGGCGACCGCTTCGGGATCGACGACTGCCGAGATGTCCGGTGGCGCCTGAACGTCGGCACGACTGTCGGGCGACCGGGTCGTTCGCACGGCAGCATCGGAATCGAGATCGACAGTCAGGGAAGATCCACCAAAAACCGGGTCCATCGATTCACCGACATCTATCCTCTCCCCGAATCTCGTCGGATCGCTGAGCTCTGCCTCCACATCGAATTCCGCCGCCTCACCGAGTTCCGCCGCGAGCCGAGAGAGGGACGCTTCCGGCCCGTGGACGGTCAGCGTCACTTCGTTACGGTCGACAGCGTGGGCGATCAGGTGACGACCGAGTTCCGTCCCGACCACTGGTTCGGTGTCGTGAGACAGTTCTATCGTCCCCGTATCGGTTGCGTGTTCGTAACTTGCGTATCCGGCGACGCCACCGCCGTCGTCGATGGCGACGAGCGTCTGATCGGTCGATGGGGGAACCGTCTTCAGCTCCAGTCGTTCGTTCGTCGCCTCGATGGCGTCTTCGAGTGAGTAGATGGTGTAGCTCGAACCGTCGGGTGCGACGTACCGAGGACATCGCGGTGGACAGTGGGGCGTTCCCTCGCAATCGTCGGGTCGCCAGAATGAACAGGTGTAATCGGATTCCATGGAATTTATTGGTTGGAAGTTTCAGTGCTGGCGGTAAGGCCCTACCCACGAACATGTTCCGATGACCGACCGGTGGCAGGGGTCGTTTACTTGGTCGGCTGAAATGGCGACCGACGTAAACTGTGTCATGGTCGGATCGCGGGGGCGAGACTCACCTGCTCGACGACTGGATCTTCGAAGGAGAGAACCATCTCTAATTCCATCGCGTGTCGCTTGACGACTTCGAAGCCGAGTGCCCGGTAGATGGCGACCGCTGGCTCGTTCTTTCCGTCGACGTCGAGTTTCAGCCCATCGTGCCCGGCGGCCCCAGCGTGGGCAACCGCGTGTTTGGTCAACTCGGTGCCGAGACCGCGTCCGTGGTAATCCTGATGGACGTACACGACGAATTCGGGGACGTCGCCGTCGTTGGGTGCATACCCCGCGTGCCCGACGATGCGTTCGTCGTCCCAGGCGACGAGATTCGTACCACGTTCGTGCAGTCGTTCGAGCCACACGACGATTTCCTTCTCCTCCTTCGGTGGGAGGCCGAGCGAACGGTACTGTGGGTCGAATTCGAGATACATCGATACGAGCGCGTCCAAATCCTCGCCCAGAGGGAGGATGAGGTATGGCGTCCCGTACTTGCCCACGAATCGAGGACATCGCGGTGGACAGTGGGGGGTTCCTTCACAACCGTCGTTTCGCCAGAAACCACATGCATTTGACCCCATCTTCGATCACGAAGGATACTACGCCACACTGTCCTATCGGTATATGCCCGAACATAGACGGGACTTAAATACTCGGCGTCGGACAGTAGACGTGACTCGAAGGGGTATGGTGGGAGAAACGGTGGAACGTCGTATTCTATGATAGGCGTCGACCGAGATTTCCGTGAGACGAACGTATACAATCGACGGACGATTTACAGCTAGATACCTACTGGAAACCACATGCACGTCCATCGAATCTCACTCGACAACACCGAATTCGAAGGTAACAACAATGCGTATCTGCTCGGTGACACCGACCCCATCCTGATCGATCCGGGGGTTGCGACCGATACCACCCGCGAGCAACTCGCCGCTGGCCTCGCCGACCACGATGTCACGTTCCAGGATATAGACCGCATCTTCCTCACTCACTGGCACGCCGACCACGCTGGTCTCGCTGGCGAACTCCAGGAGGTGAGTGGGGCGGAGGTGTACGTCCACGAGGCTGACGCCTCGCTGGTTGCCCAGGGTGCTGCTGGTTGGCAGCCCCAGATCGAGCGACACGACCCGCTGTACGAGACGTGGGGGATGCCCGAGACCAAACGAGACGAACTCCACACGTTCTTCGAGATGCACAGGCATGTTCGCGGCAAACAGGTCGACGTGGCCCCCGTTACGGGCGGTGACACGTTCTCCGTCGGAGATGCGACAGGAACCGTCGAACATCTTCCGGGGCATACTGTGGGACAGGCTGGTCTCGAATTCGAGGTGGGGAATCGTCGCATCCTGTACGGTGGCGACGTGCTCCTCCCGAAGTACACGCCGAACATCGGCGGGGCGGACGTTCGCGTAGAGACACCGCTTGCCACCTACCTCGACACGCTCCAGACGGTTGTGGATCGGGCGTACGACCGGGTCTACCCCGGACATCGTGACCCGATCCAGACACCGGCAGCCCGAGCTACGGAGATCATCGACCATCACCGGGACCGCGCGGAACGCGTCCTCAGAGTCGTTCAGGAGAGGCAACCGGTGGACGCCTGGACGGTGAGTGCCGAACTGTTCGGTGCGCTGGAGGGGATTCACGTCCTCCACGGGCCGGGTGAAGCGTCCGCTCATCTGATTCATCTGGCACGAGTTGGCGTTCTGAAGAAGACAGAGGCCGGATACGTCGCTACTAAGGACGCTGAGGACAAGATAGCCGAGTCACTGCTCTGAGGCAGCTCGCTGCTCACCCCGCAAAGAACCATCTCGATTTCAAATCCGTTCGTCGCTCTCTTCCTGACTCGCATCGACGGGATATTCGTCGAGGCCGGACTGCATCCCGGCGTGGATGAATCGCGCGAGGATGTGACCGATGCTGGTGTCGGCGGTCCAGAGCGCGACTTCCTCGAACGGTTCCGGGTGGTCGTCCTCCGTCGGAACCGAGAGAAGCACCGTCGCATCATCGACGAGCAGCGTCCGGCCAGCGAACCCGCCGTGATGTGTATCGGGGACGACCATCACGCGAACCACGTCGTTCTCGAATCGTTCCTGGACTGTTAGGTCGCGGGTCGCGACCATCACGAGGACGCCCGCGGCGGCGCGGTCACGAAGCACGGCTGCGATGTCGTCGGTCAGCAACTCGTTGGTCGCCCCGACGAACACGACCTGTTCGGTGGCAGCCGCGATGAGGTCGACCATTCGCTCGTGAATCGGCTGATGGCCGCGAAGCATCGATATCGTTCCTTCGTCGGCGATTTTGTCTTGCTCACCTTCGATAGCTTCGAGATTCTCGAACGCTCGCTCCTGCTCGCGTTCGATGCGCGCGGCCAGCTGTTCACGGGCAGCCGAGAGGCTCACGGGGCGGAAGGCCTTCGGCGCGGACTCGACGACCTCGAGCAGCCCACGGCTGGCGAGGGCATCGGCAGCGCCGTACACCTGTGACCGCGGAACGTCCGACACCTGACTCACGTCCTGTGCCGTTCCGGTTCCGAGCTGTTGGAGCGCGACGAACACTTGGGCTTCGTAGCTCGACAGTCCGAGTTCCTGCAACGCTTCGACCGCTTCGTGTGCGCTCATCTCCTGTCTTCCTCTCTGCTCTTGGTGAGTAAGATACTTCCTGTCTCGACGACCGAGCGTATCCGGGCGATCGATATTTTGTAGTAGAAATCTACAAACACTTATATTTGCTCCGAACACTGGTAGCTAGCAATATGACTTCCGGACTTGTATCGAGGTATGCAAGCGCCCTGATGCGGTATAGTCGTCCTGTCCTTCTCGTATTACTCCTGGCGACCGTTCTCGTCGGAAGTGGCGCGGGCAATATCGAGTCTGGACTGACCATCGCCAGTTTCGGCAGCGATTCGACCGAAGCCCAGAAACTCACGTACGTCCAGGAGAATTTCTCGACTGAACAGGAGAACACCACCGCGATGCAGGTGGTCGTCCGTGGCGATAACGTCCTCTCGAAGGCGTCCCTGTTGGAGACGCTGCGATTCCAGCGAGCACTTCACGAGAACGAGACGGTCAACGCGACGCTCGCCGAGGAGCAGGCAACCGTCGGTCTCGCCAACCAGATCGCTATCGCGGCGATTCATCAGGAGGCTTCCAAGGGCAACGGGCGATCCCAAAGCACCGCCGAAAACGCAAGTGCGGGTGACGGACAGGCGGGTTCACCGCAGCGCCTGCCGACGCTCGACGAGCAGATTGCACAACTGGAGTCGATGTCTCCCGCCGAAGTCGAATCGGTGACCGCGACGGTGCTCGATCCTGAGCGCGCTCAGTCTGGCCCTGTCGATCCCTACACGTTACTGACGACGGACTACGAAGCCGGAAGCACGACTGCGGAGGCACGTGTGCTATTCGTCTTCCAGCACGTCGAGGAAGATGACGAACTTCCACAGGAGGTCATCGACGCACAACTCGCTACCCGTGAGATCGCCACACAGGAGGTGAGCGACGATACGTTCGTGTTCGGCGCGGGAATCGTCGACGAGGAATCCGGACAGGCCACTGGTGAGAGCTTCGCGCTCATCTCACCTATCGCGTTAGCGTTCATCCTGCTCGTGCTCGTCATCGCGTACCGTGACCTCTTCGACGTCGCATTGGCGGTCGGCGGCGTCGTGCTCGTGCTCGTCTGGATGGGCGGATTCATGGGGTGGGCTGGTATCGGGGTGACGCAGATCATCATCGCTGTCCCATTCCTGCTCATCGGGCTGTCCATCGACTACGCACTTCACGTCGTGATGCGCTATCGAGAAGCCAGAGTGGAGGATTCGGATCGGACACCACGCGAGGGGATGCGCGTCGGACTCGCTGGCGTGACGGTCGCGCTCGCGGCGACGACGTTCACGACTGCCGTCGGCTTCCTGTCGAACACGGTCAGTCCGATCGACTCCATCGCTGAGTTCGGCCTCGTCAGTGCCGCTGGCATCGTCTCCGCGTTCATCGTATTCGCCGCGCTGCTCCCCACAGTCAAGGTCGAACTCGAAGCGCTGCTCGAAAGATTCGGTTTCGACCGGCGAAAGCGCGCGTTCGGAACCAGCGGGGTCGCGAACAGGCTCGTCGGCGTCGGAACCGCGGGCGCTCGGCGAATCCCGGTCGCCATCGTTGTCTTCGCACTGCTCGTGAGCGCCAGCGGCGGATACGCCGCAACGAATATCGACACCTCGCTCAATCAGGAAGACTTCCTGCCACGCGAATCGCCCGAATGGATGGACTCGCTCCCCGAACCGTTCGCCCCCAGCGACTACTCGCTCCGTGAGAACGTCATCTACCTCAACGACAACTTCGTGCAGTCTCGTGACCGTTCGACGGTGGAGATTCTGGTCGAAGGTCCCGTGACGAACCCATGGACGCTGGAGCGACTTGCGGCAGGCAACGATCAGATCGGAGACAGTGAAACAGCCGTCTCGCTCGCAAACGGCGAGCCAAGCGTCCAGAGTCCCCTGTCGGTTATCGAACGGACGGCTGCGACCAACGAAACCGTTGCAACCGTGGTCGAACGCAACGACGCCGACGGAAATGGTATCCCCGAACAGAACCTACAGGCCGTTTACGATGCGGTTTACGCTGCCGCTCCCGACCGAGCAGCAGCCGTCTTCTACCGTTCCGATGGTGAGTACCAGGCACTCCGAGTGAGCGTCGCCATCAGGGGTGGCTCCGACACGAGCCTCGTAACTCGCGAGATGCGGACTGTCGCCGAAACCATCGAGAACGACTCCCCACTGGAAGCGACAGCGACCGGTCAGCCCATCATCTCGGAGATCGTTCAGAAAGACCTGCTGAAGACGCTCGTCGAGACGTTCCTCATCACGCTTGGCGTCATCCTCGCGTTCCTCACCGGTATCTTCTACCGACGGTATGGCACGCTCTCGCTCGGTGCCGTGACGATGGTTCCGGTCGTGTTCGCGCTGTCGTGGATCCTCGGCACGATGTACCTCCTCTCGATACCGTTCAACAGCGAGACGGCCATCATCGCCAGCATCGCCATCGGCATCGGTGTCGATTACGCCATCCACATCAGCGAACGCTTCGTCGAGGAACGTCAGCGAACTGGTAGCGCACTCAGGGCGCTCGATGCCACCGTCGCTGGCACTGGCGGAGCGTTACTGGCGAGCGCCGTCAGCACTGCTGGCGGTTTCGGCGTCCTGCTGTTTGCGCTGGTTCCGTCACTACAGCGATTCGGGCTCGTCACCAGCACTGCCATCGTCTACGCGTTCGTCGCAAGTGTCGTCGTCCTCCCGAGCCTCCTCGTGCTCTGGGAGCGGTACCTGATGGAGGAAACACTCGCTACCGACAGCGACACGGAACTTTCCACCACCGACTGATAGCGTGCAGTTCACTGGATTCCTTTTCGTCTCCACCGAACGACGGGCTGGCAGAGCTAAGCATTTATCCAATCTTGGTGGCAAGAGCCGGTATGCACGACGCCACCACGTCTTTCACGCTCCCGGCCTTGTTCGAGAGGGCGCTCCGGAAGTACGCAGATAGAACTGCCGTCGTGGAGCCGAGGCCGGAACGCGTTTCAGGCCGAGCGAGCAGACATCTTTCCTACGCCGACCTCGACGCTCGGTCGACTGCACTAGCCAATGCACTCGTCGAGTCAGGCGTCGAACCCGAGGACAGGGTGGCGGTGTTGCTCGAAAATCGGATGGAATACGTCGTGGTCGATCTCGCTATCGTGAAGGCGGGGGCTGCTCGGCTCCCACTCAATCCGATGCTGTCACACGAAGAGGTCCATCACATCCAGACCGATTCGGGAGCTGAAACGGTGGTGTGCGACGCCGAAAACGCCGAGACGGTCGCGACGGTGGTCGACTCCCTGTCGGAATCGCCGGAGATAGTACTCGTCGGCGGTACCGACGGTGATGCTCCGACGTACTCCGCCGAATTCCGCCGGTACGACCGACTGATCGCAGAGAGCGACGAGACTGCTCCAGCGGTCGATGTCTCGCCGAACGACGTGGCCGGCCACTTCTACACTGGAGGGACGACCGGCGAACCGAAGGGCGTGCTGTACTCGCAGGGTGGCCTCGCCGTGAACCTCTACGCACATCTGGCAGAACTCGGCTTCGACGGGGACGACACCGGATTGCTCGTCACGCCACTCTCACACTCCGGCGGGACGTTCCTCTGGGCGAACCTGCTCGCTGGCGCGACCACGGTCGTTCAACGGGAGTACGACGTGGAGCGAACGCTCGCCGCCATCGAGAACCGTGACGTGACGTGGACGTTCATGGTGCCGACGATGGTGTATCGCCTCCTCGACCACGGGGTTGGCGACTACGACCTGTCGTCGCTCGATCGGGTCATCTACGGTGCCGCACCGATGCGCCCCGACCGACTACGCGAGGGGATCGACGTGTTGGGGCCGGTGTTCGTCCAGTTCTACGGCCAGACCGAGGTACCGAATCTCATCACCACGATGGGTCGCCACGAACACGCCGTGGCTATCGAAGATGGCCACGAAGAGCGCCTCCAGTCGGCAGGCCAGCCCTGTCTGCTGACCGATATCCGCATCGTCGATCCCACAACCGGCGAGAACGTACCCCAGGGCGAACCGGGGGAGATCGTGGTTTCGGCTCCCTACGCATTCGAAGGCTACCACGAGCAGCAGGCCGAAACGGCGCGAACGCTGCGTGATGGGTGGGTGTACACCGGTGACATCGGTCGTATCGACGAGGACGGATTCCTGTACCTGCTCGACCGCAAGCAAGACGTGATAATCTCGGGCGGGATGAACGTCTACAGCAAAGAGGTAGAGGACGTGCTCGGCGACCATCCAGCGGTTCAGGACGTGGTCGTGTTCGGCGTCCCCGACGATGACTGGGGGGAGTCGGTGTACGCCGTAGTCGTCGCAAATGACGTCGATTCCCTCACCGAGCGGAAGCTCGTCGACCACGTCGGCGAACGCCTCGCGGCCTACAAGAAACCGAAGACGGTCGAGTTCGCCACCGACCTCCCGATGACGACGGTCGGCAAACTCGACAAGAAAGCGGCCCGCCAACGCTTCTGGACGGACGACGATCGGAACGTCAGCTAACAAGGGAGGTGATATTCGGCAAGAACACGAAGACCCAAGGTACTCATCACCGACCGTTGCATTCTGCCGAATGAGGTAGCTTCACCGTGATTCACCATGTCAGTGACTAGTTTATAACAAATTATAATTAATGTAGTTTATTATCTTTGACGTGGTAACTAGAAGTTGGTTCTACTCATATAGCAGCGAACGAAACCGACGCTGGTATCTCGGAGAATCGAGTGATATCCATGGTTACAGAATCCATGTCCGCCAAACAGGCGGGCTTCATACCTACGGAACGGATGCACCAGACGGGCATTGCAGCTATTATTGGTGGCATCTTGATCGTCTCGTTCACCCTCCTTAGCATCGCGCTCGGTATCGAGGAAAACACGAGAGCCGAGGCCACGATTAGCTTACTCTACGCACTTGGATCACTGTTAGTTCTTGCTGGCCTCTACGGCATTCACCAGATGGTAAAGTCTGAGTTCAGCCACATCGCTACCGGGATTGCCGGGGTTCTTGCAATCGGATTAATCGGTATTGCCATCGGTCTCACGACCAATTTCGTGTTTCCCACCGTCAGAAATGAGATGTACGGGTCATCTCTTCCCATATTCTTCGATGCTACTATTGGTGGAATAATTTGGTTCTTGAGCCTGCTCGTGACTAGTCTTGCAGCTACGGCGTACGGCCTCATCCTGTTGCGCACCCCCACCGTCTCGCGCGTTGGAGCTGTCCTATTGGTATCGACGATCGCGCCCCTGTTGGTCATCATCGTGATGGCCATCATGTATGAATTCGTACTGTACGTGCCTGCTCACGTCGGATCCGAGGTGCTCCTCCTCTTCGGTGGTGTTGACACCCCTACACCATACAGTGTTTCCTCGGGGTCAGAATGGTTCTCCCCATTTGGTCTCGCATGGATCTTCCTCGGAAATGAGCTTCGAACTCGCACAGATACTGGAACTGAATCACCGGTGCACACCGGAGAACGGTGATCGAGCGATGGGTCTAAGCGAAGAATACTGCATCGCAGTCGAAGCACGGTCAGAAGCGTGGACAAGTCAGACCTGTCCGAACTGTTGTTCGATCGAGGAAGAAGTCATTTGTTGGTATCCTTCGTGAACCAATCATGGCCGAGTACCGCGAAATATTGGACGACGAAGAGGAGGCCTACCAGGACATCGTCAACTACGCGTTTCGTCTCTACGAGGGGCCACTCGGTTCGGACGCGGACGAACACCTCTACCCGTCCTTCGGCGAACGACGCGGGCTGTTCGTCGACGACGACCTTCGGTGCGTTTGCCGCCACTACTTCCTCGACACGAAGATTCGAGGTGGCTGGCACCAGATGGGTGGATTGACCGTCGTCGCCTCGCCACCGGAACACCGTCATCAGGGCTACGTCAGCGAACTCACGATCGAATCGCTCGAAGAGTATCGGTCGCGCGATGTCTACATCTCCGCACTGTGGCCGTTCAGCTACGATTTCTACCGCTATTTCGGCTGGGGGATGGCAAACAAATTCGCCTACTACGAGTGTCCGCCTCGCGCGCTCTCCGCGGATGTGGCGACCGGTTCGTTCCGTCGTCTCTCACCGGATGAGTACCGCGACCTCGACCCGATTCTCGAAGCGCACGGCGAACAGTACGAACTCTCGATGAGACGGCCCGAAGGGTGGTGGGCCGGGCGAACCTTCGCCCGCCACGGCAGCGACCGCTACGTCTATGGATGGGAACGTGACGACGAGTTACGGGGCTATCTCGCGTATTCCGTCGAGGCGGTCGAGCAGGTGGACGACAGAGACCACGGCGAGACGCAGTTGCAGGTTCACGATTGGGCGTGGGTCGACCAGGAGGCGTTCGTGAACCTCCTTCGATTCCTGTTCAACCACGACTCACAGGTCGATTCGGTTCGTCTATACGGCCCCGCAGACCTGCACCTTTTCGACGTGGTCTCGGACCCCGAATCGGTCGATTGTCACGTCCACCCTGGGGCGATGTTCCGCCTCGTGGATGTTCCCGAAGCCATCGAGATGCTCGACTACCCGACGACTACCGACGGGAGGTGCGTGCTCGCCGTCTCGGACGAACACGCGGACTGGAACGACGAAACCTTCGCCGTCACTGTCGAGAACGGTACTGCGACGTGTGTTCCGACGGACGAGCAACCGGACATCCAACTCCCCGTCGCGCGCCTCTCGCAGCTGTACGTCGGTGCTCGATCCATCGACGACCTCGAACGAACGAACCAGGTAACCGTCTCGAATCCGGAAGCCATCGACGTACTTGACGAGCTATTTCCGGAGTCTGATGTCTTCTTGCGGGAGTACTTTTAGACCCATTCGCCAGCAACGTGTGAAACTAGGCCGTCGCTTCCAGGTGGAGCAAGCCGAGGGAGTTTACAGGGAAAGCTCGGATTCGACGGTGGCGAACGTCTCGTGCATCCGGTCGACGATCTCGTCCGCGGTCGCCTCGTCGATCGTGAGCGGTGGCGTAATCAGGGTGTGGTCGCCGTGCTTGCCGTCGACGTGGGTGCCGCTCGGATAGGTGATGATACCGTTGTCGAGTCCCGTCTCGAACAGCAGGTCCTGGAACTCTGCTCCTGTCTCGTCTAGCGGTTCCTTCGTCTCGCGGTTCTTGACGAACTCGACGCCGATCATCAGTCCCTTCCCGCGAACGTCGCCGACCATGTCGTAATCGTAGAATTCGTGACACCGCTCCAGCAGGTGCTCGCCGACCCGTCGAGCGTTGGCCACGAGGTCGTGGTCTTGCATGTACTGCAGTACCGCCTTCCCGATGGCTGCCGAGGTGGGATTGAAACAGTACGTGTGACCGTGCTGGAAGCCGTCCTCGACGCCCTCGAACACCTCCACGACGTTCTCGTGGGGCATCGTCCCGCCGACCGGGGTGTAGCCACCGCTCATCCCTTTCGCTCCTGTGATGATGTCGGGAGTCACGTCCCAGTGTTCGATGGCGAAGTTCTCGCCGGTTCGACCGAATCCGGCCATCACCTCGTCCACGATGAAGAGCACGTTGTACTCGTCGCATATCTCGCGGATCCGTTCGAAGTAGCCGTCGTGGGGGAACGCTCCCGCGTTGGCCGCACCCGTGACCGGTTCCGCGATGAACGCCGCGACCGACTCGGGGCCTTCGTCCTGAATCAGGCGTTCGACCGCATCGGCACACTCGATTCCACACTCGCGGCCACCCGCACCGCCGCAGAACTCACAGCGGTATGGCGACGCACTGGGTGCCTTCGGGAAATTGTGGAACAGGGGTTCCATCTTGTCCTTGCGCGCAGGGAACCCGGATAGCGCCATCGCACCAGCGGTGTTGCCGTGATAGCTCCGCCGACGGGAGATGACCTTGTACTTTCGCTCGTCGCCACGTTCGAAGTGATACTGGCGAGCCATCTTGACCGCGCTCTCGTTGGCCTCCGACCCGCTCCCGACCAGCCACGTGTGCTCGAACCCGTCGGGTGTGAAGTCCGCGATCTTCGCGGTGTACTCCATCGCGGGTTCGTTAGCGAACAGCATACTGGAGGTGTACTCCAGCGTCTCTATCTGTTCTTTTGCGGCCTCCGCGATCTCCTCGTGACCGTGACCGATATTGACGTTCTGATTGCCCGAGATGGCGTCTATGTAGCGGTTGCCATCCGCATCCCAGACGTGGTGGCCCTCGCCGCGGACGATCGTCAGATACTCCTTCTGGAACACTCGCGGGAACATCCCGCCCAGTTCGGTCCCCGGTGTCAGCGTTCGATCTCGTTCAGTCATGCTAGTTGCCTCGTTTCTCTAACTCCATCAGTTGTTTCCAGTGTGATTCGACTTCGTCGGTCCATTCCTCGAATCCGATGTCGTAGATGCGGTCGGTTCCTCGCAACACGATGTCGGTGGGGTCGATGGCTCGGAGCATCGCCACCTCGCCACGAGTCGGTACGCGGGTCGTCGCTACGTCGTTCGCAACGTCGAGATCCCACTGCACCTCGGCTTCTACTTCCTCGACCGAGACACCGGGGTGGGTTGCCGTCAACACCATCCTCTTGCTCTCATCGTCGAACCGAAACACCGCCATGTCGGTGATGACCGCTTTGGGACCGCCGCCTTCGAGACCGAGTTCCTCGCGTGCGCCGGGGCCATCGAGATAGCCCGGCGCGGTCACGTAGTCGAGTTCGGTGGTGAACGCGCGGCGCTGTTGACGCATCATGACCACGGTACGCCCGCAGGAGGTCATGATGTCGTTGCTCCCGCCCGACCCCGGAAGCCGAACCTTCGGGTGGTCGTAGCTGGTGTTCTCGTCGGTCACGACTGTCGAGTTCGTGTTCCCATACTTGTCTATCTGCCCCGCGCCGATGATGCCGATGTCGAAGAGGCCGCGCTGGTTATCCACGAAGATCTGGAACTGGTTGGTAGCGACCAGCGACCCGGAACCGAGGATGCTGTCTGAGATGGACTGGACGACGCCCGGCGGCCGCGACCCGACGTAGCCCGATTCGGTGACGAGTTGGCAGTTGGGTGCGCGGGTGTGTTTCGCCAACACGCCCGAGATGAGTGACATCCCGACGCCGATGAACGCGGTCTCACCGTCTCCGATCTCGTGTGCGGCGGTCACCGCGAGGAGTTCGGTCAGCGAGTAGTCGTCGGCCGGTTCGTGCGGATTCGAAATATCGAGGGGATACTCGACGTTCGCCTCCGCGAGTGCAGTCGGTTCGGATTGCATCTCGCTCATCGGTTCTTGCCTCCGTTGATCGTGTCTTCCATCGCCTCCAGTTTCGCCAGTCTGTCCGCGCCAATCTTCTCCAGGTACTCGTCGTGTGGGACGATCCACTCGTCGAGCCAATCGAGAAACGCCTCACGGTCTTGCGAATCGAGACCGTATTCTCGGTAGAACGGGAGGTCGGCGTAGTAGTGGCCGTAGCAGTGCCACGGGTGGCAGCCGAAGGGCACCTCGACCACGGCGTCGACCGTATAGAACGGAATCTTCGTGAGTTCGGGCGCGTGCTCTATCTCCTCGGTCGGGACGATCTCCTCGCAGGTGATGATCGTGTGCTCGGCCGCACGGGCTTTGAAGTGGTCGTTGACGACGTTACCGTAGATCTGGCTGTTGCCGTGCTTGTCCGCTTTCTGGACGTGGATGACGGCAACGTCCGGCTTCGCGGCGGGTATCAATGCGAGGTCGTCGCCGGAGCCGAAGGGGTCTTCGATGACCTCGATGTCGTCGTTCTTCGCGGCGATATCGGTGCCGAGCATCGACCGGGTCGGAACGAACGGAACGTCCATCGCGCCAGCGAGGAACATCAGCGACGACCCGAAGTTCGACACGTCTTGCATCGAAAGATGGTGGGGAACGTCGTTCTCGACCGCGTTACGGATGTTGTGGCCCTGCGATATGAGGCTCGTACCCACCCACGACCCGACGTATTCGTCGACGCATCCCGCGCCGACCATCATGTCGAACAGGGTCGTCCGGGCGTCGTCGACGACCCGCAGGCCGGTCTTCTCCTGTCGAATGATCTCACGGGCAGCGGCCTCCGGGTCGCGGCCACCCATCCCGCCGAACGCGATACTCGCGCCGTCGGGGACGTACTCTGAAATGGCTGCTTCGAGACTCGTGGTTTTGTTTGTCGTCATCTGTCACCTCGGTCGGAAGGGGTCGTATTCGTCTGGCGTAACGTCACGGCTGTGGTGGTCGTCGACTGGTCGAATCGGGTGGTCAGCGAACTCGTCGAGTACGGAGTGGAGTCCGGCGACGGCCGCGGCGAGGAACTGTTCGCCTTTCTCGGCCGTCGCGGCGGTGGCGTCGCCCATCACGCCGGTCTCCGAAATCTGGCTCCACCACTCCATCATGGTGACCGGCGTGGAGTCCTCGGGACGTGACTCGCCGGCCAGATCGAGTGAGTTGAAGTGGGTACTTTCGGGATATCCGACGTCGGAAACTGCGTCGGTCAGGTCGACGCGGTCGGGATAGAGGTACATGTAGATGGAGGTCTCCATCTCGCCAGCGTGGGCAGACCCCTGTGGGCCAGCGTCACGCATCTCTCGTGCGACCTCGCGTACCTCATCGATCTGCCACCACGAGAGCATCGCGCAGTGAATCTCTGGATACTGGAGGATCACCTGTCGGGTGACCAGTTCGAGGAGGTGGTGGTTCGAGCCGTGCCCGTTCACGAGCAGTATCTTCTCGAATCCGTGGTGGGCGAGCGAGACGCAGATGTCGATGCAGTAATCGACGAACGTTCTCCAGCCGATGGTCACCCCACCGGGGAAATCCATGTGATGAGGGAGGTAGCCGTGGTCGATGGTCGGGAAGAGCAACACGCCGTCGCGGTCGTCGGCGGTCGGCTCGCAGATGCCTTCCACGATGCGCCGGTCGACGTCGAGCGGGAGGTGTGGGCCGTGGTCTTCTGTCGCGCCGACCGGTACCAGCACCGTCTTTCCAGCTTCGGCGGCGTCGTCGATCTGCGACCAGGTCAATCGGTCGTATCGTGTCGCTGCCTCAGCGCTCATCTGTCACCTCGTAGCCACACCATCGCATCGCTATCAGTGCGAGCGCCTCCGTGAGCTGGTGCAGTTCCTCGACGGGGAGGTACTCGTCGGTACCGTGGATGTTGTACGCACCGGGGCCGAAACACAGCGCGGGTGTGTCGGCTTCGTTGACGAAAAAGCGGGTGTCGATGCCGCCGGGGAATCCCTTCATGGCGACGTCGCGCTCGTAGGTCTCGTCGACGACTTCAGCGACGGTCTGTGCGATGTCCTCGTCCGGCGATATCTTCGCGGAACTACCGCGCCAGCCGAACCACTCGACGGTCGGCGGGTGTTCTTCGAGCCACTGGTCGCCTGCTGCTGCATCGCGCACGGTCTCTTCGACGACGGCTCGAACCTCTTCGCGGGACTCTGCGGGCGCGTGAGAGATGCGAGCTTCGAGGATGGCTTCGTCGGGGACGCTCGATGCCCACTCGCCAGCGTGGAGCGTTCCGAGGTTCAGCGAGACGGTGTGTTCGTGCCACTGCTCGAATAGCTCGTCGTGAACCGTCGTCTTCCGCTCGTCGTGGAGGGCCGAGAGCGCCTGGTAGATGGGAATCAGCTTGCTGATGGCGTTGACGCCGTTGTCGGTTTCCGCGGCGTGTGCCCCTTTCCCCTCTACGGTGACGCGAAAGTACGACACCCCGTCGTTGGCGATCCAGCAGTCGAAGTCGGTCGGCTCGGGGATGACGACGGCGTCAGTTTTCGGTCCCGCGAGCGCAGTGGCGAGGCTCCCACCGAAGCCTCCTGCTTCCTCTTCGACGACCGACTCGACGACCAGATCACCCCGTAATCGAATGCCAGCCTCTTCGAGCGCCTTGACGGCGAACGCCATCGCTGCGACGCCGCCTTTCATATCGGACGCACCCCGACCGAGGAGATCGCCGTCGTCGACACGCCCGGCGAAGGGGTCGAACGACCACTGATCTTCGTCACCTGCTGGAACCACGTCGACGTGGCCGTTGAATCGGAGCGACCGCCCGTCTCCGGTTCCCGGAAGCACACCGACGACGTTCGGGCGGTCTTCGTACGATTGCCCCTCGTCGGCATATTCGGCATGGTCACGGATTCCTTCGACGTCCGACGCTCGGAGCAGGTCGACATCGAGACCGAACGTATCTAGTTTCTCGCGTACGAGCGACTGCGCTTCACCCTCCGCGCCCTGCACGCTCTCGATTCGGACGAGCTCACCCGCAAATTCCTCGATATCGTCCGAAATCGTGTCGATAGCAGCCTCGACCCGGTTTCTGGATTCCTTTTCGATACGGTTCATGATCGCGCTCTCGTCGGTTGGTGGGTTGCTCTTTCCATGGGTGCTCGGTGGCGAATTATATTACAATGTTAAGCTACATTCTGTATTCGTTGCTATCGTTGCTTCACGCTCAGTCTATAATTACCAAACTTTATTATACTTGCGCTTCTTGCTACCTATGTACATGACTCGGAACCGGTCGGATGTGGCGGATGAACACACGTCTAGTTCCCGAAAATCGGGCGCTAGCGGAGTGCTACAGGACAGACGGCGCGTTTTGCAGACCATCGCTGGCGGGTCGGCGTTGGGTCTGGCGGGATGTCTTGGCAGTCTCACCGGCGGCGGTGGCTCCAAGAACAACTCGGGTAACGGCGACCTCGCCGATTCGCTCGTCGTTCAGATGAGCGGTGGTCACTACCTCGACTCGTACAAGAAGAAGGTGTTCAGCAAGTTCGAAGACGAGTACGGCGTCGACGTGAAGTTCAACCTGGTGAGCGACCAGTTCGACGGCTATTCGAAGATCAAGACCGGGCAGTCGGATGCTGACATCACCATCGCGTCAGCGTCGACCCTCTACATGGGGTCGAAAGAGAAGGTCTGGCTCCCGCTCGAAAAGAGCGATCTGGAGAACTTCGATAAGCTCCTCGACGTCTTCAAGAACCCGATCTACGACCCCGGCGAGAAACTCCACGCGATGCCCACCGTCTACGGCACCGTCGGGATGGCGTACAACAAGAAAGAGCTCGGCAAACAGGACTCGTGGGAGGCGTGCTGGGAAACGGCTCACAAGGATCGCGTGACGATGGAAGGATTCGGATTCGTTCGCGTGTTCACCACGGCACTGAAGCTCGGGATGGATCCGAACGACATCAAGGTCGACGGCTCCTACGACAAGGGCATCAAGAAGATCTGGGACTCCGTCCGGAAACAGAAGCCTCTCGTGACGAAGTACTGGACCAGCGGCGACGAACACGTCCGATTGTTCTCGCAAAAGCAGGCGCTCATCGGAGAAGCCTGGGGAGGACGCATCTACGGCGCGGTTCAGGACGGGTACGACTTCCTCGACTACGTGGTGCCCAAAGAGGGTGCGTACGGCTGGTCGGACAACTGGGTGGTCGTCGACGGCGTCAGCGACAAGAAAAAGAAGACGGCACTCACCTTCATGAACTTCCTCTCGAAGGACGACGTGCTTCTGCCGCTCTGTGAGATGCTTGGTTACCCGCCAGCGACGAGCGCCACGTCGAAGGGCGTCAAGAATCTGTACGACTACGACCCGTCCGGTGGCGAACGCCTGACGTTCCTCGACCCAGCGTACAAGGACAAACACAACGATAAGTGGTCGCAGACGTGGGAGTCCATCCAATCTGGATGATCCGCACGTCCGAACGATTCGACACGCTGATGGCCGGTAGCTACCACGATCAACCAGAACTGCGGAATGGTACCATATGACATTTCTCGAAATCAACAACTTACGAAAGAAGTTCGGGGAGACGGTCGCCGTCGATGGCATATCGTTCGATGTCGAAGAGGGCGAGTTCGTCACCGTCGTCGGGCCGTCCGGGTGCGGGAAGACGACGACGTTGCACACGCTCGCTGGATTGCAGACACCGACATCCGGGACGATCCGCCTGCGTGGCGACGATCTGACGGAACTACCCCCTTACGAGCGTGACATCGGTGTCGTGTTTCAAGACTACGCGTTGTTCCCCCACAAGACCGTCGCCGAGAACATCGCCTTCGGGTTGAAGATGCGCGGCGCGAGCGAATCGACGCGGGAGGCGAAAGTCGACGAGATGCTGGAGATGATCAATCTCGAAGGGTACGATGAGGTGTACCCCCACGAATGCAGTGGTGGCGAGCAACAGCGCGTGGCCCTCGCTCGGGCACTGGCGTTCGACCCGGATCTCGTGTTGATGGACGAACCCCTCTCGAACCTGGACAAGAAACTCAGGCAGTCGATGCGGACGGAACTCAAGCGAATCCAGCGTGAGACGGGAGTGACGACCATCTACGTCACCCACAACCAGACCGAGGCGCTCTCGATGGGCGACCACATCGCCGTGATGAACAACGGGCTGCTCGAACAGTTCAGCACGCCGAAAGACGCGTACCAGCGACCACAATCGCCGTTCGTCGCGGACTTCCTCGGACAGTCGACCCGACTCGATGGGACGCTCCAGCAGAACGGCGACGGCCCAGCCGTCCGCCTCGACGATGGTACCTCGATCGCGGTCGAACAGGAGGACGGGTTCACCGAGGGTCAGGACGTCGCGCTGTTCGTCCGCAACGAATTGGTCGACGTCTCCCAGACTCGACTCGACGGCGAGAACGCCTTCGAAGGCACGGTTCGTGACGTCGACTATCAGGGCCGGGACGTGCTGTACAACGTGGAGGTACCCGAACTCGGAACCACGATGCTGGTCAGCGGGACGAGCGAACGGGGCGAGATGACGATCTTCGACATCGGAACCACGGTCTGGGTCCGGTTCCACCCCGCAGATGTCGTCTACACGGGTCAAACCAGTGAGGCGATACCGAGGACGGCATGACCGTTCGACCGGACGAGGTCGGTGACTCGTCAGTTCGAGACCGGGAGCGACAGGAGTACGTCCGTGTACTCGAGGAGGTCGTTCGAGAGAACCTCACGAAGGTACAACGGCTGATGGCCGACGAATCCCTCGACGCCCTCGTGCTCGCCCGCTCGGACAACGTTCGATATCTCACCGGCTACGGGCCGTACGACAGTTTCTCGCTGTCGATGGAACACGGTGCGGTCGTTCCACGGCAGGGTGAACCGACCTTCCTCGCCGCACCCCGCCTCGCACCCGACATTCGCGACCGGCACTGGCTGTCCGACGTCGAATCGTTCGACGTGCGCGGTGAGCCTGCCGAGACAGTAGCTGACGTTCTCGACGACCGCGGTCTCACGGGCGGTCGCGTGGGTCTCGACCCCCACACCGAGTACCGATTTGCGACTCGCCTGGACGAACACCTGTCGGGAACCGAACTGACCGATGCGGGTGACATGCTCTGGCAAGCTCGCGCGACGAAGTCGCCGAAAGAACTCGCCATCATCGACGAAGGGCTGGAGATCGCCGAACTCGGCATCGAAGCGGGTATCGAGGCCGTCGAGGTCGGCGTTCGGGAGTGTGAGGTGTCCGGAACCATCATGGACGCGATCATCTCCGCAGGCGGTGCGGGTGCGTACGCGTTGCCCGCCATCGTGAGTTCCGGCGTCCGGTGGTCGCGCTGCCAGGAGTACCCCTCACGCAAACGCATCCGGCGCGGCGAGTTCGTGCAACTCGACGAAGGTCCGATGTGGAAGGGCTACTACAGCGAACTCGCTCGGATGCTGTTCGTCGGAACGCCGACGGACGAGCAGCGCGACATGTACCAGGCAACCTACGAGGCCCACCGTGCAGCGATCGACGCGATGGAACCCGGCGTGACCGGGGCCGAGGTGTACGAAGCCGCCAAAGCGGTGTTCGATGCCTACGGCTACGCCGAGTGGTTGACCGACGGCAACATCGGCCACGGCATCGGCGTCGTGACCCACGAACCACCGTACATCGGCCCGGCGGGGCCGAAGGGTGAGACGGTCACGCTCGAACCCGACATGGTCGTGATGATAGAGCCTGGTTTCTTCTGTCCCGGCGTCGCCGGCGTTCGTTTCGAGGACATGGTGTGCATCACGGAGACTGGCTGCGAAGTACTGTCGAGAACCGACCACCCACACCACGACAAATTCACGTGATACTATGCGAGTAACCGACCAGACGACCGACCGACGAATCGCTCACTACGAGGTGAACCGATGAGCGGCAGTGCAGTCCCCTTCTCGCGGATGAAAGACGGCGTCGAGGATGCTGTCGGCCGCTTTTCGTGGCTCCGCCGCCGACTGATGGAGAGTCGGCGGTTCCGATTTTTCGTATCGCCGGGGCTCGGATTGCTCTGGACGCTCCTGTTTCTTTTCTTGCCACTCACCATCATCGTGGCGTTCAGCTTCTTCAAATCGGGTGAGGCTGGCAGTATCATCGCCGAGTTCACGCTCGTGCAGTACCAACGATTCCTCGACGAATCCGTCTGGCGGGGGATTATCGTCGATTCGTTCTTGATCGGTGTCGTGACGACGCTGATCGTCCTCCCGGTCGGGTACACGCTGGGCTACTTCCTCGGACGGACGAAGAGCAAGTGGCGAGTCGTCCTGCTCGGACTCGTCGTCGTCCAGTTCTGGGTACCGCTCGTCATCCGTACCTACGCCTGGATCACGCTGCTCGGCCGTACCGGCGTCGTCAACCAGTTCCTCACGGGCGTCGGAATCGTCTCCGAGCCGGTGAAGATACTGTACACCACGCAGGGGATGATGATCGGTCTCGTGGTGTCTATCCTCCCGTTCATGGTGTTGCCGGTGTATTCGGCGGTCAACACCATCGACGAGGAGGTCATCCAGGCCGCGAAAACGCTCGGTGCGAGCGACGCCCGCGCCTTCTGGGAAGTGACGCTGCCGCTATCGTGGCCCGGTGTCGTCTCCGGCATCCTCTTTACGTTCATCTTGTCGGCGGGGGCGTACATCGCGCCAACGTTGCTCGGTGGCACGAGTGACCGGATGATCGCGCCTGTCATCGCGACCGTGTTCACGCAGGACTTCAACTGGCCGTTCGCGGCCGCGCTTTCGATCGTCTACTTCCTGCTCATCGGGGCGTTCCTGTACGTGTTCACGCGGAAAGCCGACCTCGAAGAAGCACTGGAGGGAACGGCACTATGAAACGGAAGTGGAACTGGCGCGCCGTCAAGGGTGTCTCGCTGCTCGTCTACCTGAGTATGCTCATCCCGCTCGCGGTGGTCGTGATAAACTCGTTCAATGACCGCCGCATCGCAGGGTTCCCGCCGAAGGAACTCAGCTTGCGCTGGTACTTCGCGTTCGCTCAGGACGAACTGTTCATGAACGCGATCGCCTCTAGCGTGAAGGTCGGCATCGTCACGGCGCTTCTGACTGGCCTCATCGGGACGGTCACCGCGATGGGATTCGTCCGGAAACGCTTCCCGTTGAAGAACTCGCTGGTCATCGCGCTTCTCGCTCCGATGTTGGTGCCGCCGGTGATCATCGGCGTCGCTTCGACCATCTTCTTCACGAAGGTGGGCTGGGAGCGGAGCATCTGGTGGATCATCGTGATGCACACACTCATCGCGCTCCCCTACTCGTTCCTCATCGTCCGAAGTCGGCTGTTCCTGTTCGACGATACGCTGGAGGACGCCGCCCAGACGCTCGGTGCCGACCGCCTCACCACCTTCCGCGAGGTGACGTTCCCCATCGTGTCGCCCGCCATCATCACCGCGATGGTGCTCGCGTTCGTCATCTCGTTCGGTGAGTTCACCGCGACCCAGTTCTGGGTCACTCGGCAGACGCGAACCGTCCCGGTGATCATCTACTCGATGGTGCGGACGCTCATCACGCCGAAGGTGAACGTGCTGGCGACGCTCGTGCTGATCGTGACCGTCGCGATACCGCTCGTCGGACTCCTCGTCCGCCGCCAGCTCAACCTCCATCGAGCATGACCCCGTTCGACTCGGCTGCCAGTTTGGCGGCCGCCATCCGACGCGGTGAGCGCTCACCGGTCGACGTCGTCAAGACGTACCTCCAGCGCATCCGCGAGCGAAACGACGTGACGAACGCGTACGTCACAGTTTGCGGAGACATGGCGCGGGAGGCGGCCCGCGAGGCAGAACGCGCAGTGGAGACAGGCGAGGATCTCGGCCCACTCCACGGTGTGCCGGTTGCGATAAAGGATCTCTACGCCTACAAGCGAGGCGTTCCGAACACCTACGGTTCTGCGATGTTCGCCGAATACGTTCCAGAGAAGGATGCGCTCGTCGTCGAACGACTCGAAGACGCTGGTGCGATCGTCCTCGGCAAGACCAACACGCCGGAGTTCGGTCACAAGGGCGTTACCGACAACGCCCTGTTCGGCCCAACTGGCACACCGTTCGCACCCGCCCGCACCGCTGGCGGATCTTCGGGCGGCAGCGCCGCAGCGGTGGCCGATGGACTGGCTCCGTTCGCGCAAGGGTCGGACGGCGGCGGGTCGATCCGCATCCCCGCCGCATTCTGTGGCGTCTACGGCCTCAAACCGTCGTTCGGTCGCGTCCCCTACGAGGGCCGACCGGACGCGTTCTCGGCGCACACCCCGTTCGCGTTGGCTGGCCCGATCACTCGCACCGTCGAGGACGCCGCGCTCATGCTCGACGTGCTCGCTGGCCCGCATCCTCGGGACCCGATGAGCGTTCCGGACGACGGTACAGACTTCAGTGCGGCTGTAGGACGGTCCGTCGAGGGCCTCTCGGTCGCGTACAGCCCTGACCTCGATATCTTCGCCGTAGACGACCGCGTCTCGCGAGTCGTCGGCGATGCCGTCGAGCGATTCTCGGACGCTGGCGCGACCGTCGAGCAGACAGACATCGACTTCGGATACACTCGGCAAGAACTCGTCGACCACTGGTTGACCGTCTCGCGCGTGAAGTACGCCGCGATGGCCGAGAATCTTCGCGACGAGGGCGTCGACCTGCTCGACCACCGAGAGGAGGTCGCAGACGTGATCGTGGAACTCCTCGAAGCGGGTTCCGATGTCGGTGGCGTGGAGTACAAGCGCACCGATGTCCCAAGGACGAGCGTCTTCGACGCGATACAAGATGTGTTCGAGGAGTTCGACCTGCTCGTCACGCCCACCGTCGCCGTCCCGCCGTTCGATCACGGTCAGATTGGGCCGTCGGAGATCGACGGAGAGAAAGTGAACTCACTGCTTGGCTGGTATCTCACGTGGCCGTTCAACCTGACAGGCCATCCGGCGGCGTCCGTGCCAGCAGGGTCGGTCGAGGGACTTCCGGTCGGGATGCAGGTGGTCGGTAGACGGTTCGCCGACGACACCGTACTCGCCGCGAGTGCGACATTCGAGCAACTCGAACCGTGGGCAGATCGGTACCCAGGACGGGAGTGATCCGTTCGAAACCGAGAGTGGCTCACTCCTCCGGGTCGAGGAGTTCGAACAGATCCGGGTCGGTGCGGAACTTGAGCAGGTTGTGAACCACGGAGTTGCGGACGTTGTCCACCACGTCACCGTGCTCCTTGTAGAACTGGTGGATCCACTTCGATTCGTCCTGGCGGGTGCGGAACATCATGATGGTCTTCCACTGGTACTCCCCGTTCGAGATGAAGAACATCAGCGTGTGCTCGTCGGCTTTGATGTCCTCCATCGCGTCTCGCCAGCTCTCCTCGAAGTGTTCGGGGTTGAACTTGAACTCGAACAGCGCGAAGTTGTAGTACGTCTCGTTCGGCATGATAGCCTCGCGGAAGACGCCCTGCTCGCGCATCTTTCGGATGGTCTCGCTGACGGTGACGTGCGACACTTCGATGCCGTACTTCTCGTCGAGAATCTCCGCGAGCTGACGCGACGAGATCTCGGGGTTCCGCGACAGTTCGCGTAGTATCTTGATGTCCCGCTCCCTGAACTTCCAGTCTACCCCGTCGGGGGTTGGACGCTCGGCCATATGGGTTGTACTCCCCCCGCCTCGTTTATATTTGCGGAATCTCGCAGAGAAAACCCTGCCTCGACGGCGAGAGAAATGTCGAACCGTCGGTTCGCTCGCTTTGGCACGGACACGCCCTGTCGCTTCTGACGTCCTATCGCTCCTCGCGTCCGGTAGCTATTTGGCCTATTCTACCGATGTTAGAAACTGAGCGGATTAGGTTACCATAGTATGAGTAAGAACGAGATTACGAAAACTTCGTCAAATGAATCGCTGGAGAATCAGTACGATGACTACGTAATGCCGATCTGGAAGTCGCTCGACGTGCCCGTCCGTCGGTCGAGTGACTGTACTCTACAGGATTTCGACGGTAACGAGTACCTCGACGTGTTCTCGGGCATCTCGGTCACGAACGCTGGTCACGGCAACGAGGCGGTCGTCGACGCTGCCAAGGAGCAACTCGAGAAGTTCGTCCATGGCTGTTCGTACGTCCATCCGAACGAACCGATGGCAACCCTCGCCGAACGCATCGCCGAGATCACGCCCGGCGACCTCCAGAAGTCGTTCTTCTGTAATTCGGGTACCGAGGCCGTCGAAGGTGCGATCAAACTCGCACGCAAGCACACCGGTAGCAAGGAGGTCATCGCCCTGGAGATGGCGTTCCACGGCCGGACGCTCGGAAGCCTCGCGCTCACCGGCAACAGGGCGTACAAGAACGGGATGGCACCGACGCTCAACGACGTCTCCCACTTCGCGCCACCGTACGCCTATCGGTGTCCACGGTGTGACGGCGACCGCTGTTCTGCCGACTGCGCGTCCGACCTCGAACACGTCATCGAATCGCACACCTCCGGTGACATCGCGGCCGTCGTCGTCGAACCCGTGATGGGCGAGGGCGGCATCGTCGTCCCCTCCGAGGAATGGCTCCAGCGGGTCGAGGAGATCACGCACGACCACGGCGCGCTCCTGATACTCGACGAGGTTCAGACCGGATACGGCCGCACGGGGTCGATGTTCGCCTGCGACCACTTCGACGTGACGCCGGACATCTTGACGCAGGCGAAGGGCATCGCGAATGGCTTGCCACTCGGAGCCTTCACTGCATCGGCAGACCTCGCGGATAGCTTCGAGGCGGGCGACCACCTATCGACGTTCGGTGGTAACCCAGTTTGCTGTGCGGGCGCGCTCGCCAACATCGACGAACTCGAAGGCGGCATTATCGCCGATGCCGCCGAACAGGGCGCGTGGCTTGGCGACCGCCTCGCAGAACTCGAAGCCGACTACGACGTCGTCGGTGATACTCGTGGCCTCGGCCTGATGCGTGGCGTCGAACTGGTCGATACCGACGACACCGGTCCCGCAGGTGTCGCACCCGCCCCCGATTCCAAACTGGCCAAGCAGGTCAGCGAACACCTCCGCGACGATCGCATCGTCATGGGCGTCGGTGGGTTCTACAAGAACGTCATGCGATTCCAACCACCCCTCACGATCTCCCGCGAGCAACTAGACCGCGCCGTGGCGGGTCTGGAACGCGCTATCGAGGCGACTGCGGACTGAACTGTTCGAAGGATTGGAATCGATCCGAAGTGGGGGGCAGGCGATCGGGATAGCGCCTACTGGCACTTCCCGACGATCTTGACAGTGTCGACGCCAGCGATGCTTTCGCCGTCCTGGGTCGTGCCGACGATGACTCCTTCCGTGTCACCAGCCGTGAACCCGGCGTCTTTCACTGGGAAGTGTCCCAGGAAATCCCGGTCGCCATCGAGATCCACGTCCTGAAGATGTCCATCACCGTGGACAAGCGTAGCCCCGCCACCGCCGATGACCGTGCTCGGCGACCCGAACCTGAGCGATGCGGGATCGACAGTCGTCGCGTCGAAATCCCCGGTAGTCAGGATAGCCACCGGAATCACAGCCTCGCGGTTGGGGCTGCAGTTGATGGCGTTCGGGTAGCTTCCGGGCTTGATATCGATCTCGACCTCGGTCGGGCAGATGTCCGCTGCGATCTCCTCGAACGTCGCCTCGATCTGTTCGACATCCACGTTGGGGAAGGCGTGTGACGCCTTCGGCTCGCTGGCCATCTCCAGCATCAGGTTCTGGGCCAACGAATTCAGGCCGACGCCGATGGTGTACACCTCGATATCGTCGACAGTCTTTGCGGCGTTCGCTTCCTCGGATGGATCCGACCCTCCGAGAGAGGGGAACGTGGCGGGGTCATCGATGCCGTTGTTGTCCACATTCGGTGCCCCGTCGCCGAGGAGCACCATGACTCTCGGAACATCAGTGCGGTTGGTCCCGCTCGCAGCGATATCGTCGGAGTAATCCATCCCGGTCAACTCCTCCCGGCCGGCCTGGACACCGGCCTCCATGTTGGTGAGGATGTTCCCGGCTGGGATGTCCGGAATGCTGCTTATCGCTCCCAGGGCTGTCGCGGCGTTGCCAGTGAGTGGCTGGAACAGTGGGATGTCGCTGGAGCCGGGTGCACCACCGAACGTCACCACACCGACGTGCACTCCGCTTGGCGAGACGTTCAGCGCGTTCACGAGTGCCGTCGCCCCGGCCTTGGCCAACTGCATCCTGGTCGGCGATCCCAGACTCATCGAACCAGACTGGTCGAGTACGACGACCACGTCGAGTTGGGCAAGCTCACAGAGGTCGTCTATCGTCTGTGCCCCTGCCACACCGCTGGCGAAACTGAATCCTCCCACTACAGTACTGGCACCTGCGAGCTTCATGAGCAGGCGGCGTGTCAGTACGGGCTCTTCTACATCTATCTGTAATTCCGACGTATTCTTCTGCATCTCTATCGTCTCCTGCAGACCGAAGACATCCATGTCTCTAGGGGCGGGTTATCCAACAAGCGAGGGAACGGAACATCTGATTTCTTCCCGTCTGCTATGTATAGTTGTACTGCATCAATAATAAATATATATGTATCTCAACAAATCTTCATACGAATATATCAAAATTAACCACTGATACGAGTAATTTTGTAGTATTTATATAAGGACTTTTGCTACATTCGCAAATCTTGTTCTATTATCTCCGTTGTATATATGATTGAACATGTATAATACTCGACTATCGAAGGAAGAAAATCACATTTCTCACCTCCTCGTCGGCACAGAGGAGACAGCTCGTCTCTCCTAGTCGAGATCCTCCCCGACCTTCAGTTCGGGATTTATCCTTGAAACTTCATGATCTGATTCGTCTTCTCGTCCAATTTCAGAGCGTGGCGGTTTCGGTCGATAGTCCAGCTACGTTGTCGAACTCGACCCGAGTTCCACCGGTCGTGCTCGTGGTGATTGCACAGTCCCAGTCGTAGACACCAGCGAGCTGATCAACAACTGTCAAGCCGAGCCCCCACTCATACTCGGTCGTGGTATAGCCGGGTCGAAAGACCTGTTCACGTTCTGATTCGGCGATTCCAGGGCCATCATCCTCCACGAAAAACCCGCTTTCACTTTCGAGTTTCCCGATAGAAACCCGTACGTCGCTGTCACAATGCCGGACTGCATTCTGACATAGATGCTCTAACATATATCGAAGATGATGTGACTCGGTCTCCACTACCAGGTCGTTCTCGACTTCGAGACGATCAGTCGTTAGTCCCACAGTCGACCGAACCTCACCGGCGATCTGGGAAACGCTGACTGGGATCGGGTCTATGGTTTCAGTCGAACCATTGGCAGTGGCGATCAGCACGTCGATTATGTCGTTCATCCGGTCGAGTGCAGTCTCCACTTCGTCGTACGAGGATTCATCGCCCTGGAGGTTCTGGAGATGGATTATCGCTATCGATAGCGGGTTCCGCAGTTCGTGCGCGACCAGGTTAGCAAACGCCGTAACGTCGATCGTCTCAGCCGAGGATGTCCGTTCTATCTCCCACCAGACACGATCCCCTCCGCGAAGCTCTTTGTTCTCTACCTTGTCATTTTCGTGAAGTTGCTCGAGATTGTCGACGACCGTCTCAGGTTCCCCGTCCAACTGGTCAGCGAGTTCACGTGCCGTTACCGGTTCACGCCCCGCTCCAGTTTCCACGAGCGCGGCATATGTGGCATCTGGTGTCAACCGCTTCGACCCCACTCTACTCCCACCTGCATTACGAACCACGATTCTAGCTTGAGCGGTTCTGTGAGCTCGTAACGTATGCTGCTGGGCGAGTCACGCTCCCCTGGCTGAATCGTCGTCATACGATTCCGTGATTCCATAACCATGCTAATGGTACTCCAAAGGGTTGTGGCTTGCACCTATATATCTATCCTATGACTCATACCACCCCCTATACTGTTAGTGGCAGTATCTGTCAAGTCTCTCCGACACCTGCTTCGATAGCTACCTGGGATTCAACTGCGAGGTTAGTTAGTCGAAGAGCAGGTCGAAGAGTTTGCGCTCTCCGGCCCGCAGATGCCCGGTGAAGGTGGGTTGTGCCACGCCGAGCGACTTGGCTACCTCCTCGCCGGTACTGTCACGCGGCCATTCGAAGTAGCCGCTATGATACGCCAGTTTGAGCGTCTCGAACTGTCGTTCGGTCAATCGCTCTTCGACGTCGGCATAGAACGACTGGTTCGTCTGGATGGGTTGCGTAACTCGCTGAACGGATTCCACCGCCGTATCCGGATAGGCCTGTTGAAACCGATTGACGAACGCTCGAACGTCTGCGCTCTGTGGCAATTCGACGGTAAGTTCGACTGCGTCAGGGGTCGCCATCAAATCCGTGATCGACGCGACGAATCCTGCCATCGTCGAGGGAATCAACGAATCCACGCTAACGACAGCTTCGAACAGTGGTTCGTCGTTCCGTTCTGTTACTTGCCGGACCGAATCGACACTCACTGACTCTTCACAGGCCGTGAGAACTGTCTCACTGGAGACTCCTCGCATCGTGAAGAAGAGCCGTAGCTCTCCGTCGTTCTCGGGTAACACCGTCTCGACGTCGATCGGCCCGTCGATCTGGCGAGCTAATCTGAGCAATCGACTCTGCGAGTCCGTGATGCGGAGTCCCACCTCCGTGATTCGATCGGCATGCAGACCCGCCCTCGTCTCCGCGGCGTCGATCGAGTACTCAGTCGTCGCGCCCAGTTCCGCCAGAACGTCCTGCTCCATCTCGCTAAAGACGTTCGGCGACCCTGCGTACACGTTTAAAGCCCCATACTCGGTATCGTTGTGAACGAGTGGGATACTGATGACGGAATGGAAGCCATTCGCCAGCGCCACTTCTCGCCATCGCTCGTATCGTGACGTCGTGAGCACGTTCTTGACGGTCACGACATCTCCCGTTTCGAGTGCGTTCTGCGCCGGACTCGAGATTCCATCTCCATCGTCTGCTTCGTCATCATCGATCGGTGGAGAGAGTTCATCGAGATACGACTCGCCCTCGCCTGCCCATTCCCGAGGGATGAACTGGTCAGTAAGGGGGTCTCGGTCGCCGATCCATACGAATTTGTATGAATCCGTCTCTGCTAACCGATCACAGACGACGGTTTCGCACTCCTCACGACTCGATGCCTGCACGAGTCCCTGGTCGATCCGCCGAATCGTCGAGTTGATCCGATTGAGATGCTGAAGTTGTTCATTCTGTTGTTCCAGCGTACGCTCGTGCTCTGCTCGTTCGAGTGCCGACTGGGCAGTGGCTGCCACTGCCGAAGCAACTTCGACGTCAGTTTCCTCGAACGCATACGCCCGTGTCGAGGCGATCAGCACGACGCCATAGCGGTCGACCGGAAGGGCCATTCCACTCTGGAGCGTCGCACCCATCTCGGGGATCTCGGTTTCGGATCGGAAGTTGGAGAACACCTTCTGGTCGTCGATGACGAACGTATCCCACAGCAGTTTTCGATACCTCTTCGGGAGAGTGATCGTGTTCGCGTCTTCTGACGGGCGTCGAACGGTGTGTGGCTGTAATTCGTCAGTCTCTTCGTCGTACCAAAAGATGGCGACTATCGATGGGGAGAGTGCCTGAAAAAGCGTGTCTGCGAGTCGTGTGACGATCTCGTCGATATCTCCTTCCCCTCGTAGGAGCTCCTGACTCGTCTCTGCGAGCGTAGACAGATCCTGTTCACGCTCCTTTAGCTTTCCTTGCGCTCGGATCCGGTCGAGATGCGTTTCGACGAACTCGTCGGAATTAGCCGTCGGTGTCTCAGTATTGAAAAATTCCTCCGGAGAGAGGTATGCAAAGTTCTGTGTGACGGTCGCGTTGTAGACCTGATGTGGATGTGCCCGAATCACGTCGTGAAGCAGTTCCGACGAAAACCGATTCCGATTGTACTAGCACAACCCGATAACGGGCTTCTCAGGGTAGTACTCATTGAGCTTTCTCTCGTATTCTCGAATGCGATCGAGCGTCTCGGTGTCCTCACCGAGTGCCCACGTCATCTCGCCTGTGACTCGTAAGCGTTCGTACCCCTCGTTTTGGACTACCTCTCGTGCCGTCTCGTCGAGAAACTCGATCATTCCGTCAGCATCGAACTCGTCGTACTGGGTGTAAGTGTCCTCCACCGAGTGAATGGTCAATGCCCCGGAGTCGAGTGCTGACTCGACGTCGAGACCGGTTCCTTTGAATGCCGAGATGAGGTCGTCTTCCGAGTTCTCGTCGGCGATATACATGATGCGCTCGTTCCGTTCGAGACCCTGGCGAATGAACGGGACGACGGCAGCGAGCTGTTCGTTCGTCGTTTCGTACACGAGCGCGAGATGGTTTTCCGGGCCGTGACCGACTTCTGGGCCGTGGTCGTCTGCGTGCTGGTTTCGTTTCGTCGTTTCTCGCGTTGAGATCGCAGATGCGGGGCTAGCGCTGTTGTTTTTCCCTGGATCGAATGTGTTAGGCACAGACGGTCAGGCCTCCGTTGGGAATCAAGTTGGTATCCCGTAGGGAAAAGTGGTGTGGCTTGCTAATTTTGTCATTTCAAATCACGAAGCCAAAACAGCCTCCGTTTGTAATTTCACAGCGATAAATGGCTAACGAAGAGAGGGTCGTTCAGTGGGTGTATTCGGCAGTGTATGGAGCTAGCCGCCACCAGATGTATCCGACTCGCCCCTCGTACTCTTTGTACCAACCAGACATCTTCACTGAGTGTCCGAATCACGTCCCGAGAATGAAGAACAGATCGAGGCCGAATAGCCTGCACCCGTCATTCTGTCCTCCATTCTCGTGACCGCTATGCGAGATACTTCACACGAGATCAGGTGTTGAAACCACCCACAACCATGACACCCATCCATCCATCTCACACCCCCAATTATAGCACTCTGCGCCCGACTCACAACCCGAGGGCCACTGGTGGTCACTGATGAGCGACCATCAAGAACCACCCACGCCGTCGATGGACACTTCGATGGCGGAGGTCTTTGCACGTATCACCGATGCCGTCTTTGCGCTCGACGAGGAGTGGCGTTTCGCCTACCTGAACGAGCAGGCCGAGCGCGTACTTCAGCGTCCCGAAGAGGAACTACTCGGGACGGTTATCTGGGACGCATTTCCCGAAGCAGCTGGATCGACGTTCCAGCGGAAGTACGAACGTGCGATGAAGACCCAAGAGCCGGTGACGTTCGAGGAGTTTTATCCACCGCTGGATACGTGGTTCGAGGTACATGCGTATCCTTCCGAGACGGGATTATCGGTCTACTTTCGCGATATTACCGAGCGCATCTCTCAGCGGAACCAACTTCAAGCGCGCGAGCGTGCGCTACGCCGTGCCTATGAGGTCATCGCGGATTCCGACCGGTCGTTCCCCCAGCAGGTCGACGCACTCCTGAAAGTGGTGCGTGAAGAGGTCGGAACGGACTACGCGACACTTTCACGCGTCAACAATGACGCAGAATCGTACCTCTTCGAAATGGTCGTCGCGCCGGACGACGTCGACCTCCAAACTGGCGACACGATGCCGCTGGAGGCGACGAACTGCGAGCGTGCCGTCGCGACCGAGCAGACGCTCGTGCTCAACGACATAGAGGCAGATGCACCGGAACTGGCCGACCGTGCAGGGAATGCCGAGTTGGGCATCTCCTGTTACCTCGGCGCACCAGTGTCTGTGGACGATGAGATATACGGTACGTTCTGTTTCTACGGCATGGAGGCGCGGAGCGAGGAGTTCTCTGACTGGGAAGTGACGTTCGTCGAGCTACTGAGCAACTGGGTGAGCTCCGAACTCGAGCGCCAGCGCCAGACCGCCCGACTCGAATCGTCCACCAGTATGCTCGCGCACGAACTCCGGAACCCCCTCATGATCGGACAGATGTATTGCCACGAGTTGCCAGCAGAGGTGGCTCCAGAGGCGGTTGAGTACATCACAGACGCATTCGACCGCATCGAAGAGCTCATCGATGTTATCCTCGTCATCGCACGAGATACAGACTCGGCTATCGACATGGAACCGGTCGAGGTGGCAGACGCTGCTACGAAGTCGTGGACGGATGTGGCGGAAGACGAAGCGGAACTCGTGGTCGAAACCAACCGAACCATCGAGGTCGACCGAATCCATCTCCAGCATCTCCTGGAAAATCTGTTTACAAACGCCGTAGAACATGGTGGGTCGGACGTAACCGTTCGCGTCGGCGACCTTCCCACTGGATTCTATGTCGCGGATGACGGGTCTGGGATTCCCGAAGCGGAGCGTGGACAGGTGTTCGAGGCGGGCTTCACCACCGAGGACTACGGCATCGGCCTCGGACTCACATTTATCACCGAACTGGCCGACATCTACGAATGGGACTGTCGTGTCGACAAAAGTGCCGGAGGTGGGGCCCGTTTCGAGTTCACGAACGTAACGTGCGTGAGCGAGAAGTGAACCTGGCTGCTGCCCGCGACCAGCGCGAGACGTATCGGCTTTCACACTCTGGAGTATTCCTCCACTGCCGTTTCCAGAACGGTTGAGTGACCCCACTTGATACGAGTAAGTAGTGAGACGACAGCTGTTCGGAACGCTGTGTGGATTGGTCTTCCTGATGAACTTCGGGCGAACCGTTTTCGCGCCGCTGCTGGAGCCGTTGATGATCGCATTCGGAACCGACAAGGCGACCATCGGTGTGTTGGTCTCGCTCGTGTGGCTCGGTACTGCGATCTCGCGCATCCCGGCGGGGTACGTTCTCACCCGCATTCCTCGCCATCAGGTCGTCCTCGCTACCGGCATCCTATTGGCTGGTGCATCGGGGCTGATCGCGTCTACGAATTCCATGATTTTGCTGCAAATGGGAACGTTTCTACTTGGTCTAGCCACCGGCGCGTACTTCGTCGCTGCAGTTCCGCTTATCGCAGAACTGTATCCAGATGCGGTCGGTCGAACCGTTGGCATCCACGGTACGGCTGCCCAGTTGGCAGCGGTTCTCGCACCCACCATCGTGATCGGAATCCTGCTCGTCACCTCGTGGCGAGCTGTGTTCGCCGTCCTGGCGGTATCCGCAGTCACGATCAACGTTCTCTTGGCGATCGTCGTTCGAGAATCGCAGATCGCCGACGATGCCGTTCCTGACAGCGTGTTTTTATCCGCCGTACGGTCTCACTGGCGACTCATCGCGACCGGACTCCTGATGGTCGGCGTTGCCGGGTTCCTTTGGCAGGGGCTGTTCAACTTCTACGTTACATACTTGAAAACGGTCAAGGGACTGTCGAATACGACGGCGAATCTCCTCCTCACCGTCGTGTTCGCGGCCGGTTTACCTGCATTCTGGTTCGGCGGTCGACTTGCCGACCGTCTGCCACACGTTCCGTACATCCTGGCGATATTGACGGGATTCGTTGGCTCGGTGGTCGTCCTTACCCTCATCGGCGGCCCCCTGCAGATCCTCGTCGTCTCAGTGGCGATCGGGTACTCCATCCACAGTCTATTCCCTGCATTGGACACCTACTTTCTCAGTTCGCTTCCGGACGAAAGTCGTGGCGTTACGTACGCTACGTTCACCGGTCTCTCTTTGTTGATCGAGGCGAACGGAACCGCGTTCGTCGGAACGATGACCGATGCTGGGTACGGATTCGACGCGGTTTTCAGCGCGTTGGCATCACTCGTCGGATGTGCTGTGCTCGTCCTCGCGGGACTGTATACGACGAAACGACTGCCCGGAACGAGCTGAGTAGCACATCGAACCAACGTTCAACAGGCACACCCCGTCGAGGATGGCGAGCGCTCGAACTCCATTTCTGATCCACAACTCGGACAGCTCGGTGGTTCATCGCCCGCCACATCCACGTCGCGGATACGTTCGTTGCAATCGAGACACCAATACGCTCCTTTCGACCCATCGCCAGTGCCGCCACCCCGGTTTGCCGACTCGGTCGAAGCTTCAAAGACATTTTTCACCGTGCTAAAGATTCCCATGATGGCTGGTACTTTCTGAGTTGATAAAAAGTCAGGGGCGTGTGTGCTCGTCGATTGCACAACCACAGTTATCGTACTCGATCAGGGGATGAATCGCCGTCTCGTCGGTTTTCACACCTACATCGACGATGCAGTTCGACAGGAAGACCGTTTCTGAGACTGCCTATCGTGTGTCCGTCCCGGACAGGAGATAGCGAGCGAGGTATCCCGACGCCGACGCCGCGAGATTCGTAAGGTAGAGCGAGGCGATGCCGACTCCCAGACCGAGTGGTACGGCGACCAGCGCCTCGGCAAGTGTGTCGATGTCCCACCAGCCGAGGTTCAGGCCACCCCACGGGTTCGCGTAGTGGAGCGGTGCAGTTACGAGGCCGACGGTGAGCGCGAAGGCAGTCACGATCAGCACGAACGACGCAATACCGAGGGGGAATTTGAGGAAGAGGAAGAACAGTCCCTTCCACGTCGTCGCGTCGACGAGAATGGTCTTGACTCGGGGCCAGAGCTCCTCGTGGGTGTCCATTCGCTCTGGCTTGGGAATCTCCACGTCGAGGAGTCTGATAGCCAGATTGCGTTCGAACGCCGCGAGGATGCGAGAACCGACGATGACGCCGAGCAGGAGCGGAATTCCGATGAGAGTGATGCTCAGGCCGATTCCGAGCGCGAAACCGGTGATCAGAGTAACGAAATATATCAGGCCGAGCGGGAAAGCCAGGCCCAGGTAGAGCAAGTTCTGATACGTCTTTCGTTGCCCGATTACAGAAATTGGGGACGGGAACGTTGACCCGGACGAGTATGTTCGCGTGTCTTTCGGAGATCCCATAATAATCGTCTCTACTCGAAAGATGACGCGTGGGATTATAAAAATTCTAGATAGTTGATAGCACGACGGGGGACGACGAACGGAGTAACGTATGATCGAACTCTTCGGGGGTGAATGTTTTGTTACTGCGCCCTGCTATCAGAGTACAAATGTCCTTGACCAGCACACCAGACGAACGCTTCGACGATCTCCCCGAATTTCCGTACGACCCGCAGTACGTCGAGGTCGACGGCGCGAACATGGCCTACGTAGACGTGGATGCGGACGAGCGTGCGGATGACGACGCAGACGAGACGTTCCTCTGTCTGCACGGCGAACCGACGTGGTCGTATCTCTACCGCAAGATGGTCCCGACGCTCTCTGAACGTGGGCGAGTAGTGGCACCCGATTTCATCGGATTCGGTCGTTCCGACAAATACGACGAGATCGAAGCGTACAGCTTCGGCCGTCACTACGACCAGTTGACGACGTTCGTCGACGCACTCGACCTGCAAAACATCACCTTGGTCTGCCAGGACTGGGGTGGTCTGCTCGGGTTGACTCTGGCGATGAACCACCCCGAACGCTTCGCACGATTGGTGCCGATGAACACTGGTCTCCCGGACGGTACTCAGGAGATGGCAGACGAGTGGCTAGCGTTCAGGGACTTCATCGAATCCACCGAGAACCCGGACATCGGACGGATGGTTCAAAACGGCTGCGTCACCGAGTTAGACGAAACGACGAAAGACGCTTACCGCGCCCCCTTCCCCGACCAGCCATCGAAGGCTGGGGCACGGGCGTGGCCACTACTCGTCCCCACAGACCCCGAGATGGAGGGTGCCGCCGAGATGCGAGCTGCCGCGAAGCGACTGTCGGAGTGGGAGAACCCGGCATTCGTCCTGTTCGGCGACTCCGATCCCATCTTCCGGGAGGTTCGTGACCCCCTGCGCGAGTCGATTCCGACGGCGACCGAACAACCGGACGTGTGGGCCGAGAACGCCGGGCACTTCCTGCAAGAGGATGCGGGCGAACGGATCGCCGAGCGTATCGTCGACTTTGTCGATCGGACATCGTGAATTGCCGTCGGGTCAAGCCCCGGGGTATTCTCCTCGTCCGCAGATAAACTCCCCCGACCGCTCGTGTTTTTCGAAGCGTCGGTGGTCACCTGTCGATCTCTGACCAATGGTATCGCCCCACATTATTATATCTCGTCCACCGGTGTGTATAATCGAGCATCGATGGCGAAGATCGAACAATACACGGCGGTTGGTCTCTCCCCAACCGTTTGGGGCGCGACAGAACGCGGCGATATCCAGACGAACCTCGACCATATCCACGACAATCTCAAGGCAGCGACGTGGTTGAGTGGTCTCGAACTGCCGGTGAAGCTCGCGGTCATCCCCGAAGGAGCACTTCAGGGATTCACCGACGAAGTCATGGACATGGATCACGCGACGTATGCAGACGAGATCGCGATAGACATCCCTGGCGACGAGACCGACACGCTCGGTGAATATGCCAAGGAGTTCGAGACGTACATCGTCGCCTCAGCGAAGGAGAAAGCTGAACCGAAGTTCCCGAACAAGTTCTTCAACACGGCGTTCATCATCGACCCAGACGGTGAGTTGATTCTGAAACATCGGAAGGTGACGCCGCTCCTCCCGGTCGAGCGGTCGGTCAGTCCGCACGACGTCTGGGATGCGTGGGTCGACGAACACGGCAGAGATCTCGATGCGTTCTTCCCGGTCGCCGACACCGATATCGGGCGTCTCGGTATCTCGTTGGCAATCGAAGGCGCGTACCCTGAGTACGTTCGCGGCCTTGCGATGAATGGCGCAGAAGTCATCTGCCGTATCTCGTGTCCCGAACCCCTCGTTGCCAACGACGGATGGCGGATCCAGAATCGCGCCCGGGCGCTCGACAACACAGCGTACCTCGTTGCGCCGAATCTGGGCACCTACTATCTGACACCGGACGAGGAGACCCCAGTCGACACATTCGGTGGTGGGTCGATGGTCGTCAACCATCGAGGTGACATCCTCGCCGAGCACGACTACGGTGCCGGATCCTCGTACGTCGGTGCCCCCATCGATATCGAAGGGTTGCGAGAACACCGCACTCGATCTCCGCTCACCAACTGGTTGAAAGACCTTCGGACTGAACTGTGTCAGGTCATCTACGACCGGGAGTTATACCCGAAAAACAGGTATCTCGATACGCAACCACCTCACCACGAGGAGTACGCCGAAGAAGTCACGCAGGCACGTATCGACCACATGATCGAACAGGATATCTGGGTGCCACCATATCAGGATCGAGACGAAGCGAACGAATCGACGGACTGAGCGTCTCGATTTCTTTGGTCGTGGATACAATCAGTCGATAAATAAACAAACACCGTTCGCAACGTTTCTCTGGGACTCCTCGAAATGATCGTTCGGACAAAAGAGAAGATGAGGAGAAAGCCCACGATCGGTCGTGGGAGGATGTCACTCTCGACTCGTTGGCTCTTCACTTGGACTGCTGTGCGTCGTCGAACTACGTTGGCGGATATACCACCGCGTCTCGAAGCCAGCCCAGATGAGGGCGACTATCCCACCGAACACGATAGCGAATACTTCTGGAACACCCATCCAGACGGGCGTGATATACATCAGTCCGTTCAGATATTTTCCGGGGATGAGACCTTTCATGGCGATCCAGAACTGATCGCCCAGGTTTCCGGAGCGCGAGGTGATGGTGGCGGACTTCGCGCTCGGACCATTCGTAGATTCATCACCAGTTTCGAGGCGCTCCACTTCGTACGGGAAGGCGATATTGAGCTGCCAGACGACGTCTCCGTTCTTGTCGACTTCGAAGACCCGATTGCCGTTCGAGTCCGCGATCAGAGTGTGGCCATTCGGAAGGCGGTCGGCATCCCGTGGCCACTGCATCCGAGCGTCTCGCCAGATCCACGTCTGCTTCCAATTACCGTCACTCCCGCGCTGGTACTCCACGACGCGATTGTTTTCGCTATCCCCGACGATCGCCGCAGGACCACCATTGGACGAATTGATGAAGTCGGGATTGTGTTGCTCGTAGAGTATGCCGTAGTTGTCCTCTTCACCGAGGGTCTGTTCCTTGACGACGGTGCGGCCGTCCGGGGAGATGAACGCCACACGATCAAGGTTCCGCATACTCACCATGATGCGCCCATCATCGAGGACTTCCACATCGTTGATGTGTGACCAATCCTTGGGGAACGGGCCACCGGTGTTCGAGGGGTCGTAGGCATCAGAGGCATTCCAACGCCACGCGATTTCGTCGGTTTCTGTGTTGACGACGAACACGCCGTCGAAGTAGATGTCAGCAACCGCGATGTGGGTATCGTTGAGACGGTCGACGTCGTGGTATCGCGTCGCCTCTTTCCCTGGCGTGTGGTGGCCCCATATCTTCGTGACTTCCCCAGTGGTGAGGTTCACGCGTTCGACGCCGTTGTAGGTACAGGCGTTCACATCACCGTGTGTCTCGTAGTAGGTGTTCCACGTCTCTTTGCTGACGCCGTACTCACTGGGCTTCCACTCGTTATCACTCGGGCACTCGGAGCCGCTCCGATGGTCGGCATAGGAGTACTCGACCGTCGTTGTCGTCCCCTCGACGGGGTCGACGTCCCAGTAGCGCGTGTGGGTATCGTTGTAGTACCGCACCGTTCCGTTCGGGTTGAGTGCGACGAGTTCGGCTCTGGCCCGAGGCCCCTCGCTGGCCTCTCCTCGCCAGGAGTTCGAATCTGTCGCGATAACCGTAATACCATCTGCTTCGGAGGCGACTTTTGCCTCTCGATCGACACTGTGTCCGTCGATGTGAGATTCGAACGTCGAATCCGTCCCTGACGTCGCTACCCCGTAGCCGACCGTCGCGGTGGATAGTATGAGGAGGGTTGCGAACAGGGTCCGAAAATGACGCTTTGAAACTGAGATCATTGGTTTCGTTGGTCTGCCATTTTCGTCGACCCAAATCGGATCACGATCGTGATGGAGGACGATATGGCATGCAAAATCGTCGCGCTAACCTCAAAATCCTTACGAAGTCTCGAATGTAAATTCTCGCCTTCGTGACATCCTTACCCACCTAACAGGCCAGATTCTCTCACCATCGAAAAACGGAAGAACAGGTCGGTGGTGTCGCTTTGAAACTGCAATCGAGATATTCTGTGGTTCGAATCCGTCAGAATAGAATTATCAGGAGTCAGGTGCTATATCCCTCTATGGACGACAGTACACTGCCGCCAACACCGCAGGGCGTTCCACTCCTCGGTAACGGCATGGCGTTCTCGCGTAATCCGTTCGATGCGATGGAGGAATGGGCAAGTCACGATGACCTCGTCCGACTGACGTTTCCCGGTCGGCAGATGTATCTGGTGACCAGTCCCGACCTCATCAAGGAAGTGTTAGTCGAGCAGCAGTATCGGTTCACGATCGGTCGTGACCAACAGGAGATATTCAGCGGTATCGAGGATGATGCTCTGACCGCGAACACCGGCGACCGATGGAAGCGACTCCGACGGGCGCTCCAACCCGCGTTCACATGGCCCCGAGTCAACGATTACGGTATTCGAATGGCTCGACGGACTGCTGAGCACGTGGAGCGCTGGGACGAAGATCGGTGGTTCGACCTCCACCGAGAGATGCGCCTTTTGACGTTGTGGATACTGGGTGACACGCTACTCGGCGTGGATATTGAAGGGGACGAGCAGGTGATCATGGATGCCGCTGATGCGCTCATCGACCGAGCTGATCCGCAGCGGTTCGGCCAACTCCTTCCGGATTGGGTTCCCACGCCGACAGAACGACGGTTCGAACGACGAGTCGCGGCACTTGACGACTACGTCGAGGGGGTACTCGACGCACAATCCCCCGGAGATGAAGACGTCCGCTCGATTCTACTGGCGGCTCATGACCGCGGCGATCTTTCGATGCCGGAAGTCAGGGACAATCTCGTTGGCCTGTTGCTCGCCGGTCACGACTCTTCTGCTGTGACGCTCACATATGCTTGGTACGAACTGAGTCGTCATCCTGGCATCAAAGCGGAGTTGGTGGACGAGATAGACGAGGTCGTCGGCGACGCTCTCCCGACCGCCGCCGACTTCGACGCGTTGGAGCGGGTTCGACACGTCGTCAAGGAGATACTTCGGTTGTATCCGCCAGCCTGGGCAGTCAACCGTCAGGCATTGGAGACGGTGACTCTGGGCAACTATACGATTCCTGCAGGTGCCCAGTTGACGATTCCGCAGTGGGTGGTGCACCGCGACGAACGCTTCTGGAAGAACCCGGAGACGTTCGACCCCCACCGATGGGCACGCGAGGAGACACGCCCGGAATACGCTTACTTTCCGTTCAGCGGTGGGCCACGCCATTGCATCGGGATGCGGTTTGCCCGTCTCGAACTGACGATGGCACTCGCGACGATGGTTTCGCGAGTCAATCTCAAGGTGAGGGCCGAGGGGCCACTGACGTTCCGTCCGTCGCTGACCCTCCGTCCGACGGTCGACATCGAAGCGAGCGCGAGTCGTCGGTGACTCGTCGATGTCGAATACAGATCGTTTCGACGCTGTCTCCCCACCGTTCACGCTTAACATACTCGCGCTCATATCGACGAGACGATGCCATCCTACGAGCCGGTCGAATCTCCCGACAAGACGACTATCTTCTCGTATCACGACCTGACCCCACCCACGACCCGCGAGATATTCGAAGCGCAGCGAATCGTCAGACAGTATCTCCCGCGAACCCCGTTAGTACGCAGTGAGAGTCTTTCAGCCGAGCTCGACGCTGCGGTCTATCTCAAACGTGAGGACACGCTTCCAACGCGGTCGTTCAAGATTCGCGGGTTCTACAACCTCGTCGCCGACCTCGATTCGGAGTTTCGTCAGAAGGGCCTGATCACGTCGAGTATGGGAAACCACGGCCAAGGGATGGCGACAGCTGCACGCGAGTTCGATATCCCGGCAGTCATCGTCGTTCCAGCAACACTCGAGAATCCGACAAAAATCAACAGTATGGAACGGCTCGGTGCTACCGTCATCCAACACGGCCAGGATTTCGATGAGGCCCGCGAATACGCCGAGCAACAGGCAGCCGAAGAAGGCTACCGATACGTTCACGCTGGGAACGAGCCTCACTTGATCGCCGGTCGCGCCAGCGCTGGCCTCGAGGTGATGGAAGACTGTCCCAAAGTGGACGCTGTAATCAATCCCATTGGTGGTGGGAGCAGTGCCGCAGCATACGCACTCACGGTCGGGAAACTTCTCGGTGCTGATGTCATCGGCGTTCAAGCTGCGGGGGCAGATGCTGTTTACCGGGCGTGGGATGAGGGAATCATCGAACTCCAATCCCAGGCCGACACGTTCGCTGAGGGAATCAAGACGCGAACGCCCTTTGCCCTCCCACTCGATATTCTACAGGAACACCTGACGGATATGGTGCTCGTCGAGGACGACGACTTGCGGGCCGCTATCCAACGGCTCCTCGTCGACGATGCAGTCTTGGCCGAGGGAGCGGCCGCTGCCGGTGTTGCAGCCGCCCTTCAGTTGGGCGAGGAACTCGCGGGGAAGACGGTCGTGTTGCCGATTACGGGAAGCAACCTCTCCGCGGATAGACTGCAAGATATCCTCGTTGACCGGTGAGCAAGGCGAGGGGATCTACCTGTCACAGCGTGGATGTCGTTTCCGGTGCTTATCGCGAACCTACGCAGGATCGAAGACGTGAACCTTGTCAGTCCCGTTCTCACTGCTTGTGACGGTTATCAAGGCGCCATCAGCGATGGTTAGGCCACCGACAGGGGTGCCATCGAGGCTGTGGTGCCAGCGTTTATTCGGATTCTTAGACAGAAGCCCACCACCCTCTCCGAGGGGGTACGCAGCCAGATAGCCCCTCGGAGACGAATCGTCGACTGTCGCACCGACGTAGAACGTGTCACCGGCACCTGCAGGTGCACAACCGTAGTTTCCGGACTTCGTCCATTGTTTCTTCCCTTCTCTCGTCTTAATCTCTGCGAGTTGTGCAAGATTCATGCCGATAACGTGCGAAGGTGTGACGACGAAATCGTTGGCAGTGAAGTTCGCTCGCCAGTCACTCGTCCCAGCATGGGCACCGTTCCGTAGTTCGTAGGTGTAATTGCCGAAGGCGGAAACGACGACCGACCCGTCTTCTGTGACGGCGATGTCCTGGACGCCCCCTGCGATACGGCGTTGCCAGAGCGGATAGAACACATCTTCACTGTCGTAGAATTCGTACACTTGACCACCGTTCGTCCCGACGACGACCGTGTATCTGTGCGCTGGCGTTGCGAGAGCAGTCACTTCTCCGATGACATCGTGTGTGTGCTTGACGGTTCCATCGGACTTATTGATGACATACAGCCGCCCAGTGTCGTCACCTGTATAGACCACCTTGCCATCCGGACTGGGGAAAACACCAGCTTCGATACTTCCACGGGTGTCGAGAGACCACTGTACGTCGCCTGATTTCGGGTCGAGTGCCCAGAGGCCATCCTTTCCTTCCATTCCGACATAGACAGTTCCACCGGAGACAGTCGGTGGACGAGTCCAGGGCTGGTCGGTTGGAGCAAAGGTCCACTGTCTGGAGCCGGTCGCCAGATTGAATGCGGTGAGTCCGTCAACCGTTGCGACGTAAACGGTTTCGTTTGCGACAACTGGTCTCGTACGTGCACCTGAGATGGGTGCACTCCATCGGTTCGAGATACCGTTACGTGGGCCGAGCGCGTCAGGATTGTATGCGGTCGACCTGCGGTCGTAATCCGGAAATCGCCATTCGGTCGTCGTACTCGTCCCCTGTGCGTAGGTCGATTTCGCGTCGCTGGTACAGCCTGCCGACAAGGTGGTGAGGCCAGCGGTCGCGCCGACGATGAAGTTCCGTCTGGTGGAGGGCATCGTTTGAATTGTCACTGTCTTCATTTAAAAAATTCCACCACCCAATTTCCAATAGAACCACCCTGGACACCCGAGGTGTGCGACTCCCTCCTAACCGAGACGATCGAAGTTGAGGATGCGGTCGTCGAAACACCCTCTGAACCGGTTCTCAAGAACGATAGTCTCAAATGTTACTCTGCTGAATATCGTCGAAACTGATTCATGCTACTGGTTTCCACGTCACCGAAAAGCCAGCGGGCGAACCCCGACGTCTTTCCAGTGTACTGTTTCGCCAGTAATGTTGTGGACATCGATTTTTGCCGAATCGCCTCGGATATCGAGCCGAATATCTGCCGTTCGAGGAGACTTTTCGTCGGCGCCCCGAGAACAGTAACGTCATAGGCCGTCGATTGCTCGACGATCGTTTCTGGGACGCTCTCGGCTTCAAGCACGTTCAGTTCAACGGCTTCGACGTTATCAAGAATCTGTGACGTAGCATCCAATATTTCACTTGCGACTGATTGTTCGTCATCTGATGCAGTTGGCGGAACAACGTGAACAACGTCCACTGATGCACCAGCTGCGTGAGCGAGGACACGGGCGGTCTCGACGGAAAGTCCTAAGTGTGGGCCACTGCTTACCGAGAGTAAGATTTGCTGTGCTTGAATTGGTGACTCCGTCCCGCAATGAACGAATACATCACAGGGAGCGTGCTCAAAAAGCTTCTCGTACTCGCTTCCACGAAATAATCGAAGTCGCTGTGATGATTGCCTTCCCATCCCCAATAACAAAGCGTCACAGTTATTCTTTGTGAGTTGATCACAAACAGCCTGTGTTTCTCGGTGAGCGAGGCAAAAAATCCCTCGTACAGGAACGTTTATTCGATCGGAAGTCAATCGCCGCCAAGAATCAAACTTTTCTCCCTTCTTCTGAATCGACTGATTTTTCCGTGCTAAATCGAGTGGCGTCTGACCGGGAACCGTGACGACAGTTAACAGGAGAATCTCACCGTTGTATTTCCCGGCAATGGCTTCAGCGGTTTCAATGAGCTGTTCGAATTCCGGCCTACCATCTTCAGTTTGCTCGTCCCCATCAGGAAGGAGGACGGCAAGCCGGTAGCGAAGAGGCGTGATGGTATCACTCGAATTTGATACGCCACTGTATAGCTCACCTCTACGATCGACATTTATTGTCATATTGACAATCGTATCGGCCTCTATTTGCAAAGCGTTTCTGACCACTTCCTCAAAAGTCGGATGAGAGAAGATGATCTGTAAGACTTCACTATCATTTTCTCGGCGAGCTCTGGAACCGTGGATACGCCGTGTGTGACTCTTTCCTGTTTGGGGAGTTAGGAACTCGCTCACGAATACGAACGACCGCAAGTAGTATAGAATCACGTTTCGAGGCGACTGTCAAAGTATAACTTAAATTTATATTTCACTCTGCGCTACCTATTTGCGCTATTCGACAGTACTTACTGATGTATGAGACAAAAACGAATCGTCGCCCCGCTCGTGGTCGCCGTATTACTCGCGACGGCTGGCTGTCTCGGTGGCGTCGCCGGACTCGGGGAGGATAGTTCAACAGGGGCGGAACCGACCGATGGTAGCAACACGGCCGGTGCGAATTCGAAGATCAGCGTGAGTGCGACGGGCGAAGTGACCGCCGAACCGAATCTAGCGATTCTCATCGTTGGTGTCGAAGCAACCGCTGCCAACCCGGCGACTGCCCGAAAGCAGGTCGCCGAAAACGTCTCCACCATGCGAGAGGCGCTCGCGAACGTCGGTCTTGACGACGATCAAGTGACGACCCGCCACTACACTATTCGAGAGGACTACGAATCGAAGCGTGACGAAGCGACAGTGACGAGATACCGTGCGATTCACACCTTCGAAATCGAGGTCGAGAACGTCGACCAGGTCGGCACAGTGATCGAAACAACAACGGACAACGGTGCGACGAACGTCGGACGAGTTCAGTTCTCCCTCTCTGAGGAAACCCGCTCAGAACTCCGCGAGCAGGCACTCACGAACGCGATGAACAATGCTCGAAGCGACGCGGAGTTACTCGCCACCGGCGCGAATCTCACCATCGTCGACGTCGCATCCGTGGCCACCCATACCGGATACGTCCAGCCGTATCGAGCCGAAGCCAGTGTAGCTGCGAGCAGTGACGGGACGGGCATCGAGTCTGGGCCGGTGACGGTTACTGCACAGGTGCAAGTGACGTACAATGCAACGAGTTAACATCTAGCACCCGCGATCAAATCACGGTCTCTAATTCCTGTCACACGACGTTATACAACCAATCACCAATAGTGCCTATAGCGAAACCGCACAGTCAAACATTCGCCGAGACAGCCCATGGATTACTCGACGCGATACTCTGTTGGCCCCAATTCGGGTCGTGGCTGCAAATTCGATTCGATGGTCTCGACTTTCTCCGTGGTCGTAAAATATTCCTCACCACCGCTGTGCTGGCGCTCGATCAATCCTACTTCGATAAGTGTTGGAAGATGATCCTGCTGTAGAGCTGTGGAGATGTCTTCTAAACGACCATCTGGAACGTCAGAATCGGGGTGATCGGACTCCCACTGCGAGATCTTCCGCGTCAATTCTGCGAGTGAGACCGGACGCTCCTGTTGGCGGAGATAGCAAAGAACGTCCTGGCAGCGGGATTGATCGAGCAGTTCAACAACCGTTGCTGGTGTGTCGTTAAGATCCCTCATTTGCCATTTCCTCGATTGGAGCGGCTTCTCGATCGGAGAGTACCATCGCGAGCACCGAAAGGATATTGGTACCACTCTCTTCGACTGAAAAGACCGAGACAATTCTGCCGGTCAAGAAGAGACACAAAAGAACACCCTGCATGTGCAACGAGTACACCGACTGGGTGTCGGAAACAGGTAACCAATCGAGTGCAGGAAGCGCCTGCACACGCACAACGCGCAAACCGAGTCAATCACCGGAGCACGTCACCATGTCAACGACACAGTCGGAGTTCAAAGAAACGACGGAACAGTGCGACAACTGTGCGACGAAGACTCACCACCGCGTGTCGGTCGAACTCATCACCGAGAGTGATAAAGAGAAGAACGCTGCATTCTCGCGGGAACCATATCGCATCACAGAATGCACTCAGTGTGGTACCGAGTCACACCAACGAGTAAATAATATTTGAGGGCGTTATCAATCATGCCTCAACCACAACACACGAGACAAAGAAACGCTGGTAGCACCGATCGGCGGTGTCAGAACTGTGGCTCGTTCATCACCCCTGAGTTTGCCCGCGTCTTCGGGAATAACGATGACGACGTATTCGGCTGTTTGGAGTGTATGTCGGGCACTGACGTGAAAAACGGCAAGGCACGCGCAGAAACCATCGACACGTCAGTGACCGATGCCAAGCGTGGGCCGGTTCGATGATGTGGACAACAGGGTGACGAAACGAACAGCTCCGCCCGCTTTCCATGATGAATACTGCGATGAGCACGCGCTTCGCTACTCAACTGAGATCATTCTTGGACCGGATCGTGTTGGGAAAATTCTGCCGATCCGTCGACGAAGAGCATGTTTTTCACGAGGCTTTCGTGACCCCGGCGGAGTCGTTCCGAGATTGCCTGGTGTGAAATGTCGAGTGTACCTGCAAGGTCATCTGCAGTTGCTTCTCGTGGAATCGAGTAGTATCCGTCCTCATAGGCCTTCGTGAGCGTCTCTCGTTGGCTCTGTGTGAGGTCGAATCGGCCGTGGCGTCCCTCATTGAGTTCCCGAATCTGCTGAATCTCGAATCCCATCCCCTCCTTGCCACAATCGTCGAATGTTGAGGACACGTCATCATGGTTAGTGAATAATAGCCTAAGATTCCACACTCCGTCGCTCCCCGTCGCCCGGAGAATCATACATTTTTCGACGAGTGTTTGAATCTGGGTTTCGATTTGCTTGTTCCACTCCAATTGATAGAGACACTCAGCGTCGAATGCGCCGATCAAATCAAAATCACTCACGCTGTCATCTGCAGCAAATGCAGCTTCGACCAGTTCGCGGTCGGTTACCCCGACCCAAATAAGTGGCATAAGACACTCTTGCACACCTGCGATCACATTCTCGATGTCGAGTGTGACTGTTTCGAGGTGATGGAGTGTGTGGCCTAATACGAAATCATCAGCGGGGAGCGCGGCCCTCACAATCGTTCCGACCATTACCAAGTACTGTGTGATGAGAGAGTATACTGCTGTCGGCCAGTTTTCGGGCGATAGAGATATAGTTCGTATTCGTCGAGAATCGAGAAGACTGTGTCGGGGGTTGATTGAAGTCGTTTTATCTATTCGAACCACCGTCGGTTATCGATCCACTCGTTTTTGGCCTGGAGTCGTTTGTCTCTCCGCCGCACCCCACGACCCGGCCTTGCTAGCGGGTCGTGGTGGTGCCTTTGGGTCGGACATCGTCGGCTGGTCGTCCGGCGCTGGTTGTTCGCGCCAATCTCCACTTGGGAAGTCACCGCTTGTAGCGCGGCGCTCCTGTTTCTCGAATACCTCGGTAACCCGACTATCTCCGCTGGCCGAGTTGGACTCGATTTTCGGCGGAAGGCTGGTCGAAAACTCGTTCTGTTCGAACCGATTGCCTTGTTCGGCGGGCTTACCGAGCGCGAGATCTGCGGTTCCGGAGGCGCGAACGCGATTTTCACGAACGACGTTCCCCGACGGCGGGACGATATGTTGCTGTGCAACGATGCCGAAGTTCTCGTGATTTCGAACGGTGTTGTTCCTGATCTGGTTGTCCTTTCCGCCCCAGACGAGGATGCCCGAACCGAACGTTGGATACGTCAGCGTCTTACTGGGGGCATCAGTATTGTCGTTGTCGTGTACGAGGTTCCTGACGATCAGGGTCGACCGTTGCGGAGGGTCGATCGTGTCTAGCGTGTTCGGGACGATGCCCGCCATGTTGTGACGCCAGACCGAGTTTTCGATCGTCAGGTCGCCACCCGCACTCGTTCCCGAATACCCCATGGCGTTGCGCTCGGCGATGACATCGGAGATGACTGCCTGGAACGGGTCGTTCCGACCAAGGTAGAACCCTGCGTCTGGGTGGCCCGAGGCGTAACTGTACTCGAACCGTCCGTTACGGGAGCGGTACGCGTAGATCCCATAATTTCCATTGTTGTACGCAGTCAGGTAGCTTCCCCGGAATCCACGGACGGACGTCCAGTAAAATGCGGTGTCCGCGAAGTTGCGCGCGGTCATATTTTCGATGGCAACCCCGTCGGCCTCGACGACCATTCCATACGGTCGATCGAATCCCCCGTCCAACACGACCTGGTTGCGGTCGGTTCCACGCACGGTGATTCCCGGCGTCCATATCTCGACGTCCTCCTCGTACGTCCCCGGACTCACGAGGACGAGATCTCCCTCGCTGGCGTTGTCGACACCCTCCTGGATCGTCGGATAGTCCTCTGGAACCCGGCTGGTATCGTATGTGTCGGGAGCGTTCTGTGCGGCGGACGGCACGGTGAGTCCAGTACCCCCCGCGACGCCCACGGTTCGAAGGTAATCTCTTCGAGTTCGTTCCATTTCGCCCCACCCGTCTTCGACGTACGCGAAGCGATCGTTTTGCTCTTCGGGGCGTCGTCTTCGGTAACCGAGACGACAGTGAGGATCGTGATCAAAGTCATTCGAGGTGATGGCCCCTCCTTCACTTCGTTTTTTGTGAAATTGCACCACGGTTCTTGCAGTCCGACGAGCAGTGGTCTACGTACAGAGCGTGTTTCTCTCGCCTCCTGCTATTTTGCTTCGGCACCACATTCTGGACAGACGAGACGCTCACCTTCATCACGCAGGAACGAACGCATGTTGTCGTGTCCACACTCGGGACAGGTGTGAGAGATGCGCACGTCCTCGTGGCCGGGCGGGGCTCCCAACGCAAGTACGACTACGTCGTCGGTCGCTTCGTTCTTACCCAATTGGAACTCACCGGGGCCGAATCTGATCGCCTCACGTTCACGGACGGGTATCTCGTTGTTTGGGGTCTCGAACGTGAGTTCTCCCTCCACGACGATGAATACCTCCTCTTGATCCATGTGAGCGTGGAGTGATTCTGACATTCGTTCACCAGGGGTGAGCCGAAAGCGATTGATCGCAACGTCGGTCGTTCCCAGTGCCTCAGAGAGCCGCCACCACGTGATTTCTCTTCGATGGGCACTCGGTTCCATATCGTCGACAGAAATCCTCTCCATATGTGAGCGGTTGAATACCGATGAAAAAGGTGTTCTGGTGGCGCTTTTCAACGACGATTCGACACACAGAGATAATTTCCATTCAAAGGATTCTCGGGATCTAGCCGACGCGAATCGCCTCCAACATAACGTTCTGAAGTTCTTCGCAGAGCGTCATTTGTTCGATGATCGAGACATTGCTGAGAACTGCGATCGTGCACTTTTGCTTGCGGTCGTGCATCGCGACCGCTGAGTATCCAGGAATCGTTCCCGCTTGTCCTACCAGATCTTCACTACCGATTTGGAGGTTCCTGCACGGAACAATTCGCACTTTGAACAGATACCGAACGTCGATGTCCAAATATATTAATTCAGATATTATTGAACATTATTGATTGAGATTATGGCATACTTCAGTTCTGGACTATAGGAATATTACCAAATATATAATTGGTATCAATGTATAGTCATACTGTTTAATCATACTACCATCGAGTGGATTCCTCAATCCTCATGTTAGGATATGGCACGAATGCTTTGTCGGTTTTCTATCGGATCGGCATAGGATGCACGAATCCGCACGATCAATACTCCCTTATTTTCATACGCTATTTGGTATCGATCGCTTCGCTCGATCGACCGTCGCATGGCCCCTGACTGGTCGATGGCCGTTCCTCGAACTGTATATGTCTCTTTTGGAATGTATATGTAAGAAGGTTGTTGCTTGTGATTTTGAAGGTTGGTTGTCAAACAACGAGCAGTGGTACATTCTGAAATATCGGTATATGCATCCATCTGCTGATAATAGGCTGTCGGTGTCTTCCACTCGACACCCCATGGGCCGACGAGAATCGTTCGCTCCGTGAGATATGGGAACCACTCAGCGGCATCACCGAGAACGACGAAATCCGCATCACTCGGTGTCTCTGACTGCACCCAAGCCATCGCTGTCCTATCCTCTCGGTCGATAAATGCTGGCATCGTTGATTGGCCAGCAAATGGAACACCGGTCACGTAGATCGTCCCGAGGAGGACGAAAAGACCGAGAACCAGCACTTGAATAGTCGTTAGTGAAATCGATTGCTCGCTTGAATCGGAGAGACGTGAGCGTATTGCTGGTACCACGTCTGTCAGTCCGACTGTGAGTAGCATCACACCTGGAATGAATGCGAATCGAATCTCGTCTATCAAGAAAACAGAAATACCAAACCAGAGTGGAAGGAAAAACCGCCGCTTCACAACAAAGTAGGAGATTCCTAAGACCAGAAGTAGGTACCAGACGACGATGAATGGTGAAGTTGCAAATGGGTCGTTGAGCCGGTCGAAAAAGAGTGACAAACCCGCCCCAAGCCCTCCATGCGTTCCAGCAGCGGCTGTGAGAATATCGAGCCCATGGTTCGTGGCGACCTGAACGAGCCAGGGTGACGCGATCAATAATCCACTCCCCACAACGATGACACCATTGCGTAGGCCAGTAAGCGATCGATCTGCTGTGATGTAAAAAAGAACGTAGCTCACCCCAAAGAAGACTGAATACGTCGGATGGGTTAAAACAGTCAACCCGAAGAGAATACACGCAGGAAGTAACCACGGTCGACTTCCCTCACGGAATAGTCGAATACCGACATACAGTCCAGTGAGTAAGAGCAAGAATGCAGGTGCGCGGACGATGCCACCGGCAGAGAGATGCCATCGGAGGAGAGGAGGTGTCACAGTAGCGATAATCGCGGCGACACCTGCTCGCTTTGCCGATGGTAGAAGCTCTCGTGCTAGATAATAATAGGGAATGAAAGCGAGAGCTGTCACGACAGGAGGGAGGAAACGTGTGAGTATTACCGGCTCAAACCCGAGATTAAGAAGGATTGCAGTAACGTAGAACGCCAATGGAGGGTACGCGAATGGAATACCCCCTTCTGTGTATCCTGCAATCCGCTTTGGAAACGAGTAGCCTTGTTCCCCTATCGTTTCTGCAATTTCGAGAAAGAGGCCAGCTCCGTACGCAGGATAGGGATGCGTAAGGAGGTAAGCGCTGATAATAAAAAAAGCGACACTAAATATGGGAATCAGCTGTCGGTGGCCTGAGAAAAGATCAGAATAGATTATCGTGTGTACCTTTCTGTCGACGTATTCGAATAGTCCTTGAGATTTATCTGTATTTTTATCTTTGCTACTCATTGAGGGAGATCACGATTTGTGTATCCGGAGGACATCTCCAGAAGCAAAAGGAATTATGGCCGTAATGTTTGCCATCTCATCATTTGCTCATAATAATATAAGAAAAATACGATTTATAGTACAGTTGGGACGTGGTAGTGTTTGAAAAACGATGACGATGATGACCTTTCTCTACTCGCCCTTTTGCTCCTCGCGGAAGCAGGCGTCTCCTCTGCGGTCATCCCCACGGTAGTGGCCTCTTCCAGATCAGTTTGATCCGGTGGCATATCTTCCGCAATCTAGGTGCGGTCGACCCAAATCCTTCCGGCTAGTTGATCCTGGTTTCGGCCGGATTGACGTTCCGGTTCACCCAGAACACGTTGTCCGGATCGTATCTCGCCTTGATTTCTCGAAGCCGGTCGAAGTTGTCACGGTACGTCGCCTGGATGCGTTCATCGTCCTCGTCGGCGGTCTGGAAGTTGACATAGTTGCCGCCGGTCGAATAGGGTCTGAACCGTTCCCATGCATCGCGAACCCATCGCTGATACTCATCAGTTTTTGGCTCTGCTGGCTCCCACATCCCCGCCGCGCCATATACGAAGTGGGCGTCGCGGTTGCCGACGGCTCCGTCGTCCGGCTCATGTTTGTTGAGGGCCCCCCCGATGTGGGCGATGACCATCTGTGCCCCTGGGATGGGACACTCGCCCCCCAGGTTTCGCATGGTCGACAGGAGTTCCTCGCTCAACTCGGCGGCGAACTCGGTCTTCCAGTAGTAGTGGTTGCCCTTGGGTTGGGTCGCGTCGAGGTACGATTGCAGCTGCGTGTAGGGCTGTTCTTGGAGCAGGTTCACCACGGGCTCGCCCAGTGCTCGAATCGGGGCGAGTACCTCGTCGACGTCATCCATATCGCCGGTGTAACAGACGGCCATGGCGCAGATGCGCTTGCCGTGCCACTGCTCGGGCACGAACGGGGCCGGAGGGGCACGACGAATGAGCTGAAACACCGTCAGCTCCCGTGGTGCTTCGGCGGTGATCTCCCGATAGGCGGCGAGGACCTCGTCAGCTCGCTCGAACGGCCAGGCGATGAGTCCGCCATAGACGGTCGGGCCCACCTCGTGCAGGCGGTAAGTGAACGACGTGACGACACCGAAGTTGTGCCCAGCACCACGGATCGCCCAGAAGAGATCTTCGTTCGCCTCGCGGCTGGCCCGCCT
>NZ_JBPEHG010000015.1:0-118508 GCF_054177585.1 Haladaptatus rarus | reverse complement strand
AGTCGGCCGAGCGTTCAGCGGTGGCTTGAACAATTTGTACATTACTATAACCACCAACGACCGCATCAATCGCTCACCAACCGAACGCCTATCGAGGAGGAGCTAAACTAGACAGTGCCTTCGAGTTGATCACCACAAACAGTTTATCAGAGCATATTGGTAAGGGAACTATGCGCCGCCGTCACCTCCTCACTTTGCTTGGTGCCGCAACCAGTGGCGGGTGTCTCTCGCTTGGGGAGTCGTCCGCTCCCCCGGTACTTGGCAAAATCGGTATCACCAACCACGCCTACGAACCGTACACCGTCCACGTCCTCATCGAGCGGGATGGCCAACCCATTTACTGGGCAGACCACGAAGCGACAGCGGGTGACTCTGTCGGCCCCGGCGGGGCAGAGCTCCCCTGTGCGTGGGTAAACGAGCCGGGTCGATATGTCGTTCGCGCCCGCCTTGACGGCCGGACGACGTGGCGGTCGATGAACGTCGCTGACGCGAACGTTAGCCCCATCTCGGTAACGCTGCGCATCGGAGACATTCACACCGAACGAGGCGAGACACCAGACCTCGAGATTTGGTACACCCTCGACCCGAGTGAACCCTGTAAAATGACCACCACACCCACCGAAACCTCGATGAAGTGATTCCGGGCGTTGTCGGGCCACTTCTGCAATGAATTCGGTTTTCTGGTACACTGGAGAGACGGTATTCAGTCGGGACTCGACAGCTTCCGGCCCATCGTATTTCGGCATTTTACAAGCGCACGCAACTAGCATGCTTGAAGTGACGGGTACCCCTATCACATGATATGGTAAGCGATGACCCCTTTGGGGCAATACGGGAAACCGAAATCGACGGGTCGACGTACAAGATGGCGGACCTCACCGTCCTCGAAGACAAGGGTCTGTGTGACCTCTCCAAACTGCCGGTGAGCATCCGAATCCTGCTGGAATCGGTGCTCAGGAACGTCGACGGGGATATCATCTCCGAAGACGACGTTCGGAACGCAGCGTCGTGGGAACCCGACGTTCCAGACGTCGAGGTTCCGTTCACGCCGTCGCGGGTCGTTCTCCAGGACCTGACGGGTGTCCCCGCTGTCGTCGACCTGGCTGCGCTTCGCTCCGCCGTCGACCGGGCGGACAAAGACCCCGGTCTCGTGGAGCCGGAGGTGCCCATCGACCTCGTCATCGACCACAGCGTGCAAGTCGACTACTTCGGCTCGGACGATGCGTACGAGCGAAACGTCGAACTCGAATACGAGCGAAACGCCGAGCGCTATCGAGCACTCAAATGGGCACAGGAGGCGTTCGACGATTTCAGCGTCGTCCCGCCCGGAACCGGTATCGTCCACCAGGTGAACCTCGAATATCTCGGGCAGGTCGTCCACGACCGCGAGAACGATGGCGACCAGTGGCTCCTGCCGGACACCCTCGTCGGAACGGACAGCCACACGCCGATGATCGGCGGCATCGGTGTCGTCGGCTGGGGTGTCGGTGGAATCGAAGCCGAGGCAGCGATGCTCGGCCAGCCGATCACGATGAAACTCCCCGAGGTCGTCGGTGTTCGCCTCACCGGGGAACTTCCCGAGGGCGCGACGGCGACCGACCTGGTGCTCCACATCACGGAAGACCTCCGTGAGGTGGGTGTGGTCGACCGATTCGTCGAGTTCTTCGGCCCCGGCGTCTCCTCGCTCACCGTCCCCGACCGAGCGACCATCGCCAACATGGCACCCGAGCAAGGTTCGACCATCAGTATGTTCCCGGTCGACGACGCAACGCTCGACTACCTCGAACTCACGGGCCGCGACGAAGAGCACATCGAACTCGTGAAGGAGTACCTCGACGCGCAGGGTCTGTTCGGCGAGCAGGAACCCGAGTATACAGAGGTCGTCGAGATCGACCTCTCCGCCGTCGAACCGAGCCTTGCCGGACCGAAACGACCGCAAGACCGTGTCCCGATGGGCGACATGAAGCCCCACTTCAGGAACCTCGTCCACGGCGAGTTCGAAGACCAGCTTCCCGAACTCGACGAGAACCAACTCGTCCGCTGGCTCGGTGAGGGAAGCTTCGACGACGACCGACCGGACGCCGACCTTCCGGAGCCGGATGTCGGCGCGCTCGGGAAGAAGGTCACGGTGGATTTGGGTGGCGAAGAGACCGAGATCGGCCATGGCAGTGTCGTCGTCAGCGCGATCACGAGCTGTACGAACACCTCGAACCCGTCGGTGATGATGGCCGCAGGGCTCCTCGCCCGGAACGCAGTGGAGCGTGGGCTCGACGTGCCCGAGTACGTGAAGACCAGTCTCGCACCGGGTAGCCGCGTCGTCACGGAGTATCTGGAGGCCTCCGGACTGCTCCCGTATCTCGAAGAACTGGGATACAACGTCGTCGGCTACGGCTGTACCACCTGCATCGGAAACGCAGGACCGCTTCCCGAACCGATCGAGCGCGCTATCGACGACCACGACCTCTGGACGACGAGCGTGCTCAGCGGGAACCGGAACTTCGAAGCCCGAATCCACCCGAAGATCCGCGCGAACTACCTCGCCAGCCCACCGCTCGTCGTCGCCTACGGTCTCGCCGGTCGGATGGACATCGACCTCGAACACGAGCCTATCGGAACGGACGAGGAAGGCGAACCGGTATACTTGGCTGACATCTGGCCCGACCCGGATGAGGTTCACGACGCTATCCACACCAGCGTCGATCCGTCGATGTTCACCGAGAAGTACGCTGAAGTGTTCGAGGGCGACGAGCGATGGGAGTCGCTCGACGCCCCGACCGGCGATGTCTACGAGTGGGACGACGAATCGACGTACATCCGCGAACCGCCGTTCTTCAAGGACTTCCCACTGGACGCGCCGGGCGTCTCCAACATCGACGACGCTCGGAGCCTCATGAACCTCGGCGACACCGTCACGACAGACCACATCAGTCCCGCCGGGCCGTTCAACCGTGATCTCCCTGCAGGCGAGTGGCTGGTCGACCAGGGTGTCGAACCCCACGAGTTCAACACGTATGGCTCCCGACGCGGCAACCACGAGGTCATGATGCGCGGGACGTTCGCCAACGTCCGCATCGAGAACGAGATGTTGGACGGCGTGGAAGGTGGGTACACCATCCACCACCCCACGGACGAACAGACGACCGTCTTCGAAGCCAGTTGCCGGTACCGTGACGACGACGTTCCGCTCGTCGTCCTCGCTGGCAAGGAGTTCGGAACGGGGTCGAGCCGCGACTGGGCCGCCAAAGGAACGGATCTCCTCGGTGTGCAGGCCACCATCGCCGAGAGCTACGAACGCATCTTCCGCGACAACCTCGTCGGCATGGGTGTGCTGCCCCTCCAGTTCGCCGAGGGCGATGGATGGGAGTCGCTCGGTCTCGATGGCTCGGAGCACTTCCACATCCGCGGTCTCGACGACGGCCTCGAAGTGAACGACGACCTCACCGTCGTCGCTGAGCGAGAGGACGGTTCGACTGTCGAGTTCCCCGTCACCGCACAGGTCGGGACGCCCGCGGCAGTTCGGTACGTCGAGAACGGAGGTATCCTGCACCTGGTGCTCCGCCGACTCCTCACCGAACAGTAGTCGCGACGATAATCGCTATCACGGTCGGATTTTTCGTTTCGTTTTCTCTGACTCCAGACGGAGAAAGTGTCTTCCCGTCCGAGACGACCGCCGGGTCACGTTTCTTGGTGATGGAGGTCGTACGATAGCGTATGTCAGGGGACTTGATTTCCGACGAATTGGCAGACCAGTTCGTGAGTGCCTGCCGAACAGTCATCGGGGACGAACTACGAAGTATAACGTATTTTACAGCTAACGAGTACGAACAGGTGTACCTCCGAAGCGACCTCGAACGCGACGCCGACATCGACCGGTTCGTCGCGAACGAACGGCTCGGATTCTCCTCACAGCAGGCCTACGGGGGATCGGAACTCGGCGAGTACGTGTTCACGATTCGCGTGTTCGATTTCGGTTACGTCACCCGCGTCATCGTCGGTGACCACGGCGTGTTCGTCACGACCGATTCCCTCGAAATGGATCGTTTTAAGGACGTCGCATCGGCGGTCAAAACGGTTCTCGCCGAGAAGACGTAGCATCGTTAATCCGAGAGTCAGATATTTTGTCTGAATCTCCGCGTGCGTGCGTGAGCAAAACAACTCAATCAGCGTACTCGCAGACCAATCGGCGTACTCGCAGTCTCAGAACTAATCGAGGTATTCGTAGACTCAGTCCCCCCACGTCCACCGTGCGTCGAGGATGTAACGGTAGATTCCGCTGATGCCGATGGCACCGAGATTTGCGACGAGGTAGGGGATCGCGTACCACGTTACCAGGGCAAAGAGCACGCTGAGTTGGATGGGGATGGCGGTTCCCCGGACGACGTTCGTCTTGAACAGACCGACGAAATACTCTGCGCGTCCCGCGTTTCGACTCGCCCGGAACGTCCAGGCGTTGTTGATGACGTACTGGAAGATGATCGTGAACTCGATGGCGAAGAGTGCGCCGATGAGATACTCCAACCCCGCGTACTCGACGAACATCCAGAGGAGCATCGTCTGCACTCCCGAGGCGACAGCACCGACGACCACGAACCGCCTGAGTTGCGGTGCGATAGGTCCACTGAAGAGATTTCGAAGGAACTCCTGCACCCTCATCGGTTCCCCCCCACAGTGTAGACTGGGTCGATAGTTAAGAAGACGCTATCGAGGACGGCCGAGATATCGCCGTGGCTCGATGCCTCCAGTGGCACCACCCGACGCGAGCGATCTGCGAACGATGGAGACACGTCGAAACCGACTTCGTCGAACGCGAGAGCGACAGTTTCGTGTCCGTCCACGGTGTCGTAGTCGGGGAGTCCTGCTACTGAAGGTTCTGGTATCTGCTCATACCTGTCGGTGAATCACGCTGTCGAGTTCACCGAGTCGTCGCCCTTCTCCACGTAGATAGCCATGCTACTGACGTGACAGCCACTGTTGTAGCCGAATCGATGGAACTCGTAGCGTCGATAGTCGCCCATGTACCGGTCGATATCCTCGGCGGTACCGTCCTCGCTGGCACAGGTGGACACGTTGTTCAACGTGATGACGATCGGTGGACGTTGGTCATCGATATCGGTCTGCTGCTCCGTGCTGACGATAGAGGCGTCGGTGGTTTCGAAGTACCACGCGAAGGGGAGTCGAGCGAACCAGCCCCTCCCGGCAGGTGGAACCTCGTGTGCCGATTCGTTCGGCGAGTATAGTTCTGCCCCGTAGAAGAGTACGTCAGGCCCCTCGTTCGTCGCCGCGATTCGCTGGAGGTCGGTGATGAGCGGTTTCATCTCACTCGCCGGTTGGGCGTACTGGACGAGTCGGTTGTCCGGACTCTGAGGATTCTCGTAGCTCGTGTCGTACGCCGTGACACCGACTTGCGCGGTGACGAGGAGGAGCAGGATAGCAGTGGCGACGACGCTCACGTCGTCCCGGCGCTCGTACCCCTCCACTCCCCATCGAAAGACTATGGCGAGAGCGACCGCCGCAGGGAACGCCAACGGAACGATGGCGTGCACCGTCGCCCATCCTGCCGGGATGTCCATGACGAGGGGGTACCCGAGCACGCTGGCGATGCCCCAGTAGAATCCGAACGAAACCACGTCTCGTGGCTGGTCGCCGGAGTACCGGTCGACGAGGAACCCGACCACGGCGAGGAGACAGAGCGCCAGTGCGCCGACTTCGAGTGTCAGAAGGAAATCCCCGAGATAGGGGAGATAGGCGTGGTCGGAGTGGTTCGTCCACCCGATGAACTTCTCCCACGTCCCGATGGTCGCTGTCATGATGAGACCGGGAACCATTTCGGGATGTGAGACCGATTTCCCGAGACCGGGACCGGGGCGGGACACTGACCGCGGCGCGTAGAAGAAGACGATGATGGCGATAAACTCCACGACTGCGAGAACTGCGACGCCAACCCACCGGAGATGCTCGGTGACGACCGTCAGATCTCGATTCCATAATCGGCGGAACCCATCGAGCACCAGCGGTGGGAACGCCGAGGCGAAACCCTCGTTTCCGACGCGCCGGAGGAAGAGTCGCTGGTCGTACAGCAGTACCGTCGCACCAACCCAGCAGACGAGATAGAGCAATGCGTTCTCTTTCATCGTGAACCCGAGCGCGAACGAGGCGACGCCTGCGAAGAGGTATCGCGATCTTCTGGTATCGAGAAACCGGACGAAGAAACCGAAGGCGAACACCATCGCTGCGGCCAATGGCACGTCGTTTCGCATGAACCGCGAGTAGTATAGCAAGACCGGATTCGTGGCGAACAGTGCAGCGAGTGCGACCGTCTCGGTCGGTCGGAGTCGCTCGCGGAAGAGCAAGGCACCGAGCGGGAGGCAGCCACCCAGCAGGGCGACGAGCAGTCGCATCGTGAAATCGTTCGCACCGAACAGGTTGAAGACGACCGAGTTCACGTGAACGAGAAACGGCCCGTGAACTATCGGTCGGTACTCCCAGATACCGGTTTCGGCGTAGCGGGCGATCCAGTAGGCGACGCGGGCTTCGTCCTCGTGGGCGACTCGTGCATCGAGCGCAACCACGCGAACGAGCAATGCGAGGAGCGTGATGGCCACGACAGTCAGTTTGGTGCGGTTCGCGGATGCAGTGAGGGATTCGCGGATGGCGGGGACCGAGAGTGTCGATCGAGATTCGATTTCGGAGGGCATGAGACGATGGGGTGGAATGATGTGGTCGATTTGCAGTACTGATCGCGTTATAGACGATTGTCAACCGAGCGAACAAATTCTTTCTGATACTCATTCATGTAGTTAAATATAAATGAATCACGGGTGTCGATGTGGTTATGAAGCTCTCGCTCTCCTCGCTCTCCAGACGTGGCTTCCTCACCGCATCGGGAACGGTCGGTTCGTCCGTGGTCGTCGGATCTGTAAAGTCAACGACCGAATCGGTTACGGGCGGGACAGAGCCGAAGTGGACGACGAACCCGCCGAACAGCCACTATTTCCGGCCTGTTTCGATCACTCGTGGAACGGTGTTCGCCGCCGGATTTTCCGATCATGACCCGATCGAGGGCCAGAAGGGTTTGGTCTACGCACTGGACGTGGTGTCCGGTGAGATCCGATGGTCGTTCGACGCTCCGACGCCGCTACTACCGAGAGATGTCGTCGACGGAACACTGTACGTCATTGCCGACACTGACACCGACGAGAGAAGCGACCAGTGGAATCTCATCGCAATCAACGCAGCCACCGGGAAGGAATTGTGGCGTGAATCGGTAATCTCCACCAATTTTCCGCTCCCACGGATCGAAGATGGGACGGTGTTTCTCCCCCACGACTCCGGACTGGTCGCTATCGACGCCGTTTCCGGGAACCGAGCGTGGACGTTTGCGACGGACGACGAAAGATTTGCCCATCCCGTTCCTGCCGGAGAGACAGTGTACGTGAGCGCAAGAGAAGGCGTCTACGCGCTATCGAGCGAAAAGGGGACGGAGTCGTGGTGGATCAATCCGCAGGAATCCCACCGAGGGTTCGTGAGGGTGGCCGACGACGAGCACGCATACTACATCACTCGTTCGCAGATATACGCACTCTCTACTTCAGATGGCAGGATTGCGTGGTCTTCCTCGGTATCAGGGTACGGAGAACCCATTCTCGATGAGGAATCGTTGTATCTATGGGACGAATCTCGTCTCAGAGCGATCGACATCCGCGATGGAACGACACGCTGGACGTACGGGGAAGCAGGGTCGGGAGGAGTATCTCCCGTCGTTACAGATGGGGCATTCTTCGTGAAAACGGCTGAAGGTGTCTTCCACGCTGTGAATCTCGACGACGGGTCGAAGCGATGGTCACGCGAGTTCGCAGGCCGTGGTCGAATGCACTGGTGGGGAGACGTGAAGGATGACGTCGCGTACGTCATCGGTTACGACGGATTCTATGCGCTCTCCACCGACGACGGCAGTATCCGCTGGACGTACGAGACAAGTGAGGAGATGACTTCGGCGGTGGTGGGTGAGAAACACGTCGTCCTGGGCTCTAAAAAAGCGTTGTACGGGTTCGACCACGCGAAGTCGGCCCTCGCGACATTCGTCGACGAGACGGCCGGGTTTCTCACCTCAGGCACTGGTCTCGCCCTCTCCGGAATCCTCGTTGGAACCGGCGCGATGGCGGTGTACCGGCAACTGAACGAAACTGCGGAACCGACCGCCATCGAGGCTGATTCGGACGCAGAATCAGATATCGAGCCAGATTCCGATATCGAAGCAGCTACCGAACCGGAACCAGAGTTGGAGTACGGTCGCCTCGAAGTCCTCGATGCCGACGAAGTCACCGAAACGTGCCGCGTCAGACGACGTACCGACGACGGCCCACGTACCGTCATCGAAAAGCGGTTGACCGACCCAAGCCTCTCCGAACAGTTCCAGACCGCAATCGAACGCTGGGCCGACCTGAGTGACCGGCGAGGCGTCGTTCCAGTCCTCGACCACAGCGACGAGTGGGTCGAACTACCGGATTGCGAGGATGGATCGCTCGCGGGGTGCAACAAGTCACTCGAAAAGCGAATCGACGCACTGTCTGCCGCGAATATGACGGTTCACCGGGCACACCAGGATGGAATCGTCCACGGTGGACTCACACCCGCATCGATCCTTCTCGACGACGATACTGCCCGCGTAAGCGACTGGGAACTCGGTTCCATGCTCACCGAGCATCGTTCACCGTCACCGTTCGACGCGCCCGAACAGATCACTGGCGGGACGGTGGACGAGCGAACAGATGTGTATCGATTGGGTGCAATCGCCGCCACCGTAATCGCTGGAGACGAATCCGACGAGACTCCGACGACCGAAATCGACGTGGATCGCTCACCAGAACTGGCGGCAGTTCTCTCGAAAGCGATGGCCGACGACCCCGACGACCGGTATCAGTCGGTCGTGAAGTTCGACGATATGCTTCGGTGGGCGATGTTTCGAGTGTAGCTTGGAGTGACTTCTCACTCAGTCGATGAGTCACCCGCGCCTGCACCCCAGTGACTCCGATATTCGAACTCCGCCGACCGGTCGTCGAACCGGTCGAGTCGGAACGCTTCCATCGGGAACGGTGGCTCCTCGCCGGTGACCAGCGATCGGACTGCGCGACCAGTCACAGGCGAGAGCATGACGCCACGCCCGTGAAGCCCGGTGACGACTACGAGTCCATCCGGTGTCTCCCTGGGGGCATCGATGATGGGAAGGCCGTCGGGTGAGGCGCAGTCTGCAGTCGGACAACAATCTTCCCGGCGGATGGTTCCTCCAGCGACCCCGTCGAGCAGCGGTTCGACGTCCTCCACGACACGTTCGCGGAACGATTCCTGAACGCCCATCGGTGTGCCTTCGGGGTCGGCGAGGAGGTGTTCGTTCCCACCCACGAGCAGGTCACCCCGGCGAGTCGTCCGCCAGTAGACCCGCATCGTCGGTTCGGAGCCCATCGGACAACCGTCCGGGAGCGGGTTGTCCGGTTCAACGACCACAGCGTTCCAGCGGAGTGGTCGCACCGGCAGTTCGACGTAGTCGGCGAGGAGGTCGCGGGTCTTCCATCCTGTTGCGTAGACGACGTAGTCGGCGTCGATAGGACCGTACTCCGTTTCGACTCCGACCACTGACCCGTCTTCGACTCGGATGCCAGTGACTTCGTGGTCGCGGAAGACGCCAGCACCCTCCCGTTCTGCGGCCCATTTCAACGTCATCGCATAGTCGAGCGCGTCGAGGGAACCGGTACCATCGTAAACGAGGCCACCGCCGTAGGCGGAGAGGTCGCCGAACGAGTCGGGATATCTGCGTTCCAGTTCGGGTCGGGTGAGAAACTCTCCTCCCTCGGGAGCCTGGTCGGTGTACAGATCGGCGTTCGCCTCGGGGACGAGGCGAACCGTCTCACGGTCTCTGAACGAGAAGACGCCCTGGCCGTCGAGGTCGCGGAACTGCGATAAGGCGAACGAAGCCCACTCTTCCGGGAACGGTTCGAGCGAAAGCGAGATCATCCCGGACGCACGGGAGGAAGTGTCTGCGGCGACACCACCTTTGTCGAGAACGATCACCTCGTGGTCGGGTGCGAGTTCGCGGGCGACAGCGAGGCCCGAGACGCCCGCTCCCACGACGACGACGCGGTCGGTATTGGTCGGCATGGATGCTACTCGGACACTCGGAGAGGTGGAACAAAACGCTACGGGTGGGAGAATGTACTACCGCAGGGAAGGGAGAACGAAGCGTCGACGCCATCGAAAGAGATAGACACCTGCTACGAGTCCCTCGACGTATGCGTCTGGCACGGATTCGAACCGCGGATGGCGTGGCGGCCGGTGAATACGAGGACGGAACGGTGGATATCGACGGCGAATCGTACACCGTCGGCGACGACGCGGAACTACTCGCCCCCTGCGAACCGTCGGCGATGTACTGCGTCGGTCGAAACTACGCGGCGACGAACGACCAGATGGGGTACGACCGACCGGAGCGCCCCGACTGGTTCATCAAACCCCCCGTCTCGGTTCGTCCGCACGAGGCGACGATACCATACCCGTCGTGGACGGAGGAACTGACGTACGCTGGCGAACTCGCCGCCGTCGTCGACGAACGGTGTTCGAACCTCGCTATCGACGAGGTCGACGACGCTGTTCGTGGCTACACCATTCTGAACGACCTCGACGCACTCGACCAGGACGGGCGAACCGCCCGGAAAGCGTTCGACGGCTCGGGACCGCTGGGCCCGTGGATCGAAACGAACCTCGAACCGGATGACCTCGATATGACGACGCACGTCGGCGGCGAGCGCCGACAGGAAGCGAACACCTCGCAGATGATCTTTTCCCCGCGTGAGGTCGTCTCCTTTCTCTCGGAACGGTACACGTTCCAACCGGGCGACGTCGTCTCGTTCGGAAGTCCAGCTAACCCCGGTCTCGTTCGTCCCGGTCAGGACGTAGCGATATGGTACGAAGGGATCGGAACCCTGCGGAATACGATCACCGACGAGAAGGAGTGATCGGGTAAAGACGGGCAGATAGACCACCGAGTGGGGGGGATAGACACCTATTTCCCTGGAACCGACGAAACGGAGTCGAGCGATAGAGAACGATCGTGAGGGAGTTATGATACGTCCGCGTCGACATCGGGATCAGTTACGAGATATAAAATATTTAATCAGTTCTCTCACTGGAATACATATGAAACTACACTGGGACGATATCACTCACGTCACGAAGGCCGACCCAGCGAAGGAGTTGCCTTCGAATCTGGGAATCCTCGAACGGACGGACGCGGTGATCGTCGGGGGCTCCGACGGGGTTACTGCAAAGAATACGCTCGATACGATTCAGACGATAAAGCGACGTTTTCCGGAGAAGCCGGTCTTGCAGGAACCGTATCGGTCGAACCACGTATCGAAAGACACGATAGAAGCGTCGGATCATCTCGCCATTCCGGCGGTCTACAACGGTGACAGAGAGCATTTCGTCGGAAAGCACGTGAGCCTCTTCACCGAAGTCGGAAACAAACCGGACGAACTCCTCGGAACAGGTGTACCCATCCTCGGTGATTTGATCGCGGCGAAAGGTCTCGATGCTGTCTCACGAATGGCGGACAAGATCGTCGGCGAAGGGTACGTGATCCAGAACGTAGAATCGACAGCTGCGAAGGTCTCCGGCGTTGAGGAGCCTTATTCGAGCAAGGAGGTAGCTGGTGCGGCGTTGGCGACCGAGTCCTTCTACGGCTTTCCCGTCTTCTATCTCGAATACTCCGGAATCTACGGCGGCCCCGAGGACGTTGCAGCGGCGGCGAAACACCTCGACGACACGGTGTTCCTCTACGGCGGTGGCATCGACAGCAAACGGCGAACGAAGGAGATCTTGGACGCAGGGGCGGACGCCGTCGTCGTGGGAGACTGCTTCCACGACGACCCCGAGCGATTCCTGGAGACGATTCCTTCGTAATCTCGGATTCGACAGAGGATAGTCACCAACAGATCATCGCGGGCCGTTTTCCCGAAATTTGGTTATCGACCGTGATTCTGTGGGTGAACGCTTCTCCTGCCAGTAGTAGTATAATTTGGTGCCGAGGTAGATGGCGAGCGAGAGGAGCGTCACGGCGAACGTGACTCTGGCCCAACCGAAGATAGCGAGCGACCCAGGCTCTGTGAGGTTCTTCGTGGTCGATAGATAGTGGATTCCGCCGCCACCGAAGAGGAGTATCGTCGCCACTGTCGCATACACGGCGACCTTCGCGGCGTAGTGTTGGATATCTACGATTCTCACGGCTTTACCACGATTACTGGGGAATCGAATGAAAAGTCTATGGGTGAACCTGATGAGAACCATCGATCTGAGAAATTCTCACCGATCGGGAATCGCGGGAGCGATTGATACTGCTAGCGGCACTAAATTCTATCAGAGAGCATCATGAGCCAGGAACTAACGATGAAAGTACCGAGTGACCTCGAAATCGCGAGAGAGAGTACTCTCCGCGCCATCGACGACGTAGCGGCCGATATCGGCCTTTCACGCGACGATATCGAACTGTATGGCGACACCAAAGCCAAACTCACACTCGAAGCGACCCATCGGCTGCTCCGCGCGGACGAACGCGGAACGACGGTCGTCGTAACCGCGATGACACCCACACCGAAAGGCGCGGGCAAAACCGTCACGACCGTCGGGTTAGCTCAGGCATTGCACCGACTCGGAGAAGACACCAGTGTCGCCGTCCGCGAGCCGTCGCTGGGTCCCGTGTTCGGTATCAAGGGCGGTGCGGCTGGCGGTGGCTATTCGCAGGTGCTTCCGATGGAGGACATCAACCTCCAGTTCACTGGCGATATTCCGGCGATATCGGCCGCGCACAACCTCCTCTCCGCGATGCTCGACGCACACATCCATCACGGAAACGAACTGAACATCGACGTTTCGTCGGTGTCGTGGCCGCGAACGGTGGACATGAACGACCGAGCCCTGCGCGAGACGACGGTCGGTCTCGGCGGGAGCGCGAACGGGCCACCGCGTGAGGATGGCCACGTCATCACCGCGGCCTCCGAACTGATGGCGATCCTCTGTCTCGCCGAGGATCTCGGCGACCTGAAAGACCGACTTCGCCGCGTCATCGTCGCCTACGACGAAACCGGCCATCCCGTCACCGCAGGCGACCTGAACGCCGCCGGAGCGATGGCGACACTCCTGAAAGATGCGCTTCGCCCGAATCTCGTCCAGACCATCGAGGGATCGCCAGCGTTCGTTCACGGTGGCCCCTTCGCCAACATCGCAACTGGAACCAACACGCGGATCGCCGACGACATCGCACTGGCGTCGAGCGACTTCCTCGTCACCGAAGCTGGCTTCGGTGCCGATCTTGGCTTCGAAAAGTTCGCCGACATCGTCGCCCGAGCTGACGAGGCAATCGCACCCGACGTGGCGGTTCTCGTGGTCTCGGCCCGCGACCTGAAATACCACGGTCTCGGCCAGTGGCCGGTCGATTACGACGCGATCGAGGATGCCGGTATCGAGGAACTCGAAGCCGGATTCGAGAATCTCGACCGGCACGTCCAGACCATCGAAACCTTCGGCGTCCCCTTCGTCGTCGCCATCAATCACTTCGCCGACGACGACTCGGACGAGATCGACGCGATCATCGATGGCTGCGAGTCGCGTGGGTACCCAGTCGCCATCTCCGACGTTCACGCCCGCGGAGGCGAGGGTGGTCTCGAACTGGCCCGAACCGTTCGGGAACAGGCGAAAGAAGGGTCGGACTACGCGCCGATTTACGATCTCGACCAGTCGCTGGAGGAGAAAATCGAGACCGTCGCGACCCAGGTCTACGGTGCAAGCGGCGTCGAGTACACGACCGACGCGCGAAAGGACATCGAGCACATCGAGTCCATCGATCTCGGCGACCTTCCGGTCTGCATCTCGAAGACGCCACATTCGGTGACCGACGATGCCGCGAAGAAAGGTGCGCCCACCGACTGGACGCTGACGGTGCGCGAACTCTATCCGTCCGCTGGAGCGGGATTCGTCGTTGCACTCACCGGGAACGTGCTGACGATGCCCGGTCTCCCCTCGGAACCGGCGGCAGAGGCAGTCGACGTGGACGAAGACGGAACCGTCCACGGTCTGTTCTGAACGAACACTGAACGTTCCTCACTTCTATCTGTTTCCGTTTCGCCATACGTTGCGATATCTCTCTGAGGCCGGGAATAACGTTAACTGGGTAGGGTTGCAAGTGGCCAAATAGGATGACGAATCCACATCAATGCCCGGAATGCGGGTGGACAGGGACGGGAAGCGATCTCGACGAGAGCCGAGCCTGTCCGGTCTGTGGTGCCCACATCCACGGATAGTGCGCAGTCCGCCTCTATCTGTCCACATTTTTGATCGGATCGACTCCTTCTTTGATACGCGAACCGTGCGACAGTTCCACTCACCGCGGTGGCCGAGCGTCGTGGAGAAACAGCTTCGAGTTGGATGGAAGGAAGGTCGGAAGGGGGGCTACACAATCGATACTGACCAAGAGGGCCGTCTCGGCCCGCCTCTCACTACTTTCAACTCGACGGAAAAAACGAGAAACACGTTGTCAATTTCCTCCAAGACCGGGCTTTAGGCTCTCCATAGGAAAGTACGTAGGACGATATCCATTCACGTGCGATGAAACGACAAACTCGGAGAACGTTCCTCGCGACCGTCGGTGTGGCCGGTGTTGCTGGCTGTACCGAACTCACTCCTTCGAGTCGATCCGAAACCTCCACCACACCCGGAGGGACCTCCTCGAACGGGACTCCCTCCTCGACGACCCAGAAGAAAACGAAAGGCGGGTCGTCCGAACCACAGACCTTCGAGGATTTCGAGACACTCAAAAAGTGGCACGCGATAGACCGGCAAGGCACCCTGAAATCGAGTTCGAAAGCCTACCAGGGGTCGAAAGCCGCCCACATCCTCGGGAGCAAGCAGACGAAGGAAGGCAAGATATTCCGCGCGAACTTCGGCGGAAATCCGGTCGATTTGAGCGGGAAGAACTTCTCGCTCATGTACAAATGCACGTCGCATCAGTACTCCAAGATTTCCCTCCAGTTGTTCGCCCCCGACCGAGGTCACATCGTCGAGATGAAGCGCACGCTCTACGGACCGAAAGGCAAGTGGGTGCGTATCAACCTCGGTGTCACGAGCGACCAGCGCCCGAAGACCATCGATCTATCGAAAGTGTACGAGATCCGCATCACGGGTCGTCCGGTGGACACCAACTCGACCAAACCCATCGAGTTCTACGTCGACGACCTGAAGACGGTACCCACGCCGAAGAAAGGAAAAGTGATGCTCTCGTTCGACGATGGCCTCGAATCCCACTTCACGAACGCATACAAGATGATGAAGGGGTACGGATACCCCGGCGTGGAGGCGATCATCACCGACGCGGTCTATCAGGATGGCTTCCTCACGCAAACCCAGATGCGGAAGATGACGCAGAACGGATGGGATATGATCGCCCATCCGAACACCCGTGCGACACCGTTAGACCAGCGCCCACCGAAAGAGCAGGAGAAGCTGATGACGGATGCGAAGAGTTGGCTGAAGAAGTACGGCTACTCGGGCCACAAGTACATGGCCGTCCCGAAGAACGTCGTCGGAAAGAACACGTTCGACCTCGCACAGAAACATTTCGACCTGTCGCTCACGTTCGGAGCGTCCCCGAACGCCCTCCCGGCTATCCAGAAGGACACCCTCATCTCACGCATCTACGGCGATAGCGACATGCAGATGACGAAGAACGCGATTGACCACGCCGCTCGGTACAACCAGCTATCGGTGTTGTTGTTCCACGAGATCGGCGGCGACGGATTCCCGAAACAGAAGTTCAAATCCGTCCTGGATTACATCAAAAAGAGCAACGTCGATGTCGTCAGTATCTCCGATCTGAAAGAGAATGGACTACTGGTTTAGTCCATAAAGTGGGTCGAATCTTCATTTTTCGGACACAATCCTCGAGGAAGCGCCACTCTCACTCACAGAATCGGCGCGTTTTTCGTGGTGAAACGGCCAGTGTCGAGAATCACTACTCGGTGATCGTCGGGCACGTGTCTGACGGACATTCATGTACCAGTGTACTGATTGCCATCGTATGGAATCCACGACCCTCCCTCGAATCACGGAAACCGGGTCGAAAAACGGAGGTGAACCGAGTTGTCCGACCGGGCAGTCCACATCGAGGTGTTGGTAGCAGACTCGCCCGAGGACGCGCCGACCGTCGACCCGGACTCCCGCGTCGACGTTTCCGTGAAAGACCAGATGTTTCCGACCGCAAGATTGGCCGATGGTCGGTACGTCGCCTGGTGGTTCCAGCCGTCCGCGCCTCCAGCAGACAGTCGCTCGACGACCGAGTGGGTTGCCGCCCCGACCCGATATCTGGCGGCAGCGACGTTGCGTGAACTGTGGGAGGATCCGACGACGTTCACCTCGCTCGTGGAAACGTCGTCACCCTGACCGTCCTCGAACTGTTAAATCCGTCTTCGAATCTGAACTTCGATAGACGACTTTCTATCCTCAGCTAGTGAATATCGAAAGGACTATACTTTCGATTCGAAACATGTAGGCTCGTGCCCCGATTCCCGAATCCCGTCCGGCTTCTCATCCTGGCCATCGGGCTTTCGCTCTCCCGCGTTGGTCTCATCGGCCAGAAGAGCGTTCGTCGAACGACCGACCTCGCGTGGCCGCGCATCGTCACCGGACTGGCGCGCATGTCGAAAAATGCGGTCGACGTTGCCTTCGTCGGCATCGCCCTGGGGCCGGTCGCCATCGCTGGCGTCGGGTTCGCAACACCGTACTGGGGAATCGCGTTCTCACTCGGTGGTGGCATCGCTGGTGGCACCATCGCGCTCGTCTCGCAGCGATTCGGCGCGAATGCGGACGACGAACTCGGACAGGCGGTTCGGTCGAGCGTGGCCCTCGTGATCGCAGTATCCGTTCCCGTTGCGGCTATCTTCGGACTCTTTCCGGCGACACTCGTCTCCGTGATGACCGACGATACGGCAGCGATCGAATTCGGCGCGTCGTACCTTCGGATACTCGCATTCGGCGTCCCGTTTGCCGGACTCAATCTCATCGGCAGCCGTATCTACATCGGTGCCGACGACGCGTGGACGCCGATGCTGGTGCGTGCAGGAGGTGCCCTCACGAACATCGTTCTCAGCGCCGTGTTCGTCTTCGGATTCGAGATGGGAGTCGCCGGCGCTGCACTGGGGACGGTTCTCGCGAACGTGCTCGTGACAGGTGTGTTCGCCACCGGGCTCGTGGTGGGTCGGCTTCCGTGGGCAGGCGAGCTGCCGATTCAAATGCGGCTCTTCGATTCGTACGTCGACATCGAGACGATACGCCATCTCGTCCGTATCGGACTGCCGGTCGTCGGGCGGAATCTGGTGTGGACAGTCGCCAAGTTCCCGATGCTCGCCATCGTCGCACTGTTCGGCCCGACCGTGGTCGCAGCCTACGTCATCAGTCGCCGTATCTGGGGATTGATGAACACGCCGGGGTGGGGCTTCGGACTCGCGTCGAGCAGTCTGGTAGGTCAAGAACTCGGGGGCGGTGACGAACTCGCTGCTGAAAGATACGCACGCGACGTCATCGTCTTCTCGGTGGCGACACACGCCGTCGCGGCAGTCGTCGTGTTCTTGCTGGCGAAACCAGCGGTTCTTTTGTTCGTCGGCGAGTCGACAGACCCCTCGGTACCGATTGCGATTGCCCTCGTCTACGCAGCGTGTGCGGCCGTCGTAACACAGGGCATCAAGGGAGCTGCCGCAGGGCCACTCGACGCTAGCGGGGACACACATTGGCCGTTCTACAGCCAGGTGATCGGGATGTTCGGCTGTGCGATACCGGTCGCGTATCTCGGTGCGACGACATCGCTCGGAATCGTGGGATTGTATCTGTCCTTCCTCGCCGAGACGACCGTCCCGGCGGTCATCAACTATCACCGGTTCTCGACCGGCAAGTGGAAAACCATCAGTCGGGAGTTCCGGCCTGGTGACGCCGTCGCCGACGATTAGGATGGGAGTCTGGTCAGTACGAAGCGATAGGTGATAGCACAGATTGAAGGCATGTGACGACAATTCTCGGCACACGTACCGGAATCCACGAGCCCGAACCGATGAGCGAACTCGACCTGCACCACACGTATCTCGCCGCCCTCCAACACGACCACGTTACCGTTCCCGAAAACGCGGTCGTCTACGGGGTGGTGAGAAAACCGCTTCCGTGGTTGTGGGGCGAGATCGACGACAATCTTCCGGCGGTCGCCCCGCCGGAATCGCTTCTCGACGAGTTCAAAGAACTGGCCGACCAGGTCGGACACGAGCGAGCGTGGGACGATCTCGGATTCGAGCGTCGATATCGTGACCACCTTCGGACGAGCGACGAAGCGAAAGCAGTGATGGACGACCTTCGAGACGAAGCCCGGAACCGACCGATCTATCTCGTCTGTTACGAGAATATCGAACAGAAACGCTGTCACCGAACGCTGCTCGTCGACGAACTGACCGACGAGTGATATCGGGAATTCGAGCGTAGTCGGGTCGGTCGAGCACCGACCCTTATTACTCGGACGATGCTATCCTACCCCATGTCTCACGGAGTCGGTGCGGACGAGTATCACGAACGGACGAAACATTCACCGAGGAGTGTGCGAGGTGGTGGTCAACTGGATTGGGAGAATAAACCGACGCCGTACAAGACGTACACCGATCTCCCCCGAGTCGACCTCGAACACACGGTTCGACCACCGCAGATGCCGACGCTCACAGCCCTCCGGTGGGCAGTCTCGGACGAAGCGGGGTTAGTGACGCTGCCCATCGACCGCGAAATCCTCACCCAGCTCTGTTACTATTCGGCAGGGATCACGCGGGAACTTCCGATTCCGGGACGCTCCCCCCTTCGACGTGACAAGGCGCTGTACCGAGCAGCCTCGTGCACCGGAAAGCTCTATCATATCGACCTCTATCCCGTCGTCGGCGGGGATGTGGGCGGACTCGATGCTGGCGTGTATCACTTCGATCCGAGAACGCTCTCACTCGATATCCTCCGTGAAGGCGATTTCCGAGGAGTCCTCGCCGAAGCGAGTGGAGACGAACCGCACGTTACCGACGCGCCAGTCACTATCGTCGCCACCTCGACGTGGTGGCGAAACGCCTGGAAGTACGGTGACAGAACCTATCGCCACGCCTTCTGGGACTCCGGAACCGTATTGTCCAATCTTACGACGGTCTCCCACGCGCTCGAACTCCCGACCACGGTCGTCACTGGCTTCGCAGACGAGCAGGTGGCCACACTACTCGGGCTCGATACCGCTGAAGAAGCACCACTGGAACTCGTTCCTATCGGAACTGGGGCATCCGCTCCCGAGTCGTCGTCGGTCTCTGCGATCGACCCCGCAACCGAACCGCTCTCGGATCACGTCGTCGACCACCCACTCATCCACGAGGCATACGTCGGCTCCTCACTCCCGGACGGTGGTGCAGTCGAAGACTGGCGCAACCACGAGGCTGAGGAGTCACTGACCCGCCCTGCTGGAGACGGCGAACGAGTATCACTTGCACCCGTCGGCCCCGAACGAGCCTCCAAAGTTCCCCTCCACGAGACGATAACCCGACGTGGTTCCTGTCGGGAGTTCGTCCGTGACGAGTTGAACTTCCGGAAGGTATCTACCATCCTCGACCAGGCCGTGAGTGGGGTGCAACTCGACGTTCGAAGTGACGATGGCCCCGCGCTCCAGTACACCGATTGTTACTTGCTGGTCAACGGTATCGACGGGGTCGAGTCCGGCGCGTACCACTACCACCCGGACGCTGGCGAACTCGAACAGCTTCGAACAGGCTCGTGCCGAAAGGAGGCTGGACACCTCGCGCTCGACCAGCGACTCGGTGCAGATGCAGCGGTTTGCGCCTACTTTCTGGCAGACGTGGACGCGATTACAGACCGATTCGGCAACCGAGGATACCGCGTCGCTCAACTCGAAGCTGCACTCACCGCTGGCAAGCTCTATCTTGGCACCTACGCTCACCGCGACCTCGGTGGTACCGGGCTGACATTCTACGACGACCTCGTCACCGAGTTCCTCTCACCTCGTGCTGCCGGACAGACGCCGATGTTCCTCTACACCCTCGGTCGTCCAGCCTGAGACTAGCATTCGGCACGAGGGGTCGTCGCGAGACGGCCAGAGCCTTTGACCTGCTTCGACACACAGACGAACTCGTTCGACTCGACCGACGCGGTCACCAGAACGCAACTAACTCCAGTGAACGACGATGACAGTAAACGATCTCGACGAAGTATGACAACGAACGACTCAGACGAACAGAGGGAGTCACACGAATCCAGCAAGACGAGCAGTGATCATGGTTCGCAGAACTCGGCAGCGACAGACCGACCGGACGACTTCGACGATCCGGCGTTTCATCTCGACATAGTAGACGACCTCGTCTCCGAAGCAGAGTGCGATGGTGCGGTACCTCTTGCCAGCTTTCCGGATAACAGATATCCCTATGCCTATCCGCGAGATATCGCGTCCATCACGCGTGCGTGGCTGGCAGCACTCGAAGCAGGTATTCGTCCCGACGAGTGTCGGTCCCGTATCGTGGACGCTGCGAGGTTCATGCTCGCCGCACAGGACGACCGGCAGTGGTACCAGCGGTATGCGCTCGACGGAACCGAGCGGGCGCTCTACCATCAGGAGGACAACGTCGGCCACGGGATTCGAATCCTGTGTCACGCCATCGTGGCGCTCACCGAAACCGACGCACTCGACACTGTGGACGAATCGTTCCTGCTGGCGATCCGCGATGCCCTGACCGATGCGGTCGAGCACACTCACGAAGTGCTGTACGACCCGAACGCCCACCTCGTCGAAAGTACCACGAGCATCCACGAAGGGCGAATCGAGTCCGGCTACACGCTCTGGGTCAACTGTGTGTTCGTCGCCGCACTCAGAGCGGCGCTGGACGTGGCCGATTCGCTTCCCGATTCGGGAGCACTTCGTACGGCTGTCGAGTCGTTCCGCCCGACCCTCGAACAGGGGGTCGAACGCGCGTTTGCCGGGAGGACGACCGTTCCCCGGCGGTACACGCCGGACGGAAACCTCGACGAGCGTCCCGATATCACCCTGTTCGCACCCTCCTACTTCGGCCTCGACGACCTGTTCGGTGACAGTGTCGCGCACGCTGTCGAGCGTGCTGTATCGTCACTCACCGACCCAGAGCTCGGCGGTCTCCAGCGATTTCAGGGACTGTACGGGGACTTCGACGTTCATCAGCACGGTGGAAACGGCCCGTGGATGCAGTACACCGCGTGGCAAGCTCAGTACCGGTTCGAACAGGGAGAGGTCGACCGGGGTGACGCCATCCTTGCGACGATTGCTGGCCACGCCGACGAGCGAGGGTACATTCCCGAACATCTCACGACCGCAGAACGATTCGAATCGTTCGTCGAAAAGGAGTGGCAGACCGGACTGGATTACGAAAAGGAGTTCGACGACGCCGTTCTTCGGGATATCCCCTTCGACCGGGTCGTCGAGGAACTGAGTCACATGAAAAACTCGTACGACGCCATCGCCGACGAGATCGAGACGGCGAACGTCGTCTCCTTTGCAAATCCGCTGGCGTGGTGCCACGCCGAGTTTCTCACGGCATCGATTCGCCGACGAGCAGCGCTCGACGGTGACGAAGCCACTCAATCGTAGGAGAAACGGCCACGCCTCGTTTCGAGGGCACTTAACGATTCGTTAAATCGTCTGACTGCATGACGTTAGTTCCGACTGCAACGGTCTTTCATAGCGGTTTCGAACCTGCGCTAGAATCGAATCTGAGGACGGAGGTGAACCGTAGTAGGCGGTGTTTACTCTCCGGATGGCGGGTCATTACAAACTCAGTTTGCGGTGTCTGTTCGTTCGAAGAAATTCCCATGACCAGCCTGACGAAAACCCCAGTTCGGTTGCTGTCCACGAATGGAACGGCCGCACTCGACTCCAACGGGGGTGCGTGATGTCCCGAAAAGCAGAATGTGAAATGTTGTTCTGTGAGACTGGTTGGGTCGAGATACGAAATCCTGCCGACAGTGATACCCAGTGGTTGATGGCGGATACAACCGTCGAGGTTCGACAATAGCTCTCGCTCGCGGTCGGAAAGCGGAACGAAATGAAAAGCGAGGTCATCACAGTCGGTCGTTAGTGGTCGACGACCGACGGGTGGGGCGATTCGTCCGGAGGATCGTTCTGTACCGACCCCATCCGAAATCGGATGGAATCGGATTCGCTGGACCGCACAGTTTCTGCACCAGCAACCACCGGCCGACGAAGACGCTCAGACAGAGGTTGAAAAGTGCGACCAGGAGCAGATCTGACGTGACGAACGTGACGAACAGTCCGGTCAGCAACAGCCGGACGCTGACGGCGAGGGCACCGACGACCACCGCGGCGGTGAGGAAGGCACGCGTCCAGCCGTAGTCTCGTCGCATATCTCCATCTTCGAAATGGATCGGGGAACGAGTGACGGCGAACCACCGCAGGTCGTCGAGACCGATGGTCGGCAGTATCGGTGTCGATATCGGGGTCGACTCGTAGCACTGTGCGAGCGACTCCCGGCGATGACGAGTCCGTCGCAACATCCACTCACACGTTGGTGAGAGGCTGTCTTCAAAGCCCGTCAGACGGAAGACTGACAGGAAAAAATGGTTCTGATGACCAGTATCTATTCAAATTCTCTACCGAAATCCAGTGATGCAGGGAGAACCCACGGTATCGGATGGTGCCCCGTGCTCCACTCGTTTCGTGAAACATCCTTCCCCCGTCTCCCTGTTGCTCGTAGCACCCATCCGATTTATTCGGATCGTTACTATGGCCAGAGGGTTCCACTACAGAAATCGCGATCAGTCAGTGGCCGAGTGGTCGATCATCTTCTGGAGGCCATACGTGAGATCGTGCTCCGGAGACCAGCCCAACTCCTGAAGCCGACTGATGTCGGCGACGTGTCGCGGTATCTCGACGTTCTTCGACCGTTGACGCTCCGCGGTGGAGACGAGCGAAACGTCACGGTCGAGAAGGCCGATGACCGTCTCAGCGACCGTCTCGATCGTGCTCGCTTCCCCGCGACCGATGTTGTACGCCGTCCCTGCATCGCCGTTCTCGATCGACGTAATCAGTGCATCGACGACGTCTTCGACGAAGATGAAATCCCGTGAGGGCGAGAGATTACCGAGTCGTACCGAATCGTCGGTGCGCGCTTGCGTGACGATGGTAGGGATGACGTTGGCTTCTGACTGGCCTGGCCCGAAGGCGTTGAAGATCCGACCGACGATGGTTTCCATTCCGTACGTCGAGGAATACGACCGGACGAGCGCATCGCCGGCTCCCTTGCTCGCTCCGTAGGGGTCGGTCGGGTTCGTCGGGTGAGCTTCGTCGATCGGCAGGTACTCCGGTGAACCGTAGATACTCGCAGTACTGGCGTAGCAGAATCGGTCGACCTCACTCCGCCGAGCCGATTCGAGGACGTTCAGGGTTCCGTCTGCGTTGACTGCCCACGATTCGCGGGGATTCGACACGGCATCGTCGACGTTCGTCACGCCTGCGAGGTGGACGACGACATCGTGCCCTTCGACGGTGAAACTATCCGGGTCGGTCACGTCACCGCACTCTACCTGCTCGTTCGGGCGCGTATCGAGCGTTCGCTCCGGGCGAGCCAGTATAGTGACCGTGACGTCGCGCTCGGCGAGTGTGTTCCGAAAATGCGAGCCGATGAATCCAGTCCCACCGGTCAAGTAGACGCTCGTCTCGGAGTCGAGGCGGGAGTCGCTCTCACGTTCCATCTACTGTCACCACGAACAGATGGTGACTGCAGGGTCGTTGCTATTGTGGTCTACCACGGGGTCTCCCGCTACCTCGTTGACCGTCAGAGCGGTGAAATCTCTACCGTAGGAGCGTGAAACGAGGAAATCGTGATTTACCGCCGAAAACGGAATGTGACGCTCTTAGCCCGTCTCTCCTGCAGATTCAGCTGAAAAGAGATTATCTTGTGGTTTAACTGCTCCGAGCAAGTACCATGGGACAGATTCGTACGATTGGTTACTCGCATCAACCGATAGTAATATGAATGAACAAAACACCACTACTGACGAACTGACGATAGGTGGAGAACATATATGAAACGACAATCACTCGGTGCTATCGCAGTCGCTCTCGCCCTGACAGCCCCCTGGGTAGCCGTCTGGGGAACTAACGCAACGCACGGTTTCAGTACCCTCGTGACGGTGGCCGTGAGTGGAATCGCTGTTCTCGGCGCATCCTTCCTGCTTGCGTGGGGTGCTGAAACCGCGGAAAAAGACGTTCCCCGCGCGTTCGCAATCGCCGTGCTAGCGGTGCTCGCTGTGGCCCCCGAATACGCTGTTGACGCCCTTTACGCCTGGAACGCTGGCCAGTTCTCTGGGACTGCTCGTGGCATCGAAGCAGGTAATCTCGCGGTTGCCAACATGACAGGTGCCAACCGGATCCTCATCGGTATCGGCTGGTCGGGGATCGCCCTGTTCACCCTCTATCGACATCGAGCGAAATCGGACACAGCTGTCAAACAACGGGATGGATTCCTCGCCGATGCTGTTACACTCCAGCCCGACCTGTCTCTGGAGATCACGTTCCTGTTCGCCGCGACCCTGTGGGCGTTCTTCGTTCCTCTGAACGGTGGGATCGACATCTTCGATACGATATTCCTCGTCGGACTCTACGTCGCGTACATCGGTATCGTCCTTCGCGGTGACGTCGAACATAGCGAAGCACACGTCGGTGTGCCCGCGTACCTTCAAACGTTCCCGAGACCACGCCGCATCGCTGTCGTCATCGGCCTGTTCGCCTACTCTGGGCTGATGATCTTTACCGCGGTCGAGCCGTTCGCTCACGGGCTCGAAGAACTCGGGAAATCCATCGGGGTTCCCTCCTTCTTCATGATCCAGTGGATCGCGCCACTCGCCTCGGAGTCACCCGAACTCATCGTCGTCGCCTATCTGGTGAATAAAGCGCGCTCGACGGCGGGCTTCAACGCGCTCATCTCCTCGAAGCTGAACCAGTGGACGCTCCTCATCGGGACGCTCGTCGTCGTCTACTCCATCGCACTCGGGCAGTACGGGACGCTCGCGTTCGACCAGAAGCAAGCAGGTGAGATATGGCTGACTGCGGCACAGTCATTCTTCGCCCTGTCCATCCTCGTCAACTTCGAGATATCGGGTCGTGAGGCGGTCATGTTGCTGGTGTTGTTCCTCTCGCAGGTGATCCTCGAATTCTTCATCATCCGTGAGATCATCGCATTCCCGCTCTCGACCTACGAACTCCTGCTCGCCTTCAGCGCCATCTACATCGTGCTCGGTCTGGGGCTGTTTTTCTTCCGACGGACGGCCTTCCGCCGCCTCCTCCGCCGAACAGTCGGGACGGTCAGCAACGCAGTTTCGAGCGACGAACGACCACAGCGCGCCGACTGATCGCCCGATCTGTCTCAGCGACCAGATTCGAGCCATCGGATTTCGGTGGGCTGTTCAAATCGACGTACTACGTTTATCCGGATGCACGCAAAAGGTCTAGATAGAGGTAGTCTCCAGAATGTTCGAACGAGTTCTCGTCGCGGTAGACGACAGTGATTGTGCGAAGCGTGCCGCGAAGTTCGGCATCGAACTCGCGAATGCCACCGATGCGTCCGTCGACATGCTCCACGTCCTCCAGGGTGGGGCATTCCTGCGGAACAAGGATGCAGCGATGCGTGCTGCGAGCGAACACGGAGAGAAGCTCCTCGACGAGGTGATGGAGTTCACGACCGGTCTCGATGTCACCGGCGAGCGGCACCTGATCGAAGGAAAACCGTCCAAGGTGATCACCGACTTCGCAGACGATCGCGATGCTGACCTCATCGTGATGGGACGCCAGGGTATCGCTGGACTCGGAGCGCGACTTCTCGGAAGCGTCACCGGGCGAGTACTACGGCGAGCCGACGTGCCAGTACTGACCATTCCCGAAGGAGATGTCGAAGCCGAAACGGGAAGGACGTACGAACAGATTCTCGTCACGACCGACGGGAGCAAGGCAGCAGAGTGGTCGGCGCCGTTCGCACGCGATATCGCCCGACAGTACGGTGCACCGATCCACATCCTCAACGTCGTGGACGTGCAGGCGATGGCAGGAGTGTTCGATGCCGGTGGCGTGTCGAGAGAGTACATCGAATGGTGCGAAGAACAGGGCCACGAAGCGACCGACCGATTTGCAGACCGTATCGGGGAGACGGGCGACGACATCCAGTCGGCTGTCGTGCAGGGAATGACCCACACCGCCATCCAGGAGTATATCGACGAGAACGATATCGACCTCGTGGTCATGGCTTCGGAAGGGCAGTCGAACCTCGCGGGTCAGCACCTCGGGAGCGTCACGGGGCGCATCCTCCGAACTGTCGACGTTCCTGTACTGGTCGTAACTGGTGAGCAAGAACGTTAGAACTGTCCGATCTAAGATATCGTCGGTGCGGAAGCAGGGAGACGAGTGGTGTCGTGATGTCGTTAATGCCAGCACACCACGACGGTCTCTGGTGGGAGTTTGTATCTTCCCCCTGCATACACGAGATGGGACGAGATAATCGAATAGCTGGTGGTGGGGATGAGAAGCGATTTATAAGGGATCAGAATCCACGTGATCGATCACCTTCTCGAAGGATAGGGTTGATTCAACTCCGAACACGAGATGCGATTCGAAGGATCAGAGCAGGGAGGAAAGTGTGGCATGTCATGAGCACTTTGCACGATGTCCAGTCTCTGGGTGGCGAATGTGACCGTTCTCCCTGCGTTAAAAGAAAGTGGAACTAAAATAGAACAGTTTCCGGTGGGGATGCGAGGCGATTTTTAAGTGGTACGAGGAGGAGCGGTCATTCTCGTTGCTAGATACCACATGACATTGGCAATTAATCAGTACGTTTATAAATGCGGTAAGATAATATTAACAGGATACACATTTATATTGTGTAACATCCAATTTTAAAGTGCAGTTATGACTCAGATAAACAACACTCGACGTACCTTCCTCAAGATGAGCGGCGCGACCCTACTCGCTGGGTTCGTTACTCCGGTCGTCAGCGCGAAACCGTCCCCGAACTCGATGTTCAACCTCGATTTCAGCACTCCCACGGACGTGGCATCCATGACCGCGAGCTCTCCCGGGTGGACACTAGACCGCTACGCCCCGGAGATGTGGGCGGCCAACATGTTCGATGGCGACGATCGGCTTCACATCGACATCGACGAGAGCGGTCCGACGAGCGGCTTCTACGCCTACCAGGGTAAGAAGTACCAGGCTGCGGACGGTGACGACTGGTGCGCAGGTCACGGTTCACGTCTCAGCTACCGCTTCTACATCGACCCATCGTGGGAGACCGATGCGGTAGCGCAGCAAACAGGAGTCTGGCTCGTCCCTGGAGACGATACCGGAGACATCTCCGCGTACTCCGTCATGGAATACCAAGACAGCGATGCGAGCGCCACCGACGAAGCCGGGTTCCGACTGTTCGTACAATCGAACGGCGGCGAATGGCGCTGGCTCGGCCTGCCGGAAGATCTCGGAATCAATCCGACCGAAGGTGGCTGGGTCGACGTCGAAGCCGCGCTCGTCGGCGGCACGCACGATGCCAAACTGAAGTGGAGCGTCAACGACCTCCACCTCACGACAGACGAGACTATCGGCGAGTACACTGCGTCCACACAGCTGCTGGAAGTGATCGTGAACAGTCGAAACGCTGGTGTCGACCAACAGTACTACTACGACGATATCGCGCTCACCGCACCCGGTCTTGCGGGACGATGAAGGACGAGAGCGGGTGTATCGGGCACCCGTGACGATGCGCTCGACGCCAGTTCAGCGACTCATCCCTGACCGATGAGTCGCTCTTCGTCCTCCCAGAACTCTTCTCGGAGCTGGTATTTTTGCACCTTGCCGGTCGCGGTCTCGGGGAGGTCGTCCTCTATCAGAATCTGGCGCGGAATCTTGTATCCGGCCAGTCGCTCGCGGCAAAACGCCTCTACGTCGTCTTTCGATACGTCGGCATCCGGTTTCGGGACGACGATGGCCGTCACCATCTCTCCCCACTCCTCGCTCGGCGTCGGGATGACCGCCGCCTTGGCGATGTCCGAGTGGTCGTAGAGAACGTCTTCGACCTCGATCGAGGAGACGTTCTCACCGCCGGAGATGATGATGTCTTTCTTCCTGTCCTGGATAGAGACCATCCCGTCCTCGTCGATGGTGGCGAGGTCGCCCGTGTGGAAGTAGCCAGGCAGACGGTCGTTGAACGCCTCTTCGGTCGCCTCGGGCTTGTTGAGATACCGATCCATCACCTGGTTGCCCTTGACCACGATCTCGCCCATCGACTCGCCATCGGGGGTGACGTCGTTACCCTCGTCGTCGACGACGCGAACGTCGGTACAGAGCGTCTCGCTGCCCTGATTCACCTTGAGCGAGCGTCCACGCTCGGCGAGTCGGCGAGGTGAGTTCGACGTCGTGATGATGGGCGCGGTTTCGGTCAGGCCGTAGATGTGGATGATGCGCCAGTCGATATCGTCTTCGATGGTCTCGATGGTCGCCGTGGCGGGGGCGCTTCCTGCAGTGGCGATGCGAACCTCGCGGTCGCCCGTCGTCTCGATATCCGGGTCGTTCTCGTAATGCGCGATGACGCGATTGAGAACCGTCGGTGCGCCACACATGAACGAGACGTCGTACTCACGAACCTTCTCTACGGTTCGTTCCGGGGTGAACTGCCGCAGGCAGACGTGTGTCCCGCCGGTGCCCGTGATCGCGTACGTATGCCCCCAGCCGTTGCAGTGGAACATCGGGAGCGTCCACAGATACGTGTCGTCGTCACGGATCTCCATGTGCTGGTTGAGCACGAGTGCGTGCCAGTGTTCGGTTCTGTGGGTTCGGACCACACCCTTCGGGTCGCCGGTCGTCCCCGAGGTGTAGTTGATGCTAGCGTCGTCGTCCTCCGAGATGGTCGGTCGTTCCGGCGGTTCCGGAGAGGCTTCGTCGACGAGGGTCATGTAGTCGACCCAATCCCCATCGATTCGGTCGGCCTCGTAGCCGACGAAGTGCTCCGCTGGAATCGAGTCACGCACCTGTTCGACCTTGTCGGCGAAGTCGTAGTCGGCGATGACGACCGATGCCTCACAGTCCGAGAGGATGTACTCGTAGTCGTCTGGGACGAGCCGGTAGTTCATCGGGACGTAGACCGCACCGAGTTGGTTGGTCGCGTACAATGCTTCGAGGAAGTAGTGCGTGTTCGAGGCGAGCATCGCCACGCGGTCTCCCTGTTCGATACCGAAATCGGCCAATGCGTTCGACAGCTGATTTACCCGGTCGTTGAACTCTGCGTACGTGTATTCCGTGCCGTCGTCTGCGATGACACCAACCACATCATCGTAGAGATCGACGGCGCGGTCGAGGAAGTCCAGCGTCGTCATTTCCACCTTCATGTATGGACGTTCGAGTCAACTTTATCGGACGGCGTAAATATTTCGCCTTTTGTTACCATTTCGCATAGGTTCGGCTCGGTGGCGAATCGCACGCGATTCGGCTGATCGAAAAAGGTATCGGAAATTCGATTACTGGTCGAACTCTTCGGGGAGAAGACCGAGTTGGCGGAATATGCCGAACATGTCGTCGTAGAACCACGCTTCGGCCAGTTCCTCTCCTTCAGAGCGGAACACTGCCACGCCGCTCGTCTCGACCGTTCGTCCCGTCGGCTCGATGCCATCGAATGGTCCCGTGTGCGTTCCCCGCCACGTGTATCGAACGACGGCCTTGTTCTCGTCTCCGATGATGATGTCCTCGGGCCAGACTTCGAAGTCCGAAAACGCCGTGAGGATGTCCGTCACGTACTCCTTGTAGGCGTCCTTGCCTTCGATGTCCTGCCCCTCAGCGATGTCGTGCATGACGAAGTCCTCGGCGTACTGGTCGTCGATGTATCGGAGGTTCCGGTCGTTCCAGATGGTGTTCATTCCCCTACGCATCCGTTCTTTGACTTCTGTTGCTGTGGTTTGTGACATAGCTACTCCCCCCACCGAAGTGGCATCTGTAGATACGTCGGTTAAATATACAGTTCTGCCTTCATTTCTCGCCCGCTGAGAATCAGAGGTTGCAATCAGGTAGGCGAACTGTGTCGGTCGATAAAGAGCGTCCAACTACTGTTTCTCGCCGAGGAATCGTTTCGCAGTCTGGTGGAAAAGGTCCCGATACGTCGCGTCCGAGAGGTCGCGGTCGAGTAGCCCACGTCGTTCGTCAGCGTACGGATACGGGATGTTCGGGAAGTCGGAACCGAACATGATGGAGGACGAAAGCGACGTCAACTCCTCGTTCGATATCGTCGCCGGATCGAATCCCATCACCTCGTTCGTCCGCGGTGAGAGCGCCATCGTCGTATCGAGGAAGACCTGGTCGTGCTGTCGCGCGAATTCGAGAAACTCGGTCGTCTCGTACGTACCCATGTGCGCCGCACACGCACGAACCTCCGGGAACGACGCGACGAACTGGGCGAACTGGTCGGCACCGACGTGTGGGCTCTCCTCGAACATCGGTGCGGTTCCGGCGTGAAACAGGATCGGCCGGTCGTACTCGGCGGCGAGTTCGAACGCGGGCGTTAACCGAGGGTCTTCTGGGCCACACTCCTGCACAGGACACTGGAACTTCAGCCCGCATGCGCCCGCCTCGAACGCCTCCCGGACGACGGTTTCCACGTCATCGTCGCCATGGACGGTTGCGAATGGAACCGCCATGTTGGAGTCTGCAGCCTCGCCGAGCACCCACTCGTTCAAGTCTGCGGCCATTCCCGCTCGGTGTGCGTACGGGAGCGCGAAGTAGCGCTCGACACCTGCCGATCGTAGCGCGATTTCCATCGCGTCTCGCTCGACAGGGTGGTCGAACGTCCACCCGGCCTCACGGGAGAGCGAATCGCGTATCGCCGCCATCAATCGGCGTGGCATCAGGTGGACGTGTGCGTCGGTAATTCCCGAAACGACCATACGTGACCTTTACAACCCAACTCGCTTGAAAGGTATGGCACCCGAACGATTTTGTTCTCCTCCACCAGTCTCCTTGCATGCGACTCGACGACATGTGTGTCCTCGACCTCTCCCGACTCCTACCCGGCCCGTACGCGACGCAACTTCTCGCAGACCTCGGCGCGACGGTGGTCAAGATCGAAGACCCGGCCCGCGGCGACTACGCTCGATACATGGGGTCGATCGGCGAGAGTGGCACCGGTCAGATCTTCGAGGCAGTGAATCGAGGCAAACAGAGTGTTGCCCTGGATCTCAAAGACGAGACTGCACGCGACGCGTTCTACGAACTGGTCGCAGAGGCAGACGTCGTCTTCGAAACCTTCCGTCCCGGCGTCACCGAGCGTCTCGGTGTCGACCACGAGACGCTCTCGGAGTACAACGACGAGCTGATCTACGTCTCCCTCTCGGGGTACGGGCAGGAGAGTCCGTATGCAGATCGGGCTGGACACGACCTGAACTACGCCGGTATCGCCGGACTCCTCGATATGACTCGCTCGGAACCCGACTCGAAACCGACGATTCCCGGCTACCCGATGGTGGATATGGCCAGTGGCCTCTTTTCCGCGTTCAGCATCGTCAGCGCGGTACTCGCTCGGGAGATGGGGGCGGGAGGAACGTCCGTCGATATCGCCATGACGGACGTGATGCTGTCGTTCTCCCAGATTTTCGCCGGGCAAGCACTCGCTGGCGAAACGCCCGAACCGGGGGAGACGATGCTGACGGGGAAGTTCCCGTGTTACGACATCTACCGCACTGCAGACGGACGACATCTCACGCTCGCCGCGCTCGAACCCAAGTTCTGGCAGGAACTCTGTGCCGCGCTCGAACGTCCCGAACTCGTCAAGAACCACATGAGCGATGATCCTGCCGTTCGGACGGCAGTCCGACAGACGCTCGAAGAGATCTTTGCCTCGAAACCACTCGATGCGTGGCTCGACGAGTTCGAGGAGGTGGACACGGCGGTCGGTGGCGTCCGCACCATCACAGAGGCACTCTCACACCCCCAGACGAAGCGTCGCGGGATGGTCGTGACCGGAAGTGAGACGGCGCCTCGTCTCGGATTCCCTGCTCGCAGCGAGGCGGTGGAGTCGGTTCCGATGACGGTTCCTGCTCACGGCGAGCATACAGATACCGTTCTCCGTGAGGCTGGCATCGATTCCGACGTCGTGCACCGGTTGGCTGACGACAGCAGCCAGTGAACGTGCGGAATCTCGCTGTCCGCCGGTATCTCATCGACAAGTAGTCGTTCATCTGCCGTCAGGCGACTGTGATAGATTCGGACACGCGCTCACGATGGGCGACCCAATCGTTAACTATCATCAGACACGAGAAGCAGTCGGAGGCGATAGCAATGGCACCGGTTCCACACTATCCGTCGGACGAAACTGACGACGAAAGCGTACCCGACATCGACGACCTGGTCGACCGGATTTTGAACGGCGGAGACGACCCATCACCGACGGCGTCCCGAAGATAATCACAGTCACCAGCCGCAGCCCCGATAGGCGCTGCATTCTTTCGTCTTATCGCTGCTACTGTCCGCATACAGCTGTTCGTCGGGAGTTTCGAAGAGCAGGAGTTCGAGTAGGGAATCGTCGATCCGGCACACCATGGCTATCGTGATATGTTCGGATTCCCTACTCTATCGTGAGACGTACGACGCCGTCGGAATAAGTTTTCTGTCCGAAATACGCAAGCGCGGCGTTCGATTGCACGGTGGCCCGAATGCGGTGAGAAGCGTTTTAGCCGAGAGACACGGTGACGGACGGGAATCAGTGCGCACCGAAGGGGTCGTCGCTACCGTTCGAATCGACCACCGAGAAACGTGCACGTCTCGTTCTCGAATCGACCTGCCTATGCTGTTTCCATAACTTCGACGGTACAGGTATGGGCGGTATCGTCGATGTGCGATTCCGCCCGTGATTCTGCGCCGATGCGGGACGCATGGAAGCCGATCTGGCCACAGGTTTCACACAATATCTTGTACATGGGATGCAATTCTGACGACGAGTCTATCACTATTAATACTTACTAACGATACATTACTTGCGAGGTTGCGCCCGTCTCGTTAAAGAAACCGGTTTTCCACGGCGAAACACACTTCCCACGGTCTTCAAGATGAGATGCACAGTCGTCATCGACGAGAAGATCTTGCAACTGAGAGTAGGACACCGAGTGAACCGGTCGGGTCATCGATTGGCCGAGTCAACCGCCTCGCGATGAATACAGAGAGCGATGGGTCGTGTTCAGGCGTCGACGTCTTCTCTCTTCTCGACGTACGCGATCTCTGGCTGGTCCGTGACGCCTGCCCGCTGCATCGTCTCGCGTAAGTCGTCGGATTCCGCGAACTCACGGGCGTTGTCGAGCGAGTCCCACTCGAAGAGTATGACGAGATCGTTCGGGTCTTCGGTCGTCCGGAACAGGTGACCACCTCGTGAGCCCATCGACTCTCGGGTCTGAGCGTGGTCGTCGAACGTCGGTTTCCACTCGTCGTACTCCTCGACAGTGTGTCTGATGAGTATGTATGCCATATTCCCCTCCCCCACAACGAGTACAGCACAAATGCTATTAAACACACATCCATCAGCACGATCGAGCTCAGTTTTCTTCATCGTTACCGACCAGAAAAGACAGAACGAGCAGGCCGACGACGGGATAGACGTACAGCCAGAGCACCGCCTGCCAGAACCCCAATACCAGAAGGCCCACAGCGCCGACAACGATCAGTCGTTCAAAATCGAATACCACACCGACCGCGCCCACGACGGCGAAACCGCCGATGGCTGCGAACAGTAGAAGCCGTGTATGGCGATACCCCGGCTGGCCGAGATACCACGTCAACACCCCGAGAAGTACGACGGTAGCCACGACAGTCGGCCATCTGATAGCGTTGGTTCTCGTGCCCGTCATCTACTGCAAAACGACAGCTCCAGATATGTTAACTATACACTATTAATAGATCGGTCTGGTGGAGACTGCCGACGCCACCAAAATGAACTCTCGATGGGCGGTCTTCTACGCTCGAATCTCGCCTTCCAGCTGGTCGATCATCTCGTCGGCGGGCATATCGGCCATCGATTCGTCAGCGAGCTTCAGGCGCAGGCGTGGGCGTCCGACGTCGATCGGCACCTTCTCGGTGTCCAGAATCCCGAGGTCCTCGAGTCTGGTTTTCGTCCGTGAGAACGTCGCTTTGCTGGCGAGACCGACGTCCTCGCCCCACTTGCTGATGTCGTAGAGCAGGATGTTGTTGCGAGCCGCGACCAGGAGGCTGATCGCAACTTCGTCCAGCCCACCGGCTCCACGAATCTCGTCGAGCGAGTTGAGAACCATCGTGAAGTCCTCTTCGACCGCTGGATCGATCTCGTCTCGCAGGGTTTCACGTACCCGCGAGATGGGTGGTGCCCGAACCGTGAACTCGTCCCCCTCCTCCCACGCGCCCATCAACGACTGCCGCGCGGTATCTACGAGGTCGGCATCGTCGGACAGCAACCCGTCGATTCGGTCGTCGAACTGGACGAGCGTCACCAGCCGATCTGCGAGTACCACCATCGAACTCCGGTGTACTTCGTCTGCCGTCCGCATGGACAACATCTCCTGATGAAGAAGGTCGGCAGCTTCGCTGGCGATCAGGAAGTCCTCGACCATCGTCTTGAATATCTCCGGCGAGCCGATGATCCGGAGCTCCGGAAGGTCGCCCTCGAATTCACTCGCGGTGATGATCGCTGCTTCCAGCTGTGAATCGGACGGGTTGACGAACAGCACTGGCTCCGATGTTTCTTCGAACAGTTCTTCGAAGATATCCCCCATCTCCCGGTCGAGTAAGTCCACTGTCGACATGGATGTGTAGAGAGACGCGACGTACTTAGTATTGGGTTAGTTAATTTAGGGAAATACGCGATTGTTTGGTTCATCTTCTGGAAAGCTCATCCTACGACTGAACGATTCGCCAACTACGAACCCGAGCTTATTTTTCTCTTCAATTCACGAACCCCCGCTTCCGCCACCACGGCACACGATGAATCAACTACTGGTAAGAAAACATTCAGTATGGAACGATTACGGCGAAATGTCGCCGCGTAGGGTCGAGGATGTCGAAGCCGCACGGGGGATTGTCCCACGAGGAATGCCTGGTTTGAGATTACAAATGTGTTTAGTCGATGAAAATAGTACACAGTCGGAAATCATCTGTCGCAGATAAATAGTACATTTCAGTACAAATCAGTGTAAATCAGTACACCCCCACCAGATACCGAACTGTACCGAACACGCCCGACTGATATCTGATATGATCGCCGTCGGGGGAAAAACTCGCGAGCGGTTTCGACTGGTTGGGAAAGCGTTTTGCTGAGTACTCGTGATGTGGAAACGAGATACATGGTGGCTGATACCAAACATTCGATGGTGACGTTGCAGTACCGCGTACAGGGGACGACGGATTTCCGTTCGAACGCAGGTGTCGGCCATGGATGGTGAAGACGTCCAGCGAGTGACCGTCGTCGGCGCGGGAACGATGGGTCACGGCATCGCGCAGGTGTTCGCGGCAAGTGGCTACGAAGTCTCACTGGTGGACGTAGACAGGGACGTCCTCGACCGTGCGAAACGGAAGATAGAGGCGAGTGTCGAACGCCTCGACATCGACGTTACGACCATCTTCGACCACCTTCGACTGACGACCGACCAGCAGTCGGCATTCGAGCAGACCGACTTCGTCGTCGAAGCCGTTCCCGAGAACATCGATATCAAACGGGAGGTGTTTCAGGCGGCGGACGAACACGCGCCATCCCACGCGGTGTTGGCGACCAACACCAGCACCCTCCCGATCACCGAGATCGCTGCGGCGACGAACCGCCCCGAACAGGTCGTCGGGATGCACTTCTCGAATCCGGTCCAGCTGATGGCAGTCGTCGAGATCATCCGCGGCGAACGAACCGACGGTTCGACGTTCGAACTGACCCAGGAACTCGGCGAACAACTCGGAAAGACACCGATCCTCGTCGAACGGGACGTTCCAGGATTCCTCCTGAACCGGATCAACCTCCGGTTCTGGACCGAGGCGCTTCGCCAGTACGACACCGGCAACCACGAGAAAGCGGTCATCGACGCCGCGATCCGCCGACTCGGGTTCAGGATGGGACCGTTCGAACTCCTCGATTTCAGCGGTATCGACGTCTTCCGCCTCGCGGCACACTCGATGCGAGAACGCGACGTCGACATCCACGTACCGGACGTGGTCGAGGAGAAGTACGACGCCGAAGCGTTCGGCATGAAGACCGGGAGCGGGTTCTACGAGTATCCCGAAGCAGGCGAGTACTCACGGGTCGACGTTCCGCGCGAGCGACGGTACGAGTTCGACCCACTCACCACGATGGCGCCAGCGGTCAACGAGGCGGCGTGGCTGTTGGACAACGACGTCGCGACGAAAACGGATATCGACCGCGCCGTCGAGGTCGGGATGAACTGGCCACGCGGCCTCCTCGAATTCGCCGACGAGTACGGTATCGACCGCATCGTCGAGCGATTGGCCGAACTCCACGCCGAAACCGGCTGGGAGGAGTATCGTCCCCACCAGCGACTCGAAACGATGGTCGCGAATGGGAGGCTCGGCATGCAGACCGGCGAGGGATTCTACGAGTGGTCGCACGACGCGACGAACTTCGGCCCGATAGAGTACGAGCGTCGCGAATTCGTCGCGTACGTCACGCTGAACCGCCCGGAGAAGCTGAACGCGATGACGATGGAGAGTTGGACTGGCCTCAAGCGCGCGCTCGAACGCGCTGCCGATGACGACGACGTGCGGGCGACGATCATCCGCGGCGCTGGCCGGGCGTTCTGTGCAGGGGACGACATCGGCGAGATGCACGACCTGGACTCGGTGGAGGAGGCCGAAGCACTCGTCCACGAAACCCTCCTCCCGGCGGCAGAGGCGCTTCGCACACATCCCAAGCCGACCATCGCGGAGATCGATGGAGTTGCCACCGGCGGCGGGTGTGAGATCGTCCTGCTCTGTGACCTCGGTGTCGCAGCCGACGGAAGCGAGTTCGGACTCCCGGAAGCGCGTATCGGTGCGCTGCCACCCATCGGGTTGACCTACGGTGCGCTGAGTCTCGGCAAGAAAGACGTTCTCGAACTCTCGCTCACCGGGAACCGCCTCAACGCGACCGAGGCCGAAGCGTACGGCATCGTGAACTTCAGCGTGAGCGACGGGCAGGTGCAGGACGTGGCCCGCGAACTGGCTCGTGAGACGACTGCTACCGCCCCCGGGTCCGTCGCTGCGATGAAGGAACTGTGGTCGGGCATGGAGGATTCGCTCTTCTCCGCGTGGCTCAGGAACGCGGGCGAACGACTCGTCCAGCAAACCCAGACGGAGGAAGGGCAGCGAGGCCTCGAAGCCTTCCTGAATCGGGAGGGGCCACCCTGGAAGAAATGACGACGAACGCCATTGTTCCGTCACGACTGCAAAAATGCGACCTGACGACCCTTCTCAGAGACCGTTCTGGCGCGCAATGGTGTTCAGCTGGATCTCGTCGGTACCTTCGACGACGCGGAGCACTCTGGCGCGTTCCATGAGTCGGGCATACGCGGCGTCTTCAGCGACCCCGGTCGCGCCGTGGATCTGAACCACGTCGTCCGCAATCTCCCAGAGAGCGTCGGTGGCGAACCATTTGAACATCGACGTCTCCTCGATCGCGTCCTCGTCGTTCGCCATCTGCCACGCACACTGCAGACCTAGCGCATCGGCCGCAGACGCCTTCGCACGACCTTTCGCCAACTTCGAGGAGACCTGCTGGAACGAACCGATCGGCTGGCCGAACGCCTCGCGATCTTTCGCGTAGGCGAAGCCATCGTCCAGCAGTCGGTTGGCGTGGCCGACGGACTCGGCCCCGAGTTCGAGCCGACCGAGCGATAGGAACTCCATGGCGTCGTAGAACGCGTGGCCGACCTCGCCGAGAACCCGGTCGTCGGGGACGCGAACACCATCGAGTCGGATCTCCCCCTGCCACCCACCGACACCGATGACGTTGTTTATGGATCCGAGTTCGAACTCGTCGCGTTCGACGATGAAACAGGTGATGCCGCCGTACCGGCCTGCCTCCTCTATCGGCGCGGTTCGCGCGAACACCTGGACGAAGTCACAGAACGGTGCATTCGTGATCCACTGTTTCGTCCCGTCGATGACCCACTGATCGCCGTCTTTCTCGGCAGTCGTGGTCATATTCGGGGAGTCCGACCCGACGCCGGGTTCGGTCTGGGCGAACGCCGTTGATTTCTCACCGCGAACGACCGGTTCGACGTACTCCTCGTGCTGGTCGGCGTCAGCATCGAGCAACAGCGGTTTCGGCCCCTCGGGGCCTGCCAGTGCCCAGCCAGCCAACTCGCTTTCGTGCGCCGCTGCAGCCTTCTTCGCTTCGTACCACGTCACGAGCGAGACACCCTCACCGCCTGACTCCTCGGGGAGATTCATCGCGTAGAAGCCAGCGTCCGCACTCAGTCGCCGTATCTCCTGAATCGCCTCCACCACATCCTCGACGGGACGACCGTCGACTCTTCGGCGTTTGCGTGGATTCGAGTACGTGTCACCCAGTTCGTCTTCGATGGGGACGACCTCCCGGTCGAGGAATGTTCCGAAGCTATCGAGGACGAGGCGAGTCTCCTCGTCGAGCGCGAACTCGATCATCAGAAACCGCACTCCGTAGCGGGGACTGCGGTTGTCGTCAAAACAACTGTCATGGATATCGGTATCTGTGTCCACGGAGCAGATAAAACCTCACTCGACCGGCACGCCGTCGGAACCGCCTGATCGCCCAACAGATTTGGGATTCGGCAGCGACGCTTCTGGTATGGACTCGACCAGCCGAACGACCGACCTGTACGATTCATATCGTCGCTTCCTCGAACCGTACGCTCGGGCTGATGGTGCCGTGCTTCGGGTCGGACTGGGAATCCTCATCTTCATCGCCGGTCTCGACAAACTGTTCGAACCGATGGTCTGGGCGCGCTACACCGCACCCGTCATCGCCGCCCTCTGGCCGTTCCCGCTGGGTCTCTCGATGGTTCTGAACGGTGTCGTGGAGATGGTGTTCGGTGTTGCGCTGCTCGTCCGATTCTATACGCCGCTCGTTGCGGGGATAACGGCGCTCTCGCTCGCGGGCGTCGTCGTTAACCTCATCATCGGTGCGCTACAGACCGGCCAGTTCGTGGACGTGCTCATCCGAGACATCGGATTGACCCTGTTCGCGTTCGGAGTGACGCTTCGGTCGATGCGACCAGAACGACGCCGTGACAAGACCTCCGCCTCGTCAAAGAAGTAAAGGGAACGGGAGTAGACAGGTCAAAGGTGAATTTCGACGACCCGACAGGGCGGGAACAGTCGTCACGACCTCCCGTTCGACCGGTTGGATACGTCGAAGACCGACCGGTCGTTCGCCGTATCGGCGACCGTGAATTGTATCTCGGGAACCTACTTGCAGCCGAGGGCACGCAGCATTCCCACCAGTTCGAGTACGTCCTCTCGGCGACTCACGACGAACAGCCACTGACGACCCACCATCGGCCACTCATCGACGGCCCGGACAACGACTGGGCTTCGTTCGAACGCGCTGTCGATACTGCACGAACGCTTTACCGGACGGAGCGTCCGACACTGATTCATTGCAAGGCTGGTATCTCACGCAGCAGTACGCTCATCGCGACGAGGCTCTCTGTCGAAGAAGACCGGTCGTTCATAGATGCACTCGCACTTGTCCAGGAGGCCCGTCCACACGCAGTTCCGCATCCAGCACTCCACGAGTTAGCGGTCGTGTATCTCGCCGCTCGAAGCTGAAGCAGGGAGAGACGCGAACAAAATGAGTTACGGAAAAATGAGCGCTATTTTTAGTTTTTCTTTTTATCTTTATTCACGCCGTTGCACTTGTCCTGCCACTTCTTCTTGTCGTCCTGTTTGTCGTCATCGTTCGCAGGTGGTTGGTTCTTGGCGATTCCGTTCGGGCAGTCATCGCCCTGACTTTGCGCCACTACAGCGCCGCCCGAACCACCGATCGTGAGAGCGAACAGGACGGCGACTGCTACAGCTACTCGAAGTACTGTTGTTGCTTTCATTTTCACAACCTCCATTCTGGGCGCATCGGTACGCCCAACCCGCGTACACCAGTCGATATCTTTGTAGTTCACTCCATGTTCGATTACAATTTCCGCTTATCAGTTCAACTTTCATCTGACAAAACAGATCCTACACGGAAAACGTCGATTGGCTAGTTCATTCACGAGTGGCCGAAAAATGCCTCACCGTTGAGCGAGAGTAGTCCATTAATCGAGAGAGCTACGTGGGAATACTCCCACAATACGACCAGAAATTCTGTTCCAAACCAAAACAGACTCAGAAGAGAGCCATCGGTCGAGAGACACAGCACAATCAGTCGAATTGGTCGGCGTATGTGTAGGGAAGAGTCGCGTAGATTCGGCTATTGTCGACCAGCGCACCGACCGTCGTATACTCGTCGACGGCATGAACCGTGTCGGTTCCGAGGCCGAATTCGACGGTCGGGATACCGGCATTTCGGAGCTTCTTCGCATCACCGCCACCGGTCGCGCTTCGACGATAGACGTGTTCTTCTGTGACGGCTTCGGCGGTGCCCGCCACTGCCTCGACGAGCGGGCTGTCGATGGCTTCGTAGGTGCCGACGCTCCACGAGACGTCGGTTATCGTCACTCCCTCGCAGCCACCAACGCAGTCGCGGACGGCCGAGAGTACGTCGGGAGTGTGGATACCCGGCGTCAACCGGATGTCGATCTCCGCAGTCGCCGTCACCGGAACGCTGTTGATCGCTTCACCACCCGAGAGCGTGCCGAGGTTGATCGTCGGATAGTCGAACAGGTCGCGGGCCGTCTCTCGCCCCAGCATCGGTTCGTAGTACGCGACGGATTCCTCGATGATGGGTTCTAACTCGTCGTCGATAGAGAGCGGCCGCGTTCCGAATCGTTCCCGTAGTTCAGTTATCGCGTCGTACAGGCAGTCGATGGCATTCTTTCCGAGCATCGGGCGCGACCCGTGTGCTGCGTCGCCCGTCGCTGTGAGTGTCAACCAGATACTTCCCTTGTCTCCGACCGTCACCGAGTGACGGCCCTGCTCGCATGTGGTTTCGCCGATGACACAGCCATCTGCGTCGAGTTTGTCGGCGTCGAGCAGTGCGGCGAGACCCGCTTCTCCACCCGTCTCCTCGTCGCTCACGAACGCGAATTCGAGCGTGACGGGTGGGGTCGTGTTCGTCTCGGCGAACGCCCGGATCGTTTCGAGCATCGCCGCCACAGCACCCTTCATGTCCGTCGCACCGCGACCGTAGATGCGGTTACCGTCGCGCTCGCCGAGTGGGTCTCTGGTCCACTCATCTCGGTCGAACGGGACGGAATCGAGATGGCCGTTGTAGAGAAGCGTTTCGTCGCGCTCTCCGGGGATGGTCACGAGAAGATTCGGCTTCGCCGGGTCGACTGCGAACAGTTCCGGTTCGAGGCCGAGCGAGACGACGTACTCCTCGATTCGGTGGACGAGTTCGCTCGTCTGCCCCGGCGGATTCTGAGTATCGAACGCCACGCAATCGAGTGCCGTCTCCACCACGGCGTCCCCCTTCCCATCGAGAAAGTCGACGGGTGGAACTGTCTCGTCCATGTGTCGACAATGGTGATGATCGGTCATAATACAGAAGGAATCGGAGAATCGGGCCTGTTTTCGGTCGATTCCCGATCTGGGTAGGGGATAATCCTTATCACCGACAGCGGTTTACTACTGTTCGATGGCAGATGACACACCCGGTCGCATACTTCGGGTGAACCTCTCGACAGAGACGGTCGAGAGTGAACACGTTCCTCGTCGCTGGCTGCGTCACTTCATCGGGGGGAAAGGACTCGGTGCTCGATACCTGTACGAAGAGCTCGACCCAGATATCGACCCGCTCGGGCCGCAGAACGCACTGCTGTTCATGACCGGGCCACTTTCGGGCCTGCTGCCGGGTGAATCGCGGTACGCTGCCGTGACGAAATCACCGCTCACAGGGACGTTTCTGGATTCGTACTGCGGCGGTGCGTTCGCCGCGACGTTCGCAGGTGCGCTCGGATCTCATCTCGGCGTCCTCGTCACCGGACGTGCTGACCGACCGGTCGTCATCGAACTGGAAGACGGCGACATCGAACTCTCCGCCGCCGATGACCTCTGGGGGATGGATGCTGACGAAACGTGTCGACAGTATCCCGACGCCGATGTCGCGTGTATCGGCCCGGCAGGTGAACGACTCGTCTCGTATGCGACCATCGCATCGGACGAAGCCGACCACCACGCCGGACGAGGGGGTTCGGGTGCCGTCCTCGGTTCCAAACACGTCAAGGCTCTCGTCGCCCGTGGTGAGCCACCCGATGGAATCGATGCGCTCGAAGCCGAATACACGACTCGGTACGAAGACAGCGACGTCGGCAAGTGGCAGGCGGCGAGCGAGACCCTCGAAACCGTCGATTTTGCGAACGAAGTCGGTGTGCTCTCGACTCGTGGGTGGAAGGAAGGAACCTTCGAGGGAGCGGACGACATCGGTATCGAGGCGGCACGGGCGGCGGCAGCCGAGCGCGAAAACGACGAGGATTCGATTCCGGGCGGCTTCCGAATCGAAACCGAGGACGGGACGTACGTTCCTCGTGGCGCGACCGCGATGAGCCTCGGTGCTGGCCTCGGTATCGACGACTTCGACGCCGTCTCGGTTCTCGGACACACGTGCGACCGACTGGGGCTGGACGTCATCAGCGCAGGCAACGTCGTCGCGTGGGCGATCCGCGCGAGCGAGGCAGGAGTCATCGACCGGAGTTTCTCGTTCAGCGACCACGAGAGCGCACGAATCCTCATCGAAGAGATCGCAGCACGGTCGTCCCCACTGGGTGACGCTCTCGCAGACGGTGTCGATACCGCTGCGACCCAGTACGGAGGTGAGGAACTCGTCCCGACGGTCAAGGCGATGGAGCTACCTGCGTACGACCCTCGCGGAGCGACCGGAATGGCGCTCGCGTACGCTACGAGCGACAGAGGAGGCTGTCACCGCCGTGCCCGACCGGTCGAGACGGAGGCACTTCGACGGAGTGAGTGGAGTGACGAAGATCGGGTCGAAACCGTGGTAGAAGAGCAGGATACCCGATCCGTGCTCTGGAGTCTCATCGCTGACGACTTCACGGGCGACGTGCTGGACGACCTGGGTAAGAAGTGGCTCGAAGCGATCGGACATCCTGCTTCCGACACGGAGCCGCAGACCGCTGGCGAGCGAATCTGGACGGTGACCCGTCTTTTCAACGTTCGAGAAGGGTTCGGACGGGAGGACGACGAACTACCGGAGGTGTTCTCGACGCCGCTCGATGGGGGCCCGGCCACAGGGGCAACCATCGACGCGACATCGTTCGACACGCTCTTACAGCAGTACTACGCTCGGCGTGAGTGGAGCCGTGACGGAATCCCGACGCAGTCACTGCTCGAACGACTCGATCTCCGGGACATCGTGGACGACGAAACACCACTCGCGGAACGACCAGCAACCCATCCAGGACGATGACCGACCGAATCGATCTCGACGAATTCGACACGGAAGAGGACGAATCGATGGAATCAGGGAACGATGCCGACTGGTTCTGGAAGAACGAAGGAGAGATTCCCGACGACTCGGCAGCCGATAGAGACGACGAAGCAGAAATTACAGAAGCGGCGGAAGGACAAGACGAAAGCGATGCCGCACAGCCGATTCCGCACGTCCCGCACCCGGATCGGGACAAACCTGTCGGCGTCCCTGTCGATACCGGTGGTGCGGGAGGCACCCCAGCAGGACAAGACGAGATGGGGAGCGAAAACGGCGAACAAGACGACCGCAGTGCTGAAAGAGGAGGCCAGGATAGTGGGGAGGCTGGGGACCAGGAAGCCAGAGAGCACCCGATGGAAGCGTCGGGGCCGCATGGCGGTGGTGCCGATGCCATGACGATGGCACTCACCTACGAGGCAGCGAAACGACTCACGAATCCGAGGCAGGTGTTCGTCGACGCCGCCAACTGGGCGGACTGGCTCGGTATCGTTGGCCCGGTTCCGGCACACGTCTTGAACAAGTTCCAGCGCGACCACCAGATCGATCTCGATTTCTTCAACGGAACTGGAACCGAACCAGGCGAGCGACTCGCGCAGATCGATCACCACTCGATGTTCTTCGCCGACCGGATGGTGGTCGTCGGCGTCGAGGGTCAAGACGAAGCGATCGCTGACGCTGCTGGCTGGGAGTTCGTCCCCCTTTCGGACGCGGCAACGAAAGCGGACTGGAAGCTGACGGAATAGTTTTTTACTCCTTGGAGTGGTACCGCGTGACAAGGTGGGGAAACAATGAGTCTACGAACCGCGGAACGACAGTCACCGCTTCTGGTGGCCGCAGTGATCGTGATAGGCGGATGGGTCATCCTGAGTGCGCTGCACGTCTACAACACTATGCCGCCGATCTGGGGAGGCGAAGCAGGTGTCGGACAAACCGTGTTCAGCGGTCTCGTCGGATTGCTCGTGCTGGCCGTCCTGTTCGCCCTGATCGTCGGACTGACAGGGGCACTCTCCGAATCGGGGCCGGTACCGAATCGTTTTCCACCTGAACGATGACACGGTACGAATGTGAGGGCTGTGGACAGTTGGCCGATATCGTCGGGATGGAGCAGTCGCAGATGCGACAACGGTGTCCTATCTGTGACGAACAGACGCTGTGGACGCTCGCATTCACAGACGAGGGGGTTTCGTTTTGACGCTCGCGTTCGAGGTGAGCAATCGGTTTCTCGAAGCGGCCACGGAGTGGGGTGACAGGCGTCTCATGGACGACGAGCAGGCGTTCGAAACGAAAGCCGAACAGGCACTCCTCGAGATCGAACATCTCGTCTCGGGAGCGACCGAGGTCGAGTTTGCCATCGACGGTCGAACGGTCAGACACGAACCAAGTGAGCAACTTCGTTCGTACCTCACCGAACAGGCAACGGACACCGGCCTCTCGGAAGCCGAGGTACTCGGGTTACACGTCGACCTGTTCGCCAGGGCATTTCGTCAGGACGACGCGACTCGGCCGCCGAACGCACCACCGGAGTGAATCCAACCGGGGGAATGCATAAGGGAACGCACGTAGATAGTCAGAGTATGTCTCACAAGGATGGGGGCTGGCGTCCCGACGTCGGTCTGGAGACGTATGCGGGGTTCGAACTCTGGGATCACGGGATCGGCCCACACGAGATAAACGATGGCGAGGTCGACGGCGACGTGTCGTTCGATGACGACGATCTCGAAGTCGAAGATTAGAGGAGCGGAAACGATCGATTCGCTCGTGGCGGGACGTAGAAGTTGGCTCGCGAGATGACGGTGATGAACTCCAGGATGCCGTTGTTCTCGGTCTCCGTTATCTGGGAGTTGTCGTCTCTTATGTACCAGCCGTTCATCGCCTTACGCGTTCGCTCGAAATCCGAGAGTGACCGCTGAAGAGCGAGGAAATGGACTCCTGCGTGGCCGCCATCGACGGTGTTGAAATCGCGCCGTAGGATGACCGGTTTCCCCTTCCGTCTGGCCTGTGCGACCTTCTCGTGATGACCGACGACACCCTTCGTGGCGGCGTGGTCACGAACAGCGTCACTGAATGGAACGTCGTCGGTGAATCCAGCGACGTCTCGTGGAGAGAACTCGGGCGAGAACATCCGGGCGACGCGACCGGGTTCGTCGAGCGACTCGAACCACTCGTCGAGCGTCTGTCGAAGATGGCTTACGTGCATCGTCGTCCCACCTTCGAACGTTCCCGAATCGATGGTGACACGCTGTTCGCTCGCCTGGGTTCCCCGAAAGCCGGAGTTGAACCCCATGAAGAATCGATCCTGTTCGGTCAGTGGCGGGTTATCGGGAAGTCCCTCGGCAGTGGTATGCCGAACGGGGAGTCCCTGTCCAACGAAGCCGGTTCGACGCTGACGTATCGTGAACACGTCCCCTAACCGATGTTGGTTGGACACCCCGTTGACCGATGCAGTATCGCGGAACATCGCGTTTTCGGCGGCACGGAGATGTGAGGGGGTGTCGCTCGAAAGGACGAGCGCGGCGTCGAACGCCAACAGTTCTGGGTCGTCGGTGCGCGATAAGACCTGCGGCGGTCGGATGGGAGCATCGTCCAGTGCGTCGAGCCGACCGAAGTATCGAGTTCCCCACGCGAGCATATGCAAGAGGCCGTCGGAGCGCCAGTCGAACGCATCTTCGAGGGTTCGCATGGCTCGTTCGACCGTTCGTGCGGCATCGACAGATGGAGCAGTGTCGAGATCGAGCAACAGGACGGTGTGATGACGGGGGAGAAGTGCGTTCCCTGCCGCGTCCGTCCGTAAAAATTCGTTTTGAGTGTGCTGACGCTCTGGGAGGCGGCTCGCATGGGGGTTCGGTGGAAGATCGAGTGCGGTCGACCGATCCGCTTTTCGGAACGAATCGAGACAACCCGCAAGCCCGACACCACCGGCAACCCCCGCGAATTTCCGGAGGAGACGGCGTCGTGAACTCATCGGTCGGGGATACTGGTAATCGTAGTCCGTAGTGTTGGCACGAGCAAAAACGTTTCTCGTGACAATGGAAAATGATATCAAGGAAGTCATCTTGACACGCTTCAGGAGAGATGTGATCGCCTTCGTCAATGAAGAAAGAGGCGTTGCCAACAACTGTTATAGAACTGCATCTCCAGAGATGGTGTATTGTGTTCACATTTACCGCGGCATTTCACACTGGTGGAGGGCATCTTCCGCTGTCGCTAGCGACGGCGTTGCTCATCTGTGGAGTCGGTGTGTTCGTCTTCGCAATCATCGTGTACGATGCGTACCGCACCTACTGGAGTGATTTCGGATGAAACAGGAGCAGGCCACCTCCCGTTGGCAACTTCCTACTCGTCGCGCCGTACTGGTAGCACTTCGGGGGACAGTCTACGCGCTCACAGGCCTCCTTGGGCTCGCCTTGCTCGCCATCGGAACAGTCGCCATTATCGCTGAGATAAAGGGGACGTGGCATTGGTCGATCCATCTCGAATCGACTATCAGCTACGGTGGAATACTCATCAGCTATCTGTTGCTGGTGCTGATACCCCTGTTCGGCATCTTCGTCGTCGTCCGCTGGCGGTGGAACGATGTCTAGACTCACGAGAACGGTTCGATTCGGGACGGCCCTTTCTACCGTATTGTTGCTGGTCGTCGTCGTTGCCGTCGGTCTGGTCGCGTTCGTCGCAGAGACGCAGGCGAATTGGCAGTGGTACTTTCGGATGGAACAGACGATAACAGCGGCGACCCCGATCGCGATGGGACTCCTCACTGCCTCGCTTGTCGGCCTGGCTTCGCTCGTCGTACTTGCTGGCCGAGAGTGACAGCCAGCCCGGAACCAAACAGTATTATCCGCTGACCATCTGGGCGACGAGTTCGTCCTCGAACGCGATCGTTCCAGCGACGATGCGGGCGCCCGCCTGATAGAACGGTTCGTCAGTTTCTTCGATCGTCTCCTCGGCGAAGTCATCGATCCATTCGAGGAGGTGTTCGTCGAGAAAGACGCGCTCGAACCCGAACGCTTCGACGACGCCGTTACGTTGGCGCTCGACGAGGATGCGCAGAAAGGCCAATTCGACCGCGATGAAGTCGTCTTCCTCTGGATACTCTTCGGGCGGAGACCATTCTGCGGCGTCGTAGCTCGCCTGTACCGCCGCGAGTCCCTTGCCCATGAAATCCGTATCGTCACGGTAGTACGTTTCGTGAGCGACGACAGGAGGTCGAGGCCCAACGAACACGCGGGAGTACTCAGCCGCTAATTCGTCTTGAACCGACGGTACGTCTCTGCCATCGTTCGTTTCGATGAACGATTCGAGTTGGGAGAATCCTTCGTCGAGCGTCGGATCGACCTCGGTGGAAGGAATCGTGATGTCACCGTGAAGGAACTGCTCCAAGAAGGATTCTGTCGGGGTATCCCAGAAGACGTCGATGCAGTAGTCGAGCAGTTCCATTCGAGCGTCGTAGATGTCTATGTCGTCCATACTAATCTACCCCTGAAACACCATCTTTGCCCGGCAATCGCCGCAGTATTCGAAGACGCTGTGTTCCGAGTCGGGTGCGAGGCCAGCGACCTGATCGCCGACCTCGGCTTCGATCTTCTCGGCGGTCGCCTTACTGGCGAATGGCGTTCCACAGCGGACACACTCTTGCATCTCACCTTCGAAGACGGTGTGCCACGCCGGGTCGTCACCCTCACGGTTCTCGGGAAGCAACGAGAGATCGAGGCCGTCCTGCATGGTAATCGCGGTTTCTGGGCATCCTTCTTCGCAGAGGCCGCAGTTGACACAGCGTTCGTGATTGAACTGGAGGACGCCCTCTTCCGGTGGTCTACGGATAGCATCTGTCGGACAGAGATTCGAACACGTCGGCGTCAGAACACACGCATCGGACACCTCCATCCAGCCGAAATCTTTCAGGCCACGGATGACGTCTCTCGACGGTTCGACGTGTTCTCCAATCGCACGGACGCTTTCGAGCGTCCAGCCGTGGCTGTCGAACGCCGGGTTCGGTCGTTCGGCATCGGTCGAAAGAACCCCGTCGGCTTCGTAGTCGCCAGCGGGAACCGGCGACAATTCGAGGTCGTCGACGAACGCAGACAAGGACGAGACGAATTCGTCTGTGTCGTCCAGCGATGGGGAGAGAAACGTCACCCGGTCGCCGAGACCGAGGTCGGTGGTCGCGGTGTTCATTCGTTCGACTAGTTCGGCTTTCGGATCCGACCCCGAATGGAGACAGTCATCTGCACAGCCAAGCAGGACGACGCCGTCAGCACCTGCCGCGAGGGCGTGCATGACGTGGGGTTCGCCGACTGTGTCGGCACAGTTCACTTTTACCGGGAGGATCGGTGGATATTCGATATCGTCCCCTTTTGCAGCGCGACGACCATACTCGCGGAGTGCGCGTTCGGCTCGCTCTGCGCAGACGAACGCGACGACTTGGGTGGGAATCGGGTCGTCACCACCGAACAGCCAACCACCCGTCTCCGGCGGTTCGAGGACGGCTTCGACTTCGCGCGCAAGACGCCTGTTCGATGGCTCTCGAAGTTGTACCGCACCGGTTGGACACGCACTCGTACAGGCACCACAGTCCTGACACGCGATCTTGTCGAACTCGACCTCGTCGATACGAGGTCGTTCGACCGCGTCGTGGGGACACGCATCAACACAGGCGTTACATCCCTGCTGACTCGAAGCACCGGATGCACAGACCGACATGTCGATGTCGAGATGGTCGGGTTTCACGGTTCCGCCGAGGAGACGCTCGACCGAGGCGATCGTGCTCGCATCGACAGGGCCGGTGTAGAAGCCGATGCGACCACCGTGGCTCTGCGGACCCCCATCTGGAAAGACGACCTGGTCTGCGGTGATTGTCCGTTCGACACCGTCCAGCTCTATGGCATCCGTCGGACAGCAGTCGACCCACTCTCCGTCCGCAGCGTCCGGGTCGATATCGACGGGAGAGCGTGTTATCATCCCGTCTGGTCCGTCGTGGACGCACTTCATACAGGAGATGCAGTCCTCCGTCACTCGGGCGTGTATTCGAAGTTCGAAGTCACCGTACTGTCCGTCGACATCGACGACACGACCACGTTCGATAGTAACGTCGTCGAGGTCGATATCGGCGTCGGCATACTCGTTTCCATCCGCGACGAGTGAGACCGTAGCGGTATCTGCCAGTGCGGCCGCGGTCTCCGCATCACCAACGACGACGATGGCATCGCCGGTCTCGCGCGAAACCGTCCGTGATGCCGATTCGGCCTGAAGCCCGGCGTAGGTCGCATTGACGAGCCGCGCGGTCTTTGCAGTGGCAGCCGCGTCGTCGTGAACCCACGCAGCCATCTCGCGGTGGTCGACGAATACGACCGCCTCTGGATGAATCCCCGCATCGCTCGCAAGTTGTCTGAACCGGCCTCGACACCCCGAATCGGGTGCAGTGATGATGATCTGGTTCAGTTCGTACTCGTCGATGACGCGTCCCATCGACGAGATCCCATCTCGACAGAGGAGACTCGAACTGGCGACGACGTCGACATCGTTCACCCCCTCCCGAACCTGTTCGAGGTCGAATTCACTCGTTTCGCCACACGAACAGACGAACGCCCCCGTTTTCATGCGACGTAACAATACCGTCGTCTCGGGTATAGTTGTTGCGCACAGTTAGCACGCGACGTAGTTTATACACCATCGTCTCCAATTTTGAGAGATTTCATTTCTCTTTTCCTTCCACCAAGTGAGGAAAGTTCGAGATTTACTGATAAGTTTCTGTAATATATTTTATGACCCGAACCTTAATCACTGTCACTGTTGAACGTTTTTCGGACGGGGAAAGTTAGCACGGAACACGAACGTGTTCGATGGGGGACGCCATGAGTACAGAACCAGTTTCACTGGACCTCGACCGTCGGTCGTTCATGAAAGCGAGCGCATTGGCGGGCGCGGTCTCACTCGGAGGGGGTATCGGCGGGCAAGTTCTCGCGCAGGACGAGGGAGGTGAAGACGAACCAGAAGGAGCGCTCGGGGAGACGGAAACCGTCAAGACGATCTGTAACTTCTGTGCCGTCGGCTGTGGGTTCAAGGGTGAGCGGAAAGGGGACGCCTTCGTCGGTCAGGAACCCTGGCACGAACACCCGGTCAACAACGGCTCGCTCTGTTCGAAAGGTGCTGGCATCTACGACAGCGAGCACACACCGAAGCGACTCAAACATCCGATGCGGCTCGAAGGGGGCGAGTGGAAGAAGATATCGTGGGAAGAAGCGTGGTCGGAGATCGGCTCGAAGTTCAAGCAATATCAGAAGGAGAACGGCCCGGACAGCGTGATGTGGCTCGGAAGCGCCCATCACAGCAACGAGGAGGCGTACGCATTCCGTAAGCTTGCGGCGTTCTTCGGAACGACGAACGTCGACCACCAGGCCCGTATCTGTCACTCGACCACGGTCGCTGGCCTCGCGAACACGTGGGGCTACGGCGCGATGACGAACACGATCAACGACTACCGCAACTACGATCTCGACATCATCATCGGGCAGAATCCGGCAGAAGCGCATCCAATCGCGATGCAACACATCCTCGAAGGACAGCGTCGCGGTGGAACCATCGCCTCCGTCGATGCCCGGTACACCAAGACCTCGGCCCACGCCGACCACTTCTACCGTATCCGACCGGGTACCGACGTGGCCCTGATGATGGGGCTCCTCTGGTACCTCCGCGACCAGGGAGAACTCGACCAGCAGATGTTGGGCCAGCGCGTCCAGGGATGGCCGGATGTCGAGTCGGAACTCGACGAATACGATCTCGATACGGTCGCCGACATCACCTGGATCGACAAAGCTGACCTCCAGCAACTCGGCGACCTCGTCATCGAGAACAAACCCAACGTCCAGATCGAATGGGCGATGGGTGGCACCCAGCACAACAACGGCACGCAGAACATCCGTTCGTACGCTCTCCTGAGCCTCGCATCCGGCTCTGCTGCGCGGAGTGGCGGTGGGCTTCAGGTCATGCGCGGGCACTCGAACGTACAGGGAGCGACCGACCTCGGACCGAACAGCCACATCTTGCCCGGCTACTACAGCGTCACGTCACCCGGTTCCTGGGCGTACTGGGCCGACGTCTGGAACAGGAGCCCCTGGACGAGCGGGAGCACCTCGTTCAAAGACCTGTACAACCGGTACGACCAGATGTCGAAGCAGAAGTACCAGGATCAGTCTGCCGAAGCCACTTCGGCCTTCGAGAACACGGGCGGCGTCGACATCAGTAACCGGTCGATGATGTTCCAGAAGGGACTGACGGTCGCCAGATGGTTCGAGGCGGCACTCCCAAAGGAAAAGCGGCTCAACAACGCGACACTGTACCAGCCGACACAGCTTCGAGGGGCCGTCTTCCACGGCCATTCGGTCAACTCCATCAGCGAGATGGGGAAGCAGAAAGAGGCGGTCGAGAATCTCGACCTCCTCGTCGTCATCGACCTGTTCCCGTCGCTGGCATCAGTCTTCCACGACCGTTCCGACGGCGTCATCCTCCTGCCTGCATCGAGCCAGTACGAACACCACGGCACGGTGACCAACTCCCATCGGTCGGTTCAGTGGCGAAATCCCGTCCGCAAGCCGAGTCATAACTCCAAGCCGGATATGCAGATCATCCAGGAGATGGCGAACACGCTCGGCTTCGGTGAGCACTTCGACTGGGGCAAAGGGCCGGAACTGTTCAGCGGCCAGAGCACCTACGAAGATTGTCTCCGGGAGATCAACCTCGGCGTCCGGACGATCGGTTACCAGCAATCGCCGGAACGGCTCCAGCGACAGTACGAGTACGATTGGGCGTTCAGCACAGAAGATCTGGAAGCGAAGGCAGGGCCGGTCGAAGGCGAGTACTGGCAACTTCCGTGGCCGTGCTGGGGTGAAGGACATCCCGGAACGCCGATCATCTGGCGCGACGACCTCGACCCGCGGCAGGGAGGGCAGGACTTCCGCGCGCGCTGGGGTACGAAAGCACCGACGCGGAAAGAATGGAACGAACTCGTCAAGACGGGGGGAGCGCCGTCTCAGAAGGAGTATCCATTCAAAGCGACAGTCAACGAACAGGGGCAGAAGGGTCTCGAGCTGTTACGTGCTCCGTACAACCCCGATTGGTGGTCCGGACAGGGGAAGATACAGGGCGTCCCGGAGTATCCCGGATTCTCGACGGTGTGGCCACAGGATATCGAGAACCCGGACAAGCTCTCGATACCCTACGAGTACGCCCTGCGAGCGGACAAGTCAGTGTTCGACACCGCAAAGAAACTCGAGGAGCTCGCGAACAACGGACAACTCCAACCGAAGGGCGCTGTTTCAGGGATAAAGCCGCAGGATTACAAACAGTTCGACCACAAGCAGCCTGACGCGCCGACTGGTCGAGGGAAGGCGCGGGCGGTCACGTGGAACTTCCTCGACACCGTACCGGTTCACCGCGAACCGATCGAGAGTCCGCGACCCGACCTTGCCCAAAAATGGCCTGCGAACGGTCTCCAGAAGAACTTCTATCGGCTCGATCAGAACAACGCGGTGATCCAACAGCGAGCGACGAAGCAGGCCCAAAAGCAGGGAATGAACACGATCATGACGACCGGTAGACAGGTAGAACACCAGGGAGGTGGGTCGGAGTCACGGTCGAACATCTTCCTTGCCGACTTGCAGCCACACATGTACGCCGAGATCGACCCGTCGATGGCCGACCAGATGGGTATCGACGGTGGCGACCTCGTCGTCGTCTCGACGACCGACCGTGGGTCGATTCTTGTCAAGGCGCGCGTGACCAACCGTCCCAACGAGCAGGAGGTGTTCTTACCGTTCCACTGGGGCGGCGTCTATCGAGGGAAGAGCCTCGAAGACCGCTATCCGGATGGACTCGTGCCGTACGCCATCGGGGACAGCGTGAACATCATCACGTCGCGTGGCTACGACGCTGAGACGCAGATGCAGGAGACGAAAGCGGCGATGGTGAAAGTGCAACCTGCGACCGAGTCGCTGTTGAAAGAACTGAACATGTACGAACAAGGGAAGATGGTCGGATTCGACGTCGAGTTCCCACAAGACCGTGACGGCATCGGGACGCAGAAGGACTTCGACGTCCGCGATCACGAATCGGTCCAATGAGGTGAGAGACGATGTCAACAGATAAACCAGGACAACAGAACCGACCCGCCACCGACAAAGAGGTCATGCGACAGGGGGTGATGAGCACGGGCGAGGGGACGCGCATCTTCCCAGACGTCGAAGCGTGTATCGACTGTGGAGGCTGTGTGGTCGCCTGCAAGCGGACGTGGGATATCCCTCGTGAAGAACAGCGCATCAGCATCTCGACGATGATGGAGGGCGAAGAGGCTGCAGCAGGCCTCAACGCGAGCAGTGCAAAGGCGCTCCAGCAGGGGAAGAGTCCGGGTGAGACCAGCATCCCGATGCAGTGTTACCACTGTGAGAATGCTCCATGTGTCTCCGTCTGTCCAACGGACTCGCTCATCAAGAAAGACGATGGCTTCGTCGAAGTTCGGGACGACCTCTGTATCGGCTGCCAGTACTGTTTGTCCGCGTGTCCGTTCGGCGCTCCGCAGTTCCCCGAATCCGACGACGGAAGTGCACAAATCTTCGGGAACGGCAACGTCATGGACAAGTGTACGATGTGCGAAGAGCGACAGGCCGCAACCGGAAAAGGACCGGCCTGCGCGGAAGAGTGCAGTACGGATGCAATCCTCGTCGGGACGTCCGAACAGATCGCCGACGAACTCGACCGCCGTGGGAGCGAACCGTTCTTCAATCAGGCCGCGATGGAGATCATCTTCGGGAGGGACGACGCGGAGGTGTTCAGAGGATGAGCGAAGCCTCACGGGAGGCCGAAACAGCAGGTGGAGGTGGGGGACTCTCGGAGAGTGCCGCCGTTGGCATCAGTGCAGTCGTCGGACTCGTAGTCGCGGCACTCGCCTACTGGTGGGTCGGTGGCTGGGCTGGCGGGACGGAGATCTTCTTCGAGGAGTTGTTCCGCATCCAACCGACCGTCTCCGGTGGGGGTGTCGGTTCAGACTGGCTCGCCGGGAATACGATTCCGTGGCTCGACGCACTGATCGCACTCGTCCACGCCGCAGACGTGATCATGGGCGTCTTCATCCTGATCATGGTATTCATCCACTGGGCGTCGTTCCGGCGACTGGCGACTCGCATGCGCCACCCAGGTCGTGAAGAAGCCGGTGGTACCGTAGCGGCGGATGGTAGTGGAACTGCAGGCGATGATTCCGGAGCGACTGAGCAAGAGATGCGGGAGAAGGGCGGTGATTCCGGATGACGAATCTCGACCACGGCAAGTTCAGTGGGGTGACGACGCTCTTCCATTCGCTGCTCGCGCTCGACGTATTCGCCCTGTTCTTCACGGGGTACGCCGTTATGTTCAACGACGAGCTCTGGTGGTTGGTTTCGGTCATGGGTGGCAACACCGGCGTCCTTGCTGTCCATCGACTCGCCGGGATCGCACTCATCGTATTGACCGCATTCTGGGTTTCGCTGGCGATACTCACACCAGGGGGAAGACGCGGTATCAAGGCGGTTATTCCGGATCTACGACAAGATACGGCGGCGTTCATCCAAGATATCAAATTTGCTTTGGGTCAAGCTGAGGAACGACATCCGCATGCGCGCCAGTTCGCCGGTTACACCGCCGACGAAGTCCCGCTTCTGTCGTACATCGGCAAAGGGGTCGTCTGGATCTTCTCCATCGAACTGCTGTTGTTGATGATCTCCGGGCTTCTCATCTGGAGCAAGCCCGGATTGATCCAGCTGTTCGCGACGAAGACGGCTGCAATCGCGTTCGTCACGTTCCACGGACTCCTCGGCATCATCATGGTTATGGGGGTGATGTTCCACATCTTCGAGCACGGGTTCCATCCCGCCTTCTTCCCGGTCGAACTCAAGGCGTTCATCCCCAAGGATATCACGCCGGAGTACCACGCTGACGAGTCCGAAAGGCCGGACGGAACTGGTATCGAAGCACTTTCGCTCTCACCGAGTTGGGGATGGGCGAGCAATCTGATGGGCGGACTCGTCGTGATCGGCATCGTCAGCTTCGTCGTCGGGAGTATCTTCGATGAAGGCTATCCCGTGCCGCGCGAACTCACCGTCGGCGGTGGCCCGGCAAATGTGTTGTTGACTATCGGCATCAACGTCGGGATTCTCGTCCTCTTCATCGGGTTGGTGCTCTCGATGTACGGCAATGTTCTTCGTCGACGTTACGAGCGCCAAATCCGAGAAGAACCTACACAGGCGCGAGCGACGACCGACGGTGGGAGTTCAGGGAACGACTGATACTCGATTGTTTTTGCAGCACGAGATTTCTGCTTCGTCGCGGTGCGGTATTCTCAGGTCGTCAGTAACTCCGCCGATTCTGGAGAGAGGTCGATCGTCACGTCCTGTCGGGTACGCTCGTTGATCTGGTCGATGTTTCGCGTGAGAACTTCGAGGATGTCCTTGGGATCCGGATAGACAAGCATGTTCTGTTGGTCATCTTCCATCACCAGTTGGGTGTCGGTCAGGGAGATCTGGTCGTTCTCGATACTCGCAACGACAGCAGGGAGCGTCTCTTCACCCCCTGGATCACCCTCTGCAACGCGAGTGATGTACAGTGAATCGAGACTGATGAGATCTTTGTACTCCCGGATCGCTTCCGCACACGAGACCATATCGCGTGTGATGGCGGTTTTCTCCGGGTTTCCGTGGGTTCCCTCGTAGCACTGTTTACAGACCCGCAACTCCATGCGCATGAGAATAACATACACGTGAGTTGCCATTACCCTTGTGTCGGTAGCGTTTCCATGTCTGGAAGACAGGAGACGCCCACCTCCCAAACGGCTCTTCTCGGAACTCCTATACGATTGGCGGATATGCTACCAGGTATGGATATCGACACCGACCAACTCGAAGCACGACTGATGAGCCACGGTGTCTACACCACGTCGGTCGAGACAGACGAAGAACGACTGAAAGTCGCGTACGAATCGATCAATGCCGGGCAAACGGGTGCAGTTCCACATCGTGAGGTCGGGCGCGTCATCAACGTCGTCCGCGACCTGACCACGTCGCCGATAGCCATTCGAGGAACGGTGGCCGACCTCGATGGCGAGCAGATCGGGAGTTGGTACGTCGAAGCCGAGTGGCTTCGCGCGCTCGAAGAAGATTCGCTTTCCGAAGTCGACTTCTCACAACGGGTTATCGAGACGATTCAGGTGGCTTGACTGCTCCGAAGACGAACAGAACACTCCGAAAACCACGAAAACGGCCTGACGACTGGGTCAGCTTTCGTAAAGATGGGAGAACACTTTCTGCTGCGCTTTTCGGAGGTGTTGATGGAACGTCGGTGGCGAAACATCGAGGACAGAAGCGACCTCTTCGGCGGTGCTGTCACGTGGCCAGTCGTAGTACCCCGCGAGATAGGCGGTTCGTAACGCGATTCGCTGTTGATCGGTGAGCGAATCATCGATGGACTGTCGGAACTCTCGCACGGACTGGACCGGCCGTTCGACGGTCGTCTTTCGCATCAATTCGAGTTCAGGGAAATCACGCTGCAACTGCTCAGTGAAAGAGCGAACGTTCACATCTGGCGCGACCTCGACGGTAAGTTGGACGACGCCGTCGATAGCGACCCCGTCTCGCAACCGCGCACCTTGTTCGAGGAGCGCTTTCGCGAGGGAGCCATCCTCCAGATTGAGTTCGAACAGTCCACCATCGGCATTTGATTCGATGATTCGTGCGGAGGTACCGGTGAAGTCGGCGGCGGCTCGTTCTAGAACAGCCTCTGCTGGGATTCCCTCGACGGAGATGTATTCTACGACAGACCCTTTTGACGTAGGGATGATCTCTTCGAGTCGGAACGTGCATTCGAGAGCTTCAGACACCTTCCCGACGATGGTACGATTGTCAGTCGTTCGAAATTCGAGTTCGAGAACCGAATCTGCATGTAGCAATCTCCGCTGTTCGGCAGCATCGATCGCATCGCCGATAATTTCACCGAGTTCTTCGAAGACGGCTTGCTCGTGGTCGCTGAACGCATCTGATCGACCAGCCTGGACGATCAGTACACCGAACATCGTCGATCCGACAGGAACAGGAGTGATGACGAGCGAACGAAAGTTCCGTTCTTTCGCCACCGTTTTGATCTCGTCTGGAAGTTTCGGTACGTCAAAGATGTTCGGGACGAATTCGAGCTCGCCCGTATGAAAAGCTCGCCATGCAGGTGTCTCGCGCCGAAACACCTCCTCGGATGCGAATACCGGCTGCAAGATCTCTTCTTCGATACCAGCGATGCCGCGTGGAATGGGTTCCGCCTCCGACTCGTCCTGTTCCATGAGCACGGCCGCCTGATACAGGTCAGAGGAGGCGAGTTCGTCGCATACTGCTTGTGCGATCTCGTCGATGGTCGTTGCCTTCACGAGCTTCTGGTTCACGCCCCGAATGATGGAGTTGACACGGTCGAGCGTCTCGAGTTCGTTGCGCTGCGTTGCGAGCATTTGCTCCCGGTGTGCTCGTTCGGTGATATCTCGACCGACACTGACGATACCGATCGGTTCTCCATCGTGCGTTATCAGCGAGAAACTACTATCGAAGATGATCTCACCATCATCCGACGGCTCAGTGACCACTAACTGGCTCCGCTCTTCGCCATCTTCGAGCAATCGTTCGAGCGCTTCTCCCCCTTGCGCTAAGGTCTCTCGGCTGACGATGCCCTCATCCACGACGACCGAGATGTGGTTGCCGATCAGTGTGTCCCGTTCGAGGTTGATGAAATCGACGAACGCCTCGTTGACGATCTCGAACTCGAAATCGAGATTCAAGACACAGATCGGGTCACGAGCGACCTCGACGACGGATTCGTACGATTCTAATCGAACTTCACGTTCCTTCTGAGACGTGATGTCGTAGTAGAGTTCGACTCTCCCCCCAGCGTAGACACCCTCCGTGATCGGCTTGCTGCGATGTTCCAGATATCGCTCGTCACGTCGTTCGTCTCCCAGAACGTGACATTCGAAACGCTCGGTGTGCGAGTTATCGTCGTACGTCGCCAGCACCCTCCGAACGAATTCGTCACCCCTCTCGAAGATGTCCTGAAACGAATCCTGGATAAGCGACCGCTTATCCATGCCGATGCTGTCGGTCACATCGAATCCGAAATAATCTCCGATGGTCTCGTTCGCCCACGCAACGGTGAAATCCCGATCGAGAATGAACATCCCGATCTCCGAGTCATCCAGAACGTCGTAAAAAATCGCGCTTTCGGATGCCAGATCTGGAGAGACACCATCGCGATCTCGTGTTGTATTTGGTTTCTCCATCGTTCTCTCGCGAGTTACGAGTTGTACAGTGTCACGCACGACTACATTATAGGTGTTCTTGTTCTCGGTACTATAGATATTCGCGTTCTTGTGACGACAGATGCTCGCGATCTCGGGAGGAATCGATGCGGTGGACACTGACGACGTTGACATCAGGCGACGCGAAACACCACTCGTCCGATGACCGACCGAGACCGACCCCTTCTCTGTGCGTGGTAGCTACCCACAAAGCATTTGCCGAATCCGATGAACACACTACGTGTGACGAGAGCCCTGCTCCCTGGGATGAGGCCGGGTCTGGCGCCATCACCCTGACCCCCTCCTCGTCACTGTCTCTGACTTCCTTTACATCGACCGGCGACCAGAGCACCGATTGGAAATGAGACGGGTCACGGTAGGATGTGAGCCGATAGGCAGGGAGGGGTCGCCACGAGGCGCCTTCGATGTTCCTACCATGGATGTCGTCGAGTGCGTGTGGGACCCTCTAGCTACGAATCTCCCTGCAAATGCGATTTTCACAACAACACTTAATAGTTGCTGTCGTGTATGCGAATTTGTTTATAAAAGTCCGGAATATCCATAACGTTCTACACAATGAACGTTCAACGAGACTGGCGATGATTCGTTCGTAGTCGATCTGACGATCCTCCCACGTTTTCTGAGAGTTGTCTCCTCGTCCGGAAACCGATTCTGTGATCCAGTGCGATTTATGTGTATTAGCTCTTCACCGCCGTCTGCCGATTTTTGCATTGTTATGTAGCAACAAGGTATTTTAAAATATGGTTACAACCTATGATTGCAGGGGGATGACATCGACAAAAATCAACAAGCGCTCATGCGGTCTGCACTTCCCCACTCGTTGACGCTCTCCCTGCACCCCCTCTCGTTGTTCGGTTCCTTGCACCAGCCTCGGTTCACATCTCTTTGAAGGTTCGTCGGAGAGACCGCTAAAAGCAGTGGATTCGCCACGTCGAACGGTCGACGCACTAACGACCGATTAGTAATACTGTTCAGTACTATCGGTCAGACTGTGTCATCAGTCAAACTTGCAGATACAGAACACCGTTTCGACGTTGGTGAAGACGGAACACGACCACCAGTTATGATACAGACCGATAGCGCATACCTCCGTCTTCGGGCGTGGGAGGAGGTCCAGTAGCAAGTGGAACGAGAGACGAATAGAACCACAGAGCATCCGAACATTTCGCGTAAACTTAATCATCGTTCAACACATCCTCACGCACGACTTCTGTGAACTGCACGGAGGTGCCAATATGACACCATTTCCGAAAAAGCAGGATTCGCCGGACGGTGGCGGATTCGACGCCATCGCGTCGTGGCTGTGTGAGGAGTCACAGTCACTTCCGCTGCTGTTTTCGGCGTTAGACGACACGATACCGGCATTCGCGTTCGAACGTTCCGAGCCACTCGCGTGGTGGACCGGCCGGGTGGCCGAGCTGACCGGATTCAGCGACGCAGACCTTCGATCGAAACGAGCCGTCGAACTCGTCGCCGACACCGACCGGAACCGATTCGACGCCGAGGTGCAGACGGCGCTTGAAGACGGCGAAACATCCATCTCCGTGACCCTCTCGACGGGCGACGAACATCGTCGGACGTGTGACTGTCGACTGATTCGAATCTCGGAAAGCAACCTTCTCTTTGCGGTCATCACCGAAACGAATCGTGAACCAGCCGACAGCCCGAAGCAGACTGCTCGTGAGCAGGAGCTCGAACGCTACGAGACCATCGTCCAGACGGTGGGAGACGGCATCTACACGCTGGACGACCAGTTCCGGTTCGTCTCCGTCAATGAGGAGATGGCGGAGTTGACGGGGTACTCTCGGGACGAACTCGTCGGGGCACATGGCTCACTCATCACAGACGAAGAAACGGTGAACGAAGCGCTCGCCCAACGAGAACGTCTTATAGCGGGGGATATCGACGTCGGTGAGTACGACATCATCATCGAACGGGCCGACGGTGAGACGGTTCCAATCGAAGTCCGGTTCACCGCACTCTACGACGAAGTCGGGACGTTCTACGGAACGGCTGGCGTCATGCGCGACATCTCCGAGCGGATCGATCGCGACAGGAAACTCCAGATCGAGCGTGACCGGGTAGCCGCGTTGTTCGAGAACTCGGGTGATGCGATAGTGTACTGCGAGTCCGACGGCGACGTGCCGATAATCGAGCAGGTGAACCCCGCGTTCGAGGATATCTTCGGATTCACGGCAGACGAAGTGGTTGGACGGCCAGTCGACGACGTGGTCGTCCCATCGGCGTTCACGGACGAAGCAGCCGAGATCAATCGGCGGGCACGGGCGGGCGAATATCTCGAAGCCGAGGTCAAACGAAATACAGCGTACGGGGTCCGTGATTTCCTCCTGCGACCGATCCCGACCCGGCTCGGCGAATCCAGCGAGGAGTACTACGTCGTCTATACCGATATCACCGGACGGAAAGAACGCGAACAGGAACTCGAACGCTACGAGACCATCGTCCAGACGGTGGGAGACGGCATCTATACGACCGACGATCAGTTCCAGTTCTCCACCGTCAACGACGCCTTCGTCGAACTGACCGGATACGACCGTGACGAACTGCTGGGACGGACACCCGCGCTGATCTCCGACGAAGTGGGGCTCGAAGAATCGACGACGTTACGCGAGAACGTGTTGGCTGGTGATGTCGAGGCAGAGACGTACACGACGAGTCTCTACGCAGCCGATGAGGACGAAATACCTGTCGAGATTCGCTTCAAGTCTATCCCCTCGGATGATAGTTCCCATGATCAAGGCACCGTCGGGGTCGTCCGTGACATCTCCGAGCGCATCGAACGGGAGCGTGAACTAGAAGAAACGAAGACCCGACTTGAACTCGCACTGAAAGGAACAGAGACCGGCGTCTGGGAGTGGAACGCCAAAACCAGCGAGGTGATATGGGACCAGACGGTCGAACGAATCTTCGGTCTCGAACCCGGAGCGTTCGAGGGAACCTACGAAGCGTTTTTAGAGCGTGTTCACCCCGAAGATGTCTCCCAAATCGAGCAGATGAACTGGGGAGAAAATATCGAATATCGCATCTATCGCAAAGATAAGGCCAAGCGGTGGGTCGAAGCGATGGGAACAGAGTATAACGATGTAGAGGGACCAGAACGGTATATCGGCATCGTTCGTGATATAACCGACCGTAAGGAACGGCAACGAGCGCTCCGTGAGAACGAAGAACGGCTTCGAACCGTGGTCGAAAACGTCCCGGTTATCCTGTTCGCCATCGACGACGAAGGGACGTTCACGCTCTCCGAGGGACGCGGCCTGTCGACACTCGATGCAGAGCCTGGTGAGGCCATCGGTGAGTCAATTTTCGACTGGTTGGCAGACTATCCGGATGCTCTCTCGGACGTGCGACGGGCGCTCGCGGGCGAAACGTTCCGTGCCACCCACGAGATACACGATTCGTTTTTCGAAACGTGGTATCAGCCGGTGCGTGATACGAGCGACGAGGTAACGGGTGTCATCGGCGTCTCGATGGACGTCACCGAACGAATGCGCCACGAACAGGCGCTCACGGCACTGCATACCCAAACGCAGGAGATGTTGAACGCCAAGTCGACGGATGCAGTCGCACAGATCGCCGTCGATGCAGGTGGGTCAGTACTCGACCTCCCCGGTGTGGTCGTCTACCTCTACGATGAGGAGACGAACACGCTCCGTCCAGCGGCACACTCGGACGAGATACCAACGCTCGTAGGAACCCCGACACCGTTCGCGGCAGGCAAAAGCATTACCTGGCAGGTGTTCGCCACTGGAGAGACGCGCGTCTTCGATGACGTGCGCGAGTCAGAGCACGTCTACAATCCCGAGACGGATCTCAGAAGCGGGCTGTACGTTCCACTCGGTGACCACGGTGTCCTGATCGCTGTCGATGACCAACCGGGAGTCTTCGAAGCGGATGCCATCGAACTGGCGAGCATCTTCGCTGCGACCACGCAGGCAGCACTTGATCGTGTCAGACGGGAGTCTGCGCTGCGCGAGCGAGAAACGGAGCTGGAACAACAGAAAACACGACTCGAACGACTCCACGAAACCACGGAACTCCTCCGGGATATCGAGCACCTACTCGTCCTCGCCGACTCGCGTTCGGAGGTCGTCAGTACCGTCTGTGAGCGTCTCGCGGCGACAGACCGATTCGCCATGGCGTGGATCGGGACGCTCGACGAAACGGCATCGAAGATTATCCCCGAAGCGTGGGCAGGTTCGGAGCGTGGGTACCTCGATAGCGTTTCGTTACGGACGAACGACGACCGGGCGACCATGGAGCCAGCTGTGAAAGTAGCGTTGGACAGGGAGCTGACGACCATCGAGAACATCTCCACGGGCGGACACCGAGAAAGTTGGCGCTCGGAGGCGCTCAGGCGTGGCTATCAGGGAATCATCAGTTTGCCACTCGTCTATCGAGACCACTCGTACGGTGTCTTGACCGTCTATGCGACCCGCCCCGATGCGTTCAGTGCACTCTCCCGATCGGTGTTCGACGAACTCAGCGAAACCATCGCGTACGCCATCGATGCCATCGAAACGAAACGTGGCCTGTTGACCGACCGGATATCCGAACTCGTCCTGTGCGTTCGTCACTCGGACGACATCCTTCAACGAATAGCGACGACGCTGGAGTGTTCGCTAGAGTACGAGGGAGTCGTCTCGGATGACGAAGCAGACCACCTGTTCGTCACGGTTCGGGACGCGGACGCCAGCGACGTCGAGGCGTATCTCGATGACGTTGCAGGAGTCGTAGCCAGCCGTATCGTCACCGAACGCGACGAGACCGCACTGTTCGATATCTCCGTCACCGAACCACTGTTCGCAGTCGTGCTCAGCGAGCGTGGCGCGGTACCGGAATCCATCACCGCTACCGAAGAGGAGATCCGTGCGGTCGTCAACCTGCCGCACTCCATGGACGTTCGAGAGTTCGTCGAGGCGCTCCAAACGCGGTATTCGGGAGTGAAACTCGCCGCCCGCCGTGACCACGAACGACCCTTGCAGTCGGTAGAGACGTGCCGTGCTGCCTTCGAGGAACGACTCACCGATCGCCAACAACAGGTCCTGGAGACTGCCTACCTCAGCGGATTCTTCGAGTCGCCACGCACCACGTCAGGCCAGGAGGTCGCACAGGCGCTCGGAATCGCACAACCGACCTTCATGAATCATCTCAGAGCGGCCCAACGGAAGCTCTTCGAACTCCTTCTCGAACCCGAACCGCTAGATATCTAGCGCCGGGTTCTACTCGGTACTGCATAGCTAGCTGAAACCACTAACCCGATACCGCCATGAACGGATATCATGGAAGGCATGAACGAACGAAGTAATCCTGGCACCCCCGGCACGGTCGCAGTCGAGGACGGACGTATCAGCGAAGCTGTCCTCCACGCTGTCGGTCAGGCCACCGATATCGACCCGATCGAGATGGATACCCCGCTATACGACGTTATCGATCCCGATGCTCTCGACCGACTGTTCCGACCCAGTGCGACGAGCGAGCGGGATACTGAGTCAGAGGTGAGTTTCACCATGGAAGGCTGTAAAGTGACCATCATCGACAACCGAGTCGTCGACGCGACGCCATATCCAGCAGAGGAGCCATGAACGATATTCCAGGAACGGAGAACGTAGATGCCCGTGTCGAGGTCGAATCGCCGATGGATACACCAGTCTGCGCCCAGTGTGGTGACCCCATCGATACCACGAGTTGGTTCCCTGTCGTTACAGAGACTACAGAAGACGGATCGGTTCGCCTCCATTCGTTCTGTGACAAATCGTGTCACGATGCCTGGAAGACAGACTGAACGATGACTCGACATACGGTAGACATTCCTTCAACACACTCATGACGACCACCAGCGACGACAGAATCTCACGAATCCGCAGTACCGAGTATTTCGACGGCGGAGGCCGAATCGTGATGGTGTACGATTCGGAGAACGCCGGGGCGTGGATCCGTTCTTCCCTGACCTATCCCGTCGATTGCTGACGGCGGGTGAACGTCATCGACCCGCTGTTACCCCGAACGAAAGGGCACGAAACCGTGCGAAGACGGTTAGTTGGGGCAGTCAATCGGGGCGAATCCGCGCCAAGATATCTCCCCGTTCGAACTCACCATTTTCGGATACCAACACCGCGACGATCTCGCCGGTTGCCGGTGCCGGAACGTCCACGCTCACCTTCTCGATCTGGATCTCTGCTATCGTGTTCCCTTTCGCTACGTGACCGCCTTCGCGGATGAACCAATTGGCGACGATCGCCTCCTCGACATCGTCGGCATCTGCTGGCCACACGTCGGCGGAGTCCACGTCGACCGTTTCATCACTCATCCCTGTACGTCACGCACCGCTTGGGCGATGTCGTCCACGTCGGGGTTGACCTCCTGTTCGAGCGGCCGGGCGTACGGTATCGGGATGTCGGGCATGGTGACGCGGCGAACGTCTTGGAGGTCGTCGAGAGCACACTCCGTCGTCTGGGCGATTATCTCGCCGGAGACGCCGAACGAGCGGTAATCCTCGTCGACGACGACCAACCGTCCTGTCTTTCGGACGGACTGCTCGATGGTTTCGATGTCGAGTGGGACGAGCGTTCGAAGGTCGATGACCTCCACGTCGATTCCCTCGGCGGCGAGTTCCTCAGCGGCGGCGACCGATCGGTGGACGTGCAGGCCGAGCGTGACGACGGTCGCGTCGTCGCCTTCGCGTTTCACGTCGGCCTCGCCGAACTCGATGGTGTAATCGTCCTCTGGAACCGGCGCCTTCGGACCGTCCGGCGCGGGCATCCAGCCGATACCCATCAACCGTTTGTGAAACATGAAGACCACCGGGTCGTCGTCGCGGATGGCGGCGTGCATGAGGCCCTTGGCGTCGTACGCTGTGGACGGGACGACCACTTTCATCCCAGGAAGGTGGGCGAAGGTGCCGTACAATGTCTGAGAGTGCTGTGCAGCGTCGTTGTAAGTACCACCGACTGCGGTCATCAGAACCATCGGGACGCTGACGCCGCCGCCGCTCATGTACGTGTTCTTCGCCATCTGGTTGTAGATCTGATCCATACAGACGCCGAAGAAGTCGACGAACATGAGTTCGGCAATCGGGCGCATTCCAGCCTGTGCCGCGCCGACAGCCGCACCGATGAAACTCGTCTCGCTGATCGGTACGTCCATCACCCGCTCACGACCGAACTCCTCCAGCAGTCCCTGAGTGCTATCGAAGATACCGCCGTAGTCGGCGACATCTTCACCCATGATGAACACCTCATCGTTCGCCTCCATCTCAGCGGCGATGGCTTCGACCATCGCGCGACTCATCGTGAGTTCGCGTTGCGTTGTCTCCTGTGTGTCTGCCATCAGTCGTCACCTCCTGATGGCGTCGTCGTTTGATGAGGCAACCAACGCTCGGGGGGGTTCGTGAATGCATCCTCGTACGCAGCCTCGGGGTCTGGTTCGGGCTGCTCTTTCGCCCACTCGATGGCTTCGTCGACGCGCTCTTCCGCATCGTGGCGGATCGATTCGAGGTCGTCGTCATCGACGTCACGTTCTCGAAGGGCATCCGCCAGTCGGCCGATAGAGTCGAGACGCTCGGATCGTTCGATATCTGCATCCGGCCGATAGCCCTCGGCGTCACCCATGAAGTGACCCATCCGGCGATGTACCTGTACTTCGAGCAACGTCGGGCCGTTGCCAGCGCGCGCACGCCCGACGGCGTCCTCGGCAGCGTCGTGCACTGCGACAGCGTCGTCGTAGTCGACGCGCACACCGGGGAGATCGAAACCGTCGGCGCGCTGTGCCCCGTTCTTGACGTCGGTTACTCGCTCTTTGGGCATACTGATGGCCCAATCGTTGTCCTCGACGACGAACACGACTGGCAGATCGTGGACACTTGCGAGGTTGAGCGACTCGAAGAAACCACCCTGGTCGATAGCACCTTCGCCGAGGAATGCGACCGCCACGTCGTCCGTGTTGCGTTTCTTCGACGCGAGTGCCGCCCCGACCGCAGGCGGACAGCCCTCCGCAATGATACCCGAACAGGCGAAGTTCACCTCGGGGTCGAACAGGTGCATGTGACCACCTTTTCCCTTACAGAGACCGGTTTTGCGCCCGAAAATCTCTGCAGTCATGCGTTTCAGATCGACCCCTTTTGCGATGGCTACGTGGTGTGGACGATGCGGTGCAGTGACGGTATCTTCGTCCCGGAGATGGGCACACACCCCTGCTGCCGACGCCTCGTGGCCAGCCGCGAGGTGGAGTTCGCCCGGAATCGGCCCCGCAGAGATGTCGAACGCGGGCTGTTTACCCTCCAGATACTCCTCCTGAAGGCGTTCTTCGTAGTAGCGCGCCGTCACCATCTGCTCGTACATATCTTGTAATCTGGTAACACTAGGCATGCTTTACCCAGACTGGGTACCACGACGAGAGTAATAATTCTACACCTCGGGCGTTTTTTCGACACCGACGAAAACCGATCGTCGGATCACCGATTCGAGGTGGGACTCGCATGGTGAGTCGACCTGAGCACTCGATATCGAGCGTGCGGTGTCTCCTACTGGCCGAACGAGGCGACGTATTCACCATCCACGTACCGCTTCTGTGTGTGGCCCAGTGCGTTCGACAGCATCGTGTGACCGAGGAACGTCGTCGCGTATTCGAGCACCCCGAACGGATGGAGATCCGACTGGTGTGCCGGTGGTAGCAGTCCACCGAGAACGTGGACAGCCCCGTCGCCGTTCGTGAGCGTCCCTGCGGAGACGTAACGTGCCGAGTCACTGGTCGCGCCGAACGGATCGTTGTCAGTGTATCCGGCGACCGACCCCCCAGCGGTGTCGAACGCAGTCGGTTCGACGACCGTCAGGGGAGCCTTGCCGGGGACGGTGGTGGGATAGCCGAGCGGCGCAGGTTTCCAGAACTCGCACTGAATCGATCGAGTGTCGGTCAGCAATGGATGATCGTCGACACGCTCGGAGAGGGTAGCACTGACGGCTTCGATTTCGATCACATCGTCCTCGGAGATTCCACCGACGAGGTCGTTCTCCATCACGCCGAGGAGGGAGACGCCTCGGTCGGTCAGGACGAGGTTACCCCCGGCAGCGACGAATCGGTCGAGTGCGTCGATGTATGCCCCGTTCGAGCGACCCTCCGCGTGTATGACGACGAGGTTCTCGATGGCGCGCTGGTGACTTCGACCCCGGAAGAGGGCACCGGTTGCGATTTCGTCGACCGAGAGCCCGGAGCCGGCTTCGACTGCCGAGTTGCGGGAACCACCACGCCGATTCGACCTGCTGGCGGTCGTTTCGTAGTCAGAAAAGTACGCGAGCGGTGTGGCGCTGTAGGCCCGCTGCCGGTAACCGAGGGCATCGGTCGGATTCGGCGCGGTGATCGACTCGTCTGCGTCCACGAGGACGATGGAATTTTGGATCGTGACGGCCGTTTCCTCGGTGCCGCCGACCGTCTTTATCTCGACCGTCCACTCCCCGTCTGCGGGCCGTTACACGGGCCACTCGGTCGCCTTCGACGGAGTTTCGGACGCCGCTGCGTTGTATCTGCGAACGACACGACCTTCGGGGTCGCGCAAGCGAGCAGAGACGAGTCCCGACGCGACGAGCGAGAACGAGGCTGTTCGTGCAGTCTCGGGGACCGGGATGGAAACGGTCTCGGGTGCCGACCCGGCGACGACGTGCTGCGTCTTCGTCTGCGTCTCCGCATCCGAAAAGGACAGCGCGGTCGAGGTTCGCCTGAGCGAATCCGTATCGACGTAGGCTGTCGTCCGACCATCCGTCTCTATCGTCGCCTCCACCGTCCGAAGCGAGTGTTGGGCAGTCTCACGGATGATCTCCTGATAGCCAGTTACCTGGAGTTCGACGAGCCAAGGCCGGAACTGCATCCGCTCGAACACGCGGTTGTCCCACCCCATCTCGTGGGACATCATCTGCATACCGAGCCCTCCCTGGCCGCGTGGCTGGCTCATCCAGCTTGCGAGCGTCCCGGTCGTCGTGTATCCGATGGTATCGACGGTTGTACCGTACCGATACACGTTCTGCGGCGTGGGTAACGTCGAGCCGTCGAATCCCCAATCCGCCCAGTACGCTTCGTTCAGTGCCGTGAACTTCTCCCGATTCGCGGCGAGTTCGTCGCCGAGCGCACGTTCCAACCGGTCTTTCGTGCGCCGATTCCACTCGTAGAGGTCGTGGAACTCGTCGGTGTCGTACTGGTCGTTGACGATGAGGCCGTCGATGAAGTCGGTCGACCAGAACATCCCGTGAAGATCCGAACCGATCCGGAGATTCTCGTAGCCACGGAGGAATTCCACGATATCGAGCGCGTCCGGGACGGTTTCGGTGTATCGTGCTGGTACGTCGCTATCGACTCCTCGATCGTTGGCTTCGAGATTCGTTCCCATCGGCTCTGCCGGGAAGTGCCTGCTATCGATCCAGCCGACGGTCGGAAACTGTCGGTTCGGGTCGACACCGGTCGCGGTGACGCGCTTGAACGAGTTGTGTTCGGGCTTCGAGTCACCATCGCCATCGACGCGGTACTGGTAGTTTCGGGATACCCACCCATCGGGGTTCGGATAGATGAACACGAGGACGATGTCGTCGAGAAGCGCCTCGGTCGCCGGTTCGTCTCCGTTGAGGAGTCGTTCGACGAACCGAGACCCGGCTTCGGCACCCGAGCGTTCGTCGCCGTGGATAGAGAGCATGAAGACGGTCTTCTCCTTTGTCTCGAAGGCATCTCGGTCGGTGATATCGTTCGTCACTTCGACAGCCCAGAGGTTCTGCGGGTCGGCTTCGTCTCGGAAGAGGGTAGAGTGACCGGGGCTCTCTCCGACCGAGCGAAGTCGAAGTCGGTCACCGTGTCGAGACTGGAGATGAGTCATTCCGGCGACCATCTGCTCGAAATCGATGAAATCGACGCTGTCGTCGGGCGCAGGAAAGACACCGTCGGGGTAGTGGTCGATGAGCCAGAACGGGTTCGACCCCGGCGAGAAGCGAAGTCGCTCCACGCTGTCGAATTCGACGACAGAATCGACGTCGTTCGGCGTCACCGAGACGTGCGCTGCGGTCTGTGGAACGGTCGTCGTCACCGGATCGAGACCGAGCGTCTGAAGGTCGTCGAACCCGGACGTGCCCGTCAGTTCGACGAGCGTCGGTATCGCGTACTCCGACGGGACGTGACCGACGAGGAACTCGTATAGATCAGTGAACTTCTGCGAAGAACGCTCTGCAGCAGTGGTGCCTGGGAGAGAGAGAGAACTCCAGCAGTGGCGGCAGAGAGGCGAAGAAACTGACGTCGTGAAACGGGGGAGTTTTCGAAGATCGGTTCGGTTTCGTGGCTGTCGTGTGACTCGAACATGGTCTCAGGGCACCACTCGGCGACGATTGCGAGCAGTACGAAAAGAGGGATTCCCACCCATTTTAAGTTATGGATATCCTATAAAGATTATAGATCAATTAATCAGCGAAGTTCCCAGAAAGAGGATACACTGGAAGAGGTCGTCGTCCCGACTCAGTAGGTGTTGTCGTAGAGGCGGAGTCCTTCGCAGCCGCGGTCGTCGAATCAGTTGATGAGAGTGCTCTTTTTCAGGTACACGCCATCGCCACTGTCGTGGAGTCGGACAGCAACTTTACCGGCGGTCGATTTGGCGTAAATGTCCTCGACCCACGTGTTGTCTCCCCGATTGATGAGTGGCGGTTCACGGCTGACGTACTTCCCCTGGTAGAGTAGGCAGTCCTTCCCGATCACTTCGATAGCGCGGCGACGCCACGTTCCGGTCTGCCTGATATCGAGATTGCGGAACTCACATTCGTCGCGTTCACAGCGGATGGCCGCACGCGCGCTCTCGTGGCCGCCATCACCCTTGAAATCGCTGTTATTGATGTACACCGGATTCTTGCCGTCCTCGATATAGACTGAGTACCCACCTACCGCGTCGTGGACGAATTTCGATCCCCAGACCTGAACCTTGTTCGTCTTACTCCGGACTCGCAGCCCATGCACTACCTCGTTTCCGGCGGTTCGAACGGTCGTATTTACGAGGCGGAAGAGACCGACGTCGAGTGTCTTGATCGCAGCGCCGTTCGGGACGGTCACCTCGATGTCGCAGTTCTTGACCCGGAGGAACTTGCTGTTCTCGGCGCGGATGGCGTGTTGGGCTCCCTTCCAGGTGGCATTGTCCACGACGATACGAGCATTCTTGACGATGCTGCTTTTTCCTCCGATCCGAACGCTCGCGGTCTGGCTGTTCTTGTAGACACCACCGTCGACGACGATCTGGCCGGAGCCGTTCGCGGCGTACAGACCGTTATCCGGGAAGAATCCGAGCTTACAATTCTTGAACGTCATCTTCCCCTTGTTGTGGCCGTTGCAGATGATACCCGTCGGGCCACGCCAGAGGCGGTCACCCGGCGTACTTCCAGTCCAGTCACCACCATCGGGTGCACGGAATCCCTTGACGATACCGGAACCGTCGGGGTCGGTGATGACGACTCGAAGTGGTCCCCACGTCCCACTGTCGTGACGACCCTGGACGGTGACGTTTCGCACCTCCAGTCCGTCGCTGACTGCGGCTTCGAGTACGCGGATGCCGGTGTCGTTGGCGGTCTGATCGACGTGGATGTTCTTGAACAGGAGGTCTTTCCCCGGCGCGTAGCTGATGCCGAGACGGAACAGGCGGTAGTTCCAGTCGCCCCCATCGTCGAAGTCGTAGTAGTTGTCGGGGACGATGGTGACGTTCCACTTCCCGTAGATGCCGAAGTTCTTGAATCCCGTAAATCGGAACTGTCTTTTCATCCGGTAGCGCCCCGGCGGGAACACCAACAGCGTATCGTCGTCGGCGTACTCGCGGAGCTGTGGGCCGATCGGTTCGTTGCCGTTCGGGTCAGCACCGGCGTCTTCGACCATGTCGATGACCGTTCCGTAGTCGTCGAGGACAGGTGGACTCCATCCGGCGCGGGCCGTCCCGGTCATCCCCCTCGCACCAGCGGCACACAGACCAGCTGCGCTCACTCCTTTCAAGAACGTTCGTCGCGTCGTCTTCTCGTTCGCGTGCGTCTCGTCGTGTTCGGCGATTTCTCGTGCGTCGATTTCGTTGCTCATTTTCTGATCCAGCGTTTTTTGGACAACCGTCAGCGGAGAGGCGCATCAATACGATGTGCCGGTAGATAGTAGATCTCCATGCTGACGGTCAACAAAATCTTGTATTCAGCAACCATGCCAAAGTCTGTGCCTTAGCAAATACACGTTTTAAAACCCCCTCCTGAAGATCAATCCATTTTAGTACATATATTTTAAAATATCTATAGATGTTGAGAGTATTGCTGAAAGATCATCAGTGAAAAATAGTTGTCGCATCGGTTCATTATCGACCAGTCTACGACTCCAAATGGGCAAGAAAGGCATGCCTGCAGTTCGGTCACGAACCGAGTTCTATGTGATGCTTGCTGATATATTTCCGCAATCAGTCTCTTTCCATTCAGTCAGTGTGAGACCTCTTTCCGCCCCGACAATGTCTCTAGAACGAGACGAAACTCACGGAACGTGATCTCGTCTCGGGGACGGTCGAAGATGTCAACTTTCGGTATCTGAACCGCCCACATTCCCTGGATAGCGACCGAATCGTACGGCATCTCGGTCATCTCCTCCAGTTGACCAGTTGCGACGACGCTCCGCCACCCCGCATCCGTCTGGTGATGCACGACGAAGGAGACAGGTCTCTCGACGACTTCCAATTTCGTACTGTCGTCCGGAAACGCCAGCCGAAAGTAGAAAGTCTCCGTATCCGCGTTGTAGCCATACGAAACTGGGATGGTGAACGGAGGGTCGTCGTCCACCGTCGAAAACGAGATGACGCCAGTCCCACCGCGACCGAGAACTTCGTCCCGTTCTTCCTCGGATAGTTGCACCCAGCGGAGAGATTCCATGGTCAGACGTACGTCTCAGCGATGGAAAAATACTCGGCAATAGTTACGTCATGCTCGGTGATAATTCAAGGTAGGGGAGGATTTTCCGCTGTCGCTGACACCACGCGACGGAGTACGGTGGAAGATCTCTCGGCCAGCGACAGCCCTAGATTTCGTCCGGGTCACCACCAAAGATGATCGCCAGTGTAAAGATACTCACGATGACGGAAAGCAGGCCGAATACGATTTGTCGAAGGGTCATGGTTCGGAAATTCTGAATCGTGTCGGAGGTTGGTTTCTCGCTCTGTGCTTCTCACAATACGGAATAAGCTTTGTGCTGGTACTCGGTCGAAGTGGGAGTCGACGTTCAGAACGTCTCAGATAGACGCAAAAACTGCTCGTTTCGGGGACTCACGACAGATGCTACCGGGATACAGAAGTAAAAGCCGATAGGCCCGCTTTTCGATGGTATGCAGGGAGTTAGCAAACAACTTCGTTCGGTATCGAAGGAATCGACTGACGACGGAGGTGGCACGACCGATGAATACGGTTGAGCAGTGGAAGCAGTCGAAACACCCGCTGAAGGTCATCGAAGACGTCCACGACTACGCAGAAGCGGAGTTGTCGTTCGACGAGATCGAAGCACGGGCGGGCGACGGGGAGTGGGAGCGCCTGAAGTGGGCTGGGCTCTACAAACACGGCCAGCATCGGGGTTACTTCATGCTTCGTACGAAGGTTCCCGGAGGTCGCCTCACGCCCGAACAGGCGGAGGTCATCGGAAAGGTCGCCGACGATTTTGCGACCGCACCCGACGAGTTCGGCGGGGAGAATCAGAACGCGGTCTGGGGTGACGCTTTCCTCGATATCACGACTCGACAGGACGTACAGATGCACTGGATCGAGATCGAGGACGTTCCCGAAATCTGGCGACGTTACGACGAGGTCGGCCTCACGACCGTCCAAGGATGTGGCGACGGTGCTCGGAACGTCCTCGGGTGTCCGGCAGCAGGTCTCACGGAGCACGAGTGTTTCGACGCGCAGCCGGTCGTCGATGCCGTCTCGAATTTCTTCACCGGAAATCGCGAGTACGCGAACCTTCCCCGGAAGTTCAAGATGACGATCACCGGTTGCCGGGAAGACTGTGCCCAGTCACAGATCAACGACGTCGGACTGACGCCTGCTCGCAAACGTATCGACGGTGAGGAGTACTTCGGCTTCCATGCGAAGGTCGGTGGCGGCCTATCGGACGGACCTCGTATGGCCACCCCACTCGATGTGTTCGTTCGGCCCGAGGACACCGTCGAATTCTGCCGCGCCGTCGCGCAGGTGTTCAAGGAACTCGGTGATCGGCACAATCGCGGCGTCTGTCGGATGCGCTACCTCGTGGAGCAGATGGGTGTCGAGAAGTTCGAGGAAGCAGTCCGTGACCGGTGCGGCGTCGACCTCCGTTCGCAGGGCAGCGACCGCAGTGAGAGCTACACCGGCGACCACGTCGGCGTCCACGACCAGAAGCAAGACAGGCTCCAGTACGTTGGATTCAACGTCATCACGGGCCGCATGGGTGGTGACGAGTTCGCCGAAGCAGCGCGAGCGGCGCAGCGATACGGCACCGACGACGCGTCGGTTCGTCTCGCCACGGATCAGAACTTCCTGCTCACGCACGTTCCAGAAGATCGCGTCACTGCTCTCGTCAACGAGCCGTTCGCAAACGATTACCAGCCCGACCCCGGCCCGTTCTCCCGAGGTGCTGTCGGCTGTACCGGGTCGGAGTTCTGCAACTACGGCATCATCGAGACGAAAAAGCGGGTTCGCCGATGGGCCAGGGAACTGGACGAGAAGATCGATACGCCCGACGACCTCGACGTGGTGCGGATGCACATGAGCGGCTGTTCTGCCTCGTGTGCCCAACCCCAGATCGCGGATATCGGGTTCCGCGGCGAGACCGTGAACGTCGAGCACGTCGAGGAAACCACCAACGAAGAAGGCGACGCGATCGTCGAAGGGATGGATTTCGGTCTCGGTGGGTCGCTGGGAGCCGACAACGAGTTCATCGACTGGGTCGAAACCGCCGTCCCCGCGAACGCGATCATCCCGGCAATCGAGACGCTTTTCGAGGTGTACGTGAACGAGCGCACTGACGGTGAACGATTTTACGAGTGGAACCGTCGAACCGACGTCGACCGATTGCGAAGCATCATGCAACGCGCCGACGCACCCGTCTCCAAGGGGGTGGCACACGATGACTGAGAAGTCGATGCCGGGAACGCCCGACACCACCAACTCCGCTTCGACCGACGATTGCTGCGAGGACGGTCAGTGCACGTGTCGCGCGAGCGAAGCCGCAACGGACAGTGGCGAGCGAAGCGATACGATTCGAACCTCGTCGGAACTTCGTTCTGATGGTGGTACGCAGCCCGCTAACCTCGATGAAGACGGAAGCCTCGGTGACATCGAGTTCACCGAGCCGTCGGTCGGGAAGAGCCAGAAGGTGGACGACCCAGACGAAAACCCGGCAACCCGCCCCGGAGTGCCGGAGGGTGTCGAACTCGACACACCCGGCTACTCTATCCGGGGAGAGATGAACGACATCGACACGCCGGACGACAAGACGTGGTTCATGGAACTCGACGAAGCGGTCATCGAGGAAGACCGGTGTATCCAGTGTGGCACCTGTGTCGCCGCCTGCCCGTCGGACTCTATCGGCATCGGAGACGACGACCTGCCGGAGCTGGTGAAGATGTGTACCGGCTGTTCGCTGTGCTGGGACTTCTGTCCTCGCGGCGGCCTACGATACGAGCGCCAGTGGAAGATCACCGGTGGCGACGATAACGTATCGGGCGCAGGCGACCCGATAACGGAATTCTCCGCGAAGGTCTCGGACGACTGGCGCGAGAACGCACAGGACGGTGGCGTCGTCACGTCGATCCTCAGTCATCTCCTCGACGTGGGGGAGATCGACGGCGCACTCATCGCCACGGAATCCGACGAGGAGGCCTGGAAGGCAGAATCGTTCCTCGCCACCAGTCACGAGGAACTGGTCGAGAATGCGGGCAGTTTCTACAACCAGACGATGGCGCTCGGCAATCTCGACCTTTCGCAGTGGGAGCACAAGCTTCCCGACAAGCGCATCGACGAGTTGAGCCTCGCCATCGTCGGAACACCGTGCGAGATCGAAGGCATCCGCGCACTCCAGGATTTCGACTGGGATTACCAGTCCCACGAGGGAGGTGTACGCGCCATCGACTACACGATCGCGCTGATGTGTACGAAGAACTTCAACCACGAGAAGCTCATCGGAGAGCAGTTGGAGGAAAAGCGCGATATCTCACCCGAGGATATCGGCAAGCTGGACGTGCTCGACGGTGAACTGCGGGTCTACGACCACGACGGAGAACTCGTGTTCGAAGAGTCCATCAAGAACTTCCACGACGCTGCGCTCAAGGGCTGTGACGAGTGTGCCGACTTCACGGGCTACTGCGCGGACCTCACCGTCGGTTCGGTTGGCAGTCCGGACGAGTACTCCAGCGTCATCGTCCGCACCGAAGTCGGACTGGAGGCGTGGAACCACGCCGAACCGGATCTCGAATACGAGGACCTCTACGACCGGAGCGCCATCGGGAGATTGCAAAGTTGGGACAAAGACAAGGCGTTCTCGTCGTTGAACCGGCCGTTCGACCCGGATGCGCCGCGATTCATCGACTACACCGACCACGCAGAAGCGTACGAGACCGAACTGAATCCCCACGAAGTTGATCACTGAGGCCGTGTGATCACTCATAACGATATTTCCACCAAGATTCAATCCATTTGGAATCCAAGCTAGGTGTATGAGCTTCCAACTCTCAGACGAGCATCGCGCCATCCGGCAGGCCGTCCGTGAGTTCGGTGAGAACGAGATCGAACCCGTCGCCCGTGAGCACGACGAGGAGAAAGCGTACCCACACGACCTGGTAGCGAAGGCAGCCGAATACGACTTCGTCGCCCCGAGCATCCCCGTCGAGTACGGCGGTGCCGGGATGGACACCCTCTCGTCGACCATCGTCACCGAAGAACTCTGGCGAGCCGATGGTGGCATCGGGAGCGCCATCGGAAGCCGCGGGTTCGGCTCGAACATGATCCAGAAGTACGGCGACGAGTGGATGAAAGAAGAGTGGCTCCCACGAATCGCAAGCGGTGAATCCGCGTGCTGTAGCTGTATCTCCGAGCCCGGTCACGGCTCGAACGTCGCTGGTATCGAGACGGTCGCGGAAACCGAGGGTGACGAGTACGTCATCGACGGGAACAAGATGTGGATCACGAACGGGACAATCGCAGACGTGGCCGTCGTCATGGCGAAGACCGACCCCGAAGCCGAACCCCCACATCGCGGTATCAGCGCCATCCTCGTTCCGACGGAGACGGACGGATTCGAGCCGACGAAGATAGACAACAAACTCGGTATCCGTGCGTCCGACCTCGCCGAGATCGTCCTCGACGACGTTCGCGTGCCGACGGAGAACGTCATCGGCGAGGAGAACGAGGGCTTCTACCAGCTCATGGACTTCTTCGCGTCCGGACGCGTGAACGTCGCCGCGCAAGCGGTCGGGGTCGCACAGGCCGCCGTCGATGAGGCCATCGCGTACGCGAACGAGCGCGAGCAGGGTGGCCGTCTCATCAAGGATTATCAAGCGATCAGTCACAAGATCGCCGACATGGCGACGAACGTGGAAGCTGCCCGGTCGCTCACCTATCGCGCTGCATCCCACGTCGAGTCCGGCAACGACGATATGGCGACTCGATTCGCGAGCATGGCGAAGCTCTTCGCGTCCGAACACGCGGTCGATGTCGCCGACGAAGCCATCCAGGTACACGGCGGGGCCGGATTCGTGACCGACCATCCCGTCGAACGGTACTACCGTGACGCTCGTATCACGAAGATATACGAAGGAACGAGCGAGATCCAGAAAAACATCATCTCCGACCGACTTCTGTAGTCGGTTGTCAGGCTCTGTTGAAATCTGCAAGCAGTAAACGGTTTAGACAGACGTGCTGAATACAGAGGGTAGATTCAACGATATTCACATAAGTGATTTTATAATCAGTCCAGGCGCTACAAAATACAGAACACGTATTCAGTACTGCGTCTCCAGACGAGACGAATCGAAGTATTTGGGTCGGCACCACGCTGACGAGATTTTCTGAAAAAGTTGTCAATAGTATAATATTCATAGAGGTCGTTTGCACCGTACTATGGGCAGTTCCGAGGAGAGAAACGTCGTCATCACCGGCGCGAATGAGGGAATCGGCTATCATATGCTAACCGCGCTACGCACGAGGGGCTACCGAGTCGCCGGTCTCGACATCAACGGAGAACACATTCGGTCGCTCCAGGAGACATACCCTGACCGAGTGCACTTTCACGACTGTGACGTGACGGCGGATGACGATGTCCAAACGGCGATAGACGAGATCATAGCTGATTGGGGCCAGATCGATATCCTGGTCAACAACGCCGCGATATTCAATTTCGCCCCTTTCGAATACCAGACCCTCGCCGACACGAGGCGCGAGTTCGAGGTAAACTACTTCGGGTACGTACAAACCATCCGGGCCGTCCTACCGCATATGAAGGCCCGGAACGAGGGTATCATCCACAACGTGAGTTCTGGCGTCGGACTCGTCGGCCATCCGGGACTCTCCGGGTACGCCTCCACGAAGGGCGCAGTCGAGGCACTCACACGCTCGCTGCGGCTGGAACTGCGGAACGAGAACGTCTCGTGTTCGGTGATGCATCCCGCGCTCTCAAACACTCGGTCGGCGGCCGAACTTGGATATCCGGAGTCCATGCTAAGCGACCCCGCAGAGGTGGGCCGTAAGCTGGCCGAAAAGATCGAATCGACCGATCCCGTCATCATGGCCGACTGGTACACGAAAATCGGATTGTGTCTCGCGCAACGATTCCCCTACATCGTCAGGAAGGGCACCGAGCGGTTCGTATAGGCCGAGGGAACGACCACCGGGCGGCACGACGAATCGGTATCTCTCGCTCAGAACGCCCTTCCAGCAATAGTGTAGCCCTTCCAGTAGTGGCGTTGTGACGACCAGCAGTAGCGGGCGACAACCGGCAATCGATTTTGAGGGGTTCAGTGGCGTCGTTATAGAGTTGCAGGCGAGAAAACCCACGACTTCAGTCGTGGGATGAATCGCCGTCATCGGTTTCAAACACTGAAATCAATAGATTTGAGTGCCCTCACCACGCATCTGGGTTTGTCGATTCGATGGTTTCCCATCGGATTCTGACAGTCCGAAAACTGGCAGTTGACTCGGTGTTTGCCTTACCAAATAAGTAAGCCCTCGGACACGCAGACCGACATAAAACAAGCAGGTACCTCCGAGTCCTTCCCAGGATAGGAGTAACGGGGGCGTGGCACTCCCATCGGCGCGTCGGGTCGAAAACCCGAGGTTCCCAAACCAACGCAACCGGGCGTGGGAAGCCCACGACTTCAGTCGTGGGAGGATGTCACCTGTCCTCAACCGTCGAGCGGTTCTCGCTCGAATACTCGAAAAATCCCTCCCCTGAATCCCGACCGGTCTTCCCATCGGAGACGAGCGCTTCGAGATGGTCAGCAGGCTCGAACCGCGTTGCACCAGTCTCCTCGTGGAGTTCGGTCAGTTTTTCGAGCACCACATCGAGTCCGAGTTCGTCCGCACGTCGGCACGGCCCTTCTGGGAATCCAGCACCGAGACGCATTCCCGTATCTATCGCCTCGGGAGTAGCGACATCGCTCCCGACGAGTTTCGCGGCTTCGTTCATCATCCGGGCCTCGACGCGGAGCGTATCGAAATCGGCGCTGTCTTCGGGCGAATAGTCCGGGCCGTCGCCCATTTCGTACTCGTAGTACCCTGCGCCGGTTTTCCTGCCAAGGTCGCTGTTCTCGACCTTGGTCTCTAGTATCGGCGGGATTTCTTTCCCTGCCTCCACCCGAACGTGGTAGCCGATATCGAGTCCAGTGAGATCGGCGAGTTCGAACGCTCCCATGGGATAGCCGCGTTCGTGAACCATCGCCGCATCCGCCTGTCGGATGGTGGCTTCGTCGTTCGAGACCATCCAGGCCGGTTCGGTCATGAACGGGCCGAGCACGGAGTTGACGACGAAGCCGTTGACGTCTTTCCGGACGAATATCGGCGTCTTGCAGATAGCTTCGACGAACTCGGCGGCGATCTCGGCGGTTTCGTCGCTGGTAGTGTCGCCGTAGACGACCTCGACGAGTTCCATCTTCACCGGCGGGTTGAAAAAATGCAGTCCGACCACCTTCTCTGGGCGGTCGGTTGCCTCGGCTATCTTCGTGATGGAGAGCGACGACGTGTTCGACGTGAGGAGCGCGTGCTCAGGGGTGAATGCGTCGAGCTTGTCGAATATCTCCCGTTTGAGGTCGAGTCGCTCCGGAGCAGCCTCGATAACGAGATCGGCGTCAGAAACCGCGTGTTCGAGGTCGACGGTCGTACTGATTCGACCGAGGACGGCCTCCGGAGACTCGTCGAGATGGCCCTTTTCGTCGAGCTTCTGGAGGCTCCACTCGATGTTCTCGTACCCCGTCTCGACGATGTCGGCTTCGATATCGCGCATCGTGACCGGATAGCCAGCCAACGCGACGACTTCGGTGATGCCGTGACCCATGTTCCCCGCACCGAGCACAGCCACGCGTTCGATGTCGTTGCTGTTCATACTGTACTCGTCCACAGCGTCCCACATCAATCCTCACGACGGACGAACATGGTAGTGTCCATCGTGAGAACGTCGGCATCGTCTTGATTGAGCGTCTCGACGTGCGACGTGACGAGGCCACGACTCGGGTCGCTCTCCAGTGGTCGCTTTCCCGTTACTTCGGTTCGAACGGAGAGGACGTCGCCGGGACGAACGGGCCGCCGGAATCGAACCTCGTCTACGCCCGGCGACCCCAGACTGCCGTCTTCGGCTAACTGGTTGTCCACGAGCATCCGCATCGTCATCGCACAGGTGTGCCAACCACTCGCGATGAGGCCGTCGTACTCCGACTCTGCCGCCGCCTTCTCGTCGATATGGAACGGTTGTGGGTCGTACTGCTGTGCGAACTCGATGATCTCCGCTTTCGTGACTTCGTATCTGCCGAACTCTTCGACATCGCCGACGGTGACGTCCGAATATCGACTCATAGCGGTTCGTCCCCCTCGATGATTCGAACCGCACGGTCTGCGAGTGCGGGGACGCGTTCTTCCATGCGAGGATACATCGAATCGTCGCTGTTCCCCTCCAGATAGCGCCGATAGAACATCTCACCGAGCGCCGCGAGTTTGTAGACCGCGAGCACTCGATAGAATCGCTCGTGTTCGAAGGTGATCCCCGTTTGATTTTCATATCGCTCGACCAGTTCACGCCGGGTCGGATACCCCTCGCGCTCCATGAACGTCGCCGTCAGTTCCGGAACCGCCGGTTCGGGGTCTTTCGCATCACGCCAGTAAGAGAGCATCCACCCCAGGTCGGCGCGTGGATCGCCAAGCGTGCTCATCTCCCAGTCGAAGACGGCAACGAGTTGCGGCGGCGTCTCCGGCCCGAACATCACGTTGTCGAGTTTGTAATCCCCGTGGACGAGCGTCTCCGGATTGCCGGTAGGCGTCGACCGTTCGAGCCATTCGCCGACCCGCTCCAGCTCCGGAATCGGGCGCTCGTCTGCCGTCCGTTCGAACGCCCATCCGAGTTGTTCTCCCCACCGCGTGACCTGTCGTTCCGTGTATCCCGTTGGATAGCCGAACTCACCGAGACCGACAGCATCGTAATCGACATCGTGAATGGACGCGAGCGTATCGACGAGTTGCTCGCCCACTTGCTGGCGATAGCCCGGTTCGGCAAACCGGTCAGGTTCGCTCTCGCGGGGAACGTCTCCCTCGACCAGTGTCATCACGTAGAAGTCACTGCCGATGACGCTGTGATCGTCGCAGGCAATGACCGTCTTCGGAACCGGCACGTCGGTTTCCTGAAGGGCATCCATGACGCGATACTCTCGAAGAACGTCGTGGGCAGTCTCCGCCGTTTCACCAGGGGGCGGTCGCCTGACGACCAGCATCCGGTCACCCCACTCGACGAACAACGTCTCGTTCGAGTGGCCTGCCGTGTGACGTTCGACTGCAAACGTCGCCGCCGGATCGAGTTCGTCCGCGAGAAATGACTCCAACGCGTCTTCGTCCACGAGCCGGGCGAAATACTCGTCCTGATCCGGGTCGGACATACCGCGAATTTCGCGTTCATCGTACGAATAAGTACGGGTAGGGAGAGTAGACGGCAGAACGGGTGGGGAGAGCAGACGGCAGAAACAGAGCGACCAGATCGATAGCGTGCGTTGCTGGCAGCCGTTTCGATCGATTCCTGCACTACGCTTTTTACCGTGAGGGTTGGTGTGAACCGCATGGAGTACGACGACACCGACAGGGCGACCGAATTCGCCACTCGGACACGCGAGTTCATCGACGAGATCGTGATACCCGTCGAGCGTGAGGCACTTGGCAACGGGCCGGTCGGTGACGAGGCGATTCGAGAATTACGCGAGGCTGCCCGCGAGTACGACGTCTACGCACCGCACCTCCCCGAGGAATACGGCGGCCACGGCCTCAGTTATCGAGAGATGCTTCCGGTGTTCGAAGCAGCTGGACGCAGTCTGCTCGGCCCGACGGCCATCCGGGTCGATGCACCCGACGAGGGGAACATGCACACGCTCGAACTGTTCGGCACCGACGAACAGAAAGAGAGGTGGCTACGGCCACTGGTTGCCGGTGATGCTCGTTCCGGCTTCTCGATGACCGAACCATCGCCCGGTGCGGGATCCGACCCGAAGATGATCCGAACGACAGCCGAGAAAGACGGCGACGAGTGGGTCATCGACGGTCACAAGTGGTGGACGACACAGGGAACCGAAGCAGATGTCCTCATCGTGATGGCGCGAACCGACCCCGACGTGCACCCCTATCAGGGCTGTTCGCTCTTTCTGGTGCCCACCGACACGCCGAGTGTCGAGGTCGTTCGAGACATCCCGCACCTCGGCGGCGGTCTCACCGGTATGGGCCACGCAGAAATCAAGTACGAGAACGTTCGCGTCCCCGACGACGCTCTCCTCGGGACGCTCGACGAGGGGTTCAAACACGCACAACAGCGGCTCGGCCCAGCCCGTCTCACGCACTGTATGCGATTCTCGGGGATGGCCGAACGCGCGCTCGACGTGGCGAAAGCCTACGTGAGCGACCGCGAAGCGTTCGGAACACCGCTCAGCGAAAAGCAAGACCTGCGGTTCACCGTCGCCGAGGCCGAAACGCAGTTGCACGCCGCACGAACCATGGTTCGCCACGCTGCTCGCGCGATCGAAGCAGGCGACGAGGCCCGCGTTCCCGTCTCCATGGCGAAGGTGTTCACGGCGAACGTCGTCCAGACCGTTATCGACGACTGCGTGCAACTCTGTGGTGGCAGCGGCATCGGCAAAGACCTCCCACTCGCTGATTTCTACGAGAACGTCCGCCAGTTCCGCATCGTCGATGGGGCGGACGAAGTTCACAAGCGCGTCATCGCACGAAACGCGTTCGAGAACGTCGATTCGAGTGAGATCGAGAACATCCCGACGTACGACCGGTAGGATTCCTCCCACGACTGAAGCGTTGAATTCTTCCTCGCTCTTCGAATTCACCGTGCGGTTGCTGTCATCTGTGGAGAGACACAAGAGAGTCTGAAATCGGCAACTGACCTGTCGCCATCTCAGTGTTCGATTTAATTCTCGGCCACTGAGAATGAGCGGTCGGTATTCCTTTCCGTGACTGTGACCGTTCGACGATGACCGAACACCGACCCCGAGACAGACTCACCAGACGCAGCGTTATAGGGATGGCCGGTATCAGTGTAACTGGCGTCTTGGCAGGTTGTCTCGGCAGAGAAGAGGACAATCAGGCCGAGGCAGCGGAAGCGGTACCTGAGCCGGTCGACCTTTCGGGCGGGAAGCAGGATGACATGGGCGGGATGATAATCGGCGAGCATTTCGGCCCGAACGGGCAGATCTTCTATGCAGAGCACTCTCCCCATGGCCCCGACGATCCGGCGTGGTTTCATACGCTCGCCGCGAGCATGTTCCCGTATCACTTCGAGCGCGAACGGCACGGCGGACGGGCAGTCGCGATCTACGTGACCGATTACTCCAGTGTCGACTACGAACTCGAAACTCGTAATGACGATACGTTCATCAGCACGCACACTGCACCGGAGACGTTCGCGTTGGCATCGAAGGTCAACTACGTCGCAGGAAGCGACGTCTTCGGCGGGATGGGCAAGGATCTCATCCCCTTCTCCGATTCCGACGACGCAGAGTTGTTCATCGACGAACACGGCGGTCGGAGGGTCGAGTTCGCGGACATCGATCGTGAGTTCCTTGCCAAGTACGACTGAGTCGCCTCACGTACGATGCAGATATCGTGAGACAGTCTACCGTTCAAATTCGTTTCGAGTGTGCCTCGCCCTTCCCACACTTACGAGCATTCGTCGACAGCGAACTTGATTCTTCGTCACGAATTCGGATCATCACCCGGTCGTTCGTCCTCGGACGAGGGTTTCGGTGAGTCGGCTTCGGCGTCGAGATCGGCATCCATCGCTTCCCACATAGATCCGTTGTAGTGCCCGGAATCGTCATCGAGTGTGTGTCGCTCGTCGACGATACGTTCGAGTCTTCGTTCGGTTTCTTCGAGGAGCTGGTTGCCGACATCGCCACTGACGATTCCCCGTTCCATCGCCGTCTTGATGCCGAGGATCTCACGGCGAACGATCTCCTCTTCGGCGGCGAGTGCTTCTTTCTCGCGGAGGTGGGGATGATCGTCGAGCAGATTCGAGAGATTACGATTCGTCTGCCGTTTCTGGGTCGTGTACTGCGAAACGATCTGTTCGTAGAACTCTTCCGGGATGTCGTCTCGTTCGTGTAGTTCCTTTGCGCCAACGAGAGCAGCGTCGATGCCGTGCAGACGACCCAACAGCAGTTCGTATTGCTGTTCTCCCCGAGATGTCGTGACGATTCCGAGACGGTCGATGAGTTCCCCGATCGTGAGGCCATTGACGACGAGGGTGATCGCCGCGACACCGAAGACGATTGCAGCAAGTTCCTCCCGCAATCCTGCTGGAAGGCTCTCCGGAAGACCGAGGACAAGTGCAATCGGGATGGAGGCATGGATTCCGCTCCAGACCATGACGTGCTGGGATGACCGGGAAATCGGGTTCGTAAGCGCCCTGTTCATCAACTCGACCAGTGGATAAACGACGACGGCCCGCGCCAAAAAGACGAGAACGACGGCGACCAGAATCTCCTCAACGTACTGTGTGAGCAGGTCAAGTGGGGTAGCGATGCCGATCGCAACGAAGATGACTGTGTTCGCGATGAACGCCGCACTTGCCCAGACGGTCCCGAGCGTCAACCGCGTTCGTGCGCTCACCTCGTCGCTGGCTCCCTGAGTTCCGACGACGAGACCAGCGCCGAGCGTGGCAATGACGCCGCTGACTTCGAGTTGTTCTGCGAGTATATACACACCGTAGGCGAGCACGACAGTGAATACGATGCCAGTCATCGGATCGTCGACGAGAACGAGGAGACGATACGCGACGTACCCGGCGACAGCCCCGATGAGAGTGCCGCCGACCATCGCTATGACGATGCCGAACCCGACATCCCTGAATAGAAGGGTGGGCGTGACGATGGCAGTGGCGGCGATTCCTTGGGACCCTGCTTCGAGCAATACCGACAAGAGGACTGTGTAGAGAACGATGCCGACGCCATCGTTCAGGATGCTCTCACCCTCGACGAGTACCGAAAGCCGTTCTGGCGCACCGAGTTCTTCGAACAGCGCGACTACCGAAACCGGATCGGTCGGCATCGCTATCGCGCCAAGCAGAAGGGCGACGACGACGGAGAAGCCGAACACGGATGTACCGACGGCACCGACAATCACCACCGACAGGATGAGGCCGACCACGGCCAGCATCAAGATGGGGACGATGTTATCCCGCAAGCGGTCGGTGTCGATGTTCATCGCACTCTGGAATATCAACGTCGGGAGAATGACGAGCAGAATGAACGTATCCGAAAGTGGTATCGTCAAGGGGAGGTCGAGAAGTGAAATCGTGAGTCCAGCGAGGAGGAGTCCAACGGTGTACGGTATGCGAATGACTCTCGTGGTAAATATGCCAACGACACCTGCGATGGTGAATACGGTGAGAAACCTGAGAAGTTGCGCTTCAGTCTCCCCCATCGGTTGGACTCCTCCGATAATCATCAGAAGAGACGGGTACCCCACCATATTAACAATCACCACTAACTGGAGACTTAGTCGCTACGCTCAGATTGACTGCACGTCCGCTGACGATATTGACGTATCATCCATACACGTCGAATCCAAGTTAGAATCATATCCACCGACCGAGGGGCGAGAACTGGCCACGCCGCATACAGGGAAGTGAGCCACCCGTCTGCAGCCCACGAGACGACGTGACCAACAGTTGCAATTGCAATGTACGTAGTGCGTTCGATACGTGTTCTGCCTCCACGCCGGACAACCCATCCGACTTGGCACCGCGACCGAACACCGGACTTGCTACCGCCCGACAGTCACAGTATTTTTACTCATCCTTTGTAAAAACTGTGGTTGAGATTAGCACACACGATGATGGGTAGTGACGAGAAAAACGAGAGTCACCGATTTCGGTGATCACTCCGCGCTCGGTGCGACGTTCTGGTTCATGCGGAACAGGTTGGTCGGATCGTACTCGTCTTTCAGTTCGACCAACCGGTCGTAGTTCTCGCCGTAGGCGTTGGTCTCCTGGCCTTCCTCCTCGCTGACGAAGTTCACGTACACGCCGCCGGACGCGTACGGTGCCATCGCGTCGTAGAACTCACGAGCCCACGAGATACAGCGATCGTCATCTTCGGCATCCTCCCAGCGAGTGTGGACGTTCATCACGTAGGTCGCATCGCGGTGGGGATACGCCGTCGCGTCGGCGGGAACGCGCGCCATCTCGCCGCCGACTTGGCCGAAGAAGATTTCGGACAGCGATGTCGGGAGGTGCGCCGCGTACTCGATCGCGGTGTCGATGGCCTCGTCCGAGAGTCCGTCGAAGTTGTGCGATTTCCAGTAGTTTCGCGCACCTTCGGTGAGCAATGGGTCGAATGACTGCTGGAACTCCGCGTACTGGTGTGGGCCGACCGCGTCGGCGATCGGGTCGCCGTACTCTCGAATCGGTGCCAACACCTCCTCACCCTCGTCCATATCTCCCGCGTAGAACGCGACGACGATGCAGACACCCACGCCATGAACGTCCGCAGGGAGGAACGGAAGCGGCGGCGCCTTTCGGAGGATGGCCCAGACAGAGGACTCGTCCGGGGCATCGTCGTTGAACTCCCGCAGATTTCGGATGACGTCCGGCGCGTCCTCGCCCGCGTAGACGATGGGGCCTGCGAGCACCTCGGGACCGACCTCGTGGAGGTCGAACTCGAAGGACGTCACGACACCGAAGTTGCCGCTCCCGCCCCGCACAGCCCAGAAGAGGTCGGGATTCTCCGTCTCGCTAGCATGGCGAAGTTTGCCGTCTGCGGTGACGATGTCGACCGACCGCAGGTTGTCGATGGTCATCCCATACTTCCGGGTGAGCCATCCGAAACCGCCACCGAGGGTGAGTCCCGCGATGCCAGTCGTGGAGTTGATGCCGAGTGGCGTTGCGAGCCCGAATTGCTGTGTTTCGTGGTCGAAATCGGCGAGCGTGGCACCGGGCCCGACGCTGGCCGTCTTCGCGTCCGGATCGACTCGAACCGAATCCATCTGCGAGAGGTCGATCATGAATCCATCGTCACAGACCGCGTTACCGGCGATATGGTGGCCACCGCCACGAACGGAAACCAGCAGGTCGTTCTCACGGACGAAGTCGACCGCTGCGATGACGTCAGCAACCCCACGGCAGCGAGCGATGAGGGCTGGATACCGTTCGATCATTCCGTTCCAGACCGTGCGTGCCTCGTCGTATCCGGGGCCGTCGAAGCTGAGGAGTTCGCCGCGAAGCTGCTCTTCCAGTTCGCTAACGGCACCCTCATCTACGGGCGTGTCTTGAATTTCCATCTCGACCACACCATCGTTCCGTCGGTAGAAGTAGATTGTTAGCATTCAACATACCGAATGTCGATGGCATAAATCTCCATTTCGGGACACCGAATCAGTCTCGCCACAACTCCTCGATTTTGTCGCGACCGAAGCACTCTTTTTCCCGCTATCCGTGCGCCCACCCATGGGTCGAATCACGCGTGGACTGACCATCCTCGTCGCAATCGTCGCAGTCTCGTTCGCAATCCACTACGCCCTCTTCGGTTCGTTGCCACTCGGCAAACCGCAGTTGTTGGACAACGAACCCGCCGAAGAAGAACCGACCGAAGCGTGGCAGTAGGCTCCTGACTTGAGTCATCACGTCCAATCTTCTTTTTTAAGAAGCGGCTCGATAAGAGACGTCACTCCCCCGTTATCGTTCGGCGAAGTGCGGCAACACCCGGTGCACCGTCGATGAGCCAGAGGAGGAACACGAGCAGATACGGGAGCCCGTAGATGCCGAGGACGAACAGTTGCCGCTCTGTCGACAGCGAATAGAGGAACGCCTCGAAGATGTCATTTACCCTACCGAACAGCGTCGTCTCATAGCCGTATGGCGGAAGGGTGATGACGGGCCAGAACACCCGGTCGAGGGGCGAGACGTTCCGTTTCGGAATCGCCATGAGCATATCGCCGAGGAGATGCGACCAGTAACCAACGGTAAAGGCGATCCCGATAGTGTAGCGGCGTTTGAGGGCCGCAACGGCGAGGACGAGGAGGCCGACCGGTACTGCAACGAACACCGAATGAGCGACGGAGTAGCCCTGCGGAAACAGATGCAGTCCCCACGAGAGTGGTTTGTCGACCAGATCAGGTACCTGCGTGCCGAACAGGAGTGCTACCACGGCGACAGCAGTCGGTGAGCGTCGCGTCACGAGACGGTGACCGAGCGAATAGAGGACGTATCCGAAGGCGGCGTGTCCCCACGGCATCATGGTCGCATCACCGACCAGAACACGCGATCGCGACAGGACGAGCGAGGAGGGGCGGTGGGTCGGTTGCGACCCACATGAGTAACACTCATCACCCGCGCCTAGTGGGCGAACGAATAAAACACATGCTATACCTAGTGAAGAGTCCTCGAAAATCACAGAGATAGATTCTGAACATTATTAAATGTATTACTCATTATATCATAAAAATACTTCTAATATAGTAGTATACTTAGACTTTTTTGGGAGAATCGGAAACGACATTAACCATTACAAAAAAGGGGTGGATAGTGAGCCATGTCCCCACGCCGTGTACTTTCATCACCGACTCGGATACTGACACTCTTGCTCATCGCGGGACTTCTCCTCACCGGAAGTTTCGACCCCTTCACGGGGAGCACTGGTGACGCACGAATGCCACCGACGACTGTCGGAGAGGAAACGGACGTCACGTTCCAGTGTTATCAGGCGACGATAGAAACGAACACCACCGTCACGGCGATTCTGCACTTCCCCGACGGCGGCCATCAGCAGTTTCGACTTCCACCGGGGAGCCACGTCGTTCGTGGCACCGAGGACGATAGCGGAAAACCACTGACGGCGATCACCATCGAATCCAAGACCGCAGACCAGCGGTACGACAATCCACGATATCCGGGGTGTGAAGGAACCCAAACCGCGACTGAAACGACCACTGCAACCAGTACAACGACGGAAACGACAACGACCGAAACGACGACCACGACTCCGGCACCGACCACTACAACTTCGACCACCACATCGACGACGACTACCACAGCAACACCGACAACCTCTACGACACCACCGCCAACTTCGACGACGTCGACAACTGCGACTACACCACCGACGACCAGTACAACCACAGTCTCACCGACAACTACGGCGACGGAGACGCCATCACCACGAACGACGACGACAACGTCAACGGCGACTTCGGTACTGCCGTCATCGACTGCCACGCCGACTACCACGAATACGACGGGAACGGTTCACGCGACGAAGACGGGAACCGAACGAGGATCGTCCACGGCACCAGCGACGTCGACCACAGATTCAAAAACCGTCGCCGGGGGAGTCGACCTCCCGGATGGTGGAGATGGTAGTAATCCGGGCATCGAATGGACGATCGGAGATGTACTCGCACTCTTGGTGCTCGGAGCCGGGGGAATCCTGATCGCGGGGCCGAGTATGTACTCCCGCGTAGCGATGTGGTGGGAAAACTGATTTGTCGATCGTTCTCGAAGCGTCTGACCGAACTACGTTTTCGACCGTTTATCTACGACCTGTGTGGTTGGTCACCGATTATTTCGATGTTTCACGCTCCGAATACCATGTTCGTTTCCGTCGTTCGTCCTCGTCGAGCGCGTCTTCTAACTCCGTAACCCGCTGTTGAAGGTCATCGATCTCCTCCCCGAGGGTTCGAATCGTCTCCGTGAGGGAACCGATGACTGCTCGTGTTTCGGAATCGACACCGTGGACTGCCTGGAGTTCGTTTAGTTGCTGAAGCAGATCTTCCCGGGTGCTCGGCATCGGGACATCGTTCGAAGCGCGTGACGCTAATTCTTTTGTCCGGTTCACAAACTACTTGGCGAACGAATCGGAACGGATGGCGACGCCAGAAGACACCAATCGTGGGAAATTGATTCGTTCACTGGGCGATGACACCGAATCGACAATGAGCTATTTAAGACGGGATGGCTTTTTCAAACTATGGCAGAACTCCTCATTCTTATCGGTCTCGCTGTCGCTATCTTCGTCGGATTCAACGTCGGCGGGTCTAACACGGGTGTTGCGTTCGGGCCGGCGGTCGGAAGTCGAACCATCTCGAAACTCGGGGCTGCAATTCTCATGAGTATGTGTGCGCTCCTCGGTGGATGGACCGTCGGGCGGAACGTCATCGAGACGATGGGAGGCCGGATCGTCCCGTCGGCGTATTTCACGTTGGAAGCGAGTATCGCAGTGCTCTTTTTCATTGGGTTATCGCTGTTTCTCTCGAACATCGTCGGCGTTCCTGCCTCGACGTCGATGACGGGCGTCGGAACCATCGCCGGACTCGGCCTCGCCACCGGGGCACTGAACTGGGACGTGATGCGACGAATCGTCTCGTGGTGGCTCGTCTCCCCCGTGATCGCCTTCTGGGTGAGTGCGATCATCGGTCGGTACTGGTACCCCACGCTCCTCGAATGGTTTGCGGTCACGCAGACGGAAGGAACGCTCCTGCAACTCGACCACACGGGTCGGATTCCACGACCAGCCCTCGGCCCGAACACGACCACTCGGGAATTCGTTGGTACCTTCCTGGTAGTCGCTGTCGGCTGTTATACCGCTTTCTCGGCCGGTGCATCGAATATGGCGAACGCCGTCGCCCCACTCGTCGGTAACGGCGCTGTCGGCATGAACAGCGGCATCCTCATCGCCGGAGGCGCTATCGCACTCGGTGCGTTCACCATCGCTCGGCGCACCATCGATACCATGGGGAACGAACTCACCGAGATGCCACTGCTCGCGGCACTGATCGTCGCGGTCGTGAGTTCGACGATCATCGCCATCCTTTCGAAACTCGGCATTCCTGCCAGTATCGTCATCGTCTCGACGATGAGTATCGTCGGTCTCGGCTGGGGGCGCGCAACGCGCATCATCAAGTACACCGACCGTTCCAAGATGGTAGAGGAAGGGCCACCGAGCGTCTCTGCTGGCGCACTGGCAGTCGACGCCGAGGACACGCCAGTGGTCGGTGCGGGCGGTGAGGGTGAGACGGAAACGGCGAGTTCGCGGCCATCGGCGGCGAGTAGAGCAGGTGAGACCCTCCCGGATGTAGACGCACTCTACGAACCATGGACGACCGCCCGTGTCATCACGATGCAGAACATCGTTCCGGGAATTTCGACGGTCGCCGCCTACCTTCTATTCCGGTTCGTTCCGCTGTTCAGTTAAAGAGGATATCTGGGCGGAAGACAGCGAGAACTTAAACCACCCCATATATCCGGGAGGAACTCATTACCCCGATACTAGCAACTAGTCCTATAAGGACGGATACATTGGATACGCCATGAAAGAATACGAGTTCACCTGCCCAGAATGTGGGCAACAGATCGATATCAATGGCCCGATGCGGGAGGCCACACTGACACATGGTTGTCCCGTCTGTGGAGCCACTGTCAGTTCGGACAACTTCTTGCCGTCTTAGAAGCCGCTGCGTGCCGGACGTGACGCCATCTGCAGTTCTTTCTCGTTCGTTACTCGTCTGCTTCGCGGTCGACTTCGGTTCGACGGCCGCTCAACTCGACTGGTTCGAACTCGTAGAGTTGGATGTCGAGATTCTGTTTCGACCGACCCCAGATCTCGAAGAGCGGTCGCTTCGCGGAACCGTACTGCTCGATATGGTCGACCGTCAGCTCTTCGGGAGCGATCTCCTCTAACGAGCCAACCGCGACGACACTCCGGTAGGTCGACTTCGTACCTGCTTCACCATCCGTCTCGTCGTACACGACGAGACGTGCTCGTGGTGAGGACGCGAGAAACTGTCGTTTCTCACTATCGGGTGTGGAGACGAGCCGCATGAAAAACGTTCGTTCGTCGGGGTCGTATCCATACGAGATAGGGATAGCATACGGCTCTTCAGCCTGCGCGAGAGATAAGACGCCGGTCTCGTGACTTCCGAGGAAGTCATCGGTTTCCGACTCCGTCATCGCAGTTTCCTGGGCGAGTGGCATAGTCGTACATTCACCGAGCGTGTGTTCGACCTTAAACTATTCCCACTTCGACGGATTCTTTCATTATAATTCACACTTCGGAGATAAAGGAGACAAAATGTCGAAGCGGTACTATCGACCGCCAGTCGAACGGTCGATAGATTCGGAGGTTATCTCAGTCGGGTGTGAAGCCGTACGACGAAACGGTACTCCCGCAGATCACACAGCCGTTGTCGATGAGGGCAGCCCTCATCTCGGTGTCGACCGTGATGGACTCGGTGCATTTCGGACAGACGAAGGTGTAGTTCTCGGTGCTACTCATCTTGGTTTGTAGTACGACGGTACCTGATAAATGAACTCTCCTATTTCCAACCGGGTGAGAACAACCTGCTCACCTCGCAGACTGAATGCAAAGATTCGGATGCAGTGATTCGATTTTCGGATATCGTGTTGCGGTTTGTGTCCTGCGCGTACACGCGCACAAGACCATCGATGAACCGGCCACCACCCCTGACGAACCGGCCACCAGTACGCTAAAGATGCCCAAACAGAAACCAATGACCGATACCAATGTCGTCCGGGATACGAGCGACGGTGAAATTCGATTCGCCGGGGGAGTGTCCGCTCGCAAAGTTCTCGAAAACTGCGGACACGATGATCGATCAGGTCTCGTCGAGCGTCTCGCTTTCCGGTTCGGCAGGAAGCGTCTCCGAGTTTCTGGTCGCCGTCGACCGACTCCCTGACGACGTAGACAGAGAGCCGGTTTTCTCCTACGGGTCGGAGAATCTGTATCGAATCGCTCACGATGGTGGGGTACGCTGTCCGTGTGAATGTCTCGGCCAATTCGGCTGTCCCGTCCACCGCTACACCGCAACAGACGGTGATCTAACGCTCGTATTTCACGCGGAGGATTTCACCCAGTTGCAGGACGTGATGGCCGAGTTCCGGGAACGATACGATTCGGTAGACGTACAGCGCCTGCTTCAACCACCACTCGAAGGGACACCGGACGATAGGGTGTTCGTCAATCGAGGGAAACTCACGGATCGACAACTCGAAGTCCTGCAAGCCGCGTTCGAGATGGGCTATTTCGAACGACCGAAGCGAGCGAACGCCACGGAGATCGCGGCGGAACTCGGCATCTCGCAATCGACGTTCACCGAACATCTGGTGACGGCACAGGCCAAGATTTTCGAAGACGTCCTCTGACCGTCGCCCACGTTTCGCTCCGAACCATCCCCTACGTCACCGTACGGAAAGCCCTGGTCATCCTTCTCACGTCACCGTCGATTCACCATGGATATGTGAATATCGCACGAAGCCGTGTGAGTCGTTATCTCACGTTACAGGCTGTCTCACGGCTGTTTTCGACCAGAGTATATAAACTACCCCCGATATCAGTGGTGCACACTGGTTGCAGTAGCACCGTTACGATAGTGTATGAGCCAATCTTCGATGAGCGCGGTCAGGACACAAGCACACGAGAAATACCCAACCGACAAGACGGTCGTTTCCGCTGCGGACGATGTACAAACGCTCCTCAGCACGCTTGAAGACGCTGACTGCCGTACTATCCTCGAAGTGACCGACGACGACTCTCTCTCTGCGAGCGAAATTTCCGAAGCGTGTGACGTCCCGCTCTCGACCACGTACCGGAAACTCGGTATCCTCACCGACGTCGGGCTCCTCCAGGAAGCGACCCGCCTCCGCCGGTCGGGCAAACACACCAGCGAATACTTCACGCGTGTCGACGACGTGGTGATTTCGGTCGATTCCGACGACGGCCTCACGGTGACGATCTCGTACTGCAATCCTTCGAACCAGCACCCCAACTCGTTACTAGCTAGCGGATGGTAATCGGTCAGCCAAGAACGGTCGAGCACAAATAGCCGACAAGTCGAGCACAATTACAGAAGTAGTATGAAATTTACTAGATATATCGGTAGAATTCCGGAATAATCTAACAGACGACCCTGTCTAATCAGTACTTACACTATGACGAAAGCCGACGGTCAATACGCCCCGACAGGGGTAGTTGACCGACACGGAATGGTTGCACAATACGCCACGGAGGTACTGCCTCCATGCCTGTCGTCAGTTGCGGAAATCATCTCCCAACACGCCCATCACCCTTCCGATCGGTTGACGGTCGAAGCTGTGGCCGGTTCTCCTGTTACTGAGAATCGGCCGCCTTCGTTCTCATCAGAGAGGGTTGTCACGCAAAATCGTGGTTTCGTCGGTAGGCGTCCAACTCGTTGTGTGCATTTCCAAGTTGATTCTCGACTCTGTCACTGGTCTCGTCCATCAACTCTCGCAGTTTCTCCTCGATCTCGTTGAACTGCTCAGCTTTGTTGTCGGGTTCGTCGCTTTCTTGCGACGTATTCCAGTTTGTCGTCAATAAACACGATCGTACTAACTCATATGATAAATATTATAGATTGACAGAGTCAGAATGGTGTATGACAACGGTAGACAAGAAGCGTGGACCCAGTGGGATAACGTCGCAGGCGAACCCGGCATTCGCCATCGGAGCGGTTGTCATTCCGATTGCTGCACTAGGCTTTTCACTGACGGTTGGGAACCTCCGGGCACTATTCTACGTCCATATAATGGCCGGGGCGCTCTGGACGGGTGTCGATGTCTTCATGGGGGCAGTGCTCGGGCCCGTTCTTGGGAGTCTGAGTCCGAAAGAGCGAGCGAACGTGTGCAAGAAATTCACACCGAAGATGACGTTCCTGATGCCGGCGCTCGCCGCCGTCACCATCACGGCCGGGATTCAGCTCGCGAAGGGTTTCGGATACTGGGATCTGTCATACCACTGGCTACTCGCTGCACTCGGAATCGCGACGCTACTATCGATCATCGGATTTGGGATCATCCTCCCTGGCGAGGTGAAAATCTACCGTGAGATCGTCTCGGAAACACCGGACGTAAATACGATCTCCCGGATTGGGATGCGGAATGCGAAACTCGGTGGCGTGCAGGGTCTTCTCCAACTCCTCATCATCTTCGTGATGGCGAATCTCCGTCTCTAAGATTCGAGACATGCTCGTGTATTGCGGGTGAAAAATGGCCGAGAGGGTTCACGTTCGGAGGTGATAGCTGAGCAGATTTCGCTCGGCACGTTGCAGATGCTCGGCAACCGTCGATGGATCGATATCCAGTTTGGCGGCGATGTCCGCGGTCGTCACTGCTCGCGGCACTTCGTAGTACCCCATGTCGTAAGCGGTCTGGATCACCTGACGCTGGCGGTCAGTAAGTTGATCTATCGGTCGTGCACTTCCCTCGTACGTGCTGAGTTTCTGGAGATCCAGCGAAACCCCGGCAGCCTCGTACTCGCTAACGGTGCCAGAAATGGCGTCATGGGTTCCGACGAACGACAGGGTGGCACCACGGTCGCTCACGACTGGATCACAGGTGCCGACGAGGTCGTCCATTCGATCAGCGATACACTCGGGGAGTTCTGGTGCAGTAAATGCAATAACGTAGACCCAGGTATCACCTGATTTGGCGACGTATTCCCACCCAGTAACGCACTCCAGCGACGAGAGCATGTCTTTCTCGAGTGGCGTCTCGACGTTCACCTGCACGACAGCCCCATCGCCATGGCACACTAACTCGGTAAACTCACTGAGTCCCGCCTCACGACAGAGTGATACGAGCTTCTCGATGCCCATCGCCTCGAATTCCGAGTCGCTGAATGTGACGTGGGCTTCACGCATGGTCTAGCTCGGTAATCGATCGACCTCTAATAAAACATTGTGCCCAAGATACTGGGCAGAGATATGCTTGCCAACGGGCTACAAAATCGAGTGTCCAATGTCGCTTCGACTGGATAGGTTGTGACATCCTCCCACGACTGAAGTCGTGGGCTTCCCACGCCCGGTTGCGTTGGTTTGGGAACCTCGGGTTTTCGACCCGACGCGCCGATGGGAGTGCCACGCCCCCGTTACTCCTATCCTGGGAAAGACTCGGAGGTACCTGCTTGTTTTGTGTCGGTCTGCGTGTCCGAGGGCTTACTTATTTGGTAAGGCAAACACCGAGTCAACTGCCAATTTTCGGACTGTCAGAATCCGATGGGAAACCATCGAATCGACAAACCCAGATACGTGGTGAGGGCACTCAAATCTATTGATTTCAGTGTTTGAAACCGATGACGGCGATTCGTCCCACGACTGAAGTCGTAGGTTTTCTCGCCTGCAATTCTATAAATCGTCCCAGCATCTTCGGAGGACAACCTTTGGCACTCGTCCCGGTACAGCTACTGCGATGACTGCCATCCGAACTGACAACCTGACCAAACGCTTCGACGACGATGTCGTCGCCGTTGATAGCCTCGACTTACACGTCGCGGAGGGCGAGATATTCGGGTTTCTCGGTCCAAACGGTGCCGGAAAGTCCACGACGATCAATATGCTCTTGGACTACGTTCGCCCGACTACGGGAACCGCGACGATACTGGGGATGGACGCCCACAAGGAGTCAGAAGCGCTCCGAAAACACATCGGGGTGCTTCCGGAGGGGTTCGGTCTCTACGACCGGCTCACAGGACTGAGACATCTCGAGTTTGCGATCGAGTGGAAAGATGCCACCACGACCCCAGATGCGGTATTGGATCGAGTCGGGGTGGCCAACCGTGATGCTGTCCGCGCAGTCGGAGACTACTCGAAAGGCATGCAACAACGACTTGCGCTGGGGATGGCACTGGTGGGCGACCCCGACCTGCTGATACTCGACGAACCTTCGTCCGGACTTGACCCGCACGGGATTCACCAGATGCGCGAACTCGTTCGCGAGGCAGCCGACGACGGGACGACGGTGTTTTTCTCCAGCCACATCCTCGGACAGGTCGAGGCAATCTGTGACCGGGTCGGCATCCTTTCTGAAGGGGAGCTCGTGGCCGTCGACACGGTCGAGGGGTTGCGAAAAACCGTCGGCGCTGGCTCCGAGCTACGCCTCCGTGTCACCGGCGATATCGACACGGATATTTCCGACATCGAGGGTGTCACCGCAGTGCAACTGGCGGACGGCATCCTCCGAGTCGAGTGCGCCGACGCACGTGCGAAAGCAAACGTTGTTACCCGACTCACGAACACTGGTGTCGATATTCTCGATATCGACTCTGCGAAGGTGACCTTGGAGGACGTATTCAGGGCATATACGACGGATGGAAGCGTTCCCGAAGAGGCGGACGAATACGCTGCCGGTCGGGAGGTATCGGTATGACGGTCACGTGGGCGGCCGTGGCTCGGAAGGACTTCGAGGACGCTGTTCGCTCGAAGATGCTCTGGGGGTTCATTTTCGTCTTCATCGCCTTTCTGACGATGGCATTACTCTCCGCCGAACAACTCTTCCCAGACCCTGTGACCGTTACAGCCACGATGGCATTAGTGGGCGTCGCGATGCTCTCACAGCTTTTCATTCCGGGCATCGCATTGGTCGCTGGCTACCTGTCCGTGGTCGGCGAGCGTCAGTCCGGAAGTCTCCGAATCTTACTGAGCTACCCATTCTCCCGGTTCGACATCGTGGCTGGAAAACTCGTCGGACGAGCACTAATCACTGGCACTGCGCTGACCATTGGATTCGCCGTCGCTAGTATCCTCGTTGGAGTATTGTACGGCACCCCTGATATCACGACGTTCGTGGGATTCGTCGCCACAGGTGTGTTGGTTGGGCTGACGTTCACCGGGCTTGCTGTTGGCGGGTCAGCCACGGCATCGACCCGAGGACGGGCAATGGCACTCACGATCGGCTCGTTTATGGGAATGGTGTTTTTCTGGAAGCCAGTAGCTGTCGGACTGTATTATCTGGTCACCGGGACGCTCCCGGGAATGCAAGCCGAGCCCTGGTACTTCTTGCTGAAGCGACTCAATCCCCTTGAAGCATACCGCGTCCTGACTAGCACTGTTCTTGACCGGCGGGTGAACGAAGTTCCCGAGTTCCCTCTTGAAGACGTTCCCGCCACCACGCCGCTCAAGCAACTCGAACTCGCTAATCGTATCGTAGGTGAGATCCCGTTCTATTTGGAAGACTGGTTCTCGGTCGTCGTCCTGATTGCGTGGGCACTTATCCCCGTTGCTATCGGCTACTGGCGGTTCGAGAATTCAGATATCGGATGATTTTCGAGGAAACATCACGTCCAAAGTGTGGCTCCGCGGATAAGGATTGGCTAACTTTGGCCAGCGAGAGCATTCGATGTCCGCTGCGTGCGACCACTCTGCGGCGGGGAACCAATCGAATGCACTGTCCAACAGGAACCGTATACCGAACCAGTGAGCAGAAACCGTGCACTGGTAGGGATGATGGTTCGCCATATCTTGCAGGTGTGGATTCGTTATCGAACCACACCGACCAAAAGACGAACAGCGTGCAACTCTTGTCTTGATCCTCTCAGTCCTCCTGCTCACCCCCACACGGTCATCACGGTATGACAAGAGTTCTATGACCTCCTCCATGAATCTGATTCTATTTCTCCGTCCGACGCTTCGAAATCGGCTTCGATCGTTTCTATTTCGTTCTCGTGCCAGCGGGCAATGCCGCTTTTATCGAACCACCATACGAGACTCCAAAAGCCGACAGTGAATATGATGATGCCTATCATCATAAGCGAGGCCTCGCTGGGAGTCGCTTTACTGAGCACACCGATAGCTACGATGATCACAGCCAAGGGAACGATGATAACGATTCCGACGCCAATCACCCCGATTCCGAGCCACAGAACGATTCGTAGGAACCCTTTCAAGAGGGCAAACGCTTGTATATGGCGGTTTTTCTGCATTGTTCTCCTCCACTGATCATTAGGGTCAAAGGGCACTGTCTAGTTAAGCGATTCTGTTGTAGAGCAGTGTTTCACGGTCTCTACCGGACGCAGCTAACAAATCAATGTTAGCCATCGGTATGACATATTTGCTAAAGCTGTCGAATTCTAGCTTCTCACAGTACAACCAATCTTATTTTCTAGAATATGTCACCGATGAACGGTGCAGAAAACCTTGCCAACCGTATCGCTGTCGCTCGATTTCCCTTATCTAGACAGTGCCGGTCAAAGATAGCCCTCGTTGATCGACGGAGATACAACCCTGAGTGTGTTATATGTTCACATAGAATAATATGACATGACCGAACCCATTAGTTGGTCGGATGATGAGTCGATGGACAATATTCAAATTTTCTGTCAGTCCCGGGCGTCAGCAAGTTTGGGTTCTATCCTTTATCGCCGTCGTGTTCAGCGACGAGTGGTTGGTTATCCTCAGTTCCAGATCGAGTCGCGCCCTGTGGTTCAAATTCTTCGAGTGCTTGCTCGAAATGGTTTCCAGTGAGTTCGATCTCCTCGACGGCGGACTCCTCACCGGCTGCTTCTGCTTGGACATGTTCGCGAACGGTGATTTGGGCCGATTCGCGGCAGAGCGCTTCGATGTCTGCACGGATATAGCCATCGGTCTGCTCAGCCAGATCATCTACGTCGACATCATCGGCTAACGGTCGATCGCGAGTGTGGACGTGGGATATCTCACGCCGTGCCTCCTCATCCGGCTGAGCGACGGAAATGTGTCGATCAAGTCGACCAGGACGTAAGAGCGCATCGTCGATGAGATCCGGTCTGTTCGTCGCTGCGATAACGACGACGTCTTCGAGTTCTTCAAGGCCATCCAATTCGGTCAACAACTGCGAGACAACACGTTCGCCGACGTTCGAATCACCAACTCCCCGGCCACGCTCTGTCGCAATGGAGTCGATCTCGTCGAAGAAGACGACCGTGGGTGCGTTCTCACGGGCCTTTGAGAACACTTCACGGACTCCCTTTTCAGACTCTCCGACGTACTTATTGAACAGCTCCGGGCCCTTGATCGAGATGAAGTTCGAGTCAGCCTCGTTTGCAACGGCCTTCGCCAACAGCGTCTTCCCGGTGCCCGGCGGGCCATGGAGTAACACACCTTTCGCCGGAGTGAGAGAGAGGGTCCCGTTCGTAGGCGTCAGCTTGTTGCAGCGGCCACTCGATCGTCTCGCGGAGTCGCTCTTCGGACTCACCATAACATTTCGACATGATCTCCGGCCCCGGAGATGGTCTGGAAGTAGGCGTCGATCTCGTTGGCGACGGCCTTCGCCATCAAGGTCTTCCCGGTGCCCAGTGGCCCATGCAGCAACACGCCCTTGGATGGGTCGATTCCAAGAGTCTGGAACAGTTCGGGGTGACGCATCGGCAGTTCAATCATCTCACGAACCTGGTCGAGCTCCTTGTCCAAGCCGCCGATGTCTTCGTACGTAACGGTGGGCGTGGCCGACTCCGCAGATTCGCCGACATCGACAGACACCTCTTCAGCGCTCTGGTCGGCAATCACAACGTTGGTTGTGTTTTGCACGACAACAGTGTCCCTCGGTTCCATTTCGACGATCTTCACAGGGATGCGACGGCCAGATCGGCGAGAAAACATGCCGAAGCCGAGCGGGAACGCAACCGTCTGGCCCGTAGTCACCGCTTGGTCAGCAAGTGCATCCCGGATGTGTGAGCGAAGGTCACCCCGGATTCGGAGGGACTGTGGGAGTGCAACTGTGATGCGATCTGCGGGCTCAACGTCCGTTTTCTCGACGCGGACTCGATCATCGATACTGACGTTCGCGGCCTGGCGAAGTTGGCCATCGATCCGAATGATTCCCTTCCCCGCGTCGCTCGTGTCACTCGGCCAAACACGGGCGACTGTACGTCCCCCGTCACGGCCTTCGATGGCGACGAAATCACCGCCGCTGACACCTAATTCCTGTAATGCTTCACGGTCGATAACAGCCAGGCCGCTTCCTGGGTCTCGGTTCTTGAGCTGTTTGACAGTAAGACGCATGGCACTCACCTCGGTTACGCATTGAAAAAACGATCGTCGAACGGTGCTCACGAAACGGACGGAACTCCACGAACGTCAGCTCTGGATTTCGATCTGCTTTCCACTGACCGTCGCGCCCGTCGTGACCGGCAGCCGGACTTCGAGAATCCCGTTGTTATACCGGGCCGTAATCTGATCGTCGTCGACGTCTTTCGGGAAGCGGAACCGACGGTGGTACGTTTTCCGTTGACCACGCTGATCGTCTTCGTGCTCCGCTGCGATGTTGAGGATGCCCTCGTCCCACGCGACGTCGATCTCCTCGGGATCGAAGCCCGGCATCTCGACACTGAGGACGAATTCACCGTCTTCTTCGTACAGTTCGTAGTCGTTGCTTCCGGTTTCGAACAGTCGGCTTGGGATGTCAGTACCTTGGAACCACGAACTTGTTGGACCAGTTGGTAGGGCCATTGCTCATCACCTTGTGTCCAAGTTGTTCTATAATAACGGTTCATTATAAAAATTCCCACATATTTCTTATATTTGTCTAGAAATATATAGTCCGAAACGGCGGCCGACCTACTGCCAATCCTGGAACATTCCGTCGATGAGAGTCCCTGCTTTCGTCGTGTGACTTCGAACTCATCGGAACGTTCTCCGACCTTCAGGGTGGAACCGGCCCGGAAGAGGAACCGTTACTCGGCGTTGTTGCGGTCGTCGCTCCCGAGGAAGAGAGTTAACACCGGAACCGCCTGGTTGGATAGCGCTATGTCGGTCAGGGTTCGACAAAATCCGAGATGTGACCCTTCATCTCCTTGGAAGTGGTAGTGACCTCCCCACTGTATCCGGCACGACGTCCCACCATCGGATATATAATTTTGCCCCCGTATCTAGACTATGGAGTCCGCCATCGAAGCCATCGAATTCATCGCGAGGTCGAGCCACCGTGTTGGGGTGCTCGAAGCACTGACCGACACTCCTCGTGAGCGAGCGGAGCTTCGGGCCGCGACGGGTGCCTCCTCACCGACCATGGGGCGCATCCTCACCGACTTCGAAGATCGGCGATGGATCGTCCGCGACGGCTCGACGTACGAACTGACTCGGTTGGGCGAGTTCGTCGCCAACCGATTTCTCGATCTCCGCGATGCCATGAAAATCGAAGGCAAGTTGCGCGACGTCTGGCGGTGGCTGCCACGGGAGATGGACGGGTTCAGTGCCGACCTGTTCGCCGATGCGGTTGTCTCGTATCCCGGGCCAGGGTACCCATACGAACCCGTCGAACGGCTCACACAGCTCATCCAGGGAACCAGTCGGATGCGCGGATTCGACAGTATCGTCTTCAAGTCGATCAACAACGAGACGGTCTGCCAAGCAGTCCTCGACGGAATGGAACTGGAGTACGTGTACTCGCCGACCGCTCTCGAGGGAACCGTCGCCTGGAACCCCGAGCGAATCATGGAGGCCGCTACCCGTGAGAACTGCACCGTTTTCGTCCACGAAAACCTCCCCGACGGGAACCGGTGCGGTCTCGGCATCGTCGACGATCGAGTCGGTATTTGCTGTCACGATATCGAGACCGGGGCACTAACAGCCGTGATCGATACGGACGCACCGGAAGCCCGCAAGTGGGCCATCTCCACGTTCGAGCGTGTCCGCCAAGAAGCGAGACTGGTCGAGCCACAGGCATTCGACACACTCGTCTCCTCAGAACTTACCACGTGAACCGCCTCGGGGTCACGCCCCGATGCACTCGGCCTGCTCCGCCTGCAGAAGCCGCCTTTCACGCCGTGAAATGTTTCACGAGGCATCTACAGGTTCACCTGGTGCGTAGTGGACATCGATGAGTCATGGCCCAGACTACCATTACTACACGCGACGGCCCACCGACCACGATGATCCAGGAGACCGTCGAGGCCTTCAGCCAGCGTCTGCGCGGCCCGCTGCTCTCCCCTGCAGACGACGGATTCGAGGAGGCCGTGCGCCTCTGGAACGGGATGATCGAGAAGACGCCAGCACTGGTCGTACAGCCGACAGGCACCGCCGACGTCGTGACCGCCATCAACTTCGCCCGCGAGCACGACCTCGCACTCTCGGTGAAAGGCGGGGGCCATAACATCGCCGGCACCGCACTGGTCGACGGCGGCCTCACCATCGATATGGCCCAGCTCCGGGGGGTGCTCGTCGACCCCGAGGCACGAACCGTGACGGCTCAGGCCGGCTGCCTCCTCGCAGACGTCGACCGAGAGACCCAACTCCACGGACTGGCCACGCCATTGGGCTTCATCTCGGAAACCGGTATCGCTGGACTGACGCTCGGTGGTGGTTTCGGCTACCTGACTCGGCGGTTCGGCTGGACGGTCGACAACCTGCTCGAAGTCGAACTCGTCACCGCCGACGGCACGGTCAGGCGGGCCAGCCGCGAGGCGAACGAAGATCTCTTCTGGGCGATCCGTGGTGCTGGGCACAACTTCGGTGTCGTCACGTCGTTCACTTACCGCCTGCACGAGGTGGGCCCGACCGTCTACGGCGGACTCATCGCCTGGCCGTTCGAACGAGCCGACGAGATCCTCGCCGCCTATCGGGAGATCACCGCCGAAGCACCACGGAAGCTGACCGTATTTCTGCACCTTCTTCGGGCGCCACCGGCCCCGTTCGTGCCCGAGCAGTGGCACGGCAAGCGCATCTGCGCCATGGCCGTCTGTTACACCGGCGATATGGGTGACGTCGACGAGGTACTCGCCCCGATTCGAGCACTGGGCGACCCCGTCGTGGATCTGCTTCAGGAACAGCCGTACACCCAGGTGCAGTCCTATCTCGACGCGACCGAGCCCAAGGGCAACCACTACTACTGGAAGACCGAGTTCGCCGCCGAGTTGAGCGAGGAACTCCTGTCGACCATGCGGGAGCTAGCCGCCGAGTGCCCCATCCCGGAGGCGCAGCTCGGCTTCTTGCACATCGGCGGTGCCCTCAACGAGTTCGACGAGGACGACGGGGTCGTCGGCAACCGTGACACTCGATTTGCGTACGGTGCAATCGCCCAGTGGGAGCCGGACGAACCCGACGCGGAAGCGTTCAAGCAGTGGGTTCGCGATGCATGGGAACGATTCCGACCCTATTCGACCGGCGGTAATTACGTCAACTTCCAGACCGCCGACGAGGACGATGAACGCATCCAGGCGATGTACAGTGCCAACCTCGACCGCCTGGTTGAGATCAAGACGAGGTACGACCCAGACAACGTGTTCCGTTCGAACCGGAACATCAGTCCGAACGCTCGAAACGGAGGGCAGTGAACTGGGTCGGGGTCGAGCCCCCGAGGTACTCCCCCTTTTCAGCCTGTAGAAAAGCGTGGACAAGCTTCCCGCAGAGCCGCAGGTGTGATAAGGCAACAATACACCGGCACACGGGCATATCTGATATTCCCACGGTATCGGCCAGTATATTTTTCTCGGGTTGCTGGGAACTGAAACCGTGGGACAAATGCCCTCCGATAGTGAACCGACGACAACCGATTCAGAAAGAGAGACAGACAACCAGCAGTCCCAAGAAGCAACTACGACCAACCGACGGTCAACGCTGCAGGCCATAGGTGCGGGTGGAATCATCCCATTTCTCTCGATGAACAGTGCAGAGGCGACATCACATAGCACCGCGCCATCGACGGAATGGAGCCATCTCTACGATAAGAACGGTGGCAAGGAACGATTCAACGCGCTCGTTCAAGCTCCCGACTGTGGGTTCACCCTCGTCGGATCGACGGAACCGGTCGGGGCAGCGAGAGATGCCGCTTTGATCGTAAAGACCGACGAAAATGGAACCCAAGAATGGGATTAGACGTTCGGCGGTACCTTTTCTGATGAGCGGTCGTTTGAAGACATAGCCTCGATTCCCTCTACTGGGTATGCAATCGCTGGCGATCAGACGTATTTTACCGATGATCCTGGCTTTCCATATCATGGCGAAGCATCGCCGAGCATCGGCTGGTTCTTGCAGACGGATTACTCGGGGACGTCCCAAGTAAGCAAAAATTACAACGCAGGGGCGCTCTCTATCTCTCTCCAATCGATCGTGAGAGAATCAGATGGGGAGTTCACCGTTGCCGGAAGTTTGCTGGATCTAATTGCAGGCGACATCGGTGATTTCGGGTGGCTACAAAAGATGGACGCCGATGGCGAGCAACTGTGGGAAAAGGACTACTCTCGTCCTGGCGGGCGTCGGGAGAACTATTTCAACGCCCACGTGCAGGCGAGTGACTGTGGCTATGTCTTGGCAGGAGAGACTGACTATCCGCAGCGAGGATGGCTCCTGAAGACGGACACCGATGGTACAGAACAGTGGCAACAGTCGTTTGGGACTGCAACGGATCAGACATACACCTTCGCGGATATCACTCGGGCGAACGACGACGGCTACGTGCTGGCGGGCACCACCACGCCACGCTATGGTTACAGTAGCGGATGGCTCGTGAAGGTAGACGCCAGCGGTAACAAACAGTGGGAACGCACGCTGCTCGAACCCGGCGAGACATCGCTTTCCTCGATCACCCAAACGACCGACGGGGGGTACGCCGTCGCTGGGACGGTGGACAGATCTGACCGGTTCAGCGACGGCTGGGTGGTGAAAACGGATGCCACCGGCAGAGTAGAGTGGAAGCGACGGTTCGGAGCAGAGTGTGAATTCGCCCGATTGCACGCGATCATCCAGACTCAGGATGGAGGATACGCCGCAGCAGGTATGCGCAGGGTCTGTCCGAAGAGTTGGGATGGCTGGATTCTCAAACTCAAGTAAGGCGACGAGCGTGACCCACTGATTCGGACGTAATAGGCGACGTGTCCCAGTTCTTCAGGCGTGGGAGGAGGTCAAGGGTACTGACCGAAGCGATGAGTCAGGAAGGGATGGCTCCGATTGTTTCTATCACGAATGATTCGACGGTAGAATTATCTTTCAGATAGTCGTGTAGTGTGGTAGCGATGAACCAACCACCTGAATACTGCCCGTATTGCGGCACAGCGGTGACCACAGTCGACACACCGATGCATTCCGTTGTCGAGACTCCGATGATCTATCGGTGTGAATCGTGTGACGATTACGTGTTCTACAATCCGACGCCCGGCGGCAGTGCTGCCGTGGTCGATGGTGACAGCATTCTCCTCGTCGAGGACTTCCGCTCGCCCGGCGAGTGGAAGTTGCCGTCAGGACGGATGGCGCTCGGCGAATCCCCACGCGAGGGAGTTGCCCGCGAACTCGAAGAGGAAACTGGGCTCTCCGTCGACCCAGCCGACCTCACGTACTTCTACGACGAAGCGGGGGAACCAGTCGAGAACCAGTACATGGTTGGAATCGACTATGCAGTCCCGCGATCGAAGACGACCGGGACGCTCGAAGCCGGGTCGGACGCGACGGATGCCCGGTTCTTCACCCCGGACGAATTCGCTGCTTCAGAGCATACGATAAAACACACCCATGTAGACCGATTCGGAACGGACAGCTTGGACTGGTTGTTGAACGAGGCCAAACAGGCGCTCGAAACAGCGTCGAAGTGTGATTCCGCATGAGCGCATCGTGGGCAGCCATTCGTGAGCGGATTGGCGAGCGAACCGACCGCATCGTATCCGACCTGCAATCGGAATGGGGAACGACTCGCTCTATAGAATCCTTCGACTTCGGCCCTCGCTCGCACGATCCCGATAAGCCTCCAAGATCGGTCGACGGCCAGCTAGAGATCATTGCCGGGATTGCGTCGGCTGTGCTGTTCTACACGCCGGCTCACGAGGAGACGGTTCTCGTCTACAATCCTGCAGGCTTCTGGGAACCGCCGGGTGGAGTCATCGAAAAGAATCAGACGCCCGCGGATGCGGCCCGCGTCGAAGCACGTGAAGAGACCGGGCTAGAGATCGAGCTGACGGATCTCCTCTACACCGGGACGTTCGAATTTCACTATGCGAGTGGCGAAAGCGTGCCGCTCCCCGTTGCTCAGTTCGTCGGCCATCGTGTGAGTGGCTCACTCCAGATCGAACGCGAAGGCACGGATCATCCGGGGGTGACCCGCGCAACCGGCCTCTTCGACGCGGAGGTCTTTCCGGAACCATGCCGGGATGCCGAGGAGATCCAGCAGCTACTCAGCGACAGATCGACCTGACGGAATTTGCAGGCGGAAAATCCCCACCACATCGTTCAATTGAACCGAGAATGACTATATGTAACGTATCCATAGGAATAGTATGAGTACCTCGACGACCGACGACAAGACCGATCCTACGGATCGTGAGGTGGCCGAAGGCGTCTACCGGTTCGGCACGCGTCGAATCAACTGGTACGTCCTCGAAGCAGACGACGGTTTGATGGTCGTCGACGCGGGGCTCCCCGCTCACTGGCCACAACTCGGCGACTGGCTCGACAGAAATGGCTACGAATTCGACGACATTGCCGCGCTCGTGCTGACCCATGCGGACGGCGACCACGTCGGGTTCGCCAAACGCCTGGTCGACCGTGGCGTGCCCGTCTACTGTCATCCTGACGACTTGCCCCTCCTCCGTGGCCAGCCACAGAGTGCCCCCGGATGGTTCTACCGAAACCTCTGGCGGCCCGGTTTCTTCGTCTACGCCATCGAGATGATCCGCGACGGCATCACGTTCATCGAACCGGTTGCCGATGCCAAGCCGCTCGCCGATGGGGACGTCCTCTCTGTCCCCGGCGAACCGCGCGTGATCTTCGCGCCCGGTCACACACCCGGGTCGTGTGCGCTGTTCGTCGAGAACCGCGACGTCCTGTTCTGTGGCGACGTGCTCGCCACGCGGAACATCTTCACGGGACAGGAGGGTGACCCGCAACTGCTCGGTGCTGCCGACGAGGACCACGATGAGGCCAGGGCGTCGCTCGCTCGACTCGAAGAACTTGGGTCGGTGACGCTCCTCCCCGGTCACGGTAACCCGTGGCGCGGGGAAGTTGACGCAGCGCTCGACCTCGCGCGTTGATCCGGCTCGTCGCTCAGTGGCGTGCCGGGTCTGGCACGATTGTTGTGTTAGATGGAAAATCCGGAAGAGCGAGGTCTACAGGCGGAACAGGCCGAGTGCCTCGGGGCGTGACCCCGAGGCGGATCACTTCCGGCATCGCGTCCACGTCGCGCTCCTCACGCGCCGACCCCGCCCGGAAGTACATCCAACTGATCGAGGATAGCCAGATAGTCTGGGTAGAGCCACGCCTCGACGATCTTCCCGTCTTCGTAACGGTCGATTGCAGTTCCGGTCCAGGACAGCGCCGTCCCGGTCGGCTCGATACCCAGAATCCGTCCCTGGTGGACGGCACTGATCGAGAAGTGAACGACGAGCAGGTCTTCCTCTGCGATGAGATCTTCGATGATGAACTCCTGATCCCCGAAGGCCGACCCGAACCCTATGAAGAACTCTTTGTACTCGTCGCGGTTGGTCGCATCCATTCCAAAGAATCCGTGAGTCACGACGTCCTCATCGACGAGTTCGCCGATGATGCCTAAATCCCCCTCGTGGGTTGCTGCCATGAGCCGACGGAAGTTTTGCTTGTGCTGTTCGATTGTATCGATGGTTGCCATGATCTCTGAATCTCCATCCCTCATTTAGCCTCGCCTTCTCCTCCGATGGTCACGACGTTCGATTCGAACGGCATGAGCGGTTTCTCGAACGTAGCGGTTAGCTCGTTGTTCGGGAAGAACCCGATGACTCGGGCGGGTTCGTCGCCGACGTTTCGGAGACCGTGTGGGGCCATCTCGGGAACGACAGCACATTCGCCCGCCGAGAGCTCGACTGACTCGTCGTCGACAGCCGCTTCGACTCTCCCGGCGGTTACGACGAGAAGTTCCTCGTTGCTATCCCGGTGGGTCGGGAGATAGTTTCCGGGTTCGATCTCTATGCAAACGATCATCAGGTCTTCCGGGGAGACATCGCCAGCGTTCGGTGTGCCAGGTGAGAGCGGGAAGTACCCGCGTAGACGAGCGTGTTCGTCCCCTTCCTGCCAGACGTCAGCTCCGTCGAACTTGTAGAGTTCTACCGACTGGGCTTTCGGTTGTGAGTGTGTTTCTGCGGTCATATCGTACCTCTCTTTGTGTTCGTTTCGGGAGTGTCTGCCGCGTCTCGCGGCTCACCCCGTCAAGAGCAAGTACGGCCCCGGAAAACATGTAGGCATCTAGTGGAATTTGGTGAACGACCGAGGCGTTTGCAGCGACTGAAGACGCTTCACCGGACGCAACGGTAATGATTTTGCACGGCCTACATTCGGACGATGTGACTTCCGCGCTCGAAGATATCCGATACCTCTCCGATTCGGAACATCGTGTCGTTGCACTCGAAGCCCTGGGTGAAAACCCACGAACCCAGTCAGACTTGCGAGCGGTCTGCGGTTCGTCTTCAGCGACCGTCAGCCGCCTCTTACGGTCGTTTGGTGACCGCGGGTGGGTTGTGAGGGATAGCAACCACTACGTTCTTACCCCACTCGGGCAGTTGGTCGCAACGGTATTCGAAGAGATGTACGAGGGAATGGAAACGGCCGCCCAGTTACGCGACGTGGTCGAATATCTTCCAGTCGAGGAGATCGACTTCGATCTTCGCCATCTCGCAGGCGCTCGAGTCACGCGCCCGACGCGAACAGACACCATCGCGCCGATTCGACGCGAGGTAGAACTCATGACGGCGTGCACGAACCGGTTCCAGATGCTCGTGACCGCAGTAGACCGACTGGCCACCCAGGAGGTTACAGCGTTAGTCCGAACGGTTCCCGTCTTCGAGGGCATCTACACGCACGAGGCATTCGACACCGTCAAATCCGATCCGACTATGAGAGCGGATCTCGATTCCTACATGCAGGCTGGCGGCGTGTTGTACCTCTACGACGATACCACCTCCATGGTAACGCTTGGACTCAACGACGATATCATCGGATTCGAACTAAACGACGGTCGTGGGCTCATCCCTGCGTTCATCGAAACCGATGATAAGACCGTGCTCGATTGGGCCGAGAGAACCTACGAGCAGTACAAGGATGAATCCCGACAGCTAGACGCCGACGCTTTCTCATCCTGATCGTGTGATCAGACTGGCGTGATCGAATCGACATATGGCGATAAGGAGAATAAGCCGGAGTCGGTGTCTGTATTCGATGAGGAGTAGTCGCCTATCGAGCCGATCACATCGACTGGGAGCAGTTGATCCCACTCAAACAGAATGAAATCCGGAAGTGGAACTGCTCGCGTTCGATCAAGCGCGTTTCAGCAACCTTCACTCCGCCACGAGCTGAGCGGGACGCTCGAAGGGTTCCACTTCATTTGCAGCGGGCATGGTTCGAAGCGAGGGCACCGCGAGCACGTAGACGACGATCCAGAGCATCCCGAACCCACCGGCGTACATCACGGCAGTCGCGCCAGCCAGATCCCCCACCATACCCCCGATAAGTGCGCCGAGGGGGAAGATGGCGGTCGAGGCGCTCCCGGACGCGGCGCTCACACGGCCAAGGAGGTCGTCGGGAACGAGGCGCTGGACGAGCGTCGCCCCGATGACGTTGGTGACCCCGATCGGGACGGACGCGAGGAAGAACAGGGCGACCGTCGCCGGTGCCCACGGGCTGGCGACGGCAGCGACCCACGCCACCGCGCCGAAACTAAACGCCCCCATCGATAGCCGACCGTAGGGGACGTGATCCAAGCGGTTCGCCACTACCGCACCCACGAGTATACCTGCCGAAAGGCCGGCAAGAAAGAAGCCGTACATCCCGACAGCACCATGTACATCAGCGAATGCTGGGAGGACGGCAAAGGTCGCGCCCAGGAGTCCGTTCGCCACGAAGCCCGCGCCGAAGAACCAGATCATTGGCGTGTGGCGGATGAATCGAAGACCGTCCCGAAGGTCGTCGAGATACGAGCTCTCAGCGGGTTCGCCCCCGTCGGCGACGATGGCATCCCCGTTGGAGGAATCTGTGCGCTGACCGTCTGCCTGGGCGTCCTTGGAGGATGGAATGCGCAGGCCGAGGAAACATGCGACCGCGATGACGAACGTCACCGAATCAATCGCGTATAGCGTGACAGCGCCGACCAGTGCGACCAGGACGCCGGCCAGCGCGTTGAACACCATGTCGGTGCCCTGGTAGGCAAGGCTGAACGCGGAGTTCGCGGCAGTCAACTGATCGTCGTCGACCAGTCGTGGGAGCACGGCGGTCTGAGCGGGGTAGACGAACTGGTTGAGCAGGGAGAGCAACGGCATCACGACGAGGACGAGTTCCACGCTGAGCACACCAAGCAGGTGTGCGGCGGGAACCGTCAGAACGAGGACTGCCTGCACCCCCTGGCTGGCGACGAGGACGCGGCGAATCGGGAATCGGTCGACGAGGGGGCCGGCGAACACCTGAAGCACCTGCGGGCCCATCGTGAGGAAGCCCGCCAACCCAGTATAGGTCGACGAACCCGTGAGGGAGTATACAAGCCACATCGCGGCGACGGCGTAGAGGCTGTCACCGGCGTTCGTGATCAGGCGTCCGATGAACAGACGTCTGAAGTCCGAGTTTTTGAACAGATCTCGCATAGCTACACCGACTCGTCACGGCACCATAAATGAAAGCAGAAATACACTTCTGTTGGTCAGGGGGCAGAATCGAGCTTCTGTAAAATATTTTTCATGTTTTCAGAAGTGGCATTCAGCTGGTCAAGACGGGCGATGAGTTCGATGTCATGGGAGATGAGGAGATTTACCGGTAGCTGAAAGATGAGCACAGAGTTTAGAAGTTGTTTTTGACACTTTCATTAGAACTCGATATTGACTCTGGACACGACGAGGTCTTCTGCTGTGTTCAGAGATTGATTTCGAATTCCTGATTTAAATACTCGAACGGATCGCCCAACTGATTCACGATATCCGCACAGATCAGCCCGTCGGTTCCCACTGCGGAAGTGAGCGTGAAACGTACTGCCCATGTCCCGGTCGGCCAACCACGTCACCGTCTTCAACGACGCGCTCTCCTCGAACGTACGTCTGTTGAACTGTGCCCGTGACTTCACGACCTTCGTAGATGGTGAAATCGCCCTTCGAAGCGTTCTCATCACCCGATATGCGTTTGGTTTCCTCCGGATCGAAGACGACGATATCCGCATCCGTTCCCGGAGAGAGCGTCCCTTTTTCCGATAGTCCAAATATCTTCGCAGGGGCGATGCTCATCGCTCGTACGAGGAAAGGATACCCGAATCCTCCGCTTGTTCGTAGCTACGTCATGGAACACTGGATTCTGGGGCGATCCACGTGGCCAACGAACGCTTCGTTTCGGTCACACCTGTAACGAGGAGAACTCCGCCTGCGAGAGCGAGCACCGTAATCCGAACTGACACAGGAATTACACCTGTCATGACCAACCCTGAAACAGCCCCCACGACATAGGCTAGCTGGACGAAGACGATCGTCCCCAGTGCCTGGACTCGATGAGACGCATACAGGCCACCCACAGCGGCTGTTTCGAGGGCTGTGTGGGCAGCGAGGGTCGTGGCTCCGACCAGTCCGACGACAGCGCCGGTACTGTAGAGCGCCCCTAAGACGATCCCTTCGAGCAGTCGATGGATGCAAATCGTGCCAAGCGTCAGATGGGCGTGACCCGGATGTTCCAATCTCGTGGTTGTCCCCGGCCCAGTAACCCACACGGCCGAAGCCACTCCAATAGTTCCCCCGATGATTCCTACCAGGAGACTCATCCTGATTGCAGCGAATACCAACGTGCCGCCGAGGAAGACCAGCAAGAAACTGAGCGCGTAGCTTGTTCGTTTCCGGGCCTCGATTTGGTGGGTCATGCGTCGATGTCGAATCGCAATGATGCCGCCGAGGAGGCCTGCGACGACCGGTAATCCGATCACGACGGCGAAACCCACAGGAATGTGCCCTGCTTCGGCCTCACCGTGTGCACTCGCAGGCACCGAGAACGTGCTGACGCTACAAATCACAGCACCGAGACGGACGAACAGCCAACCGTGGGGAATCGATCTCTCTTCGTCGGTTCCGTACCGGTGACCAGGCGACGGTGTATCGGGTGTCGCATCAGTTGGTGAGTCGAGTGGGTCGTTTACTTCCATGGATTCGATACTAGCTCGGCCTGAACGAGCGAGCCAACGATGATCCGGCAATCAGACCGGGGACGAGCGATACAGCACAGGAGGTATCCAGCCGTGCTATGTCGGACCTTCAACGCTCGTGGCGAGCGATCGTACGAGATGTCTCCGTCGATGAGTTGACCGACGCAGGTGGAACACGCACCCGTGCGACAGCCGAACGGTAGGCCAACACTCGCGGACTCCGCTGCTTCGAGGATCGTTTCGCTTTCGCTCGCGCGTACTGTCTCCTCGCGGCCAGTCCGCCACTCCAACGCGAGGTCGTGACTACTCATCGCACTACTGCCAGACGTCGCTTGTGCAATCGCCGTCGGCCCACCGAATCTCGTGAGCACGTGCCGGCCCCGCCGGTAGGTCGCCGAAGTCCACGAGGAACTCATCGTCGAGCGTCATGGTTCCTTTCCGGGGGTTGACGTCGGCTTTGAGCATCACCGACCCCTTCTCAGCCTCCTCGGGATAGAACTGGTTGTCCCAGCTCGAGAGGAGCGAAGTGGTCCAGTAGAGGCGCTCGCCGTCGAGGCTCAACTGGAGCATCTGCGGCCCACCGATCACCGCTCGCTCACCCTCGATCGGCCGTCGGTCGCCGAAGTATCCGCCAGCCCAGACCTGGTCGGTGAACCTGGGATTTGCCGGGTCGCTGATGTCGTACATCCGGACATCGCCGTGGAGCCAGTTCGAGAAGAACAGGTACCGGTCGTCCATCGAGACCACGAGGTCTGTCATGAGCCCGGGTACGGGCATGTCCCACGCTTCGTGTTCGCGTGCCTCGACGTCGATGACCTTCTCAGCCGACCACTCGTCGCCGTTCTTCGAGAGGTGGAACATGTTCGAGGAGAGCGCCGCACCGACGTAGGCGTGGGTCGCCGCTGGACTGTGAAGGAACCGGACTTCGAGCGGAACCAGACCCTCCTCGCCGAGATCGATCGTCTGCTCGACCGTTCGATCGCTCCAGTCCCAGATGTGAAGCCGCTGGCCGTATTTGCCCGCCTCGACATCTTCGAAGTCGAAGCCCGGGAAGTACGTCGTCGGCGCCGCGAGTTCGCTGGAAATCATCACGTCGTGCCGTGGCTGGTACCAGAAGTCGTAGTTCATCTCGATCTCGCCCGGCGGATCCCACCGTCCCTTGATCTCGAACTCCTCGTCCAATTCGAGGAAGCCGCCAGGCAATTCGCCTTCGGCGTCCCCGAGCATACTTATCACGATCTTGCCATCGGGAATACAGTGGGTCGTGTGCGGTGCCGAAAGGTCGTACTCGAAAACCTCCTCCGGCTCGATGACCTTCGTGAGTTCCGGATGATGCCGATGCTTCGTGTCGACGATGTGAATCCGTGAGGAGCGAAAGCTTGGAACGATCAGGTATCGACGCTCGAGCCCGTCGACGTGACACGAGGACGAGCAAGCGTTCCAGCCGAAGTGGTGGAGTTCATCGCCTCGGTTGGGCATCTCGACCCGCTCGATGATTTCGGCGTACGTCGCCGAATCCGGATCGAGATCGACGACGGCGAGAAAGTCGGGGGCGTCGACGTCGGTACCGACGTAGAGCCCCATCACGTAGGCGAGCTCCTCGGACTCTGATTGTTCGATGGCGGCCTGCGGCGTCGCGTAGCCGGGACCATCTATTTCGTGGTCGTGGTGGTGGTGGTCTGTTGCCATTGGTCTCATCTCCGCACGTAACAGTACCGATGACAACGGAATATACACTCGCGCTGGGAGTCCTACACGGTGTGAGAATCGCCCATGAAGTGAGAGCTCCACCTTGACATCCTCCTGCTCTAGAGGGGGCCTTCTCCTCGACGTTCCGTAACCGACGCTCTCGCTCGAAGCATGCACGGATAGCGTCGTCCGGTAGCTGGAATTCTCAACGAATCCGCTAGAAATCGAATTAGTCCTGACGCCCACTGACCGAATGGTCAGCCAAAACGTGTCAGTGTGTGATCTCCTCTACCCGATCGGTTCGTCTCGTCGTTCCGACAGAGTACTTTCGAATACGTCTTCGTTGATTCGTTCTCGTGTGCGCTGGTACTCTTCGAGATCTGGAATTCGCATGTGAGCCTGGCCGAACACGAAACTCCCCCGGGTCGGCAGTGGAATGTCCCCGATCGTCGGATTGTCCTCGAGTCGAACGGGATCGCCCAGAGAGTGCCCCTCCAGGACGGCCTCCGATTCGTGGATCGTGTACTCCTCTTCTGGCATGATGACGGTGTCGTGGCCGCTCGGCATCGTGAAAGACAGACGGATGTCACCGATATCGAGGAATCGTCTTACAATCCATTCTCGCATTTCCAGGAGTAGACTGGGCTTCCACGTCCAGAGCGGTAGCGATGCGCCTATCATGTTCATTTTCCTGATGAGGGGCGGTGCTGACATAGACATCGTCCACACCAGCCGAGGCTCGTCCATGTCGACACGAAGTTCGTTCGGGCCGCTCCACGTAACTTCGATACTCGTGAGTTCTGCCCGCTCTGTGACTGATCCCCAGTAGCGTGGACAGGTAGTCTCCAGGGATGGCCCGTCGCTATACATCGACCACTGGCCATCGGGCGATCGGTGCCAGACCGACGCATATGGTCCGAAAGAGCTCTGAGGCCAGACCCGGAGTGCCAGGAGATGACCCGAGGAAAAGGGGAGTACCATCACGGCGTACCCCCGTACATACTCGTGATTCGCCCAGGGGGATTCGCCAATCTGGGGCTCGATGGCGGTTGCTCTTCGTGCGAGAGACGGTGGTAGTCCTCGTCTCGTTTGTCTACCGCTTTCCTGCGGTCGTCGTTCACTAACCGTCATGTTCTAATTGGAGAGAAGCGCTTTCGTAGAGTATAGATTCGCGCTGGGAGTCTCGCTCACCGTGCGCGATTCTCACGCCGTGAACAGGGATGGATCGATTTGCTCTCCCTCGCGGCAGTGGTCATCGATCGTAGATTCGGCCCACGAGCGAACCACCTCGTCATCAGTTTCGATCACCGCGAGTGGAGCTCCCTCACCACCGGAGAGACACAGCAACACCACATCGTCGACGATGAAAACGGTAAACGGGATGTCGCCGTGGTACAGAAAGACCTCAGCCTGTCCAGTCTCGAACATTTCCTGTGCCCGTTCGACCATCTGCGGGTCTGTTCCGAAACTATCGAACGCACCCCCATCGAGCACGCTCTCGAGTTCGAGATCGCCATCGACGGTTCCCCGCCAACACACCTCCATGATGCCCGGAAGCACCGAATACGTACTGAGTCGTGCTCGGTCGGCCGTCTGGATTCGCTTCGAGATGTAAGCCGTCGGGGCGAGTGCATCGTTCCTGGTGGCGCGAACGATCTTCGCACCAGCAAGGTGTTTGAGATCGAAATCGAATCCCTCCTCTGGGAACCACTGCGCCACCTCGTTGAGTGCAGGGACAGGCTCAAAGCTCTCCAGGAGATTCACGATCTCTCGTGAGACGTAGGCTCCGAGTTGGGTCGTCTCGTACTGCCGGTCTTCCTCGATAACCCATCCGCGTTCTTCGAAATCGTCGAGGATACGGCCAAGCGTAGCTCGCGTCACACCAGCCGTTTCCTCCAGATCGTATCGTCCGGTCGGGCCCTGGGTGAGTGCGTCGAGGACGCTAACGCGATTCGGCGACCGGGCGAGGAATTCGAGCTCCTCAAGTGGGGCTCCGAGGAGATTGGAGGGTGGCATGGTATATGCTACCAAATTCGGAATCGGTCGATATAGAGTTTCGGCAAGTGGACTCACAAAAGATATATTCGCCAACTCCCCCAGTCGTCGCCGTCCTAGATGTATCCGGGTCACGGTCGCTGCTCGGTTCCATTGATTTCGATGAGCGATGCCACACACCGGATAACCTATTATAGTAGCATGGAATCTCCGATCGAGGACATCGAGTTCCTGGCGCGCTCGAACCACCGCGTCGGGGTACTTGACACGCTGGCCGAACATCCCTGCGATCGGAAGGATCTGCAGGAGGGGACAGGTGCCTCCTTGCCGACTCTCGGGCGAATCCTCGGCGATTTCGAGAACCGCCGATGGATCACGAGAAACGGGCCAACATACGAACTGACGCCGCTGGGCGAGTTCGTGGCCGAACAGTTCAGGAACCTCCGCGACGCGATGGCAACAGAGCGGAAGCTGCGTGATGTCTGGCGGTGGCTTCCCCGTGAGATGGAGGGATTCTCCGTCGACCTGTTCGCTGACGCGGTAGTCTCGTATCCTGGTCCCGGCTACCCGTATCAGCCAGTCGAACGCATTTCACAACTGATCGAAGAGACGACCGTGATGAGAGGATTTGGCACGACCGTGTTCAAGTCGATCAACAACGAAACCGTCTGTCAGAGTGTCGTGGACGGCATGGACTTCGAATACATCTACTCCCCGCAGATCCTCGAAGCGACCATCGCGTGGAACCCGGAACGGGTTGCACAGGCGGCTGCATGTGATAATTGTACCATCTTTCTTCACGACGACCTCCCCGACGAGGATCGGTGTGGCATCGGTATCTTCGACGATCGCATCGGCCTCTGCTGTCACGATGCCGAGACAGGGATGCTCGAAGCCGTCATCGATACCGATTCCTCCGAAGCCCGCGAGTGGGCCATCTCCGTTTTCGAACGATACCGAGCCGTCGCTCGACCAATCAGCACCGATGAGAAAGCGGAACTCTTCCCATCGGAATCGGTCGCGTGAACGACCGAGGCCGACTCTCCCCATCGGTAGAGACGTTTTCACGCGATGGGCTCTGGTGAATCGCCATACAGCGCTTGATTTCACCGTATCACGGCTCGCTTGATGTTGTAAACGACACATTTCACGACGAGTTCACGAAATTCTCGGTACCAGGTGCGAGCACGCAC
>NZ_JBPEHG010000014.1:0-124974 GCF_054177585.1 Haladaptatus rarus | reverse complement strand
GACTCGCGCCCTCGCCGCGCGTGGGGCGGACGTCGTCGTCGCGGCACGTCGCGAGGAACGACTGCGCGAACTAGCCGACGCCGTCGCGGACGAGTACGGCGTCGAGACCCTCGTCGCGCCCACCGACGTCACCGAGGAGTCCGAGGTTGAGGACCTCGTCGCAACCGCGGTGGACGCCTTCGACCGACTCGACGTGGTCGTCGGGAACGCGGGGCTCGGCCGCGAGGAGACGGTCATCGAGGAACTCCAGACGGAGGCGTACCGACAGATGATGAACGTAAACTGCGACGGCGTGTTCTTCCTCACCCGGGAGGTCATGCCGTACCTCAAGGAGACCGAGGGGAATCTCGTCCTCATGGGGAGCATGGCGGGCCAGTACCCGCGGCCAGGGAGTCCGGTGTATGCCGCGACGAAGTGGTGGATCCGCGGGCTCGCGCTCAGCCTCGCCGGGAGCGCCGGCCCCGAGGGCGTCGGCGTCACCGCCATCAATCCTACCGAGGTGCTCACTGAGTTCGGGTCCGAGGACGGTGAGTCGCTCGGCGAGCAACTCACGCCCGAGGAGGCCGCGACGCCCGAGGACGTCGCCGAGGTCATCGCGTTCGCCGCCGAACAGGAGGCCCCGAACGTCGTCCAGGAACTCGACCTCTACCGCCGAGACAAGTTCGAGGACTGGTAGGCGGCCCTATACCACGCAGTTCGCCGGCTCGTCGCTGTCGAAGAGACGTGTGACGTCCGCCGCGACGATGCGCGACCCGTTGAGGATGGCGTCGCGCGTCGAACCGGCGGTGTGCGGCGAGTGCAGCGTGTTACCGAGGTCGAAGAGGGGATGGTCGACGGGAAGCGACTCCTCTTAGAACACGTCGAGCGCCGCGCCGCCGATGTACCCGTTTCGGAACCCCTCGACGAGCACGTCCTCATCGACGAGTCCGCAGCGAGCGGTGTTGACAAGCAGCGCGTCGTTGTGCATCGCCGCGGGCGTGTCGCCGTCGATAAGGCGTCCGGTCTCAGGCGAGAGGCACACCCGCCCGACCGATGCTACGGGGTTCTAATATCCGTATCTACCGAAATCGACACCCTCAGAAATACAGAACGCCCTTGTGAGGGCCCTTTCAACGGCTCGAAAGCCCTCATCGGGTAGACTACGGCACTTCGTAATCACAACTATCGGTCAGCTCCGTTCTTTCCCGCCACCCCCGTTCCGCATGTCTGAACAAGACTTAAGGCTTGGGGCGAAGATTAGCGGGTATGAACGGAATAGGTGAAAAAAATCGGGTGCAAACGACTCAGAAGACGTTCCGCATTATTCAGACGCTGAAGCAAATCGACGGGGCTCGGGTCACAGAACTGGCGGACGCCCTGGAGATGAGCAAGAGCACGGTCCACAACCACCTTCGTACGCTCGTCCACGAAGGGTACGTGATACAGCAGGACGAGGAGTACCGTCTCAGCCTCCAGTTCCTCGAACTCGGCGGATACATCCGAGATCGACTGGACATCTACAAGGTCGCGGAACCCGAGGTCAAACAGCTCGCCGAACAGACCGGCGAGTTGGCGAACCTCGCAGTGAGCGAGCAAGGACTGCTCACCTACATCGACCGCTCGAAGGGCGACCAGGCTGTCGACCTGGACACATATCCGGGGCTACAGGCCCAAATGCACTGCACGGCGCTTGGAAAGGTCATCCTCGCACACACGCCCCGCGAACAGGTCGAATCGGTACTCGACCGCCACGGACTGCCCAAGCTCACGGAGAACACGATTACAGACCGCGATGATCTCTACGTCGAACTGGAGCAGATCCGGAGCGACGGCTACGCGCAGGACCACGGTGAGCGACTCGAAGGACTTCGTTGCGTCGCGGCGCCCGTGAAATCTGCCGAGGACGACGTTGAAGGTTCGATAAGCGTTTCTGCACCCGCCAGCAGAATGAAATCAAACCGCTACAACCAGGAGATTCCTGAGAAGGTCCGCAGCGCGGCCAACGTCATCGAACTCAACCTCAAGTACTCGTAGCCGTTCCCTATTCCTGAACAATAATTATCCGGCATGATGGACTAGTTTTAGCGTTCTCCTGCCGATTTCACTCCGACTCACGAGCCCATACCTGTTCAGACATGCTGAACGTGGTTTGTTATGGCATGACAAGGGCGAGCTAGTGATTACCGCGGGGCTGCTCTGCGTACCTCGACTGGAGCGCAGCTATCCATAACAAAGGTAACTTTGTTATGGCTCCCAAGCGACGCTGTTCAGATTGGCTGATTCCACGTGAACGCGAGCGTTTGCACCAGGTTTCGGTGGTGCGGTGCGCGGCGTGACGGAGATGATTGCGAACTTGTAGGTTCACCGTGTTGCCTCCTTGAGGACACTTCAACGCTATTCTGATCTCCTCGAAGAGTGGGTCCTGTATCCACGGTACACCATCGACGAGGAACTGTTTTGTCACGACGGTTGTTCGCAGGGAATAGAGTTTGACGTGAGGAAATTCGTTAGTGTCGGAATCGACAGGGCGCATAGCCAGAAGCACCAGTCGTTGAGGTGAACCACGGGTTCGTCAACCCCGACTCGATTCGGCGCCGTCCTATCAGTTGGCTGTAACTCGATATTTGCATCCCACTATGGACAGCTGCTCGGCACCGAACTGTTCGATGGTTTGTACTGTATTGGAGAGTGACAATCCAGCCGTATGGAGTTGGATACCGAGCTTCATCAGTGGCTGCGGTGTCGCATCTCGCTCAACAAACTCTAATCCAGTCAGGTTGTTACCCCCATGAGGCGGTCGAATTCTGGCAGAGGCACTACGACTTCCACAGCCTCGTTCTTCAGGCCTTATCGAAACACTGTCCACACCAACGCGACGCACAACGGGTCGTCACTCGTCGGACGAATCGGACTCGCACTGACAGCCGCCCTGCTCGAGGACCTCTGCGACGTCGTACTGCGTCTTGCAGTCCTCACAGAAGACGCTCGCGTCGAGGAACACCCGGAAGTCGCCAAGGTCGATGCGGTCAGTGCGGTCCAACTGGTCGAGTTTCTCCGCCGTGACGGCGATCGTCCGGTTCTGGAGTTGCATGATGCTATCAGCGACTGACTCAACGCGCTCTGCATCAGTGTCCCGTTCGCGCTCGACATTCCGAACATTGCGGAGATATGTTCGGACCGCCTGGTAGGAGACGAAGTCCGACTCCACCTGGTCGACGTCGATGCCGTTGCTTTCCAGTTTCCGCCGCGTCTCCGTGTATACTCCGCTGCTGACGTCCTCGTCAGTCAACAGCTGGTACGTGTTCTCGACCTCGCCTTCGAGCGGTTGCATCTCCGCGCTCTCCATCGCTGCCCTTAGCATCCGCCTATTGAAATAGCCTGCGAGGTCGCGAAGGCTCATCGGGTCGTCCTCTTGCGTCCACGACTCCGCGAGATCGTCTTCGATGGCCTGGATTCCGTACTGCGCTGCAACGTGGGGAACCTTGTATCGGGTGTTGGTATTGCTCACTGTGAACTGGTACGCCAGCCACGATATAAAGCATTATTCTCCCATGTTCGGTACGTGACGGAGTCCCAACCCGGCAACCGCTCGGGCACCCGTTCACCGCATCGAATACGACTCTCGGGGGGAGACTGAGTCAGGCACGTTTAGCTAATCACAGGCGGTAAGCTCCCTTCCTCAAGGAGCAACGCAGGCCGACGGCCGAGTAGCGCAGTAGGGAGGGGATACACCGCCGTCATCGTCTTACAGACACGTGCTTGTTGCTGGCCCACAGGCCTACGCACCGTCACGTTTATGTTGAAACAATATCTAAACACGAGCGATGAATAGGCACGAAATCGAAGGCCAATAAGTCATCGAGGGCGAAGTGAAAGCCACCGGCAACGGCGCACGCGTCCTCGTTCCAAAACAGTGGCGTGGCGCAGACGTGAAAATCGTCCGTACTTCTGAGCCCGACAACGAATAGATGAACTACAACTACAGGTATCGCCTCACCCCGACAGAAAGCCAGCGGGAGACGCTGGACTACCACCGCGATACCTGTAGGCAACTCTATAATCACGCCCTGTACCGCTTCAACCAGATTCCCGAGGGTGAGGGCACGGTCAAACAGCGCGTCCGCCAAATCCGTGACGAGCTTCCCGGTCTCAAGGAGTGGTGGGACGAACTGGCTGACGTGTACTCAAAAGTGCTTCAGCCCACCGTGATGCGGCTCGCCCACAACGTCAAAACCCTCTGGAAGCTCAAAGAGCAGGGCTATACGGTCGGTGAACTACAGTGGAAGTCACCACGAGAGTTCCGCAGTTTCACCTACAACCAGTCTGGCTTCGAACTCGACAAGAAGAGTAGTCAGACCGTGTTGTCACTCTCGAAACTCGCGGATATTCCTATCGAACTCCACCGACGCCACTATCAAAGAAGTCACGCTCAAGAAAGAAAAGACCGGTGAGTGGTTCGCCATCTTCGGCATCGAGAAGGACACGGAACCGCCAACGAAGCCGTCACTGGATGAGATTGGCGCCGACGAGATGGTCGGCATCGACGTGGGCATCCTGAAGTATGTCCACGACACCGATGGAACAGCAGTCGGGTCACTTGACCTCTCGACTGAGCGAGAGCGGCTGGAACGCGAACAGCGGGCACTCTCGCAGAAAGACCACGGCTCTGCCAACTAGGAGAAACAACGTCGGCGCGTGGCCGAGTGCCACCTCCGACTCAAGCGCAAACGCCGTAACTTCCTCCACCAACTCTCGGCATACTACGCTCGGGAGTACGATCTTGTAGCCGTCGAAGACCTCAACGTGAAGGGACTGTTCGAATCGCCATGCAACAACCGTAATACGGCGTCGGCGGCGTGGAACACCTTCACGAGTATGCTCGAATACAAGTGTGAACGCGAAGGTACGCACTTCGTGGAGGTTCAACCAGAGGGCACGACCAAAGAGTGCGCTCAGTGTGGTGTTGAAACAGAAAAGCCGCTGTGGGTTCGTGAACACTCTTGTTCGGCGTGTGGGTTTGAAGCGGACGGAGACGCGAACGCGGCGTGGAACATCCTTTCTCGCAGTCTCGAAGACGTAGGAGTGGGACGCTCCGAATCAACGCCTGTAGAGACTGCGCTCCCTACGGACACTACGGTTGTGTCTGCACAGCGCGTCGTGGAAACAAGAAGCCCCTGCCTACTCGCCGCCTTCGGCGGCTCCTTGAGGCAGGGTAGTTCACCAGTACGAAACATCGGTCGGGCGCCGACGAACGAACTCGACGAGTGGAACCGACGAACGGGAGTTCCGAGTGCGAACGGAACTCAGGCGTAGGAGAGGTTGATGCTGATGACGTTTGCCGTTCGTTTGACCATGTCGGGAACCGCCGACTCCAGGTAGTCCCCGCATAGTCGACTTACGGGCCCGGCGACGCTGACGGCACCCCGGACGACGCCATCGTTCGTAATGACGGGAGCAGCCACGCATCGTACTCCCTCGGCCCGTTCCTCGGCATCGAGCGCATAGCCTCGTTCCCGAATCTGCTCAAGATCCTCGAAGAGAGCCTCGCGCGTCGTCCGCGTGTGTTCCGTACTCGGTTCGAGTCCGTGCTCGTCAATGATCTCGTCGACCCGCTCCTCGGGAAGGTGAGCGAGTATCGCCTTCCCGAGGCCCGTCTGATGGAGGTAGACCCGTGACCCGATGCCGGTGTCGAGTGAGAGCGCGTTATCACCTCTCGCCCGGTAGAGGTAGATGCCCCGACCGTGCTCCTCGACAAGGATGTTGCCAAGTTCCCCGGTCTCATCCGCGAGCTTGTCAACCTCCGGTACGCCGACGTCGTGTATCTTCCGCTGGTTCTTGACCCGTTCGCCGAACTCGAAGAGCCGGAGCCCCAGCAGAAACTTCCCACCGTCTCTGACGACGAGGTCGTGGTCCTCCAGCGTCGCGAGGTGGTTGTGGACAGTCCCCTTCGTGATGTCCAGTTCGTTCGCGAGTTCGGTGACGCCGGCCCGTTCTAGCTCGGCGACCTTCTCGAGGATATCGGCCGTCGTTTTCACGGCCATGACCGGGTTCTTTGGGCCTTCCATGACACCCTGTGTCGGGGGCAGGTACTAAAAACTTGTTTGGCGGTGCTAAACGGATGGTCGGCTCGTCGCGACCTCTAGGTCGTCTGGAACCGCAAGGCTGCGGTGCTGTCAGCGGTGATTCGCAAGTGCAGGCAGTCGGGGGTGCATGAATTCTTCAGAATACGGTTTAGGAACGCCAAAACCGGAGAATATTTCCGCACAGCGAACAGTTTTACAAAACCTCCTCCGATATCCTTACGTCCAACATGGATTACGGAATTGATGGGAACACGGCCCTCGTTGCCGCATCGAGCAGTGGTCTCGGGAAGGCGTCCGCGAGGGTACTCGCGAGCGAAGGCGCAAACGTCGTCATTAACGGTCGAGACCAGAACCGGCTCGACGATGCCGTGGCGGACGTACAGGATGTCGCTGACGGCGACGTCGTCGGCGTGCAGGGTGACCTCACGGACGCCGACGACATCGAGCGACTCGTCGACCGGACGGTCGGGGAGTTCGGTGGTCTGGACCACCTCGTCACGAATGCCGGCGGCCCGCCGAGCGGACCGTTCATGGAGATGGATGACGAGGACTGGTACGACGCGTTCGACCTGCTCGTGATGAGCGTCGTTCGACTCGCCCGCGAATCGGCACCCTACCTCCGCGACGGGGACGACGGGACCATCGTCACCATCGCTTCCCGGAGCGTCAAGGAGGCGATTCCCTCGCTCGTGCTGTCGAACTCGGTCCGGATGGGCGTCATCGGACTCGAGAAGACGCTCTCGAAGGAGTTCGCGCCCGAAGTGCGGTCGAACGCCGTTCTCCCTGCGCCCCACGAGACGGCGCGCCAGCGGGAACTCATCCAGGCGGCCGTCGACCGTGGGAAGTACGACAGCTATGAGGAGGGCCTCGACACGAAGGGCGACATCAATCCGCTCGGTCGCATCGGCGACCCGATGGAGCTCGGCGACGTCGTCGCGTACCTCTCCTCAGAACACTCGAGCTTCCTCAACGGCGTCGCGATCCCCGTCGACGGCGGACAGGGAGCATCCAACCTGTAGACCGATGCCGAGACTCGCACGAACCGTTGACGGTCGGTCAATGCTCGGCGACGACGAGGGGTTCGTCCCGCTGTCGGCGGCGGACCCGTCGCTTACGACGCTCGAAGACGCGCTCCCATTGGCAGCCGCCGGTGGCCTCCCGTCGCCGGAGGCGGCGTCGGCCGCCCACGTCCCCGAGGACGACCTCTCGTTCGCGGCACCGCTCGAACGGCCGGGGAAACTCTGGGGTATCGGGCTGAACTACGCCGACCACGCGTCGGACCTCCACGAGGACAGACCGACAGAGCCGGCGAGTTTCATGAAACCCGCCACGACGGCTACCGGTCCGGGTGGTCCCATCCGACTTCCCCCACAGGACGTCGCAGGCCGCGTTACGGCGGAGGCCGAACTCGCACTCGTCATCGGACGGACGTGCAAGAACGTCGACGACGCAGACGTAGACGACGTCATCGCCGGATATGTTCCAGTAATTGATATGACGGCGGAGGACATCCTTCAGCAAAATCCGCGCTTCCTGACACGCGCGAAAAGCTTCGACTCCTTCCTCGTGTTTGGATCGTCGCTGGTGACCACCGACGAAGTCGAAAACCTCGACGACATCTCGGTCAGGACCGTCGTCAACGGGCAGATCGCCGCGGAGAACAGCATTCGAAACATGATGACGACCCCGCGGGAACTCGTGGCGTTCCACTCGGAGGTCATGACGCTGGAACCGGGTGACGTCATCTCGACGGGGACGCCTGGCGCGAAGCGTATCACGCCTGGTGACACCGTCACCGCCGAGGTCGAGCACGTCGGGGCTGCCAACTCAGATGTGGTCGGATGACGTTTCGACTGGCCATAGCCGTCGGACGCCGGATTCGAACGTCGAACGAGCATCGAGAGCAAACAACCCGAACTGACAAAGCGTACCAACCCAACTAACAGAGACCCATGAAAATCGAAGAAGTAGAGAGTTTAGCAGTATCGATTCCGCTACAGGAACCGGTCGCCTTCGCCACCCGCGTCGTCGAGGAGCGCGACCACACTATCGTGTACGTCCGCACCGAGGACGGAACCGAAGGTGTGGGATACACGCTCGGCTACGGCGGCGCGGACGTCGTCGCGCAGGCGGTCGAGAGCGTCCTCGCGCCGATGGTCGAGGGCGAAGACCCTCGCGACACCGCACGCCTTTGGCGCAAGATGTTCGACGGCACGGTCCAGATAGGCCGGAAGGGCGTGATGGTACGGGCCATCTCCTGTATCGACACTGCACTCTGGGACATCAAAGCCAAGGCGGCCGGCATGCCGCTCTACAAGTTACTTGGCGGACACGCCGACGCGGTTCCGGCGTATGCCAGCGGCGGGTACTACCGAGAAGGCAAGGGACTAGAAGATCTCCGCAAGGAAATGAAGACGTACGTCGACCGCGGCCACGATGTCGTGAAGATGAAAGTTGGCCGGAAACCCCTCGAAGAGGAAGTCGAGCGAGTTCGCGTCGCCCGCGAAGCCATCGGTCCGGACCGGACGCTCCTGATGGACGCGAACGGCAAGTGGAAGAACAAGCAAGAGGCCGTACGCGCCTGCCGAAAGTTTGCTGAGTACGACCCGTACTTCATCGAAGAACCGGTAATGCCAGACAGCCTGGACCTCTATCACGAGGTCAACGAGGCGCTCGATTACGCCGTCGCCGGCGGTGAACTGGAGTTCAGCCGCTACGGGTTCGCGGACCTGCTCCGCGAGGACGCCGTCGAAATCGTCCAACCAGACGTATCGGTGGTCGGTGGGGTCACCGAGTGGATGCGTGTCGTCAACATGGCGGCGTGCCACGACATCCCGGTCGCACCCCACTACAACTGGGACCTCCACATCCAGTTGCTGGCGGCCATCGAGAACGGACTCTGGATAGAGTACTTTTACCGCGACTCGGACGTGAAGGCGTTCGACGACGTTCTGGAACACCCCGTCGAACCAGAAGACGGGATGATTCAACTCCCGCAGCGTCCCGGCCACGGGGTCGAACTCAACCGCGATGCACTCGACGAGTTCCGTATGTGAGAAACCCTGCCAGAAGTCGTCGTTCGGCTTTCTACGGAGACGGCCCGCTTCGTTCGGAGACTAGCGAATCGAAGACGGAGGCGGCGATACGTTCACCCAGTGTGATTAGCGTATCGGGACGCGGTTTACTCTTCAAGCAGGTCGTTCAATACGATGATATATATGATCAAATGGCACTGTCTAGTTGAGCCAGTTTGAGGAACGAGCAGGTTGTTGAGTAACTTGTCTAGAGATGCTCGCAAACCTGCTCAGTAAAGGCTTAGACGCGGATTTAAAAGAAACTTGGGAGAATGAACGGACGGCGACGCCCGTCAGGGTGTTCGCCGTCCGGCTCCATGCGACCGGTTGTTCTCTCAGAGAGACAAAAGCAATTCTAGCGCTGTTCGACGTAGAACGGTCACACCAGGCAATTTTTCAGTGGGTGCATCGGCTGGCTGACAGCGTTTCTGACCCGCCGTCGGCAACGCCGACGCGGGTCGCGGTGGACGAAACCGCTGTCAAGATTAACGGCGAGTGGTCTTGGGTGTACGCTGCAATAAACACCGAAACAAAGTTGCTGCTCGGTATCGACGTGTTTGATCGGCATGGCACTGATCAAGCGGCTGTGTTTCTCGGACAGTTGGCCGAGAAACACGATCTCTCGGACGCGGTGTTTCTCGTTGATGGCTACGGCTATCGGACTGCCCTCTTTCGAATTGGATTGAACGGTCAGCTTGACTACACCGAGCGAAACCTGATCGAAAAATGGTTTCACACTCTTAAAATGCGCATCGACCGCTTTCACACGTCGTGGGTCGGCAGTCGGCCGAGCGTCCAGCAGTGGCTTGAACAATTTGTGCATTACTATAACCAGCAGAGACCGCATCAATCGCTCGACAATCGAACACCTCTCGAGGAGGAGCTAAACTAGACAGTGCCGATCAAATCTTGCTGCAACGAGACCCGTGCTATCGTATCCGGTTCCCTTGACGTTCTTTGGTTTTCCAGACCCGCATCTCACCTACTGTTTCATCTTTCACTGACAATAGACCCGTCTCTTTGACGTCACGGGTTCGAACCGGGGCGTCCAGTAACGACCCACGATGGTGTTCGTCCACGACACGACTGCATTCGGAGCAGTTTTTGTTCAGCTGATGGCACTGTTCAACGCCGTTCGGAGACAGCTGATCAATTACGTCCTCTTCCGGTCATTCGTACCGGGGTTTCCGATTCAAGCATTAGAAGTGTTTCCACCGAAGTTTCTCCCCCGATACTGGGAACGAATCTTCGGCACGTTCACTGACGTTTGTTCCGTACTGTGCTGTACAGGAGCCTTCAATACCGTTAAATGTGTTCGCGCAAAGCTTCTCCTATGAGCACAGAACAGGTCGAAGAAGGAGATGTCCGGGTTCAAGCCCATAACATCGGTGGCATCTCCGAAACTGAAGCAGTGTTCGAACCTGGGGTGACCATCCTCACAGGGCGGAACGCCACGAACCGAACATCGCTGTTGCAGGCGATCATGCTCGCGCTCGGAAGCGAACAGGCATCGCTCAAAGGTGACGCCGAGAACGGAGCGGTCGAATTACAAATCGGTGACCGCCGATACACGCGAACGCTCACTCGGAGCGGCGACTCAATCTCGCTATCGGGTGATCCGTATCTCGACGACCCCGAACTTGCCAACCTGTTCACGTTCTTGCTTGAAGGTAACGAAGCCCGTCGGGCCATCGAACGCGGCGACGACCTGCGCGGACTTATCATGCGGCCGATCGACACTGACGAGATTCAGGCCGAAATCGAGCGCCTTGAAACCGAACGACGTGAAATCGATGAGCGCCTCGGGGAGATCGAAAGCGAAGAGCGTCGCCTCACTGACCTTGAGCGCCGACGCGAAGAGCTCGAAACCGAGATTGACGAGAAGCGTTCAGCACTCAAAGCGGCCGAATCGGAACTTGAGTCGCTGGACGCCACGGTCAAAGAGAGTCGTGAGGAGAAGAAGGAAGTCGAATCAAAGTTCGACGACTTCCGCGAGACCCGTTCGAAACTTGACCGCGTCCGGCGAGATATCGAGACCGAATCCAAGAGCATCACATCCCTCACTGAAGAGCGAGCAGAAGTCGAGGAGGAACTCTCTGCGTTGCCGGACGCTCAGTCAGTTAACGAGGACGATCTCGAAAAAGAGCTGAACCGGCTCCGCGAACGCCGGCGAACCATCAACAGCATGGTCAGTGAACTCCAAAACATAGTACAGTTCAACGAGGAGATGCTGGAGGATGACCGGACCGACATTCGTCACGCATTGGACCAAGATGTGGCGTCGGACGGGTCGATCACCGACCAGCTGGTTGAATCGCAGACGACCTGCTGGACTTGCGGGAGCGAGGTCGAGAAGAGCCAGATCGAGACGACGCTCGACCAACTCTGTGAGTTCCGCGAGCAGAAACTCGAAACCGTCAGCGAAATCAACGACGAACTCGAAGAATTGACAGATCGCCAGCAAACCCTACGCGAAAATCGAGAACGACGAGAGCAACTTGAAACTCGCTTCGAAGGGATCGACGACGAAATCGAAAATCGAGAACAGCGCGTCGAGGATCTCCGGGATGACCGCGCGGAGTTAGAGGACCGATTGAACGAACTGGAGACAGAGGTCGAGTCGCTCGAGAGCGACGAGTTCGAAGAGACCCTTGACAAACACAAGGAGACCAACCAGCTTGAGTTCGAACTCGGCCAACTCCGTGAGGACCTCGAGGACGTCGAGTCCGAGATCAAGTCCATCCAGGAGATGCTCGAGGAACGAGAGGCGCTGCAATCTGAGCGTGAGTCAGTATCCGAGGAACTGGTCGACTATCGGACGAAGATCGACCAGATCGAAGAACAGGCCGTCGAGGAGTTCAACACGAACATGGAGACGGTACTGAACCTTCTAGAGTACGAGAACATCGACCGAATCTGGATCGAGCGGGTCGAACGCGAAGTGCGCGAAGGTCGTCGCAAAGTCGAACAGACCAAGTTTGAGCTTCACGTCATCCGACAGACGGAAGCGGGAACAGCATACGAGGACACGGTCGACCACCTGTCCGAGAGCGAACGCGAAGTGACCGGTTTGATGTTCGCGCTCGCGGGTTACCTCGTTCATGAGGTGTACGAGACGCTGCCGTTCATCGTGCTTGACTCGCTCGAAGCCATCGACTCCGACCGGATTGCCTCTCTCGTCGAGTACTTCAGCGACTATGCCGACTATTCCGTCGTCGCACTCCTCCCCGAGGACGACGCGGCCCTCAACGAAGCCCATCAGCGGATAACCAACATCTAACTCGACGTCGATTCCGTCGAACATCGCTGGTTCCATCGACGTTTAGTCGAAGGGATAGTCTGGAATGGAGAGTGCCTGCGATTGTTCCGGGATTGCGTCTACAATTTCGAGTTCGGTGACTGCTCGAGAATCAAACGGAATGGGCCGCCGGGCTTGGTATGGAGGAAGCCGACGATGACGAGGGGTTTGGTGAATGCAGTGAGTAGGTCCACGTAAATCCAAATCCCAGGACATATGGCATCCTGTTTTGTACATAATACACAATATTCATTGGGACAAAGCGCTGCTCACTGCCGCTAGATTTTGTCGACGGGGCATGATTCCGCCTGCTGCACCCCTCCATAGTCTCACCCAGAAATACGACACCACTCTGATAGTTTTCTAGTCGACAGTTGAGTTATCTCGTTGCTTGCTTTCGATTAGGACTGAGCAGTCGACTCGACTTTGTCGACGAAAACGGTAGAGTAATCGTCAGAGCGCCCACTCGTTCGTGTGTCATCCGTACAATTCTACACTTTGCAACGACCACCCAATTACCGATGAATGAGCGCCAGTTGAGGCTGAAGACGAGCTCAAGCCCTTCTTCGCTCTCCAATTCGGCTATAAACACGCATCATTGCCCCTCTTTACCCACTGTAGTCTTATCTTCCACGTTTTCGGGATATAGAGGTCCTACAAACGAATATCGATAGAATCAAACGCAATCTGAGGAGTAGTCGGGGTCGGTCTCTCTTTCCATCGCTAGCTGATGGGAAAAGACGGCTCGATTGGGAGACAGCAGCCGAATTCACGTGCAGGATGCGAGTCCTGCGGCTTGCCGCAGGCGAGCGCGAGGGGGTCGTCCGGACGCGACAATCGCCCACGATTGATGTGTATCTGCTTGGTGTTCCCTTCACGCCGGGCGACAACGAGGTCGTTAGCGACCAAGATACCGACGGCCTTCGAGATGGTTGGTTGTGAGTAGTCCACGGCATCCGCTAGTTCCGTAATGGAAAACTCGTCAGTGTGATAGCGGCATAAAAATGAGAGTATCTCGTGGACTGTTTGGCTCTTGAATAGATTCGTGTCCTGCGTAGGTATATCGAGGATGAGTTTCGATCCACCCCACGAATCAATATTCGCACTACTTTCCATAGCTAAGACTCTCTTTGTCTTCTCACTTAAAGTTTATATTGATACCGGCACTCTATTTATATACGTCGGCTAAAGCTCGACAGAGATACGAGGCAAGTATCTCTGGGTCAAACCCCAAGGCAGTTCACTCACATCTCCAAATTATTGAACGGGAAGACTATCTGCTGATGAGAGCCACGAAATACGCGTGACTGCAGTCACACCATCCAGGATTATCGTGAATGCGCTTCTTCTACAGATATTCGAGGCGAGTACCTCGGGGCGTGACCCCGAGGCAGTTCACCTACACTTCGATCACCTCGATAATCTCTTCTGCCGTGTTACTAATTCGCCCAAGTCGATTTTGCATCACCTCCGGGTCGTCACCTTGCCACGCGGCCAGATAGAATGCCGACCCACTCGTATCTAATCCGAAGTACCGCCCGACGACGTATGCCACGGCTTCAGCTTCGACTTCACGTTTCGATCGCTCAGTCTTGTCGTCGACATTGAAGTGAAGCAGTGCATGCGCGTATTCGTGGACGAGCGTCACGGCAAGATCGGCGTGATTCGCTCGTGCTTTCACCTCAACGACCGGCTGGCAGTCCAACCTATTCCGCTTGGTGCAGACGCCTTTTGCCTCACCATATCCCCATTCATCATCATTGACGACGCGAACATCAACGCCGAGTTCATCCGATGCCTCGAGGAGCGGAGGGACGAGAGTCTCGCCATCGCCATTCGCTTCGGTGTCCAGTTCGGGAAGCGGCTCACCCTCGGTCTGTGATACGTCGAAGACGGCAGTTGGTTTGAACCCAACAAGTCCCTTTGACCAGTCTTCTGCTGGTGTCTCGTCGTACTCACAGTCACTGGCTTCATGATAGGAAGGCGAATTCCCACACTCAGGACACTTGTTCGTGATGATCGGCGCCCAAATCCAAATCGCATGTTCACCTTCCTTGACGTGCCGGTCGAATTCGGACTGCCACGTGTTGTACCCGGCTACTTTCGTCGCATCTGGACACTGCTGATTGATCAGGAGTGTGTTCTGATGTGAGTAGTCATGGAACTGTGATTGGGTATCGAGCCACTTCTGGAACTCGTCGCTCGCTACTGCTTCGTCAACGAGGTCGATTAGCTTCCCAACCCACGTTTCGATGGTGCTGTGCATCTCGTCGCGTCGGGTGTCAGCGTCGTCGAACGACACCGCTGCAGAGTCACGTATCGCCATGATTTCTTTCTGGAACACTCCGATGTGAAGTGCCCCGCACCCGTCAGGGGCAGAAAAACAACTCTGTCACGTAGTACGATTCGTGTCACCGGCGACCCGAGCAGAATCAGAGTAATGGAGAGAATGTATAGGAGAGAAGTATAGCGACGAGCGCAGTCACACCGGCTCGTTTAGCGCGTTCAGGTGCCACTCCATAATGGCCAGCGTCAGAGATGAGCAACGACTCACCAGTTCCATCACTCACGATATATCTATCATCAGAAACCGATACACTCCAAGATGATGTAGTTCTAAGCGAAACGCTTGTGCATGAAGTGCCAGCATCAACAAATAATGAGCGACTCAGACCAATCACCAGCCGATCTCGACCGTGAGCGCAAACGGTTGAACGTCGTCACCCAGGAAACGCGGTTCTCCTTGATCCAAGATATTCTGGGACACCCAGCACAACTGCCGACACTGAAGGAACTGGACTATGTGAATCCAAGCAAGCGCCAGACGACGGTTCGCCAGCACCTTCAGCACCTGATCGACGTGGACATCGTCGAAGAGGTCGTACTCTCGAGCGACCGCCGGCAGAACGACCTTCCGTACAAGTTCTACGGGCTGAGTGACGATGGTCGGCGATTTCTTGAGGCCCATAAGCTACTACGTGCGGAGGATACGCTTCACACGATCTATTCACAAGTTGAAAAGACGGACGCCGTGCAGCGATATGAAGATGCACCCCGACCCGAACGCTGACCAGTTGGTCGACGACAAAAACGCTATTCGTCTTCGTCGCCTGGCTGAATCCGTCGAATTTCCTCGGCAAGCTCGTGGATGTACTCTCGAAGTGTCTCCATGTCCTCGCGAGCATCTTCGAGCGTTTTGCCTTTTGCCTTGGCTTCGATCTGATCTTGATCTCGGGTTCCGGTTCCCCGCTTCAGTTTCACTGTGATCAAGACGCCGACGTCACTCCGTTCGACGTATTCCGTCTCTGTTGATTTCCGCTGTTGTTTCGTCTCAGTTCCACTCTTGGGTACTGTGTTGGGTTCAGTCATGTATACTCTATGAGGCACATCTGCTGTGCCCCGCACCCCTCGGGGGCACAAAAACTCACTCGAGAATATCGAATACGTCGACCGCTTTGTACTCTTTTCCGCGTTCCTTTCCAGTCACTTCTTCGATCAGCCCATCTGCTTCGAGATCGTCGACAATCTTATAGGCAGTTCGACGTGAGACATCGAGGTACTCCACGAGGTCTGGAGCCGTGAAATACGGATACTGAAGCAACTGACGAGCAAACTTGTCCGTGTTCGTACTGCCAGGATACTCTTTCTCGTACCGCTTTTGGAGTTCTCGGAGCTGTTGGGTTCGGTCATACGACGTCTCGGCTTGGCTTCGAAGCCCTTCGATGAAGAACGTAAGCCACTCATCCCACGCACCCTCTTCACTTACAGCACGCATCCGCTCGAGGTACTCGACTTTGTGGCGATTGAAATATGCACTCGGGTAGATGTACGGACTCTCGAGATAGCCTTCACTCGTCAGGTAAAGGATAATGAGAAGTCGACCAAGCCGACCGTTGCCGTCCGAAAACGGGTGAACAGTCTCGAAGAAATAGTGAATGATAGCAGCGTCGATGAGTGGATGGTACTGCCCACCCATCTGGATATACGACTCAAGCGACTGCATGAGTCCATTGAGGCCTTCCGGGGTCGGTGGGACGAATGGGCGTTGTCCCGACCGGGGACTTGTTAGATGAACCATGTGGTCGCGGAAGTCGCCGACGACGTCACCGTCGTTCCGGACACCTTCGAGGAGCATCGAGTGAAGTTCTTTGATAAGTGTGAGCGTTATCGGATCCCCACTCTCGATTCTGTCGAGCCCGTAGTTCAGCGCGTTTTCGTAGTTTAGTGCTTCCTTGAGGTCTTTTTCGATTGTTGGGTTAGTCTCATCTGAGGAGTGTTGTGTGTGATACGCTTCGAGATCTTGATACTCAACATCCGCTCCTTCGATACGCGCGGATTCGACGGCTTCGATACGAATGAGAGAGGTGTAGAGAACTGCCGAAAAGTCGTCTGTCGAGCTAATCCCGTCAACACGGCCAATCTGATACGCGGCATCGGCCACGAGGTCACGTGTCTGATCGGAAATCTCAAGCTTCGGCTCTACTGAGAGCGATTCCGGTGAATAGTACGGATTCGGATGGGACGGTACGTACTTTCCCGGTGCACCGTCCGGCAGCTCTCTCGTGGGCATTTCTGTAGTACCACTCTGTTTCTCTATTGGTATAGCTGTTTTTATACGGGGTATACGAACGGCTCGTCCAGAAACTTGTGTGTAAAAAACGAGGGTGAACGGCATATTTTCAACCTTCAACTCAGTCTCTTTGTGCAGCTCATACAGAGATTCTTCAACCGATCGTCTCTTCAGTAGTGGACGTCTGCCGGCACGATCCACAACCGGTCGTCTGTATCGAGAACGCGATCGAGTTGTTCGCGATGCCGAATCGCGGTGCCGAACTCGTCGTACAAGAAGAGCGACGGCCCGCGATACGCGCCAAGCTTGTAGCAGGTATGCCGGGCGAGATTCTTGTCGCGCATGAGTTCGTCGGTGCTGAACTTGTCGACGGCCTCTTTCACCCGTTCGAGATTTCGTTCGAACTCCTGCCTGGTTGCTGTCCACCCATGCGTTAGGAGCGCTTCTCCGTCGTTTGAGTCGACTGGCGCTACAACAGGCAACTCTCCCCAGCGAGCCTTTCCTGCGACGGTCGGACCCTCTTCATCGAACGTCACGTAATAATCGAAGACAGCCTCTTCGGGGCCAGCGCCAACGAGCCGGTCGAACGTTGCGTTTCCACGAGCGAGTGCGTCGTCTTTTGTCGGTGCTTCAACGAGTGCGTAGATTAGCTGGTGCATTGGTTCACCTCGCCGACGCACTCCTTCGACAGAATTCACGTCATGCAACTCACCATCTGTGCGCCGGCACCCTCTCGCGGCGCAGATAACCTCTCTAAGAGAAGCGAACGTGCACTCGATACCCCGCTATTCGTCCGGGAGGTCGCGTCGCCCGGTTCGCACACAGTCCCAACAGGGAAAGCCACCGAGGTCAGCACACTCGCAGTCTGACGTCTGACCGGTATCCTCACCGTCCCCGGAATGGTCGTACCCGTCTTTTGGTTGTGTGCCACCGTCAGCGACGAGTGAGTACTCAGCTGCGGCTTTCAGGAGTGGCGTTCGAATAGCGACGCCAACCCGGTGTTTACACGCACCATCGCAGTGTGTATCCGCAGGGCACTCACAGGCGACGGGGATTCCATCGCGAATAGTAACGAGATACTCGTGGTCGTCCGGGTTCGCGTGACTCGCATTCCGAACACGGACACCCCTCGTATCAACTGTAAACTCGTGGGCTTCGTACTGAGCGCGCTTTACGACACGATATGTGAATGTCCGTTGAGAGAGGACGTGGTCGTCACTGGACATTGTATCTCCGCGAGGCACGTGCAATGCGCCCCGCACCCGTCAGGGGGCGAAAAATGGCTGTGAACGGTATCGATCGAGCAGTGACTTTCGGGACTAGTCTGGGGTTCGAACCATGTACTCGTCGAATGGCCAGTCTATTAAAATTTGGATGAGGCTATCCGTCGCCTTATGTCTGTACAAATCTGGGTTTTTTCTGGAACTGGCACCTCTATCGTCGCTGCAGATGTTTCTATCCCTCCTTTCTGAGGTATTTGGCGGATATCCTCACTCTCCATAGATACTCTGTGTATCCAAATTCATAAAAAGTTCATATCAATATCCGGTCGGCTTTGAAGTCATTATTTCGTGCTTGCTTCAGAAACCGGGCGATATCGACACACGCCTAAAGGCGCGGGTTTTCGCCTTGCAGTCATTATGAAAAAGATCGAGGTAAATTGAGGTCTGATTTCGCAACTGACCTCAATTATCGGACTTTACCGAATTCCAAGCTCACTCAACCAACCGGCGAAGATGCTGGTTAACTATGACCCGAAGTCATTCCCCGCTGTGAAGCGTGTATCATCGAGTTTCACTCTCCGTTACTCGAATCAACCGTCTTCGTAGTACGGTCGTGGCTGCGCGCACAGCGAAGCGAGCACGGAGCTGAGGGTGGGGCGGTGGGGTCTGGGTTGGTTCGGCACCTAACAAAAAAGAGGGCTATATCAGCCGACTATGCGTCCCACCACCGACCGCGCTCGGGGACGTGAATGTCGCTCCACCCGATCACGGCCACCGAGACGCGCCCCTCGTACCAGTTTGTGACGACTGACCGCAACTCCACCGTCTCACCCTCACGAACCATCGTCTTCTGCGATGCCCGCCACAGGGTGAATTACTCAGAGCCAATCGTCGGGGAGTTCGTCAGCGTGGTTCTGCATCAACTCCAGCAATGGGCGAATCTCATCGAATTGAGGCCCCTTCCGTACTGCGTTTGTATCTCGATTCCACTCGATGAACCCGGCGTCTTCGAGTCTAGGGAGGTGCGTATGGTTCATCTGAATCTGGAGCGATTCTACCTCATCATCCTCGAGGTCGACGTCAGCAGGAATCTGTGGATCGTCGTCGTCCTGTGGGTTATGCTCGAGCAGTGCGACGAGCAGTCGCCGACGGTACTTATTCGCAAGGATGTCCAGAAACCGATCCAGCGACGGCGGTGATGACGAATTGTTCGCGATCATGATTCGGAGTATCTGTTCTCGTAATTCTCTGTCCTCCCGGTACTGTTCGTGGTCGTGCTGGCTGCTGCAACGTGTGCTGTGAGTTCATCCACCCTAATCGGGGCGTCTTGTTCCAGGAGGGCCAGCAGAATGTGTCGGTTGTGAGGCTGGCTCAGGATACTGAGCATCTCGGTAGGCACTTCTTCCTCTAGAGGAGAAGACCAGGCTGCGTACGTGCGGCCGCCTGAATCGGTTCCCTGCCGGTCGATGGTCATACCCCCCAATTCCAATTACAGCGAGGAAAGGAACACCTCGGAGTAGTGCGAACGTTAGGCAGATTCAATCGCACTATTGCGATGCTAATCACAGCAAATGATTACCGGCAGACCATTATGTGTGCCTCGTCTATCCACTGGCTCTCCACATATTCAGGGAATGATATAAAATCACGAGTTTTCGATGCAGATAGCTCAACCCGCAATAATTAGATGGGAACATCTTTCAACAAAAACTGCTCTTCATGAGGGGTCGAACACCACCTCGAAGATGCTGCGCTCAGCACCCCGAAGGTGATAGTTGAACGTCGACTGTGAGAGGTCGAGCACGTCGGAGAGTTCCTTGCCCGTCTGCACGCGGGGCGACTCGAAGAACCCGCTCCGGTAGGCCAATTGGAGGATTTCCTGCTGGCGGGGCGTCAGGCGGTTCTCGAACACGCTCTGGAGCGTCCCTTCTATCTCGGGCGAGCGGGTTCGTGTGCGTCGAGCAAGGAGTTCGAGATCGGGAACCGTTTGCTGAATCGTTTCGACAAATTCGCGGACGTCAGCCGACTCCGGGAGGTCGATGACGGCGGTCGCGGTTCCCGCATCGATGGAGAGCGAGCGAACCGTTGCGTTCCGGTCGAGGACGTGTGAGAGGAGCACCGGATCGGCCAGCTGCGCTTTGAACATGGTGCCCTCGTCACGGTCAGTGAGATGGTGCAGTTCCTCGATGGCGAGCGACTTCTCACCGGCAGCTAACAGCTCACTGGATACAATATCCGTCGCGGTGAAGAACACGGTCATCTCGCCGTCCGATTCTCGCACGAACCCCTCGAACTCGATTGCACAGCCCGTTTCTCGGGCGAGGCGACACAGCGGGGTTTCTGCGCCCTCCGAGCGGAGTGTGAGTCCAATCACACTATCCGTCCGTTGGGTTTCTCTGGTTTCAATGGTGTGGATCGCGTGGGCGATTGTCTGCCCAAGTTCCGCCAGCACGTCAGTATCGCGCTCGTCGTACTGCGGAGTTCCGTCGTAGACCTTCAGGACGCCGTAGACAAACTCATTGTACACGAGCGGGATGCTAAGACACGAGCGTGCTCCCAGTTCCAAAGCGACCTCGCGCCAGGGGGCAGCCCGCGCGTCAGTTGCGATGTCATCAATAACCTGTGTCTCCCGCATCTGAATCGCGGACGCGAAGGGATTCCCATCGGTTCCTGGTCTGTCGCCCTCGACCGTGAGATCTGCCAGCGAACTGCTGTCGATTCCCGCCCACGCGCGCGGTTCGACCCCGTCGCTATCGGCGTCGAACTCGCCGATCCAGGCGAATTCGAAGAGCGCAGATTCCGCGAGCCGGTCACAGACGGCTTCGTCGATTCCGTCGACCGAGTCGGCCTGGACGAGCGCCTGGTCGATCTGCCGAATGAGCGTGTTGAGATTGTCGAGACGCGTTAGTTCCGTGTTTTTCCGTTTCAGCTCCCGTTCACCGTCGGCGCGATTCCACGCTGTCTCGACGGTCGCGGCAATCGTCTCCATGAGGTCGACTGTCCGCTCATCGAATGACCGAGTGTGTGTCGACCCAGCGCAGATGACGCCGTGTCTTCCGAGCGGAACGAGCACCCGGCTCCGCAGCCGCGACTCCGATGACGTACACAGGGGGCGACCGAGATCGTTATCAACATCGGCATCATCGCCGATGAACGTCTGCCAGACCTGGTCGGAAAATTCGTCGGAGAGTTCGACTGCCTGGGGGTCGAGGCTGGCACTCGTGTGTCGGGTATGCTCGTAGATATCTCCAGTCCGATCGTCGTAGCGCCACAGAGCGACGTAGTCGGCGTCGAGGACGTCCTGTGCGAGTGCCGGGGCGCGGTCGCTAATCTCCTCTGTATCGGCGTCGATCAGTTCGCGACACGCGTCGTTGAGGCGTTCAAGGGAATCGTTGGTCTGTCTGAGTGCTTGCCGCGACTGCTGGCGCTCGACCGCGATACCTGCAATATAGGTGGCGAAGTCCACCAATCGGTGTTCCCACTCATTCGGAGTGCGTGGCTCGTCGAAACAGAGCATGAACGAGCCCACGGGCTCGCCGTCCCCGTCTCGTATGGGTTCTGAGTGCCCAGCGAGCACATCGTTTGCAACGCAGAGTTCACGCCATTCCTCTGACCATCTGTCGTCAGTGGTAACGTCTTCGCAGATGACGCCATCGCCGCGAAACACCGCCTCTCCGCATGTGCCGATCATGAGGTCGTTGATCGGTGCATCTTCGAGCCCCTCTCCCCACGATGAGTCCAGGTCTGGGGCGATGGGGCGCTGAAACGAGTCGCGGTCGTCGGTAGCGAGCATGATACTCGCTCGGACGCCCTGACTGAGCCTCGGGACAGCGCCACACAGTGCGGAGAGACACTTCTCCAGTGGAACCTCTGTCGCGATCCGTTCCAGCAGCTCTTTTTGTTCCTCCAATAACCGTTCCCGTTGCTTGCGCTGGCTGATATCGTTAAACGTCGTGATGACTCCGGTGGTTTCGTCCTGGGCGTCCTTCAACGGGGTGAAATTGACTGTCACGGGGATGCGCGACCCGTCGGGCCGTTCGACGGAAACCTCCACGTTGCGGATAGGTTGTCCATCTTCTAATACTTCAGCGACCGGGCTTTCTTCGTGTGGGAGTTGCGTCCCGTCGGGACGGTAGAGAGCTTGCGATCCGCAGTACTGTTCGTCGGGATCACCGATCGTCGGTTCCCGACCCCAAAGCTGTGCTGCGCGGCGGTTGTAGTTTTGAATGACTGCATCGCTACCACAGACGAAGACACCGACGGGCACTGACTCGAACAGTGTACGATAGCGCTTCTCACTCTCGCGCAGTCGGTCGTAGGCGGCTTCTTTGGCCTCATGTAGTTCCTGGCCGCGCAGCATGATGTCCGTCGCGAGATGGGAGTCGCGGGTATCGAGGCGGTCGAGTACCGCCTCGCCGCCGTCGGCCTGGAGCTGGCGGACGACCGGCGTGACGTCCTCGACGCGGTGGATGATGTAATTAATGTCTCCTGATTCGTCGACCACGGGCGCGTTCGTCGGGGTCCGCCAGCGATCCTCGAACTCGTCGTCCTCGGAGTTGGGGCGAGGGATCGGATAGAACGTCACTGGCATCACGTCGGTCTCTTGCTCTGCTTTCACTCGTTCGAGTGACTTCCGTAACCGGGGCGGGCCTTCTGGGTTCGGGTCGACGGGGTCGGCGGGAAAGATTTCGAACAGCGTCTGCTCCATGATTTCTGCCCGCTCGGTCATCGTCGCGTCTAGGTAGGCGTCGCTCACAGCGACGATCTCGTAGTCCTCGGGTTCCACAATGAGGTAGAGCCCAGGGACGTTCTCGAACAGTTGTCGGAACGTCGACTCGGTGACGGTCGCCCCCGAATCGTGTTCGGTGGGTTCGTCATCACCGACGGGCTGCCACCACACCCGCCCACGAGCGCCGACCTTCTTCGTCTCGATGACGCCGTCCTCGACAAGCGTTTCGAGTCTGTTGTAGATCGTCCGGTTCGTACAGTCGAAGTGCTCGGCGACTTCCGGCGTGGTTACCGGGGTGCCAGGCGGCCCGAGGCCGTCGAGTTCCGCGAGAACAGCGTCGGGAGACGGTGCGAACGAACTCATACACGCAGTTGGCGAGTGGCATGCAAAAGTATTCGGTCAATAGAATCGATTGCAGAATACATTCAACGGAAACGGTTATATACACGAATTCGACGCGACCAGCTATCAAATCGAATTAGCGAACGATTGAACATTTCACTCAGAAGTGTCTGATAGCTACGTGTCGATTGGATTGAGTCCACTGAGATCCGCATACAGGACTTCATCCTACTGTTGAGGTTGCTGAGCGCGCGATGCAGTCGGTAGCCGGGGGCGTCCTGTGGAGCCATCCTGTGCGCCTCCGCCGACTTCCGGCGCGGAAAAACGAGGCGGGGAGGATGGTGTCTTCCATTGATGGTCTGCACCAGTCGTAACCACCAGTATGTGGTCGTGGCTGCGCGCACAGCGAAGCGAGCACGGAGCGGAGGGTGGGGCGGTGGGGTCTGGGTCGGTCTGGCACACAAAAAAGAAAAGAGATTGTTTCGTGAGCTACTCCCACTACCGACCGCGCTCAGGGACGTGGATGGTCGACCACCCGGTCCCAGCAACCGAGACACGCCCCTCGTACCAGTTCTTCGCGAGTTCAACTTCGCATCCAATTGCTGTTGCTGCATCCGCTGCCGTACTCGTCCCTTTCTCGAATTCACAAACGTCGACATCGATTCCAAATTGGGTTCGGATGCGCTCAACGAATGACTGCGTCGTTGGATGCATTAGCTCCTGCTCATGGCCCCCGCTACTTGAAGCGTTCCTTCTCTCAACATTGCCCGTAATTCTGGACATCAGAACCACTCAATGTCGAGCGCTTTTTGAACAATGTCTGTGTCTGGGCCAACGACCTCACCGATGACGCGTCGGGGAGTTTGAGCACCACACCTGCGGTCTGCACCGCGCGCCGGAACCGTTTGTATTGCAGACTGTCTCAGCTCAGGTCGATGCTCTCGATGTCCACCACGCTTTTAACAGCATCACCCCAGCCACAACCCACAGGCTAACGGCGACAAGCACTGCGAAGACATGTAACTCGGAGACCCAAAATGGAAGCGGAACGACGTGCTGGGCGCCTGCAAGCAGTACGGTAAGAACTGGGATATCCAAACTTTGTTCACCGAACTCATTGTCCGACCCCGCGACTCCGTAGGGTTGTCCGAACGATTCATCGTACGGCACTCGGTCGGCCTCATACGGCAAATTCGGGACCTGATAGCTGTTGACGACGCTTCCATTTTGCCGTATCTCGACCACGCGGTTGTTTCGACTATCCGTGATCAGCGTGTGGCCGTTGGGGAGGCGGTCGGCGTCGCGTGGCCAATCGAGAGGGATTCCATCGACTTCGTACACGACCCACGCTTCCTCCCACCGTCCCGTCGACTCGTTTTTGTGCAGTTCGACCACGCGATTGTTTTCCGAGTCCGCTACGACGACGGCTCCATCCCCAAGCCAATGGGGATTGTGTTGCTTGTTGAGTAGTGTTGGATCGCGATCCTTGTTTATGACTTCAACGACCCCTTTTCCGCGCTCGACGATGATGAGTTGATTCGTGTTCCGGACTGAGACGAGATATCGACCCTGTCCGATTCGATCGACGTCATTGATATGGAGCCAGTCGGTTTTTGTGGGGTCTGACGGGGCGTCATAATACTGACTTGCGTTCCAGACCCACGTTTGCTGTCCGGTTGAAAGGTTATTCGTGTAGATGCTCTCGTACTCCATGTCCGCGACAAGGAGCTCTCCTGAGGGAAGCATCTCTGCGTCGTGAACTTCGCTGTCTTTCCTCGTGCGAACTGGATAACTCCACTCACTGGAGACCGTCGGCTTTGATTGAAGGTCGATGAACCGAACGCCTGTTCGTTTACAGGGCGGCGTGTACGGGCCGCACCGCCGATATTTGTCGGCATAGGTCGCTAATACTGTTCCATTGTCGAGATACGAAACGCCTTGGTAACTGATTGCGTCCCCGATGCTCCACTGCACACTGCCATTGTTGTCGAGGGCGGTCACATTCCCACCCCAGCCTGGGCCCTGAACCCCAACAAGGATCGTCGTATTGGTTTGGGATGTTATCTTCGTCGTGTTCGGTGCAAGTGCCCAACTAGCACCGAATGTCACCCCGACAAGTAGTATTCCCGTTATGATGAGAAAAAATGCCAGCTTTGGCCCCTCAGAACGTGGTTGCATATCCGGTGACTCTCCTCGCTCGTTATCGATTCTCCTTTTGTGGAAAGATGGATACCCACTTGGTACTTCTGGCCCATGACCGATAAGAAACGAATCTCATTTTCAAGACAGGAATCGGAATCCGTAACACATGCCAAGTGTCGTTACCCAGACTAAAATGAGGGACAAAAGTCACTTGGTGGCCAGACGATTTTTCTCCTCTTCTTTCACACTCACTGCTAATGGTTCCCACCCCTTTCCGCCAGTCCCTTACACGATGGGTGGTTGTCGTCCTGACGCTTGGGGTGCTCCTCGCAGCCACCAGTCTCATGATTCACCATCCCTCCACCGATGGCCTGACACAGGACGAGCCCCAGCCCGTCTCGCACTGTACCGTCATCTCACACGAGGGAACGTATAAATTGACGCAGGATATTCAGGGCGGGAAACTGTCGGATAGTTGTATTCGAGTCAACGAAAGCCACGTCACGCTGCAAGGACGGGGCCATACGCTTCGTGGGAATGGCGCCACCGATTCCACGGCGATTTCCGTCTCGCACCCTCGAGGCGTGACTGATGTAACCGTTCGGTCAGTCAAAACGACGGGCTGGAATCGCGGTGTGCACGTCGCCAATGGCTCTGATATCACGATCCAGAATACCGATGCGTGGAAGAACGCCGAAGGAATCACGGTATGGAACAGTACTCACGTCGCCATTACAGAGGTGCGGCTGACGAACAATCTCTTCGGCCTCGTTGTTGATCGTTCAAGTCACCAGCTCTCGGTCTCGACAGCACATATCGAACACAACGTTGCCGGGAACGTTAGTTGGGGTGATTATCGGTCTGGGTCGAACGGAACGACAGCGACAACGAAACCCGGCTCTCGGGGACGCTACTCGGTCTCGTCCTCCGGCTGAATCTGTCGCACGTCCGCGGCGAGATCGTTGATGTACGCCCGCAGCGTCTTCATGTCGTCCCGCGCTTCGTCTAGTGTTGTCGCCTTTACTTTGGCCGTGATCGTGTCCTGATCACGGGTGCCAGTGCCACGCGTGAGCTTCACCGTGAGTGAGACGCCGACGTCAGTCCGTTCGACGTACTCCGTCTCAGGTGATGCCTCGCGCTTTGGGTTCGATTCGACGTCTGTCTCTGGTACTGGGTTGGACTCAGTCATGTGTACTCCGCGAGGGTCTCTGTCTGCCCCCGTACCCTACAGGGGGTAAAAAACGCTCTCCTCATTCGACTCGTGTGGGAGGGCCATTGCTCAGTTCACCGATCACCGCTCGTAGTCAGCGAGTGCTGTCGGGTACAATTTGAGTGGGCACGTTTGAGCTCTCGACGAGTTACGGTGGGAGGTGACGGTCGTAGATATTTTGCCGATGCCCCACGGCTTCGACGATAAGAACATCGTCGTCCCGATTCCACGTGATAATGGCACGGTAGTCACCAGCGCGTAGCTTGTAGTAGGGGTAGCCGGTGAGCTTTTCGAGGCGATGGGACGTCCAGTCTTTTGCCTCGTCGAGCTTCTTGACTAGCCGTTCCTGGGCTTCGGATCGAGTCCTTCGAGCAGTTCGAGTGCTTTTGGTGTCCACTCGATATCAGTCATCGATGCCGAGATGTTCCTTCACATCGTCGTGCGACACGGTCTCACCCTGTTCTCGCTGGTCACGACTCTCGGCAAGATGTTGGAGTGCCTCCTCAGACAACTGTGCTGAGGGAGTAACCGCGTCACGAAGCGCGTCGCGGATGAACTCGGATTTGTTCGCATACCCACGCTGTTCCCAAACCTCGTCAATCTGGGCGAGTAGCGCGCGTGGTACCCGGACGTTGATCTTTTCCATTTCCCCGTCTGAACCGGCGTCGCTGTCAGTGCTCATACGCTGTGATACGCACGTATCACAAAAAGATGCTTCGGTTCGATTTCTGCATTGGGCACGGTGTTAATAGTGAACGTCCGCTGGGATGATCCACAGCTGCTCATCTGCAGCAAGGACACGATCGAGTTGTCCCCGATGCCGAATCGCCCCACCGAATGCATCGTAGAGGAAGAGTGACGGCCCACGGTACGCGCCGAGATTGTAGCAGGCGTGCCGAGCGAGCTCTGTGTCGTGCATGAGTTCGTCAGTACTGAACTCGTTGACCGCCGTTCGCACTCGGTCGAGATTCCGTTCGAACTCCTGTCTGGTTGCCGTCCAGCCACGCTCTACCAGCTCCTCACCGTCGGCTGAATCGACCGGTGCCACGACCGGCAATTCACCCCATCGAGCCTTGCCTGCGACGGTCGAACTCTCCTCATCGAATGCCACGTAGTAATCGAAGACGGCCGCGTTATCGGGACCTGCGCCAACGAGTCGGTCGAATGTTGCCTTTCCGCTGGCGAGGGCGTCATCTGTAGTCGGTGCTTCAACGAGTGCGTAGATTAGCTGGTGCATTGGTTCACCTCGCCGACGAACTCCTTCGACAGAATTCACAGCATGCAACTCACCATCGATGCGCCGGCACCCTCTCACGGGGCAGATAAATTCGCTGGAAGCATTGCGAACGGGCACTCGATACCCCGCTACTCGACCGAGAGGTCACATCGTCCGGTTCGCACACACACCCAACAGGGAAAGCCACCGAGTTCAGCACACTCGCAGTCAGACATCTGACCGATATCTACACCGACCCTAGGATGGTCATCTTAGTGAATCGTAACCTTGTAGTCGTCAACGCTGATATCGATAAGACTCGTCGCCTCGTACTCAGTCTCGTCAAGCGCGGTCTCGCCCACTTTTCGGATGACGACTACGATGTCAACGATTTCCGTGCCGATATCGTCGAGAGCGTCGCAAATAGCCGCCAGTGTTCCACCCGTCGACAGCAGGTCGTCGACGATGAGCACACGGTCACCTTCGTCGATATCGTTAATGTACATCTCCGATTCCGAGTAACCAGTCGTCTGATGAAGTGCCACTTCGTCTTCGAGGCCGTACGATCGCTTGCGAATAACCACAAGGGGAATATCCGTCTGCAGCGAGAGGGCGGTCGCGATGTGGATGCCCATCGCTTCCGGAGCAACGATTTTGTCGACGTCTAAGTCTGCCGCACGCGCAACTCCGATTACGACCTCCCGCAGCAATGCAGGATCGAGCATTGGCACACCATTACTAATCGGATGAACGAGATACTGATACCCATCTTTGTCGATAATCGGTGCTTCGTGCAGTGACTTGCGAAGCTGTTCCATGAAATTCGTTTATCTAACCAGCAGAAAAGCGGTTCGCTCTCTATTAGCAGATCAGTGGATTCGAGGACAAGTGACGTCCTCGCCCGCCGTGAACGGCGGGGCTTCCACCACAGGTGGAACACTCGGTCGGTGACCGAGTGGAGGTTGCAAGACGTGTGCGCCAGCGTGGTCTCTGGCGTCGCCCTCGCCGTGGGCGGCCTCGGTCACGCTAGTGTCTTGGTGGCTCCGCCACGGGAGCCCCGCGTCGCGGCGAGTCATCAACCAGCGGTTTCTCAGCTGGGCTCTCTCCCCGTGAATTGCACTCGTGTCCAGGGTATGAAGTGGCTTAATTGGTCAAATTACGGCGAGTGGTGGCCGTGTCGTAGTCGGTAGTTTGCGTGGTGGAGTGACGCGATTCACGCCCGCCGGCAATGGCGAGATTCTCTCGCTGTCAAAAGGTGGTTCAGAATAGATTACTCGATCTCATCGAGGAGTCGATAGGCGCTAGTACGCGAATATGTAATGCCGAACTGCTCATCTAACATTTTTTGAACAAGAGACACACTCCATTCATCAGCGCCGTATCCGGCGTTTGCAGGTGACTCTTGCAGTAGTTGGGAGACTTCAGATTGCTCTTTGTCATCGAGTTTTGGCGGGCGACCGGGGCGATCCTTATCACTGGCAGCGTTCTTGATTGAGTCATCTTCGAATCGTTGAAGCCAGTTGTACACTGTCTTGCGAGAGAGCCCATACCACTCGGCTAGATCTGTCTGTGAGACACCCTGCTTATAGGCAATCGCGACCATGAGCCGTTTCGTTGCGTGAACGTCATCCACGTCATCGAGCGCATTCTGGAGTTCATCGACTGCAACGCTCTCTAAGTGCTTCATTACAGTATTTCACGAAAGGGGTGTGTAAAATGTTTTGGGATAAGGTATCTCTTCACCATTCATTTCACGTGGCGTTTTTCAGAAACGGGTACAAATAAGCTAACTGCCATCCACCTAAATACCAGTCTCTCATGAGCTGGGCAAACCGTTGATCCACTGCTCGCAGGCCGTCACCATACCGCCGTACCAGCGTCATCAGTCCGACAGAACCGATCAAACTTCATGGTCAAAAAAGCTAACTATGATGACTGCTTCACGAAACCTACGATGAACCATCCCTCGGGAAACTATGATTCTCTCACCGAGTTTCTTAGAGATACATTCAGCGAGAGAGATCTCGGGTTTCTTGTAGCGTTGTGCATAGGGAGCTCGATCTATTTTTATCAAGCGTATGGGATGGGTCTGATTGCAATTCCGGCCGTGATAGCAGTGGCGGTGACAGTAGAGCTGGGCATTTATACAATATTACAGCCGCATCTATCGAAAGCACATCAGTATAAGCCTGAAGGATCACACGAAAAGACGCAACAATCCACACCGATTACTGAGCAAATCCAGCAGAATTGGTTACTTCCAGGTTCTTTGATAGGCATTATACTTGGGTGGACATGGTTGCTCTGGGTATTCTTTCGAACTCCTACTAATCCAAATCCGGGCATTTCAGTCGGGCAGATTATATTCGAAATAAAAATTGCAAGTATGGGTTTGATAGCTCTTGGTATTGTTTTGCTCAGTGGAGAAGGGTTACTATCTTCATATGATGTTGACTAAAGTCAAATAATACAGATAGATGGAACGTCTCCACACTTTCAGGCGTCGCTGTTACCATCCGATTCAATGGGCGAAAAATACGAGAGCAGTTTTAGTCGTCGGGATCAGTAGAGGAGGTGGGAGTGAAATCCTGTGGAGTGCTCTCGTCAGCGGTATCTTGCTGAGTGTGACTGGTATCCTTGGGGACGACGTTATCAAGGATAAGCGAAATTAACGCAGTCATCACAACAGCTTCACCGAAGAACGTTTGCGCTTGCTTCGGGAGTTGCTGAAGGACGTCAGGACGAGTGGCAACACCGAGACCGACGCCGATGGATGCAGCGATAATTACCATATTCCGCTGATTGAGCGTGACGTTGTCATTGAGGATTTTGAATCCATTTGATAGCACCATTCCGAACATGACGAGTGTTGCACCGCCAAGAACCGGGTTTGGCATTGTCGCGAACACTGCACTTACCTTTGGAACGAAACCAAACAGCACCAAGATCACACCCCCGATGGCGACAACGATCCGACTCATGATTCCAGTGAACGTAACGACACCAACGTTCTGTGCAAAGGACGTGTTCGGGAAGGCCCCGAAAACACCCGCTAGGCCACTCATTACCCCATCTGCAATAAGGCCGCCTTTCAGTTCCGACTCCTCCGGTTCGCGGTCTTCGACGGCTGTAATTGCAGAAATGTGTCCAATCGTTTCCATTGAGGTGGTTATGTACAACACCCCCAGAATGAGAATTGGGATCGGTTTGAACTCGATACCGAATTTAAGCGGAACCGGATAGGCGAACCACCCTGCTGAAGCAACGGGGGAGAAGTCAACAAGGCCGAATATCGCAGCAGCAACGTAGCCGACAGCGATGCCGATCAGCAGGCTGAGGATTCGAAGATAGCCTGAGAACAGCTGATTAAGCCCGATTGCGACAGCGAACACAAGACCACCGACAGCGAGGTTAACTGGGGCACCGTAGTTTGAGGCGTTGACGCCGCCAGCAAGGTAGTCCATTCCAACTGGGATGAGATAGAGGCCGATAATCACAACAATCAACCCATTCACGAGTGGTGTGAAATATGACTCGAACCACTCAAACTTCCAGCCGATGAAAATCTCGACAACGGCTGCGACTACACACGCACCGAAGGCTGCTGCGAGGCTGTACTGTGTCGCAACGCCGATAATACCGCCGACGAATGCGAAACTCGTTCCCATCACGATGGGGAGACGTGCGCCAACTGGGCCAACTGGAATCGCTTGCACAATCGTCGCAAGTCCGGCGAAAATAAGTGCCATCTGAATAAGGAACGTTGTTTGCCCTGTTGCAAGTCCTACTGCACCTGCGATGATAAGCGGTGGTGCTATGTTTGGTAGGATCATTGCGAGGATATGTTGCAACCCTAACGGAATTGATTCGAACAACGGTGGTTTGTCATCGACTCCATAAATAATGTCGACGTCGGAGTTCTCACTCGACATGACTGTGGGATATTTGCTGCGTTACCATATATCTAGGTATTAATTGGCACACCGGCAGCAATAGACTTCGAGAAGCTAGATTAGATGGTTTGTGTGGACTCACAACCAGTTTGCCACAAACAGTGGCTCTGATTCACACTGGGACACACTCACTTGGTGAACCGCTTGAGGTCATCCACGTAATCGATGTCTCGTGTAACGCCAGCATCATCGGTTTCGACTAGCACGGAGTCTTCGTGTTCTACGATAAGTCGCCGCCCTCCTCGGTCACCTGCCACGGTCGCAAGCGCATCGAAGTGTTTGTCGCCGAAGAGAACGGGATTACCGCGTTTTCCATCATAGGACGCGGCAACGATGGTACCCGTCCCGCTCCGATACGCATCCAAGAGAGCATCTATCGTTTCGGAATCCACGAACGGCATATCTCCGAGTGCGAAGACGATCGCGTCCCAATCTCGTTCTTGAGCGAACGCAACCCCGTCACGAACTGACGTACTTTGTCCCTCGGCGTACTCTGCATTATACCGGAACGAGACATCGAAATCAACGAGCGAATCGCGGACTGCGTCGGCATCGTATCCGACAACCACACAGATTTCATCGAGACTAGCGCACATGAGTGACTGCACTGAGTGACGGACGAGGGGTTCATCGTCGACGGGCGTGAGAAGTTTGTTACCGCCTTCGAAACGCTCGCCTTTGCCGGCGGCGAGAAGGACGCCGCCGATAACCTGTCTCTCATCGTCGAATGTGTGTGAACGACTGCCTTCCCCGTCTGAAACGTTGTCGCCCGTCATTCGGTCGCAGTGTACGGGACGATACGTACTGATTCCTCTGTCTCGAATCCTGACTCTGTCAAGACGAATCCATCCGCACGGGTCGCCCGAGTACTTGAGGAGAGAACGCTCGGATCGAATGTGCCATCGTACACCGAAAACGGGGAACTCTCGTGTCCGAGCGGTTCTGCCACGCCGTCATTGAGTGTAACCGGAATGGCGTACTCGAACCCTTCAGTGGGCACGTCGACTCCGACGCTGGCAGTGGCTGTCACTTGCGGGAGAGACGTCACGCCGGTAAAGAACGGCCGCAAGACAAGCGTCGCAATGATATGTGCGCCGACCGGTTTGCCAGGGACGGCGAACACGACAGCATCGTAGTCTGGAATCGTCGCAGCTGCAATCGGTTTTCCGGGACGGACACGAACTCTGTAAAACCGGACATCACCCAACGACCGGAGTGCACGAATGACGTGATCCTTCTTGCCAACGCTCGTCCCACCTGTAGTAATAACGATGTCGCGTTCTGCCGCAATTGTTGCAATAGCGTCCTCAACGCGGTCGTACTCGTCAGGTACGGCGCCCTCGTACGCTACCGCGTGATTCCACGACCGAACCAACGATCCCAGCATCGATGAATCCAGGTCAGCGGTTCGTCCCTCATATATTTCGGTTCCAGTTGCCAGCAGCCCAACATCGAACCGCTTTGCGACGGAGACGGAATCGTACCCGAGATCTCTGAGCAGAATAGCATCCTTTGCAGAGAGACGTTTATTGGCCTCAAAGAGGGTTTCCCCTGCTGCGACGTTGCTACCTCGTTCATAGACATACGTACCGGGATTGATGTCTGAACCGCGAAGGGTCTTGTCGCTAACGGTCGCTTCTTCGATTTTCAACACTGCGTTGGCTTCCTCAGGAATCGGCGCACCGGTAGCAACGCGCACGGTTTCGTTCGCTTCCAAGGAGGGCGGGTCGTCCTCAGGAAACACCTCTCCCTCGATGACTTCGAACGGGTACGGTTGGGTTGCGTCAAACGCGAATCCATCCATCGTAGAGTGGCTATGCGCGGGCATGTCAGATTCAGCAACGATTGAATCAGCCAGCACATGTCCCTCGAATGCTTCAGTTATTGGGACACGCTCGGTCGACTGCGTCCTCAGTGCCTGCGACCGGAGCGAGAGCATCACCTCGACGGCTTCGGATCGACTGATCACATCACTATGCTCATGGGAAGGACTACTGTTATCATGTGTCATACATGGAGGTATCGGTGTTCGTCTATATCCTTTATGTCACTAATCGATAATGATCCACTGATCCTGGTAGCGTTCAAGGACTTCACGAGAATGTTCGTCGAGTGGATGATCCCGGTCAGGGATGTCAATCTCGTGGTCTGGCTCGAACAGCTTCGTCGTGAAGTAGCGGTGGCCAGTGTCAGTGATGATGGTCACGATGTTGTTGAATTCGGGGCGTTCACGAGCCATCCGGATAGCCCCTTCGACGTTGGCACCACTGGAAATCCCGCAAAAGATACCTTCTTCCTCGGCGAGCGAACGGGCGCGCTCGATAGCGGCATTGCTCTCGACAGTGACGACACCATCGAGGAGTTCTGCATCGAGGTTCTTTGGTACGAACCCGTCGCCGATACCCTCGATTTCGTGTGTCCCCCATTGGCGACAGGATAATAGTGGCGCTTCCTTCGGTTCGAGGGCATAGATAGCCGTATCCGGATCAGCTTCGCGGAGTCGCCGACCGACGCCAGTGACGGTTCCACCCGTCCCTTGCCCCGCAACGAATGCATCCGGGGCGCCGCCGAGTTGCGCTACGATTTCCGTGCCAGTGGTCTGTTCGTGAGCGGCTGGGTTGTCGGGATTGCTGAACTGGTTCGGGAACCAGTACTTGCCAGGTGATTCGTCGAGCATCTCCTCAACGCGATTCACTGCGAGATCAACGTCGCTCTCACCACCGGGCGTCTCGATGAGTCGGCCGCCATAGGCTCGGATGACCTTCTTTCGTTCCTCGCTCATTCCTTCCGGCATGACGATCGTCACGTCGTAGCCAAGCTGTGTGCCGACGAGGGTACACGCGATGCCGGCATTACCCGTCGAGCATTCGACGATCTCCATGTCCTGGTCGAGATCACCGCGATCCTCAGCAGCGGTGATCATTTCGTGATAAATACGGTCTTTGATGCTGCCCGACGGGTTGACGAATTCCAGTTTGGCGTAAATGGTAGCATCAGCGTCGTCGCTTGCGTTCGGGAGTTTCACCAGCGGCGTCTCGCCGATGTTCGCGAGAATATCGGTCGCAGCGGAATCTGTGCTATTATCTGATGAGTTCATATGTCCTTACCTCTACTTCAAGGTAGAAATATCCGCCGAAATTAGCGACATCTGACATAATGCGCGGCGGACAGTGAATCCGCTCGAAGCATTCAGTCACGCAGCCCGATTCGAAGATATCGTTCGGAAGGAGTAGTGTCGTTATTGCGGAACCTTCCCTTCAACTCCCTCGACATAGCTACCCATCTTTTGGAAGAGGAACGACCCGTTTTTACCCGAGAACTTGCTCTCCGCCCAGACATCGAGATTACCATCTTCGATGGCAGACCGCTCCTCCGATACCTTGTTCTTGACTTCTTTCGGGACAGATGGCCCCCACTCATCGAGATCGATGATGCCGGAGTTGAGTCCTTTCCAGTAACTGTCTGACTTCCAGGAACGGTTGTGCACAGCTTCGAGCGTCGGTTTGTAGAACACCTCCCAGTTCCAGATGGGTGACGTGAGATAATTATCCCCGCCGAATTTGCCCATCGGTGCGTCGTACCCCGTTGCCCAGATGTTCGCATTATTCGCCGCCTTCACGGCCGCCGGTGAGTCCTGATGTTGAGCCATGACGTCCACGCCCGCGTCTATGAGCGTCTGCGCGGCCTCCTTCTCCTTGGGCGGATCGAACCACGTGTTCGTCCAGCGAACCTTCGTCGTCACCTGGTCGTTGACTGCCCGCGCCCCGAGAGCGAAGGCGTTGATACCGCGCACAACCTCGGGAATTGGGAATGCGCCGACGTACCCGAGCGAGTTCGCCTCGGTTACGAGGCCAGCAGCGACTCCGGCGAGATACCGTGCTTGGTACATGCGGCCGAAATAACGACCCATGTTCTTCGCCGTCTTGTATCCGGAACAGTGTTCGTACAAGACCTTTGGATTCTGTTTGGCGATTTGCAACATCGGATCCATATACTCGAAGGTGGTTCCGAAGATGATATCGAAGTCCTGTTGAGTGTATTGTTGGATAATTCGACTGGCGTTCGCCGGGTTGACGGCTTCCGAGTATTCCGTTTCCAGCCAATCAAATTCATTCGCTACTTTCTTTCGTCCTTGATCGTGTGCCCACGACCACCCGAGATCGCCGACCTCAGAGATGTAAATCCATGCGGCCTTTACCGATTCCCGTTTATTCTGTTTGTTGCTGTTATTGCTCGTTGTACAGCCGGCGAGCCCGATTGTGCTAATCGTGCCGAACGCCTTTATTACGTCTCGTCGTGTAGGGTTCGTGTCTGCCATAGTTCTGGTTGGTTTAGTTGCTGGTTGTGCGGCTCGTCGTGATCCAACGGCGGTCGTGAAAGACCGATGGTTGTCAAGTTACGGCCCGTGCTAACGTGACACAACCTATATAATAAGAGTATTCATTACTAATAGTTATATATACAATTTGTCTATCATAACCATCTAGATAACGTTTGTAGAATTTGGGTGTAACGAATGTGAACAGGTGGTATATAGTCGAAGACGATAGATAGATGATTGAGAACAAACGTTATACTACTGGGAAATGCAGATATGCGTGTGATTTACAAACATGGCTGAGGATTCATTTCTCCGGATGGAGAGCATCGTAAAGAGATTCCCCGGAGTGATCGCAAACGACCATGTGAACTTCTCCGTCAAGCGAGGGGAGATTCACGGATTGCTTGGGGAGAACGGCGCTGGAAAAAGCACACTGATGAAAATCCTCTACGGTCTGTACTCCGCTGACGGGGGAGAAATCTGGATCAACGGTCAGCGACTCGATTTGGATTCCCCGCAGGATGCTATCACCAACGGCATTGGCATGGTGCATCAACACTTCATGCTAATCCCACGGCTGACAGTCGCCGAGAACGTTGTCTTAGGTGAGCGCGAACCCGCCTCAGCGTTTCGGGAAGACAACGACTCTGCCAATTGGCTCCCGGAGGCACTCAGGGAAAATAGTACGATTCGAGGATTGGCTCGTCGGTTCTCTCTCGGTCTCGATGTACCGGAGCAGCGTATTGCAACTCTAGCCGATGAGTATGGGTTCGACATTGATGTCACTTCGCACGTCTGGGAATTGGACGTAGGACAGCAACAGCGTGTCGAGATATTGAAAGCGCTCTATCGAGACGTCGACCTTCTCATCCTCGACGAACCAACTGCGGTACTAACGCCGAACGAAGCCGAACGCCTCTTCGATACCTTAGACCGGTTAACCGATCAGGGTCTCTCAATCATCTTTATCACGCACAAACTCAAGGAAGTCGAGGCAGTCACTGATCGGGTGACGGTTCTCCGAGAAGGGGAGACCGTCAGGACAGTCGAAACGGAGTCAGTAAGCCGTTCAGATCTCGCCCGGTTGATGGTGGGCCGCGATGTCCTCTTCCAGGTCGATAAAAAAGCCGTGGAAATTGGCGATCAGGCACTTCGGGCTGACGATCTTTATGCGGACGATGATCGCGGTATTGAAGCGCTATCTGGCATCGATTTGACCGTCCACCAAGGTGAAATCGTTGGGATTGCAGGCGTTAGCGGAAACGGACAAAAAGAGTTGGCCGAAGCGCTCGTCGGACTACGCGACCTCAGAAAAGGGACGATAACGCTTGGTGACGCTGACCTAACCGGAGAACATCCCCGACAATTCATCGAGAACGGTGTCTCGTTCGTCCCCGAGGATCGACTGAAATACGGCTGCGCGGAAGATTTGGCGGTAATGTACAACGCGACGATGAAGGACTTCCGCGACGATCGGTTCGGAGATGGCTCATTTCTTGACTACGATGAGTTGCGAATATACGCCGAAACCCTTGTCGAGGACTTCGACGTTCGCGGTGTTCACGATGTGACCGAGGTTCCTGCCGGCGACCTCTCGGGCGGCAATCTCCAGAAACTTATTCTCGCACGCGAGATTCACCGAGATCCTCGTGTTCTCGTTGCAAATCAACCCACACGTGGAGTCGACGTCGGCGCAATCGAGTTTCTCCGTTCGGCGATTCTCGACCAGCGCAAACGCGACACCGGTATCGTTCTCATCTCCGAAGATCTCGATGAGATTTTCGACCTCAGTGACCGTATCCTCGTCATCTATGAGGGTAAAATCGTCCACGAAACCACACCTGAAGAAGCCGACCGCGAACGCGTCGGTCTCGAAATGACTGGTGGAGCCGGAACCGTGGATCTCACATCGGATTCCGAATCGGGCTCAGAGGGTTCAGCGATGACCGACGGAGGTGAGCGACCATGAACGTCGAAGTTGAACTCTCCGCGAGGGAGACGATTCCTCCGTGGCTTGCGTATGGAACACCAGTACTTACTGTAATCGCCGCGCTCGCAACAAGCGCCATCGCATTGGTCGTACTTGGCGTGAATCCTGTCGCTGCCTATTCGTTGATGTTCATTGAGACTGCGACTAACGAATTCGGGATTACCCAGACACTCATCAAGTCGGTGCCGCTCATCCTCACTGGACTTGCAGTATACCTCCCGCTTCGGGCAGGCCTCTGGAACATCGGGGCAGAAGGCCAACTCTACGTTGGAGGTATCGTCGGAACGTGGATCGGACTAAATATCGGTTTACCAGCGATGGCGCTACTGCCATTAGCGCTCATTGGTGCTGCGATCGCCGGTGGAGTTTGGGCTGGCATCCCTGGGTGGCTCAAGGCGAAGTGGGACGTCAACGAGATTATCACCACACTTCTGTTGTCGTTCGTCGCCATCGAACTTGCCAACTACATGGTTCGCGGACCGATGCAGGGTGGGGCAGGCAATTTCCCAGTGAGTGCTCTCTTACCCTTGGCTGCACAGTTACCGACGATATTTGGAACGGGAATCCACGCGGGATTGCTCCTTGCCGTACTCGCTATCGTGGGCGCCTACGTAATCATCACCAAAACGAGATTTGGCTTCGAGGTGACATTCGTCGGTTCGAACCCTGAGGCCGCTGAACAAGCCGGGATGAGTACCTACAAGGTGTACCTGTTGGTCTTCTTGCTCGGTGGCGCTCTTGCCGGGTTTGCCGGATTCAACGAAATCGCGGGCGTGCAAACCCGTCTACGGCCGAACTTCTCACCTGGATACGGGTTCACGGCGATTCCAATCGCCCTGCTCGGACGGAACGGTGCGTTCCGCGTCATGCTCGCGGCGGTGTTCTTTGCCTTGTTGTTTGTCGGCGGGTCGAGCATGGAGGTGAGCCTCGGTGTTCCAGGCGCGCTGGTTGACGTCATCCAAGCACTCATCATCCTGTTTCTTATCACCGCCGAGTTCATCAAGAGCTACAGAGTCGACGTCCGTGTCGAGCGTGAAGCGTCTAAACAACCTACCAGCCGGGTGGAGGAGGTCTAAAAATGGTGGGATTCCTCGCAGGCCTGCTCGGCGCGACCGTTCAGGCGGCCACGGTGCTTATCTTCGCGAGCCTTGGTGAGATAATCAGCGAACGCGGTGGTGTACTCAACCTCGGCGTCGAGGGCATCATGTTGGTCGGCGCTCTTAGCGGATTCATCGTCACGGTCATCACAGGAAGTTACTGGCTGGGATTCTTCGCTGCCATCCTGCTGGGTGCGGCCATGTCATCGATTCACGCGTTCCTGACGATATCGCTCAAGTCAAACCAAGTCATTAGCGGGATAATGCTAACGTTGCTCGGTATTGGGCTGACGACCTTCTTCGGCCAGCAGTGGGTCAGTAAATCGATTACCGGCTTTCCACAGATGACGCTCCCGATCGTGGGCAAGTATCTGGTAGAAATCCCAATCATCGGGGAGGCATTGTTCCGCAGCACGGCACCAGACTTTATCGCGCTTGCACTGGTGCCCGTTGTCTGGTACTTCCTCTTCCGGACGAATCTCGGATTGGAGATCATCTCCGTCGGGGAAGATCCTGAGACAGCCGACACCATGGGCGTAGGCGTGTTCAAGATGCGGTATCTGTGCGTCCTACTTGGTGGTGCATTCGCGGGTGCGGCGGGCGCACATCTCTCACTGGCGTACTCTCAGCTTTGGGTTCCAGGAATGGTCGCCGGACGGGGGTGGATCGCTGTCGCACTGGTTATCTTTGCACAGTGGCGGCCAGAACGCGCCCTCGTCGGTGCGTACCTATTTGGTCTATTAGATGCGCTCCAGTTGCGGTCACAGGCAATCTCGCTCCAACTCAATGCGGGAACGCCGCTGGCAGATCTCGTCAATCCTGTTTTAGAGTTCCTTATGCACCCGACTATCATGGCTACCTACCCGTACATTGCGACCATCTTAGTGTTAGTCTTCACTGTCGTCCGGCTTGAGAACAAGCAGCTTGGTGTCCCAGCTGCGTTACTGGAGCCGTATAGCCGGGAAACTGATTAACCGACGGTGGTCGACGGCGACCGCCTATCGCTCATTTTCGGCGATTTCGAGCGTTTCTTTCTCGAAGGACGAGACAATGGCGCGGTCAAATCGATCAGTTTGCTCAAAAACCGTCGATACAACATCGCGTGCTGTTTCCCGCTGGGCAGGCGTATCGGCCTTGTTGACCAGCAGTATCGCGGTTGCCTCAGCGCCCACTCCCTTGAGTCCACCTGCTTCGTCCGCGAGTACCGTACCCACTGCTTTGGACGTGAGGGGAGATGCAATGTCGAGTCCAGTGATCGCAGATACCCGTTCCGGACGGTGAACTGTCGGCGCTTCCAGCGGTGCTCCGACTGCGCGAACCGAAGCGACCACGATGACGGATGAACTCAGTTCCGGAATGACGGGTTCGTTCGATCCGGGAGCCTTGAATTCGCGACGACGCGCGCCATCGGCCTTGACGAGAATCACGTCGAGCGTGCCGCGTCTATATAACGAATTGAGAATAGGTTGGTCGTATCCACGTACCTTCTTGTCAGCTCGTTTCGGATTTTCGACTCGATCGCTGGCGAATGCCACTGGAGTCTCGTGATCGACGAGAGCCATTGGCAGTTCGTCAGTGGAAGCCATCAGGAGCGGGAACTCGTCCGGCGGTGGCATATGAGTCGTCGTGGTATACCCCACCGTGAGATTTCGGCTCGCCATCTCCATGGCAAGATAGCGCATCGCCGTCTTCTTGCCGCCCGCGCCGACAAACGACACGAGTTCCCGGTCATTCAACCCGAATGCTTCGACGAGGTTCATGCTTCACGGTCGCATTCCACGGACAATAGTCTTGACCCGGAGACCGACGAGAAGAGACGACAATGTTATTGATTCGCATGGGGAATGGACGAACATGAAACACGTTGACGTTACGGGTGAAGTTTGCCCGCGTCCAGCACTCATCGTCCGACGAGAACTCTCGGAGATGGAACCCGGCGATGAGCTGTTTGTTCGAGGAGATTATCCGCCGGCAGAGCAGAACCTGCGACGGACGTGTACCAAACATGGGTTCGAGGTGACCGGGAGTGGTGATGAAGACGCGACTGAGGCGTTTGAACTCCGTATTACGATGACTGAGGAAGCAACTATTTCGGAGCGGAATCGCAATGAGTGATACCGATTCTAACCGTGATGACTCTCCTGCTCTCACCGAGTTTGCCGAATTACATGGGTGTTCCTGCAAAGTGGGTCAGAACGATCTCGAATCGCTGTTGGCTGAAGTTGGCCTTGATGAACGCCAGGACGACTTGCTTCTCGGCGTTGGAGAGGACGCCGCTGCACAACGGTTACACGACACCCTTGCACTGGTCTCTACGGTCGATTTCTTCACGCCGATTATCGACGATCCGTACCATTTCGGACGCGTCGCGGCCTGCAACGCGGCGAGCGACGCATTTGCTACTGGAGCTATCGACAACCTAAGTTGTCTCGTCGTCCTCGGCCTTCCACGAGAGGTGACAGAACACGCGCCAGCCGTGCTCGCGGGGATACTCGACGCGTTCGAAGAGATGGACGGGACGGTCGCCGGTGGCCATACCATCTTGAACCCCTGGCCGTTCGCGGGCGGCGCAGTTACGGCGACCGCGAAACCGAGTGACCTCCTCAGTACGCTCAACGCGACACCGGGTGACCAACTCTACTTAACTAAGCCACTTGGAACCCAACCTGCGATGGGAGCGCTTCGCGTCAAAGACGGTGAGTTCGGCGCGACGGTCAGAGACTCAGTCGAGCGGTCAATCGATCAAATAGGGGACGAAGCGCTATCGTGGATGACGACACCGAACCGCGAGGCGGCCACGACTGCCAGAGAACTCGCCACGGCGGCGACGGACGTTACCGGGTTCGGCCTGGTAGGACAGGCTCGAGTCCTCGCAAAGAACGCTGATGTCGGCGTCGAGATAACCTCGCTTCCCATCATCGAAGGGACGCTCGAACTGTCACAACTATTCGGATACGGCCTCGAAGATGGTGAAAGCGCTGAAACAAGCGGCGGTCTCCTCCTATCAGTTCCGTCCCACCGGACTGCGGAGCTAGAGACTGCACTTTCGGATGCTGGCGTATTCTACCGACAGGTCGGCCACGTTACCGACGGTATGGGCGTGCAACTCGTGGAACCGACGGTCGAAGAGATCACGCGCTAGCGGAGGCGCAGTACTGCCTCAAGGACGCCGCCACCGAGACAGAGTGCCTTATCGGAGATCTTCGTATGGTCGACCGCCTCACCTCGTGGATCCACGTCGCCAAGCTTCGCTCCCTCGGAGACCTCGATGTTTTCATGAACGAGTCCTCGAACGAGCCCGTCGATTTCCGCTTTCACAGGTTCGTCGTCTATGTGCCCAACGATATCACCAGCAGAAACAATGTTTCCGATGGCAGCCTTCGTCTCCCAGTGACCGTCCGTCGGAGCACGAAGCACGCGTTCGTGGGTGTGCCCTCGGCGCCTGCCGGGTTCACCATCGTATGGGCTCGTCGTTCCCTCGTAGAAAACCCGCCCGAGTTCGTGGCCGCGATCTGTCTCAACGACGGCATGGACGTCTTCACCGGCCTCGAATCCTGGCCCAAGTCCGATAACGACGTCGGCATCTTCGCGGCGAGTTCCGGTGTCGAACCGCCCCTTCGCCATGATCGCATCGACGAGAACGGCAGGGTTGAGTTCGTTCGCCACCGTGGCTTCTCGATCCTCAAGGACCGGTATGTCGTCTTCAGTAAGGATTTCGAGCGCCTCGTCGACGGACGCGGCACGACGACCAATGACGCCCTCGATAGAAACTTCGTCCTCGTACATCGCATCGGCGAAGGCGACAGCACGCCTGACAACAGTCGGTTCAGCTACTTCAGTAACGATAACGGGGTACCCCGCCTGATGAAGGCGATAAACGACGCCGCTTCCGAGGTCGCCACCGCCCCTGACAACCACGAGGTCGTCAAGGTTCAATCGTGATGCTGGTCGTCCGGACGCGTCGTAGCGATCCTTGTTCATCTCCGCAAGGATAGACAGCGCGATGTCCTCTGGGCCACCACCACCGAGTTTGAGCCCGATTGGGGCACGTACTCGTGCAAGATCGCGACGACTGTACCCATCCTCGACGAGCGATTCGATGACGTGTTCGGTCTTGGTCTCACTGGCGACGAGACCAATATAACCGGCGCCCCCGTCGATGGCAGCGGCGACGGCCTGCTGGTCGAACGTCCCGCTTCGCGTTGCGACAGCGACCGCAGTCTCGGATGTCATCGGGAGATCTCGGAGCACGTCACCATACTCGCCGTGAATCACGTCTGTACTGTCGGGGAACTGCTCTGGGTCGGTGTACCCCTCGCGGTCATCAACGACAGTAACGTCGTAGCCCAGTCGCTCTGCGAGCGCCGCCAGGTCGACACCGATATGGCCACCACCGGCGACGTAAAGGCGCGCTCGTCCGCGGATGCGGTCGATAAATACGTCCATCGAGCCACCACATACCATTCCAGTGTTTCCACCAGGTTTGAGTTCATACGTCCTGACACCTGGAGATTCGTCCCCCCGCAACACGTCTCGTGCGGCTTCGATGGCGAGTCCTTCTACCGTGCCACCGCCGATGGTGCCGAGTTCGTCGTCCTCGGTGACGAGCATCCGCGTACCGACGTTCCGTGGGGCACTGCCGTTCTTCCCGACCACGGTTAGCATTGCTGCCGGTTCGCCTCGATCGACGAGTTCGGAAATTTCTTCGAAGACAGTCATACGAAGTTCTTTGTCTCCTGTTCGAGTACGAGTTCTATTACCTTATCGTACGGGATACACTCGATGTCCGGCGGAAGGTCGACACCACGAATTTCAACATCTTTCTCGACAGCGTAGGTAGGGACATCAAGTTCTGGCTGTAAGAGGACGCCGTCCTGAATAAGGACGATGCGGGCGTCGTCGTCACCTGCGGCGGTTCTAAACGCGATCTCGGCCATTGGTTTATCAACGAGATAAAGCATGGTTAGAAATCCAGTGTGTGATCAGCGTCGCGGATAAGTTCGGCGACCGCTTCGCCAGAGCGCACCGCTACGTCATCCGCAATTTCGTCTGCGTCGATACTTCTCTCGCTCATCGCGTCGGCGTCCACGACCATCTCCCCGTTTTCTGCATGGAGGTCGGTAATGTGATCGGGCATGTTCAACGCTTCTCGGTCAACAGCCGCACGGGCGGCGTAGACGGCGTCGTCGGTGAAGATGACGGTCACATCGTGCCGGTCAAATCCCGCTGCGACACCACGCGCAGCACGCAGTCCCTCGGGCACGTGTACACGCCCATATGGGCCGCGTGTGAGTAAGACGGCGACAGTACACTTCATAATGAGATCACCCGGTCAGCCTCCCCAAGAATATCAGCAAGGTCTGGCAGTAATCCGAGTTCGACACCCTCGGGATAATCTGTCTCAGCGTCGATGCCGCGTGCGTTTACGCAAAGTCCACAACAGATGACTTCGGCGCCGTCGGCGATAAGGGTCTGGAACTTTTGCGTCGGCATCTCGTCGTACAGTCCAGCGTCTGAACAGTCCGGTAACTCTTGGTCGGCGACCGGAACGAACGCACCGTCGAGGTAGTGGAAGTATGTTACTTCGTGACCAGCGTCAAGTGCCGCCCGTCCTAGTTCATAAGCGGTTCGCCACCGTTCGCTGTCGAACGGACCGCCTGTCACAAGAAATCCGAGATGGGCCATATCTGAAATGTAGCGTATTACTCTTTATTAGCATTTGCCCCGAGATCGCCGCCACGAATAGGCAAAACTCCCAACTCATGGTGGCTAATCTGTATAGTAAAAACACAGGTAGAATAGATGGATGGTCAGTCGCGTCGTTCCAACGCTTGCTTGATTTTCTCGGCCGTGATTGGGAGCGTGGAGACCCGGACACCGACCGCATCGCGGATGGCGTTACTGAGCGCCGGGGGAACACCATTCGTCGGGAGTTCCGCGATAGATTTTGCGCCGAATGGGCCAGTTGGCTCGTGCGTCTCGACCAGAATCGTTTCCATCGGTGGATGATCGGTGGTTCGGGGCATGCCGTACTGCCGGAACCCGAGCGTCTGCGGTTGACCCTCCTCGTCGAATTCGAGACCACCGCTGGTGGCGAATTCAAGACTCATGTGTTCGCCACCTTCGATCTGTCCTTCGACCTGCGGCGGGTTGATGGCGACACCACAATCCGCAGCGAAGACCATCTTGTTGATCTCAAACTCTCCGGTTTTCTCGTCGACGGTGACGTCGACGAACTGAGCGCCGAACGGTGGTGGACTCTCATCCGTCGAATGATGACCTTTGCCCATTATCTGTTCTCGTTCCTCGTCGCCGTAGGCGGCCTCGTAGCCAATCTCCTCGAGCGAGACGCTGTCGCCGGTCTCATCACTGTAGACCTCGCCGTTGCCGGTTTCGAGGTTCGCCACCGGTTCGTCGAGCAACTTCGACCCCCAGTAAAGAAGCCGTTCTCTCGCCTCTTCGGCGGCCTTTTTGACAGCCTGACCGCTAATATAGGTCGTCGAAGAGGCGTACGCGCCATAATCGAACGGGGTTAGATCTGTATCGGAGGATGTGACGACGACGTCTTCTGGCTTACAGCCGGTGACTTCCGCGGTAACCTGACTGAACATTGTGTCTGTACCGGTACCCGTATCGACGCCACCAACCTGGAGGTGGAACGAACCATCTTCATTCATCGTGAGCTGGGCAGCACCCAGTTCCTTCCCAGCGACGCCGCTCCCTTGTGCGATGATGGCCATCCCGACACCACGGTGGAGATGATTCTCGTCCGGCTGCTCGATGGCATCATACCCAATGGACTTCTTTCCGCTATCGATGCATTCGTGGAGGCCGCACGACCGAATCCGTCTGGCGAACCGGTCACCTTCCTTGAGGATGGCCGAGTTCCTGTCAACATCACCTTCACGGATGGCGTTTCGCATACGGAATTCAATAGGATCGATGTCGAGACGTCGGGCGACCTCGTCCATGTGCGACTCAACGGCAAAGTGACCCTGGGGCGCACCGTAGCCACGCATTGCCGCACCCATCGGAAGGTTCGTGTGGGCAACGTCACCCTCGAAACGGACATTTGGAACACGTGGATACAGTGGGAGCGGCTTCGTCCCGACGTTGTATGCGACGGTCATTCCGTGAGTGCCGTACGCACCGGAGTTTGACAGCGTGTAGAAATCCATTGCTTCGAGTTCACCGTCCTCGGAGACGGCTGTTTTCATTCGCATCCGCATCGGGTGACGGAATCGAATCGCGTAGAACTCCTCACGGCGAGTCAACTCTACCTTGACCGGCATCTCCGCCTTCAAATGGAGGGCGAAGGTAATCGGTTCAATAACCATCTCCTGCTTTGAGCCGAACCCAGCGCCAATTCGCGGTTTCTTCACTCGAATATCTCGAATCGGGATGTCGAATAAGTGCGAGAGCTGCCGCCGTGTGTGGAATGGTACTTGCGTCGCCGTGATGAACGTGTACCGGTTGTCTTCGTCCGTATATGCTATCGTGGCGTGGGGCTCAGGAACGCAGTGTGACTGATACGGTGTCTCCCACTCCGTTTCGAGCATCCGGTCGGCGTCGGTCTCCTCGAATACGCTGTCAACGTCGCCGAGTTCACCCGCAAAATGGGATTCGAGATTGCGGTCGTAATTCGCACCAGATTGCTTGTTGTCGACGTCGTCGGATTCGAATAGCTGCGGGGCCTCCGGATCCATCGCATCCTCAGGGTCGAACACGGTATCGAGTTCCTCGTATTCGACCTTGATTTGACGGATAGCACGGTCGGCGGTGTCCTTGTCTTTTGCCGCAACAGCAGCAATGGGATCTCCGACGAATCGCACGTGTTTGCGGAGGATGCGCATATCCCATGGACTCGGCTCTGGGTATGATTGACCAGAGCTGGAGTATAATTTGTCCGGAACGACATTGTCCCAGGGCGTGATGATAGCGTAGACACCGTCCATCTTTTCTGCTGCGCTCGTGTCGATGTCCGTTACGTAGCCGTGCGCAATGTCGCTGCGAAGTATTTTGCCTTCAGCGAGTTCGGGGAAGCGCTCGCGGTAGTCCGCGGTGTAGCGTGCATCACCCGTGACGATTTTCCGTGCATCATACTTCTCGGTATCGTCGCTGATATGTTCTCGCTTCGCTGAGTTTTTCGAAGCGTCACCGGAGTCTGTTGGTTCGGTCAGGGTCTCTCCGAGTTCCTTGACACCCTCGTCTTCTGGAAGGGTTTCGTCAATGTCGAGATTGTCTTCCGTGGGATGACTCATTCGCCACATCCCCCCTGAAAATCATCCCGACCGTAGCCACAGGCCCCCTCATCTTCGGCAATATCGGATAGTCCACCATCAGTGGAGACGGATTCGCTACTGTGCATTCTGTTGCTCGCGTCGAGAACCGCCTCAACGATCTTCTTATAGCCGGTACACCGGCAGAGATTATCCGATAGTGCCTCACGTACCTCCTGTTCCGTCGGGTCAGGATTCTCGTCCAAGAGCACCTTCGAGCGGACTATCATCCCGGGAATACAAAATCCACATTGGAGCGCGAAGTTGTCGACGAAGGCCTCTTGAACTGGATGAAGGTCGTCCTGACTGCCCAGTCCCTCGACGGTGTGAACCTCAGCACCATCAGCCTTCACGATTGGCAGCACGCACGAATTTTCAGGTTCGCCGTCAACCACGACCGTACAGAATCCACATGCACCTGTATCACAGCCTCGCTTGGCACCCGTGTATCCGTTTTTCCGCAGGACATCGAGGAGACTATCGGATCTTGATGCGTCAAACTGTCTTTCTTCCCCGTTGATTTCTAGTTCCACTTGCAAGTGAATCACCGTCCAGTGGCTGGTTATACTGTTATACTGGGACAGTCGAGTATAAATAAACTGTTGAGGTTTCGACTGAGATCGGCGTGAAATGAGGTCATCACGTGAGTCGTAGTTTAACTCTCTCCGATTTCCTGCCGAGACTGGCACCGACTCGGTTAGCGTCATGCATCGTTAAGTCACAGCGCAATTAGTCGCTACCATGAGAGTTCTCGTACCGTTTGACCCGCGGAATCCGAAGTCGCGACTTGCTCCGATTCTCAACGAGGACGAGCGGCAGGAGTTCGCGAGAACGATGTTGAAAGACGTAATCGAGGCAATTCGTGAAACCGGCATCACTCCGGACGTACTGACCCCGACACGGATCAGAGTACGAGATGCATCGATTCTCGTTGATGACCGTCCATTGAGCTCTGCCGTAAACGCGACACTCGATGCAACAGTAGGCCCGATTGCCGTGGTTATGGCCGATCTCCCGCTCATCACACCCGCTGCCTGTTCTCGATTATTCAAAGCGGAAGGCGAAGTAGTTTTCGCGCGGGGGTTAGGCGGAGGAACGAACGCACTGGTGACTCGACATCCGGAATTCGCTGTTGACTATCACGGAACGTCGTATCACGATCATCTTCAAATCGCTGAGAACCACAATTTATCGGTGACCGAATTGGACTCGTTCCGATTCGCCGTGGACATCGACCAGCCGGAGGATTTGGTCGAAATTCTTCTTCATGGAGACGGACAAGCACATGAATGGCTTAGGAGTACGGGATTCCGACTCGAAAATGGTGATGGACGCATGACGGCCAAACGAATTAATGATCAGAACACTATGAATCGCCCAGGATCTTCTGGTCTCAACGACGTACCGTGAGAGCAAGACCCTCTGTATCGACGACTTTGACTTTCTCTCTTTGTCTGTTTGGATTCGTAGCTAGTACAAGATTTCGCTCTCGTTGTGGCTTGGCTGCCGATTTGCGGTTGCTGTGCGACGCAATTTCACACACTAACACACATTTTCACAGATTTCCTAAATGCTGAGGTGCTATGGTTTATACTGTCAACCTCACTCGGTAAAAAATTAGTTATAAGAGGATGTGTGATATTCACATTCATGTTATCGTATGTCAGGGGAAGCCAGCACAGATGATGTCGTAGCTAGTGAAGAGACCGAACACGGAGAGGTGGTGCAGGAGTCATGGTTTGCAAATTACTTTGGCTTAGCAGAAAACGGAACCGATGGACGAACTGAGGTAATTGCTGGTATCACGACATTTCTGACGATGTCGTACATCGTCGTGGTGAATCCAGCGATCATGGCGGGAATACCCGGCTCAAAGCCAGGAATAATCATTGATGGCTATACACCGGGTGAAGTTCAGCAGATGCTAGCTGTCGTCACAGTTCTATCGGCAGCAATCGCCATCTTCGTGATGGCATTTTATGCGAATCGCCCGTTCGCACAGGCGCCCGGCCTCGGTCTGAACGCCTTCTTCGCGTTTACCGTCGTCGGTGCGCTCGGCATCCCGTGGCAGACCGCACTCGCTGCTGTCGTTACCGAAGGTGTGTTGTTCATCGGCCTAACTGCCGCAGGGGCACGGAAGTACATCATTCAGTTATTCCCCGAGCCCGTGAAATTCTCGGTCGGGACGGGGATTGGACTATTCCTCGCTATTATTGGACTCGAAGAGATGCAAGTGGTCGTTGGTGATCCAGAAACCCTCGTGACACTGGGTAATATCGCGTCGAGTCCAGTCGCTTTGGTTTCGGTATTCGGGTTGTTCCTGACGTTAATGCTGTACGCACGGGGAATTAAGGGATCGATCATCTTTGGGATTATCGCAACGACGGTAGCGGGCTATGCAATCGAAGCCGCAGGGCTAGTCAACTCCGGAACGTTAACCCAAGAGATTCCAAGCGCACAGTACGACATCACGCCCCTCGTTGGTGCGTTCATCCAAGGCTTCCAGAACCTCGATGCCTTTGCGTTCGCGCTCGTTGTCTTCACCTTCTTCTTCGTCGACTTCTTCGATACGGCTGGGACACTCACAGGTGTCTCACAGGTTGCTGGCTTCCTTGACGATGACGGAAACCTTCCCGAGATTGAGAAACCGCTGATGGCCGATGCCATTGGAACGACTGCCGGTGGTATCCTTGGCACTTCGACAGTCACGACCTACATTGAGTCCGCGACTGGTGTCGAAGAAGGCGGCCGAACGGGGATGACGGCGCTCGTCGTCGGGCTGTTGTTCCTTGGAGCGCTCGTAATCGTCCCCCTCGCTGCAGCGGTTCCGTTATATGCATCGCATATCGCACTGGTCGTCGTGGCACTGCTGATGTTGCAGAACGTGACGGAAATCAAATGGGATGATCTCTCACACGCTATCCCGGCAGGGATGACCATACTCATCATGCCGCTAACCTTCTCTATCGCGTACGGCATCGCCGCAGGAATCATCTCTTACCCGGCCATCAAGACTGCCAAGGGAGAATGGCGTGACGTTCATGTTGGTCAATGGATTCTTGCGGCAGCGTTCGTCCTCTACTTCGCTGTTAGGACGAGCGGCGTGATGCAAACAGTCGCTTGAACAATTCTCCACATTCTCTATCCTAATTTGCTCATTGGATAGTCCAGACCCAGTCATAGAATGTAATGGACGGGAGTCGTCCAGAGCCATACCCCGTGGCATTCAACTCGAGAGTTCTGTAAAAAGGAGCAACCGCAAAGTGCTACCTTAGTTACTGACAACCACGTCAACGTAGTCGAATGCTTCGACATCGACGAGGCCGTTGTTGGTGAGACGATATTCCGGGATGACCTCAAGGGCGAGAAATGAGAGTTCCATCAGACCTCCCCCATGGGAGAGACCAATCTTGCGAGCAGCGTCTTCGACCGCTTCAAATTGTTCCTTGACAACGGGAAGTGGTTCATCAGACATGAGCCCTGCAACTGGCAACGGGAGTGACGTCATTTCGTCGGATATAGGATCGTATGCTGCGATGCCACCTTCTATCTCGCAAAGGTGGTTCGCCACCTGGGCCATGGCATCGAAGCTTGCCCCCGCCACAATACAGTTATGAGCGTCATGAGCAATGGTCGAACCGATTGCACCACGTTCGAGGCCTAACCGATGGACGAACCCACGACCGATACTGCCGTCGTGGCCATAGCGCTCTATGACGGCCATTGGAAGAATATCTGCTTCCATATTGGCGGTGAGAACTCCGTCCAATCCGGTGGGTGGGTTTTCAGTCTCGACCGGTACCCTCGCAGCCATACGTGCTGTCTGAAGACCACCTTCGGCATCGACGACGCGAACTTCGACCGTTCCGGTTCCATCGTGTTTAGTGGCAAGATCAGCAGCAGTAACCGGATCAAACTGAACGGTGTCTGTCGCAACCTCTGAAGCTGGTGGTTCGTCTGCCCCATCAGTCGGGTCAAGTACACCAGCGACGAGGACGTGTTCGACGTCCCACGATTCCAGATTGTTGAGCAACACTATGTCGGCAGATGCACCGGGTTCAATTCGGCCAAACGGGAGATCATAACTTTCAGCGGTATTGATCGTTGCCATCTGAATTGCCTCCATTGGATCAACGCCTAGTTGGATGGCCTTCTTGACGACAAAGTCGACCCCGCCTTGCTCGATTAAATCTGTTACGTCCCGGTCATCAGTACACAGCGAAAGGCGACGGGTATCAACCTCGTCGACGATCCCGATGAGGTCTTCGAGGTTCTTACTTGCCGACCCCTCACGAAGGTAGACTCGGAGGCCGGCGGCAGCCTTCTGTCGTGCTTCCTCGATAGCAATACTCTCGTGGTCGTTGTCGAGATAGCGGGCGACCTCTTGGAGGTCGTGCCCAATAATCCGGGGTGCGTGCCCATCGACCGTCAGTCCACGTTCGCGAGCGGCGACAATCTTCGAATGAACCTCCTCATCGCCGGCGAGTACTCCTGGGATGTTCATAACCTCGCCGAGTGCGACTACCTTGTCAGCGTCGAGCAAGTCCGCCACGGCATCTACATCCATGGTCGCGCCACCGTCTTGGAGATGGGTCGCCGGTACCGATGACGGGACAGTGAAGCGGGCTTTCAATGGGGTGTGTTCCGTGTCGTTGATGACGGCACGAACACCCTGTGTTCCAAGAACGTTCGCAATTTCGTGAGGATCATGAATCACGCTGGTCACACCGCGTGGGACTACGGCGGCACCGTATCGCGGAAGGGTGACCATCGACGATTCAACGTGCATGTGCGCATCAATCAGACCCGGTGCGATGTACCCCGTTTCGAGTTCGCGCTCTGCTGGCCGTTCTTCGAGTGCGACCACCTCCCCATCGTTGACTGCCACCGGCCGGTCTTCCAAATTACCGGTGTTGACGTTAACCAACGTTCCGCGAATCAGCAGATCGACTCGGTCGCTCATCGCACTAACCTCTCAACCAACTGCGTTTGATATCTGCTGCTATTCGTTTCTGACTTTGCTTCCATGACAGCAGCGAGCATATCCAGACCGTGATACGACCGAGTACAAATAGCTTGTCACGGGTTGACGTCCAACATACACTGTAGACTCACTAAAGCAAATTCGCCACAATATTCTGTCGGGAAATGAGCGACACGATTAGCCAGGAGGCAACTGACGATAGACACAGAGAGGAAGAACGAAGGATCAAGGACGGTGAAATAGTCTGCGTCAGTCGCCGCGTCCGTCAAGCCCTTGCTTGATTTTCGCGGACGTGATCGGCATATCGTAGATACGGACACCGACAGCTTCACAGATGGCATTACTGAGCGCAGGTGGAACCGTGTTTGTGGGCACTTCGGCAACGGACTTCGCACCGAACGGCCCGGTCGGCTCGTGTGTCTCGACGAGGATGGACTCGATAGGTGGTGACTCCGCGGCCGTCGGGAACGCGTAGTCGTCGAAGTCTCGGACTTCCACACGACCCTCATCGTTTATCGTAATTCCATCATTGACGGCCATCTCGTAGCTCATATGATTGGCACCTTCGACCTGCCCTTCAGCCATCCCGGGGTTGATAGCGACGCCACAATCGACCGCCACCGCCATTTTGTTGACCTCAAACTCGCCAGTTTCCTCGTTGACGGTGACATCGACGAATTGAGCCGCGAACGGCGGTGGGCTTTCCTCAGTACAATGTGTACCCTTGCCAAGAATTTGCTCTCGTTCCTCGTCGCCGTAGGCGGCCTCGTAGCCAATCTCCTTGAGCGAGACGCTGTCGCCGGTCTCATCACTGTAGACCTCGCCGTTGCCGGTGTCGAGGTTCGCCACCGGTTCGTCGAGCAACTTCGACCCCCAGTAAAGGATTCGCTCTTTTGCGTCTTCGGCAGCCTTCTTCACTGCCATCCCACTAATGTAGGTCGTCGAAGAGGCGTACGCGCCGTAGTCGAACGGCGTGATATCGGTGTCCGAAGATTTGATAACGATGTCCGTTTCGTCAACGCCCAGAACTTCCGCCCCAATCTGGATGAAGGCAGTATCCGCCCCGGTTCCGATGTCGACACCCCCGACCTGGAGGTGGAACGAGCCGTCCTCGTTCATCATGAGCTGTGCAGCACCGAGTTCGTCGCCAGCGACGCCCGTTCCTTGCGCGGAGAGCGCCATACCAATACCACGGTGGAGATGGTCGGCATCGGGTTGCTCGACGTTGTCCCAGCCAATCGCCTCCTTGCCGCGCGCAATGCAGTCGTCGAGACCGCACGATCGGATACGGCGTTCTGCACCTTCGCCGCCCATCATACCTGCTATTTCGTCAAGGTCGCCCACCTCCATGTAGTGGCGCTGTCGAAATTCGACAGGGTCGAGATCAAGGTCGCGTGCGACTTCATCGAGATGCCCTTCGAGTGCGAGGGTTCCCTGTGGTGCACCGTATCCACGCATCGCGCCGGTCTGTGGCGTGTTCGTGTGCATGATGTCCGCTTCGAAGCGGACGTTCGGTACCTTCGAATACAGTGGCAATGGCTTGCTACCAACGTTGCCAGCGACCGTCATGCCGTGGCTTCCGTACGCCCCGGTGTTCGAGAGCGCGTACAACTCGATAGCCTCGATTTGGCCGTCATCAGTCACCGCCGAGCGAGCCCGCACCGTCATCGGGTGGCGCGACCGCATCGCATAGAACTCCTCTTCGCGGGAGGCCTCGTACATAACGGGGCGTTCGGCCGCCAGCGACAGCGCCAGTGGAATTGGCTCAACAACCATCGCCTGTTTACCTCCGAAGCCGCCACCCACTCGAGGTTTCTTGACTCGAATGTCTCTGATCGGAATGTCAAATAGGTGGGCTAGCTGCCGCCGGGTGTGATTGGGTACCTGTGTGCTCGTGATGAGAACGTGCCGGTTGTCCTCATCGGTATACGCAAGCGAAGTGTGCTTTTCCACCTGCGCGTGGGATTGCCGGATAGTCTCCCACTCAGTTTCGTGGACGTGGATGTCCTCCCGTTCGAGCGCAGCCTCAACATCGCCAATCTCACCCTCAATGTGAGACATCCGATTACGATTGTAGTCGTGACCGACAATCTCGTTTTCGACCTCGTCATCATCGAAAAGCTGCGGCGCGTCCTCGTTGAACGCCTCCTCAGGGTCAAGGACGTAATCGTATTCCTCGTACTCAATCTCGATGGCTTCAGCGGCAGCCTCGGCAGTTTCAGCGTCCTCTGCGGCGACAGCTGCAATGGGGTCTCCGATATAGCGAACGTGCTCGTTGAGCACATTCATGTCCCATGGACTAGGCTCAGGGTAGGACTGTCCGGCACTGGTATACTTCGCGTTTGGCACCGCATCGGACCACGGCGTGAGGACGGCATAAACGCCGTCCATTGCTTCGGCCGAACTCGTCTTGATATCAGTCACACGTCCGTGTGGAATCTCGCTTCGGACGACTGCAGCATGCGCCAGATCTGGGAACTGTTTCTCGTAGTCTGCCGTATACTTCGCCTCGCCCGTCACGAGCTTTCGGTCATCGTCTTTTTCAGACGGCTGTGAGATGCTCGCCCGTTCCTCGGGAGCCTTTCTATTGTTCGCCGGTTCGTCCCATTCGAGTGGATGCTCTTCGAGGTCTTCGAGTTCTTCGAGTTGCTCTCCGGGTGGGTGTGATGCCGCACCACCGTCTGCCTTGGGATCGTTTGTTTTCTCACTCATTGAGATCACCTCTATTGCGGGAGTCGACCCTCGCACCGCCATCGGTTACGGCAGCTTGTTCACCACGCATTCGACCGGCTGCATCGAGGATCGCCTCGACCGGTTTTTGGTAGCCTGTACACCGGCAGATGTTGTTGTCGATAGCTTCGCGGACTTCCGTCTCCGATGGATCCGGGTTGGCAGTCAGCAGTGATTTGGCCTCGATTACCATCCCCGGTATACAGAACCCACACTGCACCGCAAAGTGGTCGACGAATGCTTGTTGGATCGGGTGCAAATCGTCCTGACTACCGAGCCCTTCGATAGTTTCGATCTCAAAACCGTCGGCGTCTTCGGCCGCCAAGCCACACGCCATTTCTGTTTTACCGTCGACGAGTACTTTGGAGGCGCCACAGGTTCCCCCGTCGCAGCCACATTTCACGCCGGTGTAGCCCTCCCGTCGTAGTACCGTCGCCAGGTCGTCGTTCTCCCCGGCTTCGACTGTTTTCCGTTCGCCGTTAATTGTCAGGTCAATCTTCACGGTGTTTCCTCCGTTAAAGCGTATGTGCTAGGTGCACACGCGTCGTATTATGGAATGGGTTACAGCGACACATATATCTATGGTTGTGATTGACATGGTTTGACGTCCTGCAAGCCACCTATCTAGATGTGGAACAAGTGGCGGACGATACGATTCCGCTGTGGAGATCCCCAGTCGATGTGATTCTCAAACCAATTCGTGGCAAATTGTGTGGCAACCTCCGACCGAACTCTCGGCGATAAAGTGGATTTTCACTAGGATACATACATTTTTCAATCAATGAGTGAATCTTAATCACATGGAGATTGCACTCCTCGGCGGTACTGGAGATATCGGTGAAGGACTCGCGCTGCGTTGGGCTCACGATACGGATCATACGATTCTCATCGGATCCCGAAAACCTGAGAAAGCAGTGAGTAAAGCCGACGAGTACCAAACACAACTAGCTGAGCGCGGAATTGAGCAGACGCTGACGGGGTACGGGAACGAGGAGGCCGCAGATCGCGCCGATATAATCGTAGTCAGTGTTCCGCCCCAATACGTCGCTGATACCGTCAAAACTGTTAGCCCGGTACTTGATGAGGATGACGTACTCGTGAGTCCAGCAGTTCAAATGTCGCGTGATGCAGCTGGATTCCATTATGATCAGCCTGAAGAAGGAACGGTAGCTGAGGTCATTGCGGCCGCCGCTCCGGAGGGTGTTCCCGTCGTCGGCGCGTTCCAGAACATCGCCGCTGGTGCACTCAGTAATCTTGATAACGAACTGGCTGCCGACATCGTCGTTACTGGTGACGACGGCGACGCTAAGGCAGTAGTACGATCCTTAGCTGAAGATATCGAGGGGCTTCGTGCCCTTGACGGCGGTCCCCTCGCTAATACCGGTGTCGTCGAAAGCGTTACGCCGCTACTCATCAACCTCGCGATGAACAATGAAGGGATGCATAATCTCGGCGTCCGGTTCCAGTAGAGGCCACAGCACGACCGCTGTGGTGCCAGCATTAGCTGACGACCGACTGGTCAGTAGGCGACGATTCGGTCACGCAGATGCGTAGCGAAAATTTGGTCTCGGAGTTACTTTCAGACCCGTCGGACACCTCGTATCCATGTTTGTAGCACGTTCGTCTGATGCTCCGCTCTGCCGGTGGGTAATCACCCACGACGGTCAGTTCGTCTCCAGGGTCGAGTTCCTGAAGGCACCGGCGGACGATAAGCACAGGTTGCGGGCAAACCAAGCCGCTCACGTCAATCTGCACGGTTTGTTTGTTTGGTACCGAATCACATAATAATTCTGCCTCCCGATGGATTCACGTGCCGACTCCCGTGGGAGCATAGTCAAATTAACTAGTGGCGTTTCCGACCGCCGTCCACAGAGAATCTATCGAGTGTCATCACACAGCAAAAACGGGAGATCGCACGTGGGACACAGCTGTCTTGCTACGGTTTGACCTCTTGAGCAATTTCGCGTGCTTTTTCGAGGTCAAGGTCGATATCGTGAGCCTGGCGGTGTATTTCCTCGGCATTGGCGACAGTTACTTCGCCATCTTCCATGAGAACGTTTCCGTTGACCATCGTGAACTCCACGTCGTCGCCGTGGGCCGCGAATATCAAGTGGGAGAGCACATCGTGCAATGGCGTCGCGCGAGTGAGATTCGTCTGTATGCCTATTATATCGGCGCGCCAGCCTTCACGGATTTTTCCGACGCGGTCAAAGCCAGCCGCCTTCGCTCCGTTAATCGTGGCCATGTCGAAGATAACCTCCGCCGGTGTGACCGTCGGGTTCAGTTGGTCGACTTTCTGGAGGAGGCTTGCTTGACGCATCTCCGTAAACGCGTCGAGCGTATTATTACAGGGCGGACCGTCGTTGCCGAGTGCGACGTTGATGCCCCGGTTCAGATAGTCACAGATAGGGGCGATGCCCGAAGCAAGTTTCATGTTTGATGATGGACAGTGGGTCACGTGGGTGCCCGTATTGGCAAGGATTTCCCGCTCAGACTCATCGGTCCAGACACAGTGTGCGAGCACAACGTCCTCACCGGTGAGTCCAACCTCGTCGAGCCACTGGATATTGCGCATTCCTGTATCCTCTTCGACCGCCTCGATCTCGCTACGGTTCTCGCTGGCGTGCGTGTGGATTCTGACGCCTTCGTGCTTGTCGGCAAGTTCGCGAGCGCCTCGAAGACAGTCTTCGGTGCAGGAGACGGCAAATCGCGGAGTGATGGCGTATCGAATTCTATCGTCGCATGACCCGTGGTACTTCTGTATGAGCCGTTCGGATTCGTTCAGCGCCTGATCGGTATCCTCTAGAAGGCTATCAGGTGACCGCCGATCCATCATGACCTTGCCAAAGATGCCTCGCAATCCCATTTCACCAGCGACCTCGAGGGCGCGGTCAGCGTGTGCAACTGAAAGGTGATCGATAGCGGTCGTGGTGCCGGTCTCGATGAGTTCTAAGTAACCCAACTTCGCGGCTATCTCCATCGAGTCCTCTGTCAACGTGGCCTCCATGGGGAGGATGTAATCGAACAACCAGTCCAGAAGTTCGGTATCGTCGGCGACGCCTCGACCGAGTGATTGCACGGAGTGTATGTGCCCTCCCACCAAACCCGGCATTATGATATCATATTCTTTGTGCTCGTGATCTGGATACGTATCGACGATTTCCTCACGTGTACCGACAGCATCGATTTCTGAACCGACGACGACGACGCCGCCATCGCTGATAACCGTCGATGAGTCGGCGACCACAGTGCCCGAGAGTATCATTCCAACGAACCATCTCAACCTACGGTAAAATATATTTTGACCCCGCTGTCTCCATTGTGGGCAGCGGCCCAAATCTGTGGCAACGGGAACGGTTATCTCGAATTAAAGAGATTCGAGGAGATCTGGTTGGGCTACGATTCGCTAGCTTTCTTTTGGACTGCTTCAAGGAGTACCTCAGTGCCGACTAGGATATCTTCCCACTCGGTGTATTCGCTCTCACGGTGGCTGATACCGTCGACACTCGGAACAAATATCATACTCGTCGGGCAGATCTTGTTGAGGTAGTTTGCGTCGTGTCCAGCGCCACTGACAAGGCGGGTATAGTCGTACCCGAGTTCTTCGATTGATTCTACGACAGTGTCGATACAGCCTTGGTCGAACGGATCGGCGTCGATCCGCATGATTTCCTCGAATTCGTACTCGAGACCCTCTCGTTCGGCAGCCCATTCGATTTCCCGTTGGATACGCTGGACGGCTGACTCGACGACTTCGTCGTCGTACGAACGGAAATCGATGGTGAATTCAACAGTCTCAGGGATTACGTTGATCGCGTTCGGCCAAACGTCGACGCTGCCGACGGTGCCGACGAGATCAGTGCCCTCAGTGGCAGTGATACGCCGTACTGCCTGCACGACATCGCTGGTCGCCACCATCGCGTCGTGTCGCATGTCCATCGGTGTTGGGCCAGCGTGGTTTGCCTGTCCCTCAAAGCTAACGTTCATCCAAGAGAATCCAAAAACCCCTTCGACGGCAGCTACAGGTAATTCCTCTTGCTCGAGAAACGGCCCCTGCTCGACGTGCAGTTCGAAATAGCAGTGGAGGGGTCGAGGTTCACTCGGCGTATCACCCTTATACTCGATGCGCTCTAGTTCCTCCCCGAAGGTTTTCCCATTCTTGTCTTCACGGCTATAAGCGTACTCGACATCGAAGATATCGCAGAACACACCGCTTCCGAGCATATCTGGTTGGAATCGAACCCCCTCTTCATTGCTCCAAGCAACGACTTCGAGAGGTCGTTCAGTCGTTATATTGGCATCGTTGAAGGCTTCGATTACCTCGAGGGAACCGAGGACTCCAATAACACCGTCGTAGCGCCCACCGTTGTATTGGCTATCGATATGGGAACCAAACAGAACTGGATCGAGGTCGGCGTCGCTACCCTCACGACGGCCGAAAATATTGCCTACCTCATCGATCGTGACGCTCAGATCTGCATCCCGAAACCACTCGACAATAGTATTGCGGGCTTCTTTGTTCTCGTTCGATAGCGACGGTCGGTTGACTCCCGCACGATCGGTGGCGCCAATTTCGCTGAATTGTTCGAATCGGTCACGGTACCGCTGATTGTCGATCGTTACATCTCCCATAATCACACTCACTATCAGTACGAACTTTAATTTTTGCAAGATTTGAATCGCGGCACCTCCTTTCTCGAAGAATAACGCAACGAGTGGGTCGTTGACTCCGAGCGAAGGAGGGTGAGATCGCTGAAATTGTGAAATTGCTCCATCTCGCTCGATGAACAGCACTTATAGAATTGCAGTGCGAGAAAACCCACGACTGAAGTCGTGGGATGAATCGCCGTCATTGGATTCAAACACTGAAATCAATAGATTTGAGTGCCCTCACAACGTATCTAGGCGTGTCGATTCGATGGTTTCCCATCGAATTCTGACAGTCCGAAAACTGGCAGTTGACTCGGTGTTTGCCGCATCAAAATGTATGCCCTCGGACTCGCAGACCGACACAAAACAATCAGGTACCTCCGAGTCCTTCACAGGATAGGAGTAACGGGGGCGTGGCACTCCCATCGGCGCGTCGGGTCGAAAACGTAAGTTCCCAAACCAACGCAACCGGGCGTGGGAAGCCCACGACTAACGTCGTGGGAGGATGCCACCCAATGCCCGTCGACGGTCAGGCACACATCTCATTACAGTGTGCCAATGACTCACACAACCGAAAGAATCAAACCTTCGATGCGCTTTGCTCGGCTTATGTCATCAACCTGCACCGAGTCTATCGAATTCCAGAATGCGCGCGTTCTCGATGGAAGCGGACGGAAGGCGTTCACGGCACACGTCCTCGTCGCTGATGGAAAGGTACGACGCATCGCTGATGAACCAGCGGGAGCCGATAATGAAATTGACCTCCAAGGATCCTATCTCGCCCCCGGTTTCATCGATATGCACGCACATTCAGAACTGCGGTTAATCAACACGCCCAGTGCTGCGGAGAAGGTGACGCAGGGAATCACTACGGAGGTGCTCGGGCAGGACGGTGTCAGCGTCTCTCCTGTCTCAAAGGAGTTGAAAGAGGAATGGGCTACGCGCATCAAATCGCTGGATGGCGAACTGGAAGAAGAATGGTCTTGGCTAACAGTCGGCGAGTACCTTGACGAACTTGCATCGACTGGGACGGCCGTCAACGCTGCTTACTATGCACCGCACGGGAATCTTCGGTCACTCGTTGCCGGCTTCGAAGATGACGAACTCTCAGATGGTGACATCACCACCGTCCAAGAAGAACTTCGGAACGCGATTCAAGAAGGCGCATTTGGGATGTCAAAGGGAATGATCTACCCTCCAAGTTCTTACGGTCGAGATCCGGAACTCGAAGCGTTGGCGTCGGTGTTAGCTGAATTCGACTCGTTCATGATTTCCCATGTCTGGAACGAGACAGACTACGTCGTTGAGTCGATCGACCGGTACCTCGATATTTGTCAGCGTGCCGGCTGTCATGCCCATGTCTCGCATCTCAAGGTCGGTGGCCAACATAACTGGGGAAAATCCGAGGAAGTTTTAGAGCTATTCGATGCAGCGCAAGCGGCTGGCCAACGTGTATCCTTCGACCAGTATCCGTACACGGCAGGTTCGACTATGTTGACCGCCCTGCTACCACCGTGGGCGCGACAGGGGGACACTAAAGATATCGTGGAGCGACTCAAAGAGAAGGACTCGGTCGAGAAAATCGCCGAAGATATCGAAAAACCAGGTGAATGGGAGAACCTTGCGAAGGCCGCCGGGACATGGGACAACATCCTTATCACCCAAACTGCGAGCGGTAATCATCAGGGTGAAACAGTCGCTGAGATTGCCAATGAGAGGAACGTTGACCCTGTCAAGGCAATGTGCGTGTTACTCGTTGAAGAGGATCTTGATGTGACGATGGCGGATTTCATCATGTCCGAAGAGGATATCGAGCGGTTCCTCGCCGATGAAAGGGGTACCTTTTGCACCGATGGTATCTTCGGTGGCAAGCCGCACCCACGTGCTATCGGCACGTTCGGACGCATCCTTGAGAGGTACGTCCGCGAACATGAGGTTCTTTCACTGAGGAAGATGGTTCACAAGGCCGCCGGGAGGCCTGCTGACATTCTCGGCCTTCAGAATCGTGGTTACATCAAAGAGGGCTACGTTGCCGATCTCGTCGCCTTCGATCTAGAGACGGTGACGGAAAATGCAACGTACGAAGACCCATATCAACTCACGGATGGCATGCAATACGTTCTCGTTGGCGGTGAGATCGCCGTTACAGATGGGGAAACAACCGGGCAACGAAACGGCTCGGTTCTCCGATCGACCGACGAGTGGCAGGGTGAGAAACGCCCGCGACTCAATCGCAAAGCCTCAAGCGAAATTACCTCGGAGTAATCGAAGCAGACGGTGGCAACCGAACCAAATCAGATACTGATCGGCAGTTTGGCGGCCCACAAATTGCTCACATTTTCTGTGGTTGAGTGAGGATGGTAGACACACCCATAGTTATTTATGAGGTGTTGGTATACTTTAAAGAGGACTCTATGAGTGCTAGCAATGAGGTAAGCGACCGAGGAGACCGTGTTGGCCTTTACCTACAAGACAAACATCCAGTTCGAGAGAACATGGAACTCGTCCAATATGCGGAGGAGCAGGGATTCGACGAGGTTTGGCAGGCGGAGTCACGCTTAGCCCGCGATGCCATCACGCCCATGGCGGCGTACGCCGCCGTAACTGATGACATCAAGATTGGTTCGGGTGTGATCAACAACTGGACGCGCAACACCGCGCTCATCGCTCAAACGATGAGTACCTTGGAGGAACTTGCTGGCCCGAACCGCATCCTCTGTGGTATCGGAGCCTGGTGGGATCCACTCGCCTCAAAGGTCGGTATTGATAGGTCGAATCCACTTCGGGCGATGCGAGAGTGCGTTGAGGTGACGAAGCAGTTGCTGGACATGGAGAACGTCACATACGATGGTGACTTCGTCAACGTTCGCGATATCGAGCTCGACGTTGTTCATGGTGACGCTGGGCCACGCACAGTACCCGTGTACGTGGGTGCAACGGGATTCACAATGCTTGAGTTGACCGGTGAATTTGCCGATGGTGCCTTATTGAACTACCTCGTTAGTCCGGAGTACAATGAAAAGGCACTCGACCATCTCGAGAAAGGTGCTGAGCGTCAAGGTCGGACACTCGACGATATCGACCGCCCGCAACTAGTCGTCTGTTCCATGGATCATGACGCCGACAAAGCCTTGGACAACGCTCGAGAGCTCATTACACAGTACCTTGGACAGCAGCCACACATCATGAAGGCCAGCGGAGTGAGTCAGGGTCTTATCGACGAAGTCGGCGAAGCTATCGGCGGGTGGCCTGCCGACAAAGACGATATCAAGAAGGGAATGGATCTGATCCCCGACGAAGTTGTCCACAAATTGACTGCTAGCGGGACACCCGACCAGTGCCGGCAGAAAGTTCGAGAGTATGCAGAAACTGGTTGTCAGTGTCCCATCCTGTATCCGTTAGGTGACGATCCGCACCTCATGATCGACGAATTCGCCGATGGATATCTGTAAGATACGACTCTCGAAGATTGGTACACGTAACGTCGTTGCAGTCCGGCACTAGCCGGATGCTGTCGCACGTGGCATCCCACTCCCACCTACGGGGGTGTGAGAACCGACGGAACTACATCGGAATGCTATTTTCCGATCGGCTGTACTCGTTTTTTCCAACGCCCTGGCTCATCCACAGTTGGAACGAATGATTTTCCGTGATACCGTCTCGCTGTGATCAGTCGTCGGTGGTCATTGCTTCGGCGTTCCCGTACAGCTTCTGCACCTCCGAGAGATCAGGATCGATACGTTGTACGTCGCTGGTGGCTTGTTTGGCGCTCTCGGTGTCCTTTAGACCAAATCCGGTGGACGTGACGACTACGCTCTCGTCGGATTCGATGAGGCCCTCCTCGAGACACTTTCGGACGCCCGCAACAGGTGTCGCGCCAGCTGGTTCAGAGTAGATTCCCTCAGAGCTCCCGAGTAACTTCTCGGCCTCAAGGATCTCTTCATCGGTGACGGTGACGGATGTGCCACCGCTCTCTTCCAGCGCTCGACAGGCCTTAATGATATTTCGTGGGCGGCCGACAGCGATACTATCAGCCAGTGTATTGGCGATCTCATCGACATCGTCGTGGTCGTGGAAGGTGTCGTGTATCGCCGAGGCACCCTCAGCCTGAACGCCCAGCATCTTCGGTGTCTCTTCTACGTAATCGAGGTCGTAGAACTCACGGAACCCTTTCCACGCCCCGGCGATGGTACATCCATCACCCATCGAAAAGACAAACCAGTCTGGAATCTCACCCCGAACCTTCGACTGCTCGGCTAGTTCGTGACCGACCGTGCGTTTACCTTCGACTTGGAACGGATTGATTGCCGCGTTGCGGTTGTACCAGCCATACTCATCGGTGACTGTCACACTCAAATCATATGCTTCGTCGTAAGAACCGTTGACCGCGAGGACGTCAGCACCGTAGACGAGTGGTTGTGCAAGTTTACCGGCGGGGGCATCACCCGGGACGAAGATGCGACAGTCAAGCCCACCACGTGCAGCATAGCCAGATAGTGAGGCCGCCGCGTTCCCAGTCGATGCACAGGTGATGATGTCTCGGCCCGCGTGCTTCGCCTTCGTGACGGCGATCGAGCTAGCTCGATCCTTGAAGCATCCAGTTGGGTTACGGCCATCGTCCTTAACGAGCGTGGTAACCCCAAGTTCGTCACTGAGGTTCGGCGCATCAAAGAGATCCGTTCCGCCTTCGTTGAGCGTCACGGGCACAGCGTCATCGTGAACGGGAAGGAAGGCCTCGTATTTCCACTGACTGCGGATATCACCGTCCAAGTCGACGTTGAAATTGTCGTGGACGATGTCGTAGTCATATTTGACTTCAAGAATGCCCTCGACATCCTCGTGTTCTGGACAGGTGTAGATTATCTGGTCGGGATCGTATTCCTTCCCACAGATGGTACACTCTAAGGCGGTCACGTGATTCATTGCCATAGGAAAGAGAAGAGAGCGATACTACATAAAAACCCCGCCGTGATGGCATCGAGACAAGCAACAAGGTGCTGTGCCATAGGTGTGTGTCTCCTCTGCAAGAGACGTGAACGTATTGTATACAGATTGATGACGCCGTCGCGCTGACGAACCTTTTTGTCGGATTAGCATGGTGGTACTCGTATGGCGGACGTATTCAGAGCTGGGATTAGTGGCCCGAGCGGCCGTATTGAGTATACACATCGCCCAGAGACGGATCAGTCGTTCGAAAACGCTCTCGAGAAGGCGAAGGCGGGCGAACGACTCACAGTCGCAGATGGCGTTGAGTTGATCACAACCGGAACTGACCATCCCGCAATCGATCAAAGGCGGAAAGAGGAGGTTCTCCGAGTGGCAGACTATCGACGAGCGGAGATAGTCGGTGAGGAGGTCACCTTTGTCGCGAATATCAATAATAACGTTACGACGGCCTGTAACACGGGCTGTCTATTTTGCAACTTCAAGAACTCTGCTGGTAAGTTCGAGATAGAATATGCAGAGAAACACGACGGCTTCACGAAGACGCCATCGGAGTCTCGGAACATCGTCCGGGACGCAGTGAACCGCGGTATTTACGAAGTTTGTTCGGTAAGCGGCCTCCATCCCGCGCTCGTTCTCGATGACGACCATCGTGAGATCCTGGAATCGAGCGAAAGGGCTGACCTAAACTACACCCCGCCATCGGCGTATGATGTCGATCCTGGTACCTATTGTGAACAAATACAGGCAATGAGTGTGGATGGGAGTCACGTTCATTCGATGACTCCCGAGGAGGCCTATCATGCCCGTCGCGGGACGAACTGGAAGTACGAAGATATCTACTCGCGGCTAAAACGTGCAGGGCTTGACAGCGTTCCAGGGACGGCTGCGGAGATACTGGATGATGAAGTTCGTGACGTTATCTGCCCCGGGAAGATCGATACAGACGAGTGGATTGCAGCAATGGAAGCAATTGCGAACGTCGGCCTGCCGATGACGGCGACGATCATGTATGGACATGTTGAAAACGCGAAGCATCGAATCCAGCACTTGAAGGTCATTCGGGATCTTCAGGACAAAACCGAGAATATAACTGAATTTGTTCCTCTCTCGTTCGTGTATCAGAAGACCCCTCTTGCCGAATACGGAATCATCGACAGAGGTGCCACCACGGACGAAGATGAATTGATGATCGCCGTCTCTCGGTTGTTCCTCGACAATATCGAGCATATCCAGTCTTCGTGGGTCAAATTTGGCGATGAGCAGGGACTGAAAATGCTGAACTGTGGTGCTGATGACTTCATGGGAACGCTTCTTTCCGAGGAGATTACAAAGCGTGCAGGTGGTGATCATGGTGAGTTCCGCTCGTTCCAGGATTTCGTCGATATGATCACCGCAATCGGACGTGTCCCTGTCGAACGGTCGACAGACTACGAGCGGCGTAGGCGAATCGCCCCGTCGAAAGAACCTATTGGACCCAAACTCGGATCGCGCGCCGATGGAACTCCCCTGCTCTGATCGATTCCTCCTTGCTGTGAACTGCGGAGTTCTCTGCTACTGTAACGATAAGCCAGAAAAAACACTCCAGTCACTGTGCCAAAGAATCAGGACATTGCTTCTCTCCGAATGAACTCCCCGTCACCCGGGGACGATAGCACTTCATGCTCCCGTGCAGCAACCTTCCCATCGACGATAACAGTATCAACACGAGCAGACCATCCGCGACCTTCATAGGGCGTCCAGCCACCGTTGAACGTGAGATTCTCGGCTGACACTTCGTAGTCGTCCTCGCGTAAGAGGACGATATCTGCATCTGTCCCCTCACGAAGTAGGCCCTTTCGTGGATAGATACCTGCCTCTTGGGCGGGGCGGGCGCATACGAGTTCGTGAAGACGTGACCACGTGAGTCGGCCCTCGTGGACACCCTCACTGACGAGAAATTCGAGCATCGTCTCGATGCTCGGAAGACCAGCGTACGGCTGCCAGATGTTCTCCCACCCGCGCTCGCGGTCTGCACGATAGGTGGGGAAATGTTCGCTGGCAATGAGGTCGATCGTTCCGTCTTGGACAGCCCGCCATAACCGTTCCACCTCGGTAGCCGACTTTAGACTCGGATTGACCTTCAAAAATGGCCCACGTTCGGCGACATCGTCCTTGGAGAACGCAAGATAGTGGGGGCACGTCTCTAACGTGACTGTTGTATTCATGCGGGATTGGAACCGTGCACCTTCACGTGCGCCACTTCCGCTTGAGACGTGGACGACGTGTACCGGACAGTCAGTATACTCTGCAAACCACCCAACCCGGTTGATAGCATCAAGTTCCGCCTCAAGGGGTCTTGAGTCCATATACACCTCAGGTTCATCGCCCTCGATTTCTCCCCGAGCGTGATTCAAAATCCCCTGCGTCTCACAGTGAACACGTACTTTCCCACCAGCGGTTCCGACTTTGGACATCAATTCAACAATCGTCTCGTCGTCAGCGAGATAGGGTTCTGCAGTGAACGTTTTGAAGTCGCGTGTTCCCTCGGTCATGAGAGCCTCAACATCGATCGAAGGATCTTCGACGTTCCCTGCGACCAAGCCAAAATCGATGTGCGAAAGGTTCTCGCACGCTTTTAGTTTGTCCCGAAACGCCTGCGGAGTCGTGATGGGGGTCTGTGTTGGAAGTTCAACGACAGTCGTGACCCCACCGGCGACGGCACTCGCCGTCTGGGAAGCGAAATCAATGCCGTCGGGGAACAACTTCTCATCGTGCATGTGATTGTGAACGTCTACGACTCCAGGGAGTGCGACCATCCCTTCAGCATCGATGTGTTCCTCCGGAGAAGGGACTTCGGTCTCGAGTGCGGAGCCGATCGCTATCACCTCACCGTCATTGATTGCGATATCGCCGTCTCGAACACCAGTCCCACTCACTATTTGAGCGTTTGAGATGAGACAATCGGTCATGCCTCAATTCACTGTCGGTACAAGTAAAACAGTTGCCGAAAATGTAATCTGACAAACTATAAATCAAATTCGAGTTGCATTTGCCATGCGCATCGGCGATTTATGGCACGGTACCGAACAGATTCACAGCTACTCGTGGTTATAGTTTACAAGCTTCTTCCCCAGTTTTGTCAGTTTTAGTAAAAATAGATTTTTGTGCGTTACTAGCAATCCACATGATGTGATACTGAATGCCGGCACGCTCATCACGATGAATGATGAGCGCGAGATAAGAGAAGAAGTACACGTCGTCATCGATGACGGCGAAATCACCGAGATCAACGATGGATTTGAGACAGGCTCTGAGGTCGTCGATGCACGTGAGGAGGTTGTCATCCCAGGACTTGTCAACTGTCACACCCATATGTATGCGTTACCGATACGAGGCGCACCGCTGACGGCAGAACCACAGAGCTTCTACGAGGCGCTCGTCGATATTTGGTGGAAAGTCGACGAGACCTTTACACTGGAGGACGCTCGGTTATCCTCACTTGGTTCGTGCACCGAGATGCTTCGAGGCGGGGTCACGGCTTTTTGTGATAACTACTCGGGACCAAATACGCTCCCGGGAGCACTTGACGCCGTTGCTGAAGGTGTTTCTCAGACACCAATTCGAGGGATGATAACCTTTGAGACAACGGCTCGCAACACGGAGGAAGAAGCGTTGGCCGGTATTGAGGAGAACAGTCGGTTCATCGACGATGGTGAGGATGACTATGACCGACTTAGAGGACATTATTGTCTACACACTCTGTTCACAAACACCGAAGAAGTCGTTGAGGACTGTGTCGACCAGGCATTGACTGATGATCGTCCGATCCAGATCCACCTTGAGGAGGGACTCGTCGATGTCCATCGTTCGATCGAGAATTACGGTAAACGGCCCGTTCCTGCTCTAGAGGAGATGGGCTTTTTCGACGCTGATATCATCGCTGCCCACTGTGTTCACTCGACGGAAAACGAAATAGAAATCCTGGGGGAACACGATGTGAGTATTGCCCATAATCCGTATTCTAACACGAACAACGCCGTTGGAATCGCCAACGTCGAGAAGATGGAAGAGGAAGGTCTTACGATCGGTATCGGTGACGATGGCTGGGATCCCGATATGTTCGAGACGATGCGGTCTGCGGTCGGCATCCACAAACTAAAGAAAAACAACCCTAGTGGCTTTGATATGGCAAAAGCCCTAGAGTGGTCAACTATCGGCTCTGCCAGCGTTATGGGTATGGACGATGAGATAGGGAGTATCGAACTAGGAAAACGCGCTGACTTCGTCACACTGGATCTCGGTCCGAATCCGGTTCTCCCTGGAAGTGCTCCGTATTACGTCGTGAGCGCGGCAAGCGCAGAAAATGTTACTCGGACGATTGTTGGCGGGGATATCGCGTACGATCAGAATGAGGGTGTACGTGGCGTGGACGATGCAGATATGGATGCCGTTGGCAACGTGAGTGCCAAACTTTGGGATCGGCTCTGATCTCGAAAGTTACTCGTCTCTTTTCGTTAGTCGCGTAGAGATTCGGATGATCGATCTATAGACCCAAACTCGTCGGTATGCAACTGTCCACATTTTGGAAAGATCTCTCCCCGATGCAGTTTTCCCCGCTTCTGTTTTTAACAGACTAAGTGTGTTAATCTCTGCGTTAGGAAGAGGAGCGTCGGGTGTCGACTTTGATTAACAGACTAAGTCTGTTAATCAGGTCTGTTTCAACGAAAATCGCATAGAAAGGGGAACCACCATCGCGGGCAGCAGTGTGCCGCGTTTCCGATATCCAATTTTGGTCGCAAGGCGTATACGCTCCAACACAATTATTAAGACGAGGACGAAAAAGCAGGTAATGGATACGGAAAATGGTTGCAAAGTCGACCATGTAATCGATCGATATGAACTCGAGGAGGTGAATTCTCGCTATGCATCCATCGATGACCGATTACTCGCACGGTGGATCGGAGATGAAAGACACACCGCCGAAGGGTATCGATCACTGACAGAGTGGTTCAACAAACGTCTGCTTCGGCAAGTATTCAATGAACACGGTCGTGACGCCCTTGGTGCCCGTATCGAACATGATTACGAACTGTTAATTGGAGATGATGACCTCCTCCGGGAAGAAGTCACAGAAAGTCTGGAAGCCGACGGTATTGATGCTGAGCAAGTTCGCAAGGATATGGTGTCGTGGGGAACAATGCGGACACATCTGCTCGACTGTTTGAACGGAGAAAAAGAGCAGAAAACGAGCAGTAGCGGGTGGGAACGCGAAAGTATTGAGATGGCGAAGTCGTTTACCCGTGGGAAAGTTGAAGACGCCCTTTCTTCGTTGGCATCAAAAGACAAGATCGACGGTATCGAGACATCTTCAGTATCAGTTCAGATCCAAGTGAGTTGTGACGTCTGTCCCACTCGGGTTCCGCTTGAAGTGGCACTTGAGCAAGGCTACGTTTGTGAGCAACACACGGCAATGAACACGGAAACTAACGCATGACTTGGAACATCGAAATCGAAAACATCGCCGGAATTCTTAGCGGAAGCACAGAAATCCAATCGGGACTAAATGCAGTTCGTGCCTCGAATTGGCAGGGCAAATCAAGCTTTATTGAGTCAATTAAGACTGGTCTCGGAGTCTCAACGTCACTTACTGAAGGCAAAGAACGTGGACAAGTCCACCTTCAGACCCCTGAACACGACGTTTTTGTCGAACTCGTCCGCAAAAACGGAACTGTGCATCGGAACGGTCAGCCGTATCTTGAGGACGAGTACGATGTTATTCGAACCCTGCTATTCAGTTGTCTGGATGAACAAAACGAAATTCGACGGGCCGTTCGAGAGGGTGAGAATCTCGAAGAAGTGTTGATGCGTCCGCTGGACTTTCAGAATATCGACGAACAGATAGCAGATTTAAAACGAGAACGAGACCAAATCGAGTCGGAATTTGCCCAAGCAAAGGAGGCGAAAAACAGACTGCCTTCGGTACAAGAGAAGGTCACACGGATCGAAACTGAACTTGAAGCCCTACGAGAGGACTACGACGAACTTACTGGCCCAAATGATGAGAAACAAGCCTCATCTGCAACATCCAGTCAGAGCCAGTTAGCACAGGCTCGATCTGAGCGTGATAAAGCTGAAAATCAAATTGAACGCCTCGAACGTAGTATTCAACGACTTGAATCTCGTCTGCAAGACAAACAAACGGAACTCGAAGACATCGAAGTCGTGGAAGACAATAATGTGGAATCAGAACTCGTTGCAGCACGAGATCAATTACAGGATACCAAACGAGACGCCGAAGTGTTGCAGTCTGTATACTCTGCGAATGAGATGGTTTTGAATGAGAACCGTCTCGACCTTCTTAGCGAAGTTCAGCGAGAACTAACGGGTGATAAAATCAGTTGCTGGATTTGTGGCAATGAGACGCGTAGGTCTGAGGTGGAAGACCAGCTTGATGACCTCGGTGAGAAGATTGTCGATCTGCGCTCGAAAATCAAGTCCCATCGCGACGAGGTGGAACAGTTAGAAGCCCAGCGGGAAGATATCAAACAGAGCCGACGACGCAAGCAGGATTTGGAATCAGAAATCGGCGCCCTCAAGGACAACTTGGCAGATCACGAACAGAGCCTTGAAGATGCAAACGAGCGTCGTCAAAATGCCCAACAACGCGTTGAGGAATTATCCGAATCTGTCGACGAGACCGTAGAGAAAATTACAGACATCGAGAGTGATATCAAATATCGCGAGGCCGAGTTAAAGGATGTACAAGATGAACTCGGAGCTCTCGAAAGCCGTGCGAATCAGATGGAGATGTTGGAGACCGAACGCGACGAACTCATATCGGAGATTGAGGACTTACGGAACCGTAAGGACCAGATCAAGTACGAAGCACGAGAGGCCTTTGACGAAGCGATGAAGGAGATCATTACGCGATTCGATACTGGATTTGAAACGGCGCGACTAACATCAGAGTTTGATCTGGTGGTGGCCCGAGGAGGTCGAGAGGCAAGCCTTGACGCTTTGAGCGAAGGTGAGCTTGAACTTCTCGGGTTCGTGACGGCGCTTGCCGGCCACAAATCGTTCGACGTTGCGGATGTCACCCCAATTATGCTCGTCGACGGCGTCGGCGGCCTCGACGACGAGAACCTCCACACGCTCATTGATTATCTTCAGGAACGTGTAGATTACCTCGTTTTTACTATTTACCCAGAGTATACCTCATTCGAAGGAGCAGAAATCGACCCCTCTGATTGGGAGGTGGCGACCGACCAGCAGGCGACGGCGGACTAGGCTTTTACACAAATTCGAGGAGAAAGCTCACGACTTTAGTCGTGGAAGTAGTCACGAATTAGACTGCATTTGGCGAGTGATGTAGCCTGCAATACGATTTCGGAGATGGATGGAACGGAGGTCAGTGAGATTTTTCACTGCATTCCGGTTCCGGTTAAATTCCTCCGTAAAGGTGTTTGGATATTGGTTTATGAGACGATTCCCGATACTCATAACGTCGTTCGACTCCACATTCATTTATTGTACCTGCTTTTTACACCTTACACTATAAGGATTTTCGTTACACGAATCTGAGGGCGTTAGTGAAATTCCCCTTCCCACTCGCTTTCAGCTTGCACGAATTATATGTATAACGCCGTCACGGTCGGCACATCATGTTTGGCGGCGGAAATCCGCCCAACAGTCCCACTGAAGGGCTTCTACGACAAAATTCATGTATGGGTCGATATGAATGTGGCACTCTTTGGACGCTATCAGAGAGGGTTAGTTCCGTCTTCTAAGCGATCATCGAGGCCAATCTGCTGATAAAATTCTGCGAGCGTAAGATCGTCTTGAGTGGCCGAGAGACGACCAGTGACAAATTTGAGAAGGTCAAGTTCGGTGAGTAGGCGTCGAGTATCATCATAATCTGTTTCGAGTCGCTGCTTCACTTCGGAAACAGTTCGAGACTGATTGATAACATCGACAAACTCTCGAAGGGTTAAATCCTTCAAGATGCCTATTCCATCGGTTCTAACAACTTCCGTAGTATCGTCCTGATCCATCGACGCGAGTACTTTTGCTACAGACTCACCACCGTAGTTTGTTTCCTTGTTTTTCTTTGAGGCCGTAATCCCTTCACGCTCGGAATCAATCGCATCATCCGTGTCACTGCCGGTCGACTTTCTCTTGTTCTTCTCATCCTTTGGATTGTGAATACCATGTTTCATCATATATCGACGAACTGTTTCGGATGTGACGTCGACGTCGAGTGCCTTTGTCATTTGAGGAAACGTTTCGTAATTCTTGTAGACGGTTTGCAGCGCCTCAGGATCTTTGTATGCAGGAACACCTGGTACTGATGATGTGACAGTCTCGATGTTTGGTGATGACTTCTTTTGCCGTGGGGTGGATGCAATAGGAGCCGATTTTTTGAGAGACTCTGTCGGAATCGAAACGGACATCTCGACCTCTAATCGCTCTTCGGTTAATTCTGTATCCTCTGCTTCGATAATGACGCTGTCACAAAATTCTATCCCACTTAGAACTGGGATACCAGCACAGATATCCATCCGTAGTTCGTCCACGTCGTCTGTTGGTTGTTCACTTATTGAGATGTTCCGCACCTCAATATCGTTATGCTCTAAACACCCCAGTATCTCGGCTAACTCCCCTAGTGCGGTGCTAACCACCATGTCCACAATTCTTTATTAGATATGCATTAATGTTCGTGGTAAGAATCGGTATATCTTCTATCAAATTTAAACTGTTCTTTCCCAGAATCTCTTTGTAATCAGTTACCATCCACCATGCAGAGGATTAGTTCGGTGTAATTAATACGAAAAAATCCATTAAATGCATTGATCTATTGATGGTTCACCAGAATATATTCTGTAATAATAGGTGAATTTCACGATGTCATATTGGGCGAGTTTGTCAATTATCTCAGTCTCGACCGGGGTTTCCACGCCATCTTGGAGAAAGCACGCGAAGTAGTCCTTTACCTGTTCGGGTAATTCATCGAAGTGTGAGACATCACCATCCGGTGGCACTGATTCAATACGCTGAATTGTAATTTGCGACCCCATGTTATGCTAACCCGTGCCATGATTCAGTGCCCAACAACTTCAATATATCGCTGCTGATGAGAATGTCTATGTAACTCACTATGTAGTTCCTCCGCTTTACGTGCCTACGGCTGAGACAAATTGCTAGCCCAAACCTCAGTCTTCAGGCAGAGGAAAAGCGGGAGGCGTGCTAAACCAGTCAATGACCGTGTGTGATGCTGGATTTCTAGGATCTCTCAGGTTCAAAACCGACCACCGCGATGATAGTCACTCACCGGTGCCAGGAATTCAGATGGGGCTTTGTTGACCGCGCCACAGCCCTACACTCGAGAATGAGAGTTCATCCATAGTGTGTCATTGGAATCTACTGTGTGCGGGTTGGAACCTCGAAGACCACTACTGGTTGAACTCCCATTGGGAATGCTACGTCGTTCACGGTATGGAGGAGGATGATGCAATAGCGTTCCTCTACAGGTGAAGTAGGCTAGTTTCTTCTGGGATTGACAACGAGACGATTCACGAGTAAATCCATAGCTTGGTTCGAGGGGATTTGATCCGGACGTTGTGTACAGACTGTATACTCACCATACACAACTTGGACACATCAATTGTGTTCCTATAGTGTTTCATTTATGTGGCGATGTTGGAAGGGGCAAGAATTATTGTGGCTCCAAGTCAATAGTTACCAAATGGCGGTCGACGCTCACGACATAATGAGTATCGGAGATGACTTGTTGAACGGGTATCCAGATACCTTTAGTGAAGATTTTGCAACGAACAAACGGAAGGTAGAGCAGCTCACTGAACTTCGATCGAAGCGCGTTAGAAACCGAATTGCTGGATACATCACACGTAGACATAATCGTGCCAAATCAGAGTAACGTATGAATTTGGTAAGTTTCGCTATTATAAAATAGCTGTAATGTAAAGTACTAAGATGGTGTACACGCACTGTATACACAATGGCAACGATTAGAGTTCGCGATTGGACCAAGGAACAAATAGAGGTGATTCGAGAAAAAGAATCGCATTCGTCGCACGATTCAGTTATCAAGGCGCTCCTAAAGGATCGAGAGTTGGCAAAATTCGCTGGCACTCCACTCAAAAGAGAAGAAAAAGAGACGAACGATACCCCCGCTGAACCTACAGATAAAGTTTTCTCTGATTTAACTGTCCTTGCGGAACTCGACCACGCTGAAAACGGTGTCCTGTTTCTCTGGTGTCCAAATTGTGGGAACGAAATTGCACATCTCGGCGTTGAGAACCCCATCTCGATCCCTATATTTGAAATGGAATGTCAGCGGTGTCTCTCCCGTCTGAATCAGCACGCGATCGTCGGTATCGAAATTGGTTATCCTATAGAAGAACGAATAGTTGAAGAAACGTTGGACAAGGATCTAAGAGCATGTGTCATAGACTACTGGGACAGAACAATACAACGGATAGCCACTGAACCAAACCCTGAGGAAGATCTCGATGAAGAACAGTTGATACGACAATTTGAGGAATATCGAGACGAATTTGGATGGGACTGGCCGACAGACATACCGGTTATCGGATTAAAATCTGGCGAAAAATATTACAATAAACAAACAAATGCTCGTATAGAAGTGATGGAACAAATGGCTGAGGACAGAAACTCAGCAAAAACCTATCGAGTAAAGAAACTCTCTAATGATGATGGCAATGCAGAAGCTACAACAGAAGTATGGAAACCAACCACAGTTATTGATCTTATCCTCAGCCGTAATCTCTACGTAGAATAGCGAATCTACAACAATGAGCGACGAATGTAAATTGCGAAAAACTCCGTTCCGAAGGGTTGAGGACTATGAGTAATAAGAAAAGAAGTAAAACGACGATAGGTATTATATATTCTCCTACTATTTTAGTCAATATTTTGTGGTTCATTCTATCATTGGCCTACGGAGGGGTTATATTCTACTTGTTTCTGCTTGGACCCTACGACGGCGGAATTGTACTGACCGTAATTATTATGTCACTTTCTATATTGTTAGTTTTTGGCTCAGTTCAGCGAGTTCGTACAAGTAACCAATTTAAAATACTATCCTGTCTACTGATGATCGTTTATGGTATTGATGGTCTTTATCACAACGAAGAGTTACTCCTTTCCTTATTTCTTCTCTTTGCCTCTGGTGCTATACTATATGAAAGACTCATTTCACATACTTCTAAATGATGAACTAATGACTAGTATTTTAATATACCAATAACGAACTTAGTAATGTCGAGGAAGTCCTTGGCTAATCGTAGTGGAAAAATGCATTTCTCCCGAACGAAGGCAAGTTGGTAGCACTACGGTGTCAAGGCAGACGAAGGTAAGCGATTTGAACGGTGGTTTTACTCGCCTGTCCAGCACAACAGCAACCGATAACGATACTGTACTAGCCGATGTTTGTAAACCAAATCCCCGATCGGGATCTTCGATCTGCACAGAGTCTACCGCTGACTATGAGTGCTCTAAGAAAGTTCCATTGCTCAAATCTGGTGCATTACTTCGGACTACACAGAACAACTACTTCGAGAATAGATATATTGGTGCATGTCGGTTACCTCGCCGACGCACTCCTTCGACAGAATACACAGTAGGCAACTCACCATCTGTGCGCCGGTACCCTTTCCCGGCGCAGAAAAACTCTCCAAGCGAAGTGAACGTGCACTCAATATCTCGCTACTCGTCTGTGAGTTCACGTGGCCCGGTTCGCACACACTCCCAACAGGGGAAGCCATCGAGTGCAGCACACTCGCAGTCAGAATGGGCAGGAGATAGATGCGAAGCGGTAAACGTAGCCTTCCCAAATATGCTGGATGAGGACCCCGGAAATTGGCCGAAATCCATCCTGCGAAGCTCGTCTCCTCCTGTGATGACTAGGCTATCAATCTCGACACGGACAAGCACACAAATCTAGAATTCGCAGAAAATCCCTTCACGCCGGGCGACTACGTCATCAAACCGGATTACGACGACCCAAATCTGGCGGTGGTCGTGACGGCGAGCGACGACGATGACTGGGATGTCCGTATCGCGTTTTGCCACCAGCTCGAAGAGGAACTCGGTGACGATGCGTACGTGCCTCCAGCAGATCTCCAGTCAACGTATGATGAGGGCGATATAACATCGTACTCGTACAACTTTGCCGAACTAAGCTTTGAGCACCAATACTAAACGAGGCTAAACAGAAAAAGTCAGGCGACGTCACGAATATGCGCCTTCACAGATTGATAGAGGCTATCGAAGTCCTCGAAATCGTCCACCGTGACATGCCACCGATCCGAAACGGCCGCTATCATCGCGCTGTCAACGTTTCGTTCACCGAGGAAGAGAACCTCCTCTTTGAGTTCTTGATCCGAAAGATGCTCGCAGACAGATCCCGTTTCGATTCCGACACCTAAGTTGTCACCCATTGCAGGGGCGATGAAGACCGTCGCCACGGACGCTTTCGTGTATTCAATACTCTGCGTTGCCGCGTCCATCTCTCCGAGTGAGATTTGCGGATCCGTCGCGAGAAATGCGTTCACACCCCGTTCTTCACGGAGTTTTCGCTTGATACCGATGAGCAACCAAAGTGCTTCATCATGGTCGAATTCTTCATCACTGTCCTGTAAGTGGTACAGAGCTTCGTCGAGGGTCTTTCGTGACGTCGCTGCACGATCAGATGGAGGAGGTGATTGATATGGTGGGTGAGATTTGTATGGGCCCATGAGGTAGACGAGAAGACGTGGTTTTGAGACGTCCTTTCGGCCGATATACGGACTCTTCTCGAGTGCTTCGATGAGTCGGTCTTCCATTACTATCTGTGGATACTCTCGAATAATAAACGCCCGGATATGTGGATTGTAGGCACCGAGGCGACCCGCTACACCGGAGTAAAAACATTTAATGTGGTCGCTCTCGAAGTACCAACTGTAATGGAAACCCCGAAGCCCACACCGATGACCGATGGCGGCTCCCTGGAGCGAGTGGACCGTCCAGACAAAGAGGATGGCAACGGGTTTGATCTTGACGTTGAGTTGCCCGAAGACAGTATCTTCGACATTGAGGACTACCTCAAGATGTACGAGGTTGCGTCCAAGCCCAAGCAATTCAAGATCCTCACTGCGCTTGCTGAGAGCAATGAACTGAGTACGAGCGAACTCTCGATGGTACTTGGCGAAGCAGATAACGCGCTGCACTATCCGCTCCGCACGCTCAAGGACGTTGCCCTCATCCGAAATCGACGTGACCCAAACACCGGGACGAAAGAAACGTACTCGTACTACGAGCTCACGGACATGGGCCGTACCGTCTTAACGGAAGGAATCCGAGAGGGAGTCAAAATCCTCGCCCGTGAAGAATCCGCACTCGAAGACAAGTACAGCAAGTGAGCTCGCTTTTTCTCGACGCTTCGTCAACAACCATTTCGCGTGCACGGAGTGCTTTCTTCTGGTTGAAAATGCAGATCATGCGAAAGTGAGCACGAGAGGAGATTACGTGGTTAGCGAGTAGGAACGTCGACGCCATGTGGATTGTCGAGGGAGTCACCAGTGAGTGGGATGTCCCAGTATTTCTCTGCGTCAACGTCTGCGATGGACCCGTCAGCCATCGCTTCGAATGTTGCCATGAAACCGACGGTCGTCGCCTGAATCATCTGTCCGATGCCTTGCTGACCTCGGTCATCAGTCTGCCCGGTCACTTCGTAGAGAAGCCCTGCCGCGTCTGTCTGCGGACAGACCGTATCGAGATACGATCCCCACAGCGGATAGTACCCGTATCGAGTAATACTGTCGAAGATGCTATCGCCACGTTCGGCGAGTGCGTTTTCAATGAGCACGTTCAGCTGGAGCGACCGTTCGCTCGTTTCTGCATCGATAAACGGGTCGACGATCTGCTCAACCGGTGCGTCGGGATCGTTGAATGGAGATCGATTACGATATACTGGGCCATATGCGGGCATCACGCTCATGATGGTCTGTTTCGGTGGTTGATTCCCGTCACCGGAGCCCGGATAGAGATATCGACCCTGATGGTGGTGAGTAATAGCGTAATCTGGATCGGCACGGAGTGCGGAGGCAGCAACTGCGCGCACCTCGGGTGTGAGCATCAGCCCGCTACTCTGGAGCGTGTATCCTTCGTATTCCACATCGTAGTACCGCTCTTGGAACCACGACGCCGTCTGGTCGTCGATGGCGTCAGCGTTGAGCGAGATGTTGAAATCACGGTTCATGTCGTAGCCTGGCGGCGCATCGTCGGGAACGGCGTAGTGGTAATACGGTTCGTACTTCGAGTCACCTGGTTGCCACGCTTGGGTGTTCGTCCGGCGGCCGATCCATTCCTCTCTCCCGTCGTCGTCGATATCGTACTCGAACATCGCCCCGTCTGGGTTCACCCGAGGGATGATGGTGAACGTGAGTCCGTCGAGTAATCGCTCGATTTGTCTGGAGTTGCCGAGCGCGAGTTCGCGAATCAACTTGAGGGTAACTTCCGTCCCGACCGGCTCGTCACCGTGAATCTGGTTGATGAGGTGAACGCTTGTAGTGCCATCACCGACGGTCACTTCCCAGAGCGGATCGCCACGGCCAGCTGATCGTCCGATTTCTGTGAGCGTAATGCGGTCGCTCTGCTGGTCGATCTTCTTCAGTTCACCTGTGAGCTCTTCGTTCGAATGGAAGGCGTTGAGATTGTACGCCTGCTCATTGCCCGGCCACGGCCCTCCTGGCCGGTAGTCTCCACGGCGGTCATCAGCACTGTTTCCGATTACAGTGCCGGACGAAACGAGGCCACCGAGTACAATGCCCGTTGCTTCCAGATAGGTGCGTCGACGCATATCATTGGATATATCACCCATAGCAATAAAATATTTACGCTAAGTTAATAGAAAATTACTGTTGTTTAGTGATACACTGTAGCTCCTCTGGTGTCCAAGCTTGGGGTGGTGATGGGTGTGACGTGCTGACTTCACAGGAAGCTCTGTGAAACCATTTAATGTGAGTCGAACCAAGCCCCGGTATGTATCGTGTTACGCTCGACCTTTGGCAGGACGACTACCCGCTCGCACGAGCGTCTGCCGACCACGAAGTGACATTTACCACTCCATACTGGAACTACTCGCCGAAATCCCACCAGTGGGAGCTGTGGGGTGAGTCCTCTTCAGAGGATCAATCCAAGCTGGAGGCTGGTATTCGGGTGCTCAGGGATACCGAGGCGATGCAGCACTTCGAGTTGAAACGAGAACACGACTCCCATTCGACCCTCCAGGTAGGGTTCGATGAGACGGATGCAATCGATACAATCACCGCTCATGGTGAAGCCGTAGTCGGTCCACTCACTTACTCTCATGGCCGAGAACACATATTCAGTCGATGAACCGCAAGCGAATCTTAGCAACTGCTCCACTTCTCGCTGCGGTATTGTGGGGCGGGATGTACGTCGTCAGCAAGTGGGGGTTCAGTGAGATTCCTCCCCTTACGTTAGCGTTTCTTCGGGTCGTGATCGGTGCGATCGTCCTCTATCTGGGTGTTCGTCTGACGACACCGAACCGTTCGTTTTCTCGTCGGGAGTGGCGGCGATTCGCTACGCTAGCGGTCTGGCTCACAGCAGCGCTCACGACACAGTTCGTCGGCACGGATCTGACGAACGCGAGTCAAGGGTCTTTGCTTACTGTCTTGACCCCCGTGTTCATGGTTGGACTCGGAGTGACAACGCTCGGGGAACACCTCACACGAGGGAAGATTGTTGGGATAGGTCTCGCGTCTGTTGGGACGCTCGTCGTCCTCTTAGGCCAGTACGACGTGAGTACGCTTACGAACGGGAACCTCCTCGGTGTCGGCCTCCTGCTGTTTTCGGCGTTCAGTTTTGCTGCCTTCTCCGCGTTCGGGAAGCCGCTCATTGAACGCTACTCCGCACTCGAAACGGCCACGTACGCGACTGTCCTGTCGGTCCCGTTGTTCGGAGCGCTAGTTCCGCTCGAACTGCATATGCATCCGACCGCCTTGCGTTCAGTTTCAATAACGTTTCCCGTTATCGGTGCGGTTCTCTATCTCGGACTCCTGAGTACTGCGGCAGCGTGGTATTGCTGGTACAAGGGGATGGAGTACGCAGATGCAAGTACGGTCGCCGTATACTTCTTTGCTCAACCGCTTGTCGGGATTGTGCTCGGGTCCGTACTCCTTGGAGAGAGCACTGGTATCAGCATTTTCGGTGGGGGTGCACTTCTCGTTCTGGGTGTCTTCCTCGTGAATAGAGCGGGCTAGTCGCCTAGTGAGAGCCTTTGTAGGGAGAAGTAACTCATCCAATCTGTTGGGAGGATTGACTGAGTCGCGCGCTATATCCTGCACCGGCTCAACGAGTTGCCGAGCTTTTGTCACAAACGGTGTGTATGTCGACGTGTATTAGCCAGGTTAGCGGCGGCTGACATCCCCTATAAAATCGTGTCGGTCACTCACTCATACGATGTGAGCGGACTCCTGACCGAGCGCCAACGGGAGTTCATTTCTGAAGCGGTTGAACGCGGCTACTACGACAGTCCTCGTGGCTGTACGCTCGTCGAACTTGCAGAAACGTTCGGGGTCAATCAATCGGCGGCTAGTGGCGTTCTGCATCGGGCTGAAGGCCGGATTATCAAGGAGTTCATCTCCTAGGCTGCAGAGGGAGACGAATCAAGGGAGTCGGGAGTGAAGTCAATCTCTACCCATACTAACGTGACATCAACGATTTCTCGCCAATCCAAGCGATTATTTCGCTCCTCTGGGCGACGGGGTGGGTCTGAGGGATGACTGTGTGGCTTTATTCTAGCTTGTCGGCATCCCCAGATGCTGCTAAAGGTTCTAATAGAGCAGAACTCCTAGGAGTGACTGATATGGGGATGCTGCGTCTCGATCATGTGGGTGTTGTCGTCGATGACCTTGACGCCGTGGCCGCGTTCTTTCTCGCCCTGGGATTCGAGCGCGAGGGCGGGGCACTGGTCGAGGGCGAGTCTGTGGACAAGATCAACGGGCTCGACGGCGTCCGAGCGGAGGTGGTGATGGTGCGAGCGCCGGACGGCAGCGGCAAGCTCGAACTCGTCAAGTACTATGCGCCGGCCGACAACGAGGGCGCCCACCCCTTGCCGGCGAACCGGCTGGGCTTCCGGCACATCGCCATCGAGGTCGATGACCTCAACACGATCGTCGACGGACTGCGAGACAACGGCTTTGACACGGTCGGCGAGGTCGGCGATTTTGAGGACACCTATCGGCTCTGCTATGTCCGCGGTCCTGAAGGATTGATCGTCGAGCTCGCCGAGCAGATAGCCTCCGAGGGGGCGAGCTAGGCGACCATACGGCTCTCCGACTCCCATATCTGGTCGCGACGAGCGGCGATATCAGAATCTCCAAGAATGGGCCATCGACGAACCCCGCATCCTGGGCGAGGAACTGCTGGTCATCACGTCCGAGTACACGAATTTCGAGGACACTCGAGACCGATTGAATATCCTCGCGCTCGATCCTTTGCGTAGGTTGGTCTTTGGGCACCGCCCTCGATGCGTGAGTACTGCTATCACGATAGCGCTGCGGTGGTTGGCACTCCGTGGCCGATGCTGGCACTATCGTGAATCGAACCGCAACAATGCGATGACAGGCGAAGGGGAAAGCGGGTGCAACATGTGCTTTCTCCTTCCGACAACCTTCCCGCCAATATAACGGTTGATAGCATAGCTAATAGAGATTACTGCCACGAATTGGAGCATTGTATATTTATTCTTTTTATTACTATGGTTCTCGATTACTCACAGTACGAGTGGTACCTTAGTCATCTGGGAGTGTCCATTCAGCAGCGACGGCCACGCATCAGTCAGGTGTGAGTCCGATGCCGTCGGCCAGTAATTCGTGGGAGCGGAGCGCGTCCTCGTGGTCGGCGACCGCGTGCTGGATCATGACTTCGTCGACGCCCACACGGTCAGCGAGTTGCTCCAAGACATCGGCGAGCGTGTCGGGACTGCCGGAAATCGCTCGCGGCCACTCGTCGGGATTCTCGATGTGTTGCTCCGTTCCAAGGGCACTGTCGGCGGCCGGCGAGAGTTTGACGACAGAGTGATCCAAATCCGGCCACGGAGATTGCGAGTGTTAATGATTTGACTAGCAGCAGTTTCTCACGTGTCCATTCGTGACTGACGCCTCGGCGAAGACGGGAGAGATGCGGCTCCCATCGATAAGAACGATGATCCATAGGATGGGACGTACGGAGCTGTGAGACGAGTACTATGCTGATTTGCTTCCATCAAGCGCATACACCGTCCCATTGACGCCGACGAACGCGACGCTACCAGCGGTAGCCACGCCCGCGAACTCGCCGCCGGGTGCGAACGCCCAGCGCTCCTCGCCGGTTTCTGGGTTAAGCGCCCACAAGCGTCGGTCGGTGCTTGCGAAAATCGTTCGTGAGGCGCCAACGTCGACATATCCTTCGACATTTGGCGTGAACGACCACTGTCGCTCACCGGAGACGGGATCGACTGCATGAACTCCCGCACCAGCGACGTAGAGTTGCTCACTGGTTCGTTCGACACTCGGATAGAACTGATCGCTGTCAACCGAAAGCGTCCACCGCGTCGTTCCATCCAACGGGCTGAGTGCGTGCAAGCGGCCGTCGAAGTCACCAACGAACACCGTTTCATCCATCGCCGCTCGTGGCGTCGTCAGCTTGGAGATACCGACGTCGAAGTCCCGGCGCCAGAGTTCGCTTCCATCAGCCAGTTTGAGCGCCCGGACTGAGTTGTCTGACTCGACGAAGACTCGCTCAGCGCGGTTGTCGTAGCCGACGCTCTCGGCAGTGGCTTGCCAGCGTTCATCGCCATTGGTGGAGTCGAAGGCACTCACACGACGAGACGTTTTGATGAGCAAGGTATCACGGCGGTGGGTGTTCCCGTGGTGGGAAATATCGCCTGTTTCGGTTCGCCAGCGTTCATCGCCAGTAGTGGCGTCGAGTGCGTACACGTGCTCACCGCTCTCGGCAAGCTGATCGTCACGCTGGCCGACGAAGACAGTCTTCTCGGTGGTCACAATCGGAAAGAGGAACCGGCGGTCGTCGATATCGAATTGCCAGGCACGATCACCGGTGTCGGGTGTAACAGCGTGAATCTCGAACGCAGTGCCGTGAAGACTCTCCTGCCCAGTCGCGAAGATGAGTCGCGGTGCCGCTTCGGTACCGGTGTATCGGGGTGCAGTCTGAATTGGGTTCGAGAGGTCGACGCGCCACTGCTCGTGTCCCTTCTGCAGGGAGAGTGCGTGGAGTGCGTGGGCGTCGGTCGATACATCGTCGGGATCGGTACTACCGACGAAGAGTGCGGGCGTCTGTGGGCCCCCGCCGAGCGACAGCAACGCGAGCTCACGATTTGGTATCTCCCGGCTCCAGTGTGCGAATGTAGGGGCGTCACCAGATTCTGACTTGGGTGACGTTGATGTGGATCCGGTGGACGTGTTCGTTCCATTCACAGTCGAGGAATCAGTCCCTGAGCGCAGACCGATACAGCCAGTGGTAACAGCGAGAGTAGTTGTGAGGAACGTTCGTCGGGGTGAGGGCATTCTACATACCGTGTATATCTTAACTGCTAAGTATTTGTTGCTGAATGAATTCGGTCAATTACTGAGCGGCGGTGGTCAGACGCCAATATGGGAGGGGTAAACCGTTTGAATTTGATGGATTGGTCAAAATTCGCAGGACGTTGGTCTCCAATACCTCCGCTAAGGGAAACTATGATCCAGAATGCAACGGAAGGGGGGTATACTCGCCAACGCATGATGGTACGCCCACTGAGGCTATCCTTAGAGTCATTGAAAAAGCGAGCTGCATCGGATCGTTCGTGGCTCCTTCAGCGATTTCGCCCATCTATGAGGGTACGTTTGGCACACCAGTCTCATTGTCCCCGACCAGATGCTTTTGAGCAACGTCAGTGACGTCCGGCCCACGAATCATAATCAATGTAACGCGTTCAGATCGGCCGAGAGACGGTTTTGACTATGGAACTCCGGTCGAGCCACGTTCATAATCGGTCTGCTTTCCCGCAAGGAGAGCTGTAATCTGGGTCTGAAAATGCGACGAGGAACGAAAACGGAGAGTCTATGGATGACTGCCTGGTCAGCAGGACATGGTGGCCGATGACCACTACGCAGTCTCCCGATTGGATTCGAGTGCCCAGTAGCCACATCGAGATCTCATAATCACCTAAAACCAGCAGACGGTGACCGATTATGAAGATTCACACGGGGGTTCGAGCCCATGGTGCAAGCCCTTCGACGGCCTGCTGGCAAACCCAGCGGGCCACGAACTCGGGCATTCTGAGCTTCGCAGTCGATTCCACTCGAGTGCGGTTGCATTCCTAGGTAGGTTTCGCGTGAAAACTATTTTCTCTCCTTACGGGGGTTCAGACCGATTATGAACCATCGATGGTGGCGTAGTAACAGCGCAGAGGTTTTCTCGCAACTCCTCGTCTCCTCACTCCGATTATGGATTGATATCGTCATCGACGCAAGATGAGCGGGCTTCGATGAGAACAATCGAAGACGAGGTGTCCATCAAAAGGCGTTCAACCATCCCGATGGGTTCTGTGAGAGACTACTTGCGCATTTCGGACAATAGCAATCCGATCACAGCCGTGATTTATGCGGCTGCATACCGATTACAGTGTCATGACCGACCACCATCTCGGTGAATCAGCCATCTCGTGGGCCGGGAAAACCGCACCCGAAATCACGAAACTTGCATCAGAACGTGGGTCGATTCTCGTCGTGCCGATCGGAAGCCTCGAACAGCACGGCGAACATCTCCCAGTTGCCACCGACACGATCCTGGTTGATGCCATCGTCACAGAAAGTGCAAACCGAGTCGCCGACGACCTCCCTATACTCGTGACACCACCGGTCTGGACTGGATACTCACCCCACCACTTACCATTCGGTGGAACCGTCACCCTCGACAACGAGACGCTTCGTCAAGTCCTCACGGAGATCGCTGATTCGGCGCTGGAAAACCGCTTCGACGCGCTCCTACTGGTCAACGGTCACGGCGGGAATGCATCGCTCGTGGATGACGTGACCAGTGCTATCGGCGTCGCACATCCAGACCACGAAATCCTCAGTCTGACGTACTTCGAACTCGCCACATCGTTCGTCGACGACATCCGCGAGAGCGATACTGGAGGAATGGCGCATGGAGGCGAGTTCGAAACATCGCTTCTCATGCATCTCCACCCCGACCTCGTTCGCGAAGACCGCATCGAAGGCGAGTATCCCGACGAACCATACGAACACGCTTCGGTCGACTTGGTGGAAAGCGACCCACTGTCTGTCTATCGGCCGTTCAATGCGTACTCATCGTCGGGCGCAATCGGTGACCCCGGATTAGCGAGTGCAGACAAAGGAGAGCGGCTTTTCGACCACCTCTGTGATACGCTCGGAGATATCCTCCAGGAGATCCACGAGCAGACGACCGGCGAAACGTGACTCGCCAACCGGAATGAGCTATTCCACCCCATTCTCCCGGTCGAGCGGTGACGCGGCATTTTCGTGATCGACGGCGATCGTCTTTACCTGCGAGAGCTGTTCGAGCGAGTACTTGCCTCCGATTCGACCATGGCCACTGTTTTTGCCACTGTACCCGCCGAACGGCGTGTGGATCTCCCAGTATGCACTGCTGTCGTTGACGTTGACGATGCCCGTCTCGACACGCTCAGCGAAGTAGTACATCAGTTCGATGTTGCTGGTGAACACACTCGACGTGAGTCCCAGGTCGATTCCGTTGGCGATTGCGATCGCTTCGTCGTAGCTACTGAACGTGATGATCGGCGCAATCGGCCCGAACGACTCCTCCCAGTTCACCGTCATCTCGGTCGTGACGTCGTCGAGAACCGTCGGCTGGTAGTAACGATCCGTCGGCAAATCGTCTGCACGTCCACCCCCTGTGACGACCGTCGCACCCTGTTCGGTCGCGTCTTCGATGTGGCGATCCATCTTGTCGGCAACACCATCGTTGTTGAGCGGGCCGAGATCTGTTTCCTCGGCCGTTGGATCGCCGAGTGTCAACTGCTGTGCGTGGTCGGCGAGGCGGTCGACGAATTCGTCGTGAACATCCTCGTGGACGAGGATGCGCTCGCTCGCGGAACAGATCTGGCCAGCATTGCTGAAACACCCGAACGATGTACTTTCGACCGCCGCGTCGAGGTTGGCGTCATCGAGGATGATGACGGGGCCATTCCCCCCGAGTTCGAGAAGCGTCGGCTTCGTTCCAGCGTCCCGTGCAATCGCTTCGCCCGTCTCAGGGCTGCCCGTGAATCCGATCACATCGGTGCCGTCATTGACGACGAGTTCGTTTCCGACGACCGGCCCTTCACCAGTGACGAGATTGAGTGCGCCATCAGGCAGTGACGTCTCCGCGAACACCTCCAACAGTTTGGTCGCAACGACCGACGTGGTCGGCGCTGGCACCCAGACGATACTATTGCCAGCGGCAAGGCCAGGTGCGAGATACTCCGCCGGGATGTTCAACGGGAAGTTCCACGGTGTGATGACGCCGAGGACACCGTGTGGTTTGCGGATGGTGTAGATGTGTTTCCCGGCGTCTTCCGACGGGATTACCTCTGTTTCGTCCCGCTTGACATCCTCAGCCGCATTCCGGAACTCCTTCGCACACAGATCGACCTCCACTCTCGCCTCGGAGAGTGGCTTTCCCTGATCTTTCGTCAGCCATTCGGCGAGAAAATCACGGTTCGATTCGATGGCGTCGGCAAGTTCGTGACAGAGTTCGGCGCGCTCGAACGCCGTCATGAACTCGAGGTCTGACGTGACTTCTCGTGCCGCATCGATCGCTCGTTGAGCGTCCGCTCTCGTCCCGGCGGGCATTTCGCCGAGGGCGTCCCCCGTCGCCGGATTCGTGACCGTGTACGTCTCGCCACTTTCGCTTACTGTCGGTTCCCCAGCGATGTACATCGCAAACGTCGATCCGTCTCCCAGTTCGGTCGATGATACGCTCCCCCCATCAGTCATGATGCGTGTTACCATCACCCGTTGTCAGATATAAGCCCTGTGGAGAACCGAACTACAATCCAGGGCAAACCTACGATGACGGTTTCCCGCTCGTAAGCATGTCCGTCACCGTCTCTTTGTCAGTCTGGTCCGGATCGACCGTCGCTACCAGTTGCCCACGATACATCACGGCGATGCGGTCTGCGAGGTTGAACACGTCTTCTAAGTTATGACTCACGACGATTTGCGTGTGCCCTTCATCCTTCAATCGATGCATCGTTTCATGAACCAACTCGGTACCTGCGACGGAGAGGGCACTCGTCGGTTCGTCGAGAATGAGGACTTCCGGGTCGAACAAGAGCGACCGCCCCACTGCGACGAGTTGGCGCTGGCCACCGGAGAGAAACGCCACCTCCGTGGTCGGACGGATATCCTGCTGGAGAAACTCCAGAATCTCGGTCGTATTCTCGTACGTCTGGTTCCAGTCGATGACGTCGAACGGGCCGACGTCGAGTCGCTTCGGAAACTTCCCCATATGGATGTTCGTGGCAATGTCGAGGTCGTCCATCAATGCCAGATCCTGATAGACGGTCTCGATACCCCGCTCGCGAGCCTCACTCGGGTTCGAAAACTGTACCGGCTCGCCGTCGAAGATGACACGACCGGCGGTCGGCCGGTGGACGCCAGAAAGCATGTTCATCAGCGTCGACTTTCCCGCGCCGTTGTCCCCAACGAGCGCGAGGATTTCGTTCTCGTAAACCGGCAGGGTCACGTCTTCGACGGCGATTACCCGTCCGAACTGTTTGGTGACGTCCTCGAAGCGGGCTTTCTCGGGTCGGTCGTCTCGCTCGTCCGTTGCAGTCGTCTCGAGGCTATCGTCCGTAGTCACGTGGTTCCACCTGCCGTGAAAGGATTCGTTCACGCAGCCGCCGCCGCGAGCTGTACAACAAAATCGCACCGAAGAGGACGAGGCCGTTTACCAGCGTCACCTGTTCGGGCGGGGTGCCGCTGATATTGAGCGCAGCCTGAATCACACCGAGGAGTAGGACACCACCGAGTGCACCAGTGACCTTGCCGCGACCACCGAAGAGGCTGACCCCACCGATGACGGCAGCAGCGAATGCCGGGAAGACGAGTTCGTCACCGATGGTCGGCGGGACGACACTGATGAAGCCGGTGAGCATCAACCCACCAGCAGCGGAGAGTACGCCACTGATGCCGTACACCGCGATTATCATCCATTCGGTGTTGATACCGACTGCACGCGCGGCTTCCTTGTCACTCCCGACCGCGTAGATCGCTTGCCCGAACGTGGTGTATTTCATCACGAACCCGACGAGGACGAACGTGAGGACGAGGAGACCGACCGATATCTCGGGAGAATTCCCGATTTCGACGTACCCCTCGGGCAAGCCGGTGACGGTAATCGTACTCAGGCTCAGCTTTGCGCCTTGCAGAATGATCAGGAACGCGAGCGTCTGGAGGAATGGATTGATACCCACCTTCCCAACCATTACACCGTTAACGAGACCGACGGCCAGCCCGATCGCAAGAATAACGAGAACACCAACGAGCGGATCGGAGACGAGGGCCCACTTGTTCGCCGAGACGATGAGTCCTGCCAGCATCGCGGAGAACCCGGCGATCGACCCGACGGACAGGTCGAAGTGGCCGGAGATGAGACAGACCGCTTCAGCGAGTGCGACGAAGCCGAGTCCGACTGATCCGTGGAGGATAAACTCGAACGACCGCAGATTCGTAAACGTCCGCGGAACGACCAGCCAGATCGCCAGCGACATCACCAGCAATATCGGCCAAATCATGTTCTCGAGCACCCGCAGCAGGAACTCGTCGATATCCACCGAGCGTCTAACGACGTTGATCGTACTCATGGGAATGAATGTCCGAAGGGGAAGGGGTCGTCACTAAATGGACGCGTCTGGTCCCCAGATGTTCCCCCACAGATATGGCGCGTCGGCGTTTTCTTCGGTGATTTCGACGTGACTCGTCACGAACTGGCGGTGGTTCATCGCTTGACCAACGTTTGCCGGTGACCAGATCGGTGCCTGCCACAGTTCGACACCTCGATGCTGAGCAGGTTCGATGGTGATCGTCTGCCCGCCACCGCCGTTCGTGGTCGTTGTCGTCGTTGTGGTCGTTGTGGTTTGGTTGCCCGTTCCAGTCACTGGCTCTTTCGTCGACGTCACGGTCGAGCCCTGCGACGGAAGTGCCGATTCACCCTGGTTGACGTAGCGTTCGAGATACGCCAGTGCAAGTGGGCCGTAGAAGTAATTCGGCTGGTCGACGGCCCCATCGATGAATCCCTCCATAATCATCTCGTGGGTATTCTGTGACCCATCGAGTTGCGTCATCACGATGTGCCCATCCTGTCCACGAGGCACGGCTAAGTCCATCTCCTGGAGCGCCGAAAGGGCGCCAAGACTCATCAGGAAGTTCGCCGAGTAGATCGCGTCCGGTGGTTGGTTGGCGTTGATCCACTCCCGCGTGCGCTGTTTGGACGTTTCCCGCACCCAGTCACCGACGATCGTCCCGGCGACAGTGACGTCATCTGTTTGGTCGACAAGGTTCACGAACGGTTCGTGTCGGAGGCGAGCGATATCGCGGCCTGGTGGTGCGCGCACTTCGAGCACTTGATATTGATCTTGATCCGGCTTCTGTTGTCGGAGATTCTCGACCAACATCTCACCAGCGCGGCGTGTCGCGGCTTCGTCATCCCACGAGAAGTGCATCTTGTCTGCACCCGTCGCAGCGTCGATATCGACCGTAAACACTGGGACGCCAGCATCGGTCGCTTCCTCGACAACTGACCCGATCGCCTGCGAGTTGAACGGAATCAGGACGATGCCGTCGAAATTCTGGTTGACCATCTGGCGGATGTCAGAAATCTGTTTCTGACTCTCGCCGCCGGTGGTGAACAGGTTGTAGTTGAACCCCTGGTCTTCCGCGTAGAATCGTGTCGCTTCGACAACCGCGGTCACCCACGCTCCAGACGTGAAGTGTGTCGAGAGACCGACTTTAAGCGGGCCATCCTGTCTCGCGTACCCCGACAGCCCCGCCATTCCCAGAGCGGTCGCACCACCAACGCCTTTCAGGTACGAGCGTCGGTCGAGATACGACCTCTCTTTGTTTTGTGACACCATGCAAGACTGAACTACCGCCTATGGAATGTTAATAGTTAACTATTATCACACAGCCGTCCATGGAGTAGTTCAAAGAATCTTCACTATAATATTCTTTTCATCAACTTAATTTCCGCAGGGCTGAATCGGGGAGTCCCGCAGTATATCGAAAGTTTGAGTCCATGAAACCATGTCATTCGGACATCGTAATGACAAAATAGAAATATATCTAATACTAAGATCCTCACCTCATATGAGGCGCGGATGCTGGCGCGAGCGTGTGACCAAGCCAGTTGAAGGTGATCGAGTTCTTGTACAGCGCCTTGCTCCTCACAGACGTTCAAGGAGAACTTCTACGGCATTACACAAAGTCGAGAAGAAAGCCCACGACTTTAGTCGTGGGAGGAAGTCAACCCCGAAGTCGAATCATCCTCGACAAGACTGTTATCACTTTTTGGGGCGGTTCTGCCGATAGTCCAGCGCGATGAGCCCTGCACGGGCCTGAATCGCGACGAGTTTCCAGATAGGAATCGTCTCGTACTCAAGTTCGGTGTGCAGTTCTCCGATTCGTTCGTGGAACACATCCTCAAGTGCCCGTTTTGTTTCAATAAGCGTCGTGTGGGTATCCATCTCCGCGCTCATCGCGGCGTGGTCGATGCACCGCAATAACATTCCGACGTATACCAACAGGTCGTACTGTCGGAGATAGCGTTCGTCAACACATTGTGCGACGGTCGCCGGTTCGTCCGTCTCCGCGACTGACTCCGCCCACTCGACCTTTGCTTCGTACTCGTCTTCGAAATAGGTGGCGACGCCTGTCACTTCCCGGGCCATCGGCGTATCCTGTAGCAAATCACCGATGGACTCGACTGCACGCTTCATCGCCTCGATGAGCGGTCGTCGATGCTGGACTCCCTCACGGATGACATCCTCACGGGACCGCTCCAGTTTGGTCAGATCCTGAATCTGTGGGTCGTAGAAGTATGGTAATTCGACGATGAACTCAACGACGTCGTCGTTGAACCTGCTGGCGTAATCGTAGGCGTTGCCGCCGAGCAGCACCTCACCGGGCTCGACATCGTCGCTATCCTGTACTCCGTCGAGTTGGTCTACGAAGGTCGGGAGGTGAATGATGGCGTCCCCGAACGTCTCGTCATTGAATCGCTCTGGTTCACCCCGGTCAAGCGGAACATCGTATTCCCCAGGGAGCGACAAGAGCACGTCATGAAGTGGTTCGAGTGGTTCGGACAGAACGTAGTAGCATCCCCCGAACGCGGTGTTGTGGAAGCTGTAGATAAACTCGGGGCGGTGAGTTTCGATCAACTCTGTCAGTGCTTGTGTCGCTGGAATCGAATCGTCGAACGCGTATCCTTCGTGCGTGACTGGAAACGTTGCTTCCACCTGTAGATCTGGCGGTGGTCGATAGAAGTTCTGTGCATAGTTCGAGAGTGTGAACGGGCCGTCGAACCACCCCTCATTCAGTCGGACGCCGTCCGGGTCGGCGATCGGCACACAGACGAACTTGTAGTCGAGCGACTCCCGTAGTTCGTCGTTCGTCGCGAGTTCGTGGATGAGGAAGTCGATCGTCATCGAGCCAATCGGCTCATTGGGATGGGGCGCACCGAACAGGAGTGCACTCCGGTCACCGTCGCCTACAGTCACCGCCCAGAGCGTCTCGCTGTCTTTGCTTTCGCCTAGTTCATCGTACGTGACATGACCGTGGTTGGCTGCGAGTGCCCGATCGCGATTACGGTGTTCGGTGACCGTGAAAAACGACTCGTAGCGGGGAACGGCATCGTCGAGAAAGTCGAATGTGCGCACCGGGGGTGACGGAGAGCCGACCATGTATTACTACATTCTATCTCCCGAGTGATTATAATAGATGCTCCGGCTGATAACGGAGCAATACAGTGAGACATTCTACACGGGGAGAAGTGAGTTCATCCCTGCTAACCACATCCTCTACATGCAGCACGCCGTTTGTGACAGTTGCTCGGCAGTTCGCTGAGCCACTGCAAGATACACGCTCTCTATTCAGCACGCGATTCCTATCACTCGTTGAGGGTTTTAACAGGGCCACTAGTTTCAGAGTATCGAAGTCCACTCGTATTCTCATCCTAATCTGGGTCAGGATGCAACCATATAAGACGAACGAGCGGGTAGTGGAGACACAGTTTCTATGCATTCGCGTCGCGCGTACCTCAAATCAGTTGTAACCGCAGGCGCAGGAGGTGCTGTTGGTTTTGCGGGTTGTACGACTCACATAGAACAGAACCAAACGAGAACAGCTACGCAGAAGGCGAAAGATGAATCCGCGTCGCTCGATATTCAACATTCTTGGACTACAAACATCGAAAAAGATGCGAGTAAAGCCCTCTTCGATGGCTTTCGAAAATCCTCGCCGGACATAACGATCACCGAACGAACTGTCGGTGGTCGGGCTGGCGGTGATTTGGAAACGACGATTAAAAAACGGATCATCGATGACAACCCTCCGAGCACATGGCAAGCATGGGCAGGAAAGAACCTTCAAACGTACGTCGAAGCAGGAGCGCTTACCACCATCGACGATAGCTTCTGGGATGGAGAGACGAAGTGGGATTCCTTTTCGCCCATCTCGAAGCAACTGTCGAAAGTCGATGGATCGTTTGTCGCCATCCCGCTGAGTATTCACCGCCTCAACAATCTCTATTACAACATCGATATTCTAGAGGACTTGGACATCGATCCGGAATCGATAGACGATCCACACGCGCTCTTGAACGAGGTAGAAACGGTTCATGAGGAGAGCGAAGCGGAGGGACTGGTTCATGCGACGAAACACATCTGGCCGACGATCGAGTTGTGGGAGTCGGTACTGCTAGGCAAATACGGCGTAGACACCCACCAGTCCATCGCGAATGGGAACATCCGGTCGAAGGAAGCGGCGGTGAGAGATGCACTCGAACTCGTCGACCAGTTTCACGAATACTCGCCTCGAGCGCTCTCCCCGATCAACTGGCACAACGCAGCGAATCAGTTTCGAAACGGAAACATTGCATTCTTCCAGCAGGGTGATTGGGCAGCGGCAGAGTTCATCAACGACGATGAGTTCGTTTTCGGAACGGACTGGGACTACATGGAATTCCCCGGGACAGAAGATCAGTATCTCCTGAGTATGGACCTGCTCCCGTTTCCGAAAAACAACCCATCCGCCGAAATCACCTCTCGATTTTTACAGTACGTCGGTTCAGCCGAAACGCAAAAACGATTCGCGCAGAAGCGAGGCGCTATTCCGCCGCGAAAAGACGTACCACGAGCCGCATTCTCCCCCTTTTTCCGTCGCCAGATAACTCAGTTTCGGCGCGTAGAAACACAACTGCCATCCATAGCACATGGACTGGCGATCGCTCCGGAACCACGAACGAAACTGACGAACGCGATGAAAGAATTCACGTCGACGTGGGATGTCGACCAAACAGCTGGCAAGATTGTGGAAATATACGACTGAATAGTATCGGCGTTCATCTCATCCTCCGTTCGGGATTGACGTGTTGGTCGTTCGCTTGAAGATGATAACTCCTCGATTTTGGTGAACGGCGTGGTATTCACTGGATCGACGAAGTTCCGTAATGAATGATTGTCGTTGGTCGTACTTGCGACCGTAAACTGTGTACGTTCCCTTTGGGACGTAGATGTAGTCTGGAGTGGTAGTGGTAAGCGCGATATTTTTGTTCAGTTCTTCGACGGTCGTGACTGTGGAAATTCGTTGGTACGCCGTGTATTGCCACTCGTAGGCTACAGGGCTACGCTCCCATTCGACACCCCAGGGACCGACGACGTTCGTCCGATTTGTTATATACGGGAACCATTCGGCGGCATCGCCGATGACGATAAACTCTGCGGACTGGTCGACGTTTCGCTGTGTCCATTGCATCGCCGAATGATCGTGTTCGTCGATGAACGAGGGCATCGAGTTACTCCCTTCGTACTCGTTAATCGCGCCAGAGACGTACAACGTCGAGATATTTGCTCCAAGGATCGAGAGAACCAATAGCACCGCAATGAGTGTATGTTGCCGTGTTAGAACCGGTTCTATCCGTCGTGTGATCCATGGCACAGCTCCATCGAGTACAAAGATAGTCGTCACCAGCGACCCGATCACGAAAATGAATCGAGTTTCACCAGTAATCGCACCAACGAGGAGAAGCCAGACTGGGAGGAAGCTTCGGCGCTTGACGAGTAGATACACGATGCCAGCGACCGGGATCACATACCACAGTGAAAGAAGGAGTACACCATAGAGGTTCGGCGATGGCGATGCTGTCGCAGTAGACTGTGGATTCATGAGAATGATGTCGACCACGACACCGAGTCCTCCGCCGAGCCCACCATGTGTACTCGACGCTGAGACGAGATTCTCGAAGCTGTAGATCGAGATGATCCTTCCCCACCAAGGGACGGTCAGAATGAATCCGCTGATACCAACCATCGCAGCATATGAGAACCCCCGAACCGTCCGAGCGTACATCATGGTAAATACAGCGATGCTCAGACCGAGAAAGACGGTATATTCTGGATGAGTGAGTGCAGTCAGGGTAAACCATACAATCGTGGGAACAACCCATCGCAACGACGTCGTTTTGAAAAGCCGCAAAGCGGTGTACACTCCGGCGAGCGAAAAGAAGAAGGCTGGTGCACGAATGATACCACCGGCAGAGAAGTGCCACCGGGCAAATGCAGGCGTCACCGCAAAGATGAAACTCGCCATACCCGCTCGTTGAGGGGATCGTAGCAACTCATTGCTGAGCAGGTAGAACGGGACCAAACTCGCGATTGTGATCACTCCAGGGAGGTAGCGAGTCAATGTGAACAGATCAACGCTGAATATATCATAGAGTACGGCAAGACAGTAGAACATCAACGGCGGGTACGCGAACGGAACACCATTCGCTGTGTACTGGGGTACTACTCGAGGAAATTGATATCCATGTTTGGCGATTTGTTCAGCCATCGAGAGAAATAAGCCGCCACCAAAGGCCGGATACTGATGTGTTGCTAAATAGCTGGCATATGTGAGCCCTGCGATGAAAAGAGCAGGCGTGAGCCAGAGATACTTCAGCACCCACTGTCTCGCATGGCCGTATTCGAAATCAGTGGTAAATAATTCAGTTTGCATTTGAAGAGGTATGAGGTGAACCAGTTTGCAATACACCACGGAACCATCTTCTAAGTTGTGGGAATTCCTGAAGACGATGAGTTGGAGATTCTCATCTGCATGGGCAGGATCGAGTAGGGTGAGAAAGTTCACAGTGAACCGCCTCGGCCTGTTCAGCCTGTCGACCACACCATTTCAACCAGCATCTGCGTATGCTCTTTCGGACAGAATCACGGTTCGTATCGAACGTGCTGAACCCACTCGATTCAACCCCCGTCAGCGAACGCTGTCTAGCGACATCGACTGCCAGTAGTAACTACTCAACTACTCGTCTTGCCATGCGTTCTCGCAATCCTCACTACAAAAGTGGTGGATCTGAATCGATCCATCGGCTTCTCGATCTTTGGTGATGGGGTGCCAGTCGCTCGTATCGATCGACGTTCCACAGTGGTCACAGGTTTTGCCCAGCGTATCGCGTTGGTTGTTCGACGCTGAAGGTGGCGTCTCCCGGTCATCGTTCCCATGGGCTAACCTCCCGGCGAGGGTCTCGACGGCCACTCGACGGCAGTAGATGTGCAGCACTCGCTGCACTTCACATACCCGAGATTGCTTATGGGATAGGTTTGGCACTCTACGTATAGCGATCATTACCTCACATCACGTCTCGAGCGTCAGTTGTCGGCCTTTCATTGTTCGCCTCCGGTATTACAGTGACTATGCCGGGATCTCTGATGATGACACGACAGTCTGCCATCAAAAATCGGATCTCCATGGAGGTCGGTGGGTATTCATCCGATTGGCGAAACATGCTGTTCAATGCATCAGGATCAACGACGTCATAGAGTGGATCCATGTCGAGTGGATCGACACCCTTTGCTTCTGCCACCGCAGCAATCACCGTCTTACTCGGTCGTCCATTTCGACATACTTTCGTAACCGATTCAGGTGCGGTCTCAGTCATCGAATTCACAACTAAATCGATGGGAAGAGAGTGGAAAGGGCCTCTTCCAACAATAGTAGGGTACTGGAATTTTCGACCCTACATATGTTGGTCAAGTTGTCCGGCAGTAGGTGAGATGCCGTCGAAAATCATCGCATACAGTTTTTGTTCTGCTATCCGAAGATGCCCGTTGAACGTAGACTGAGTAATATCAAGCATCTCAGCGACCTCTTTGCCAGTTTGTTCGCGCGGCCACTCGAAATAGCCACTCAGATACGCCGTTTGCAGAACCTCACATTGTCGGTCGGTAAGATCTTCCGTCAACGCCGTCTCAAATGCCTGTCCTGACCGAGTTTCCCGTTCCCTGTTGCGCCGTGCGATTAGCTCTGTGTCAAGATTGGTTGTCTCCAGGCGTTCGATAAACGTCCGGACGTTACTTGACTGCGGGAGTTCGACCACGACCCGGGTTTCAGTGTCTGTGATTTGAATAGTTCGAGGAATCACACTGGACTGGGCAAGAGTTGTCGGAATTGTCGAGCCAGAAACCGTAATTTCGAATCGGCTCTCGTCAGCATCGTCACCCTCTTCGTTTAGGTGGGTTACACGCTCAATACGCATCGACTCTTCTGCACACGCTCGGACAGTGTCAGCTGTAACGTCGCTTGCGGTGACGAAGACACGAACTTGATTTTCCGACTGGGGCACAATCCCCTGGAACTCAAGCTGACCGCCGGTTTCGGCTGCGAGCTGAACCAGCGGGTCGTCCGCCTCGTAAATTGCCACCTCAAGTTCGACGATGTTATCGGTAAACAAGGCCCGTCTCGTCTCAACAGCGTTCATTGCATTCGCGATGGTATCCCCAAGTTCGCCCAAGACCTCTCGAGATAGCGGATCCAACACCTCAGACTCGGCGGCATACACCGTTAACACACCGTAGTGGACTTCATTGTGCTGGAGCGGGATTGCAATGGCCGACTGGAAGTTACGCGCGAGGGCCGCTTTACGCCATGTAGAGCCTCGCAGGTCGGCTGCTACGTTCGACACGAGTGTCACTTCCCCAGTTGCTGCTGTCGTCACAGCTGGGTCGCTATCATCAGCATCGGTCGCCAGAGAAATCTCATCGAGATACCCTTGGCCAGTGCCGGCCCACGTTCGTGGCGTAAGCGCCCCATCTGCCGCATCGCTTATCCAGGCGAAGGCGAACCGCTCATCCTGAGTGAGGAGTTCACAGACCGCCTGTTCGATCGCATCTTGTGTCGTCGCTTCGATGAGCACCTGGTCGATCTCACGGATGATATCGTTCATCCGGTTGAGGCTTTCGAGATGACGGTTTTGCTCAGCGAGTTCGTTCTCTTGTTCGCGAAGGGATTCCTCGCGTTCGATTCGGTCAAGCGTGGCCTGTGCTGTCGCCGCTAGGTGATCCGCCAATCGAAGAGTCTGGTACTCAATCCCCCCGATTTCTTCCGAGACGATGAAAAATACCCCGTGATCACTGAGCGGAATCCATACTCCACTTCGTATGGGCGTGTCGCGACGGTACGTGTCTTCGGTTTCGAGTATATTGTCATGTGTAATCGTCTCCTCGGCAATGAACGATCTCCACGTTATCGACAAGTTTTCGGGACTGAACGTAGGTAGCTCACCGAGGATATTTTCCATGTAATCGGTGGTTGCGGCTGGCTGGAGGCTGTAGTCATCGTCGTCAAATAAATAGAAAGCGACGCCGTTGAGGTTCAACATATCCGTCGCAGTATTGACTGTACGTTGACTCACCTCAAGCTTCGATTCAGCCTGAATGAGATCGCGGCTCGCCCCGTGGAGGCTCGTAAGCGTCCGCTCGAACTGTTTCCGGTCGGTAATGTCGGAAACTGCGCCAAGTAACCGTTGCGGAGTTCCGTCTTCAGCGAACTCGTAGCGACCTCTGGAAACGACCCAGACTGTATCGCCATCGGTATTCTCGACTCGGAATTCTGCGTTGAACGTATCTCCTTCTTCCATCGTGTGTTGGAGTGCTTCCTCGACAAATTCCGATTCATCGTCGTGAATCGCGGAAAGGAAAACATCAATGGAAGCGCCTTGTGCATCGTCTGGAGCAAGGCCGAACATCTCGGCGACCGATGCGTCCACAAACACCTCATCTTCTTGTACATCCCACAGGTATGTGCCGACCGAACCCGCCTCCGTCGCGATTTCTAACCGTTCTTCCCCCTTGCGGAGCCGTTGTTCTTTCTGTGTCCTGTCACCGGATGACTCGGCATGTTCAATTGCATACGCGATGGTCGTGCCCAATTCTCTAAGTGATTCTCGTTCGGTTACGGTAAATCCCTCAGGGCGATCAGCGGTCAGATGAAGCACGCCATATAGCGTGTTCTCACAGACGAGTGGCACGATGACCAGGGACTGATAGCCATGATCTTGTGCATGATGATGCAAGTCTGTATCGGGTGGATTGTCGAGTAGTCGTTGTTTGACTTGGATTTTCCGCGTACACACTGCTGCGCTTGTTATCTGCTGACGGGTAGTCTCTGCCGAGAGGGGAATTTCGTCGAGAGACCCCGCTGGTATCCCGGCTGAGGCTATCGGTGTCACCGTTTCGCGGCCTGAATTGTAACGGCTCACCCAGGCGAATGTATACAATTCCGAGGCGATGAACTGCTCGCAGATCCGTTGTCGCAGTTCATTTTTTGTGCCAGTAGGAATGAGCGCCCGAGCGACTTTATTTTCCATTCTGGATAATGTAGAATAGTTGTCTGCATTCATGTTGATCTCCCAAGAATAAGGGGCGTCCTACTCAAGAGTCTCTCGATTTGGCGAGTTTGAAAGGGCATCGTCAACCGTGACTGTTGTCTTTGCTGCTGGTCTGTCCACTCGGAGTGATGTGTCATAGCTAGTCCAACCCCAACGAGTCCCATAGGATTTGTGTCCAACGAATTCGTCTAAGAAATCGGATGTTCGATTACCGAGCGACTAGTTTAGTCGCTGGCAATCTGCTGCTCGTCGAATCGTTCACCGGCTTGCGAAAGTTCGTCGAGTGCGGATTCCTCTTCTCGAAGCGTCTCCTCTAAGAGGTCAGCGGCCTCGTCGTAGCCAAGCTTGCCAGCTAATGACGTTACGTTCCCATAAGCAGCAATCTCGTAGTGTTCGGTCTTCTGTCCGGCGGCGATGTTGTAGCGGTCAAGTATGTCACCGTCGTTCTCTCGGGCGAACTGTTCGTGCTCATCGATGAGCGCATCAACGACCTGTTCGTCCTTGGTCTGTGGCTCTTCGCCAATCTGCTCGAACACTTTTTCGAGCCGGTCGACGTGTCTCTGCGTTTCCTCGCGGTGCTCCGAGAACGCCTGACTGGCGGTTTCGTCGGTCGTCTGGTCGGCAAGTGTCTCTAACGCATCGACTAGTTGCTGTTCGGTGTAGTACAGTTCTTGCAGTCCATCAACGAGCAGTTGCTCTGTCGATTCAGTAGTCATGATTGTTCCCGTTTACTGAGTTGGTCGTCGGGACAATGAGTAGCGAGGCTACATGGGCAGGCTGATTAAGTCGGGGGCGAGAAGTTGACATCCTCCGCACGACTGAAGTCGTGGGATTCCCCGCGCTTGGGGTCGGGCGTTCCGACACCAACGGAGGCAACTTTCCGACCTCGGTGGTCGGTCTCGGTTTGTAGGTGATGCGTCGGGGCGGTGGGCGCGTGGCGACGCCAGCCCATACGGACTACCCTGCTAACACCCTACAGGCCGTGCCATCGGCCCGACTCGGACTCGCGCCCAAGCCTCACTTGGGCAGGGTTGCTTTTTGGTGACGGAGACCCCAATCCAACTCCAATTTTCCCGAGCGAGTTACGCTAACATCCGACCCCATCCAACCTAAGTATTGCGGTTTTGTCATCGTTGGTCGGATTCATCCCACGACTGAAGTCGTGGGCTTTCTCCTGTACTCGTGTAATTCCGGCAAGAATCAACCCCTTTTATCGTGCCTTACAAAGCTTCTCTGTTGGTATTCGTTGCTAATATTCGATACCGTTCTACCAACAAAGAATTTCAAGCGAAGGGAAGGATGAGAAACCCTTTGACCGTTGTAGACTGCCATTCGATATCGAATTGTCCAACAGACCGAGAATTCCCAAAGCACCACTCAAACCGGCGTAGACCCAAATCTCATCGGTTATCTTTCTCGACGGCGAACGTACTTCCAATGAGTTGCTCCGTGTCTCTCCGGAGTCGTTGGGAGATCGCTGACGTCGAAATGTCAAGTTCTCGGGCGAGTTCGTCCTGTGCAATCCGGCGTGGGATCTCGTAGTACCCTCGTTCGTACGCCATCCGAAGGAGTTGTTTCTGACTCTCGGTCAGGCCCACGACGTCATACTCTTCGCGGTCTGCTGTGTTTGCGAGCTGGTTGACGTGAAACGTCACGTCGTTTATTAGACAGTACTCTCGGAAGGAGACGAGTGCCTCACGGTTCGGTAATTGCATCCGAACGTTCCATTCCCCATTACTACTCTCGACGTCAAGGATTCGTGCGTTGAGGTCGGGATGGCGAGGGGCGATGAGTTTTACGTCTGATATTGGTTCAAGTCGGTAGACTCGTCGACCGTCATACGTCTCGACTAGCACTGGGTCGGCAACGGTGTGGTCGCATTGGAGTTCTCGCTCGAACTTATCAAACGTGTCTCCAACGACGGAGATGAACAGATATCTCGGCGTCGTCGCTGTCATGTATTCGGTTCTGACGGAGTTCTCTGGCGCTGCTTTCAGCGTGGGTGAAAGAAGGAGGTCGGCCCCCGAGAGAGATACCTCCGCAACGATCTCGTGGAGCTGTTGCTCGATAGCTGGCGTGTTGTTATCAGTTGCCGTCGGTGATAGCTCCGTGAGACCGTCGGAGGGTGGCTGTTCAGCGGCATTGTTGGATTCCTCGGCCATCTTTACTATATATAGGTGACGGCTATCGGATGGATGTTTTAGCTAGTCACATAGATAATATTCATTATCCAGTCTACTATAATAAATACATGGATTTTATTTACATAGAATCATAGAGTATTCCTCCGTACGGGAACACATCGAGCCGCTCATTTGGTTGTAGTTCGTCTCGAATCTGGGTATTGAAATCCATGCGTGTTCAAAACTGGTTTCCATCAGATACTGCCGCAGTACTGTATGTTGCCGTTAGTATTACTAATCAGTTAAACGAGCCAGTCTGACTAGTAATACCTCTATGAGAGCTCGCTGCTAACTCACCCCGATACTCCGACATCGAAATAAACGAGCTTTGTCGAAGGCGAATCCCGAGATCGGGTATCGATTGGTCGATTTACCCCGGCAATAGACGGAGCAAGAGAGTCATCGTTCGGTTACTGTTTCGAGTCCATGGGCGTCCTCCATCCGCTCCCTTAGCCCTTGAATGAACCGAGCAGCGGGCGCACCGTCGACGACATCGTGATCGAACGTCACCGTGAGATCGAGGTACTCCCGCGCTGAGATCTCCCCATTGATGATTCCCGGCTTTTTCCCGATACCGCCGACGGTCAACTGCAGGGTGTAGTTCGTCGGGCTAACTCCCCATCCACCTCCCGTTCCGAACATTCCAACAGAGGTTACTGCGACGGTTCCAGCGAGGTCTTTCCATCGCCGGGGAAACCACTGTGGGAGCCGCCAGATCTGTCGGCGGACGACTCCAGGAAGACGAAGCGCCAGTGATTCCCCTCGTGACTGCCGGGTCGTCTCCGGGTTCTTCTGCGCGGTTCGTATCTCTTCGTGGATCGAACGAAGGGATCGCTGATTCGCCGCTCGAACGACGTGTGGGACACCCATTCGCTCGCCATCGATGGTCGTTTCGATGAGGACATTCACGTCGACGTCGTCAAATCGATGGATCCGTCCACGCCAATCGTGGTACGCCTGGACAGTGGGATGCTCTTCGATAGTTTCTGCCAGACAGAACACGACGAACGCGGTGAACGAGAGTTGTTCCCCCGTCTCCTCTTCGAGGGCTTGGATGCGTCGCCTCGCTTCGGTTACATCGATCTCGACGAGGCCATGGACGTTACTTCGTCGCCCCGCCATTCGCATATAATCGACTGTGCCTCGACGACGGGGCGAAAATGGCTCGATCCGATCACCTCGTTTGGTCATAATCCTCGTAGAGTGGCGAGAAGCATACATATTGCCACCACGAAAGCCAGTATCTCGCTTTGACAACCTCCACAGGACGAAAGTCGTGGGCTCCCGATTAAATTCTATTACTTCTGTATATTCATTTACAACGGCGAAATTGTAAACATACACGATATCATCGAATCCGTCCTTTGAGGCATCTTGTTACAATCCCAATACTACCATACTATAATTTCGAATATCATAATAGGTGCCAATGGTACAACGGAGAGTGCGTTGAACAAAGTTTAACAAGGTATGGCTGGAACGTCCGACTTGCGTTGAGGGATAGCCGTGAAGATAGAACGCCGCCATCTCCCCAGAAAAATGATACGCGCCCTCCGAAAAGTAACACGCGAACTTACCGAGCGGGAGATTCAATTCTACGATTTGTGTTGGGAATACCATAAAATAACTGACAGAGGGAGTAGTGCGGATATGATACTGCTACCATATAGCAATCGCTCCCCGGCCGTGACCAAACCCTCTGATCCATTGAGTCACGATGCGTGTAATCCAGATCGAAGTATCCGATGACAAAATTGATTCGGCTAAACAGACTCTGAACGACGAAGGAATCGACTACAGAATCACTGACATCCAGGACAAAAACGGAGATAACCTCGTCGAATTTCCGATTCCCCGACAAGCGGTGGAGTACGTACTCGACGAACTTCGCGAAGCCGGAGTCAATGTTGACGATGAATATCGCGTTAATCTCCACGCGGAGGTTGCCAAGACTGAAAACGTTGACAGCATTATCGAACGATTCGTTAAAGGCGAGGAAAAGAGCAATTACATCTCTCGGGAGGAACTCATCGCACGGGCCCGCGACTCGACCTCAAGTAGCTTCACCTATTATCTGATGACCCTACTAGGCGTCATCATCGCGACGTCTGGCCTTCTGTTGAATTCGCCCGCCGTCGTGGTGGGTTCGATGGTGGTCGCCCCACAGCTCGGTGCAGCATTAACGGCGTCGGTCGGTATCGTCACCAACGACCGTGAGATGATCGTCGGTGGGTTCTCAGAGCAGCTCGCAGGGCTCGGACTGGGACTCGTTGGGGCAACCGTGTACGCGACATTGCTTCGTTCGTCGATGATCGTGACACCGGTCCTCAATATCGCGACGATATCCCAAATCGGTGGCCGGACGTCGCCCGGACCACTCGCGATTGTGGTTGGCATTGCAGCCGGTGCTGCAGCAGTGGTCAGCCTGGCTACACATGATAGCCCCTCGGGAGCACTTGTCGGCGTCATGGTCTCAGCAGCGCTCATCCCAGCAGCCGCGACCGCTGGTCTCGGGATTGCCTGGAACTTCCCCCGTGTCGCTCTCGGTGCAACGGTGCTGTTGATCATCAACCTCGTCATGATTAATATAGCCGGTCCGGTCGTCCTCTGGCTAATGGGCTACCGACCTGACGGGTGGGAGGAAAATCCCATCGAGTTGCTCGGAAGTCCGCGAGTCTCGTTTCATCGTCTGAGGCGATATACAGCATCGGTGGCCGCGGTGCTCCTCTTGGTCAGCGCGATGAGTACCGGTGCTGTCGCATTCACTCAGCAGATCACATACGAACAGACTGCGAAGTCGTCGGTCGACGACGTTCTTGATCAGCCTAAATATCAGAAAGTAGAACTAAAGAAAGTCAGCGTTAGCAAGGATTACCTCAGCATGGATCAGAAGACGCCGGCTCGCGTTGCCGTCGTCATCGGTGAACAGAATGGGTCTTCGTATCCACAGTTGGCCAGCGAGATCCAAAAGGAGATCATGGAGGATGCAGGCATCCCCGTCACCGTCTCCGTCACGATGGATACCCAGAAGAAAGACACCTCGACAGCCGACCGTAAGCAGGTGCAACAGACGGAGAAACAGTGGTTGGTGAGCAGTAACTAGAATTCCTCTCATACTCACCAACTCGTAATAATACCATGATTCCAACTCGAACGCAGCGTGCAGTAACGCTTGTCAAATCCATTGCGTACGAGATTCGGACAGAAAAGATCACGTTCATGGCCGCCAGCATCGCTTATCACGCGTTCATCTCCCTGTTCCCTCTACTACTCCTTTTGCTCGCTGTGATTTCGACGGTCGGTAACCTGTCGCTAAAGCAGGGCTTCATGGAGCTTGCACAGACGATGCTCACCCCTGGTGCAAGCGAGGTGCTGATCGGCGAACTACGGCGGGCGAGCGCGTCAACCGGAATTTCGATCGCCAGCATCGGCTTCTTCCTCTGGGGCACCTTGCGAATCTTCCGAGGGCTGGATACAGCGTTCTCCGATATCTATGCGTCCCAGGCAAGAAACACGCTCGTCGACCAGTTTGTCGATGCACTGGTTGTACTGACTACGGTTACTGCCATCATCGTGGTCACTATTGTCGTTGAATGGAAGGCTTCCATGCTTCCGGTGGGCGATTTCGACTGGCCACTCAGACGACTGGTGTTCGTCGGCGGCCTGCCGTTCATGTTCCTTCCGATGTACTACGTCTTTCCCGACGTGGACGATCTGAGTATCCTTGAAGTCCTTCCCGGTGTGCTGATTGCGACCGTTGGAGTGACGACACTCGAGTCGCTGTTTCAATTTTATATCTCCTTCAGCAGTAAATCGCCAAACCAAAGCATTGTCACGGCGTTTCTCGTACTCCTCACGTGGCTCTACCTTAGCGGCGTCGTAATCCTGCTCGGTGCCGTGGTGAACGCTGTCACCGCCAACCGGAGCCAGAACGTGAACGTTCGGCCGCTGATCAACGGTGTGCCGTTCAAGGAGCAGGTTCCCGAATCGGACATCGAAGAACTCCTCGCCACACTCGACAAACTCGACGACGGTACAACCCGTCCCGAAGGTATTGTGTTAGACATCGACGGTGAAGACGTGGTGCTCCCTTCAGCCGACATCTCCCGCGTCGAGACCGGCGAATCGGGCGTGCTCCACGGAAGCGGTCTTGTCGGAGTCGAATTCTACTGGTCACTGCAGGAACAGCGTGACGAACGGCCGGATGATATGAAAGACATATTTAAAAGGAGTTGATGATGTGACATCCTCGCCCGCCGTAAACGGCGCCTGTATGGTACTCGGCGTTGAGACGCGACTTCGGGTTCGTAGGTTGGATGCCGTCGATAGATCTCCAGTGCTCGATGTCAAACCGGCACTTCAACCAGAGCGATACGCGGATCGGTACGCAAAATCGAGGATAATGCGCAGACCGTTAGGTCGGAGAGGATGTCAAGTAGCACATCGCGCGGAACCGGACCGGCAGACATCCGTAATTGGTGACTCGATAAGCCTTTTCATCGGCTCGTGAATCGTCTCTTCGCTATCTGGGCTTCAGTCCCGGTTCCATGATACGCATCACGGCCTCGCCATCCGGGAGGTTCGGCGCATCGATCAGCCGGACGATACGTTTGTTCCCTTTCGATTTGCGGAGATAGATGCGTACCGTGCTGTTGTGTCCGAGGATATGCCCGCCGATGGGTTGGGTCGGGTCGCCGAAGAACGAATCTGGGTTGGCCGCTACCTGGTTCGTCACGACGATTGCCGCGTTGTGCAGATTCGCGAGCCGCATCAGATCGTGGAGGTGCTTGTTGAGCTTCTGTTGGCGTTCAGCGAGTTTCCCTCGACCGATGTACTCGGCCCGGAAGTGCGCGGTCAGCGAATCCACACATACCAACCGAACAGGCCACTCGGTATCCGCGTATTCGCCAGCGACCTCCCGAGCCTTTTCGGCGAGTAGGATCTGGTGGGCTGAATTGAAGCCCTTCGCGACATGAATCCGATCGAGAACGTGATCAACTAACTCGTCAAGCGCAGCCTCGTCGGCGGGGTCTCCCTCGATACCACGGTCGACCATCGTGGCTGCGATGACGTCGTCTGGCAGTCCTCGGACAATATCGTCGATACGGTCGGGGCGGAACGTATCTTCGGTGTCGATGAAGATAGCACGACCGTGGAAGCCACCGTCGTTCTGGGGAAGCTGCACGTTGACGCACAGTTGATGGGTGACCTGTGACTTGCCGGATCCGAATGCGCCGTAGAATTCAGTGATCGATTGCGTTTCGATACCGCCACCTAGCAGTTCATCGATCTCGTCGATCAGCAAACTGAGCTTCCCGACCTGGTCACGCTGTCGTCGTACCGCAATCCCTGTTTCGAAGTCGCCAATATTGGCGGCCTCCCGTGCGGCCTGAATGATGGCAGTGGCGGTACCCTCGCCGACGTCAGCGGCGTTGGTGAGCTCGCCGGGACTCGCTACGGCTAGCGCTTCATAGGAGTCGAACCCAGCTTCGACGAGTTTGTCGGCTGTTGCTGGACCAACTCTCGGTAATTGGTCGAGCTCTACTGCCATATGTGACCAATGCACATGCAGTCTCATAAACTCTCGTTAACAGGATGGTGAAAGTGAATTGCCGGGGCTGTTCACAGAAGTACGAGACGAATGCAGCAGGGCTCGACCCCGTGGATGAAGCCGACACTCGATGACGCCAACCATTCGGTAGCAATATGCCGATAATCGACGTACAGCGATGTGGTACGACTTCCGATTTCGCGCCTACCCCGACCGGACAGGCGTGACTGCCGAAGCGGAACGCCACAACGGTATCCACCGCCAAGCCTCCAACCACATCCGAAACGAATACAACACCCTCGACACCGGCACTCGCAACATCGGTTCGGCGTACCAACACCAGAAGCGCCTCCCCGAGTGGAACGATGAGTGGTCGTCATCAGCCGCCCAATTCTGCTCTCCAGAGATCTCGTTATCGAGTTCCAGTACGGTGGGCCCCTTGCCGATGTCGCTGCCGAGGGTGTAGTGTTATGGCTCTTCCGTCGACAGAACCCGAGACCCCAGTAGGCGGTACCCTCTGGTGCAAACGCCGTGAGATCGCTTGGATTGGTCGGACCGTCGAGTGACGCTCCGGAATTTTCAGATTTTCCAAAAAAGAGTGCCAGTAATTGTTCCCAGTGTATGAGAATCATTGGCACACTATATGCTCTCTAATATCATATTTAATCGTGGAGGTTGGGAGACAATGCCAGAAACGACCACAACGACACGAACCCAATACAGAACTTGGCAGTTCTGGGTACCTGCGATCGTCAGTGGCCTGTTTGCAGGCCTCATCATGGGATATCTGATGCGAACAGCGATGCCGATTATCGGCGGGCTGTACGGCCAGCCGACCGTGCTCGCCGGATGGGTGGCGCACTTATTCCACAGTGTGGTGTTCGCACTCATCTTCGTCGCGATCATCACGCGACCACAGGTGAAAGATTACGCGAACACGATCCCGAAGGTGGGGATACTCGGTGCCATCTACGGATTTGCGATGACATTCGTCACCGCTGGAGTGGTTCTCCCGCTCTGGGCAGGTGCAGTCGGTGCAGCGGATCTGCCGTTTCCGTTCCTCCCGGTGATGGAGTTCACCTTACACCTCGTCTACGGCATCGTGCTCGGCGTGACCTACGGAGTCATCCGATCGCAAACCCTAACGAAAGCAGGAGAAGCACAGCCAACGTGAACGACGATACCTCTTTTCAAATTGGCGGCGAATTCACCAGCACAGCCTGTGAACAGCCTCGGAGTCACCCCCCGGGGCACTTGGCCTGCTTAAGCTGTAGATACATACGGAAGTAGCGTGTACTGGGCAACCAGCATGGTCTCCCAGGCAGAGGTCGACGAACTCCGCCAAGAAGCCGACACTATTCTCACTCGTATCCAGCACGTCGACGAGGCCCTTGAGCAAGCGCATAGTCAGGCTGGCGACCACTGGGACGACCGCGAACTCGAACTGAGCCTCAAGACGCCCCAGGGGGAGTCGATCGACATCGTACTGAACCTGGACGCGAGCGCGGCAGAGAACGCTCAACGTCGCTACGAACAAGCCTCGAAATTGGAGGCTGAACTCGAACGTCAGCGGGCGATCGTCGGGCAACTCGCGCCGCTTCCGGCAGACCCCGTCGCGTATCTCATCTGCTATCACCTCAAGCGGGTTGGGGGAAACTACCCGCGGTCGATGGCAGGGCATCTCGACGCCGAGCGAGGTCATGTCGAAGATCTCTGTGCGGAGATGGAGACCGCTGGCATACTCGAACGAATCGAGTCGGGAACGGTCAAACAGCGACAGGTAAAAGCGAAGCAGGCTGAGGAAGTCCGTCAGCACCACACCTACTACCGGCTCTCGCAGCAGGGTGACCATCTCCTTCGATTCCTGACGGAGCGAGAGGGGAAGCTGAACGTTCTCCGGCATCTCCAAGATGGACAGGTAATTGCGAAGCGACTGGCACGTGGCGGTCCAGATTACCCACGGATGACCGCTGACGAACTCGAGATGGACTTCGAGTTCGTTCGGCATCTCTATCGAGCGCTTCAGCGCGTTGGCCTCGTGACGACCTACGAGGGCGGCACGATCAAGCAGAGTGAACGGAAGTTGAAGCCCAAGGACGAGACACACCGCAAACACACATATTATGTGACCACGTCAGTCGCTGAGCAGTTGCTGCGAGAACTCGAGGAGTGAGCGACCCGCGGTTGTTCGCCTCTTCCCGGCAAGCCGAGAGGCTTATTGTCCGGGGGCGGTTAAAGTGTAGGGGTTATGAACGACCTACGCACGGGGTTGAGTTATGGCGACGTGCTCCTCGTTCCGAAGCGCTCGCCAGTCGACAGCCGCAGTAACGTCGACCTTACCACGAATCTGACGCCAGGTATCGAGATAGACACGCCGCTCGTCTCTGCCGCCATGGACACCGTGACAGAGGCCGCTCTCGCGACCGAACTCTCGCGGGCAGGGGGGTTCGGTGTCATCCACCGATTCTTACCGCCCGAGGAACAAGCTGAGCAGGTTGCGGACGTCAAAGCTGCTGACGAACAAGTCGGCGCCGCAGTCGGTATCAACGAGGACTACGTCGAACGCTGTGCTCTGTTGGTCGAAGCGGGCGTGGACGCACTCGTGGTCGACGTAGCTCACGGCCACCTCGAACGAACGCTCGACGCTGTCGAGACGCTCTCCGAACAGTTCCCTGACATCGGGCTCGTCGCTGGCAACGTTGCGACACCGTCCGGGGTCGAAGACCTCGCGGCTGCTGGCGCTGATTGTGTCAAGGTCGGCATCGGCCCAGGTTCCCACTGTACCACCCGAAAAGTCGCCGGCGCTGGTGTCCCGCAATTGACTGCTGTCGACGACTGTGCAGAAGCCGCTGAAAAACTTGGCATCACCATCTGCGCGGACGGTGGCATCCGGACCTCGGGTGATGCAGTGAAGGCGCTGATGGCCGGGGCAGACACGGTGATGCTCGGGAGTCTCTTCTCCGGCACCGATGAAGCGCCCGGTGCGATGGTCGAAGTCAACGGGACGCGATACAAGCGTTCCCGAGGGATGGCGACCACCGCTGCCGCCGACGAACGCGACGACAAGGAGAACAACGTTCGAGCCGACGAGGGCGTAGAGGCGCTGACACCATACAAGGGGTCGGTTGCGACCGTCGTCAAGGAGTTCTGCGCGGGCATTCAGTCCGGGCTTTCATACTGTGGTGGTCACACGATTCCAGCGGCGCGTGAGAAGGCCGAGTTCATCCGCGTCGCCCCGAGTGCGAAAGAACGCGAGGGATACCACACCGACCACGACTGGGAGGGAGTCAGCGTGGACAGCGAGGTGACGAGAATCGACGAGGCCGACGTGGGGACTGATGACGAGCTCGCGAACGCCGCTGCCGAGAGCGACGACTGATTTCGAGACCGCCACCCTCAGATACGTCCACGACCGAAATCGAGGACGACTGACGATCGACCATCTCCATCGACGTGGTGTCACAGCGAGTCGACGGGGGTCGCTACACCGACCTGCATCACACGTTCCCATCGTTGGATATTAATCATACATAACTAATCGTTAGATAGTAATCTTACATAACTAGAAGGCCAATAGAATGAATTAGACATCGAATTTCGTAGGACGTGATGGCCTCGCAAAAAGACGACACGGAACAATCCGACACCAACTGTTCGAAACCCCCCGAAGAACGAGACGCCACCGCGTACGTCCCACCGGATGGGTACGGACTCCAGCCCGACCGCCGCCGCTTTCTCACCAGTATCGGTGGAGTCGGAACGTTCGCTAGCGTATCCGCTTTCAGTCAGCCAGCGAGTGGTCGCTCCCCCCGCGGCGTCGTCGGGAGCTCCCAGAATCCCACGTCGAATGCGAAGAAACCGGACGCGGCGTACTCCGCGACCGACCTCGGCACCCTCGGTGGTGCCGAGAGCACCGCGACGGGTATCAACAGACGTGGGAGCGTCGTCGGAGTTAGCCAGCGAGACGATCTGATCCAGCACGCATTCCTGTGGTCGAAGAAGGACGGCATGCAAGACCTCGGCACGCTTACCGACGATACCGTACGGTCGGTGAATACGCCGAGAAGTACTGCTACCGACATCAACGGTCGCAGTCAGGTCGTGGGCGCGAGTCGAGTGACCGATATCTGGGATACCCAGTTCGGAACTCAGCTAGAAGTCTATCCGAATCACGCAATCCGCTGGTCTAAACGCGAGGGGATGCGTGATATCCGCCCTACCGGCGAATCCAGTGAAGCCACAGCTAACAACGACCGAGGGGATATCGTCGGAAACAACCACTATTTTGGTGAAGACGACACCGAAGCGTTCATCTGGTCAGAGAAAGAGGGCGCGCGCTCTATCGAATTCGGTCCCGGGACCATGACTCACCACGCCGAGGACGTAAATAACAGTAGGCAGGTCGCCGTAACGACGTGGGATTTCCTCGATGGTGATCCCGAACGGGCGGTCATCTGGACGGAAGATGAGGGCCCACGAGAACTTGGCACGCTCGGTGGACCCAATAGCAGTGCATCGGGCGTCAACGATAGCGGTCTGGTCGTTGGCGACAGTAGTGCAAGCGAGGGCTATCGCGCATTCATCTGGTCGGACGACGAGGGGATGCGAAGCCTCGGGACACTTGGCGGCAACGTCAGCAGAGCCACGGCCATCAACAACCGCTGTCAGGTCGTGGGCACGAGTCAAACGGCGGACGGAACCCGCCACGCGTTCATCTGGTCGGAAGACGAGGGGATGCGAGACCTCGGTACGCTCGGGGGCAACTACAGCTACGCCACGGATATCAACGAGCGGGGTCAGGTCGTCGGATATAGCCGAACGGCAGATGGGTATCCGCGCGCCACGTTGTGGGAACCGTAGTTCACCGTGCTCATCGAGAAGTTTCGGACTCTCCGATAGGGAAGGCGCTGTTGAAATATTGACTTTGTATGTGTTCGCGCGGACGTACTGCGTACATTCTCTCTATTCCCCGCGAATCACACATCCTTCCAGATGCTCGTTATCGGCTAACACGAAAGCTGGCGACAGACTCAGAACCCAGTGAACCAGTTGAACAGCCAATGTACGCACCTCTCGTAACTCGCCCTGCGTTGCTGGAGAGACCCACCCATTGGGGGCGGATCTCAGCCCCAACACGTCGTGGTCGGGTTCTCAACAGTCTGGCGGCTCGACGGGATTCGTCGGTGACTCACCATCGGGTACTCCGAGGAAGATCACGTATGTCATCGCTGGTTCGGTGTCGCTCGCGTTTTCAACTATATCGGCGCCCCTTCCAGTGATGAGGATTGCCTCGCCTGCCGCGTAGGTCTGGGTGGCACACCCCTCCTCGAAGCCGACGTCGACTTCGCCTTCGACGACGCTGAGGAGGGCCGGACCTACGTCGGTGTGCCAGCCGCTCGTCCCTCCCGGCTCGAAGCGTGCCCTGACGATGACGACGGTTGATGCATCGGGAACGAATGCCAATTCCGTATCACCGTCCTGATAGGCGACGCCAAAGGACGCGGCCACGTCGTCGGGGAAGGTCGCATGGGGGGCGACCACTTCAGCCTCGAAACCTTCCGCCTGGTCGACCAATCCTTCGTCGACCTCAGCATCGTCGGCAGTTACGACGCTACTACCCATCGAGAGCGCAGCGCCAGCACTGACCGCTTTCAGGAGTGGGCGCCGCCCGACGCTAGGCCAATCGCCGCTCGTTCGATCCGCTGGTTCCTCTACCCGGTTCTCCGTTGCCGGTGTCATGGTTTCCTTCTCCGGTTTTGCAGTTGTCTAGCTGCCTCTGTCCCTCCAACCCGAGGTTGCATAAACCATCAGCATTGTTGATATGTTTCGCATGAATTTTTTGTTCAGAGTGCTGAAACAACAGGGTGGTAAGAACCGCTGATTGAAATATCTGGAATCTAGTGGTAGTAACCGTGAACCATCACAATAACTGCGGTAAGGTGTGTTTGAGTCTGGTAATATTATCGAACCAGATAGGCAAGCGACAATACTGCTAGTAGGTGGTTCCTGAACTCGGTAACCAGCTTGAATCGACAATCAAGAGACTGCTGATAGCCCAACCGTTATCTTTCGCAGTCCCCGAGACCGGATATGGAACTCTCCGTCGTCGATCTCTCACCAGTTCCCGACGGTGGCACCGCAGTCGATGCCTACGCGAATACCGTCGAAACCGCACAACAGGCCGAGCGGCTCGGTTACTCGCGATTCTGGGTAGCAGAACACCACGGGATGGCGGACACCCTCGCGGGGACGACGCCCGAGGTACTGCTCGGCCATCTCGCCGCCGAAACCGATTCGATTCGGCTCGGTTCGGGAGCGGTGTTGCTCAACCACTACAGTCCGTTCAAAGTCGCTGAAGCGTTCGGTGCGCTCGATGCGCTCGCACCCGGACGAATCGATGCGGGTCTCGGACGGGCGAACGGTTCGCCGGCCAGCGACCGTGCTCTCGGAACGAAACGACACGTCCAGAATCCCGACGAGGACCACGCCGAGAAAATCGAAGCCGTCGTTAATCACCTCTACGACGACTACCCCGACGAGCACGAGTACAGCGACCTGAAAATTCCGCGTTCGGGGGAGGACGAGCCCGTTCCGTGGGTGCTCAGTTCGAGTCCATCGAGCGCGGCTATCGCAGGTGAACTCGGATTGCGATACTGTTTCGCGGCGTTCATTCGACCACAGTTCGCCACACATGCATTCGAGGAGTATCGTGAGCACTTCCAACCGTCACGGTTGGCTGGCAGTATCGACGAGCCGGAGGGAATCGTCGCGGTGAACGCAGTCTGTGCTGAGACCGACGAAGAGGCGGCGCGGCTTCGAGCGGTGGCTGAAGCGTCGTATAAGCGAATGCAACGTGGAGAAGTCGGCACCAGGCCGTCTATCGAGGAGGCCATCGACGAACTCGGCGGTGTTCCCGAGTTGACCCCGGCCACGCTCGATTCCGACGAGTGGCCGCGAGCGATTTCCGGCAGTCCCGACACGCTCGCCGATGTCTTGGAGCAACTCGCTGACCGTGTGGGCGTCGACGAAGTCATGATCCAGCACGCGGTCGCCGACCACGAGGACGCGCTCCGCTCCCACGAATTACTGGCCGACGGCATCGGACTCACACCTGACTGACGAATGTACACCTCCGATGAATGTACACACCCACACGACCGTTTACACTGGGCAGAATGTCCTTCTTCCAGTATGATGCGCAAAGAGAATGGTAGACTCGACGTTTGCGCTGTCTCGTCGAGAGAGATCAACGCCGATCAGTGAATCATCGTGCTATGTCGGGAGATCGATCCGCACCTTCGCACTCACTCGTGACCGGAAACGGGAATGGGCTGGTACGGCTCTTCGAGGTACTCCATCTCTGAGTCCGTGAGGTCGATGTCGAGGGCTTCGACAGCATCTTCGAGGTGCTCGATGCTCGACGTACCGACGATGGGGGTCGTCACCCACTCCTTGTGGAATTGCCACGCGAGGGCAATTTGTGCCATCTTTACGCCCTTCTCGTCTGCGAGTTCTTGCACACGCTCGTTGATGTCGGGGCCGCCGCCTTGCAGATAGCCACGTTCGAGGGATGCTTCGTGTTCGCCACGGGTCGTCCCGGCGAACTCCTCGTGTGGGCGCGTGAGGAACCCGGCGGCGAGCGGACTCCATGGCATCACGGCGATATCTTCTTTCTCACACAGTGGGCGCATCTCACGTTCTTCTTCCCGGTAGGTGAGATTGTAGAGATTCTGCATCGAGACGAAGCGGTCAAGACCGAGATGCTCGGACGTCGAGAGGGCCTCGGCGAACTGATATGCCCACATCGAGGACGCGCCGATGTGTCTTACCATCCCTCGTCGAACTGCATCGTCAAGAGCACGGAGCGTCGTCTGGATGGGTGTCTCGTAGTCCCAGCGGTGAATCTGGTAGAGGTCCACCGTGTCCATTCCGAGTCGGTCAAGGGAGTTGTCGAGTTCTTGTTCGATAGTCTTTCGCGAGAGACCACCCGAGTTCGGGTCGTCCTCGTCCATTTCCCCGTAGACCTTGGTGGCGACGACGAATTCGTCGCGGTCGTAGTCCGAGAGAACTTCTCCCAGGATCTCCTCGGACTCGCCGTACGAGTAGACGTTGGCGGTGTCGAAGAAGTTGATGCCAAGGTCGATAGCGCGTTCGATAAGTTCTCTGCTCTCCTCGCGGTCGAGCGTCCAGTCGTTCCAATCCGTTCCGAAGCTCATACCGCCGAGACAAAGTTCACTCACCGTCATCCCGGTCTGTCCGAAGGTTGTATACTCCATGCAATACCATCACGCAGGTAGGTCAAAAAAGTACGTCAGGCCGTCCTCTTTGCCGGTTCGTAAGCCGTATGTGAAAATGGAATGGTGAAGACAACGCCGTTCGATGCGACGAATACCTGGTGATTTCTTGTCGTGATGACTAATGGAATTGAGTTTCTGTTTTCGATCGAGATGAGGCGGTTGCTTTTGAACCTCTTGCCGAATGCGTTCAACGTGGGAACCCGGACTCTACAGGCGGAACAGGCCGAGTGCCTCGGGGCGTGACCCCGAGGCGGTTCACGAATTCGAGCAGTCTCCAAAGCCTCTCCCGATTCTCAGGTGCTGAAAAAACGTCCTCTTTCTAATATTTCGAAGAATAAATTGCGGAAAATACGGCTCGATATCGATCATCATCCGACAACGCATCTCAGCAATGTGGATTTCGACCCAGTGTCAGGGTGTCAAATTAGGCGGTTGGATCTGTGACGTTCTCGAGAAGCGTATCGCCGAACGCGAGCACGAGTAGTGCTCCACCAAGGTCGAAGATGATATCGAAGAACGTGTCTGACTTGCCATAGGGGATGAGCAGTGGTTCGAATCCGAGTCTCTCAGCAACCGCATGAATGATGTGCTCCATGGCCTCCCAAAGAACACCTATGAAGACGACGGTAGCCAGGACACGCGGACGTGGGTCGCAGCCTCGGCGGCGCGAAGCAGCGTATACGAAGCTGGCGAGGATGGTTGCGGAATGTGTATGCGTAAGGTGATCCCACCACCAGATGTCTTCGTATGGTCCGAGCATTCCGACCGCGTGGGTAAGCATCGCAATCTCCATGTAGACGCGTTGCCACGACCGGAATTCGACATCGTATCGACGTTCAACGATATCTGGAAAGTAGGTACCCACAAACGCGACGACGGCATTCACCAACACACTCGGGTTCCATCGGCGAATGCCGACGACGAACACAGCGATAGTCGCGTACCTGATACCGCGCTCGACATCACGTTCGATTGAATTCATTGGAGGCCAAGTCACCTACCAGATTCGTCTACTGGAACATGAGTACCCGGGAAATCGGCTCGCTCTCCAGTCGTTCCGTTCGATTGGATACTAGTGGAAATCAAGCGGAGTAGTTTTTCGGGTCGCTGCGGCGAACTCGGTTTCGAAACCGTCCATCACGAATCGTCGATACACAAGGCGACCCTGTCGGATATCGAGTGAGTACGACATCGGTATCGACGTCGTCAAGATCGATGGGCGGTGAGTCGAGATCGCACGCTCGTTCGCCAGGTCGATACCGCCAGGCGCGCACGTCGTCAGTGGTGAGCAACATCCGATCATCCACGAGTATCTCGAAGAAGAGATCACCCGAGTCGGCTCCACGAACGAACAGGTGGAGATTCCCAGCCACCACCAGGGACTTCTCGGAGCCGAAACCGTCCATGCAGTGAATCATGTCCTGGAAACCCTCGGCCAACCCCCAGTAGCCTCCCCGGAGCTCAACGTCTACCTCGAACAGATACAACCGACGTGGGTGCACCTCCAAGAGGGCAATATCTACAATGCGGCTGAAGTCAACGACGTCGAAAGCACCGAGGCGGTACGGCAGGCACTCCCGGGTTCGGATCGGATCACGCCGTTCGTGTTTCTTCGGCGGGATAGACGCGGTCGCACGGCGTCGTTCGTCTCTTATCTCGATCATCTCGCAAAGCGGGGCATCATCGACCACGCATTCGTTTCGGGTCGTGACGGTATGGCCTTCGCCCGAGCGGCTCGCTTCGCGGTGACCGAATTCGAGACGGATAGTGATCCGAGACATGTGCTCGACGAGTTGCTGTCCCCGACGCGACCGGTGATGCTGATGGGGAATACCGTCGACGAATTCATGCGGAAACTAGACAAGGAGATCGAAACCCGTGCCCGACAGGTGGTGGATTACACTCCCGTCGACACCAGTTCAGAACGTGTGACTGGTACACAGTATGGCTCAGGGTGAAGAACACAGTATGACTCAGAACTATACCCGATGGACCAGGACTCTCGCGATGGACTACCCGGTCTGCGGTTTGAAGATGTTGGCGATACGCCCGACGAATGAGTTTCGAGCGGTTGGATCAGAGATGATTTCGAATCCACGTTGGAGCGCCCCGTCTTTCGTCGACCGAAGGATCGTCAGCCGATCGTCGGAGACGAGCTGCTCGATCTCTTCTCCGACGACGTTTCCAGACGTCGTGATCAACAGTGCACGTGCGTCCACATCCAACGCGATCGTGAGAAGCTTTGTAATATCACTCTCGTCCGGTAGTTCGTGTACTGCTGCGACGATGTGGTCATCTAACAGTTCATCCTGCGCATAGATGTGAACCGGAACATCCTCACCCGAACTGTTGGGCACCGTTGTGTCTATCTGCGTCTGCAGGGTCCTGCTTTCAAGTGTCTTGACTGCCGCCTCCCGTGCGGTCAGTTGCTCTTCGACCCACCTTACCCCTTGGTCGGTGAGATAATATTGATAGAGGATTCGTTCGGTCGTTCGCCTCGGATGGGCGACGAGGTGACAGTTCCGACACCGGAGTCGGTGATCCGCCTTATCAAAGATTCTATCACATTTTTCACAGACGTGGACGGGATCTGATGACAGATATCCAAGCGATTCGAGAGACATCTCACACTCTGGACAAATGATGCCATCATCACCATCATCATCGAGGAACTGCTCCTGTGTCCCTTCGTGACCGCACTCTCCATGACGATATCGCTCCGTCCGAATCGTCTGTGGAGAGGCACAGGACGGACAGGCGGACGTATACTGCATCCCCTTCGTCTCGCACTGCGGACAGATGTACTGTTTCTCTTGAAACTCTCGATAAAGCCGGTCTTGTTTTGCGAGTGTTTCCAACACTTCGAAGGCAGAGCCGTCACGTTCGTCGAGACGAGCCGTCGCTTCAGGATATGTGACTTGGCCTGTCTCGATGTCGAGGGTCGGATGAATCCCATCCAACGAGTCATCCCTCAGGTCGGTCATCAATCGGACTGTCCCCGGTGAAGCCATGCAATGCAAAAACAGTAGACCGCTATTTAATTATCATCCAACTACTGACCTTGGCTTGGGTAGTAGGGATATGGTACAAGCGATGTCTCGAACGAAAACGAAATTCGAGTGAGTTACCGACGAAAAACTACTCCTCGTCACGTCACTCAACGACTAATACTCTAATTCTGAGTTTGTTATCCACCTTTGAATCCGCTCATCAGTCACACTAATACCTCCATTCGTTTTTAGCTGCGCCTATAGAGAACGCGCGGACACAGTTTTATATGATTAATGGTTGTAGAAAAGAACACACCGGAGGTGACGAAGCATGACGACAACTACTCGAGAGCGGCCCGAATTTGAAACAGTCCAGCTCGCCATCGAGCCGAATGAAGCTCACGAACTTGTCCAGCAAACGTTGAAAGGGTTGAGAGCTTCGGACACTGAGAGTGGGATACTGTTACGGACGAGCCATGGAATGTTGGTCGCGATTCTTGATGAACACTCGACACCCAGTGAGGAGCAACAAACTGAACTTGCCTATCGGGTTGCACCGCTATCCGAGTCTGCAACCCGAAAAGGAAAGAAAGTATTCGAGATTCTCGAATCGCACAGAGCTTGATACTGGGACAATATCAGGGATGACGCGGTCAGACTACCGACCACCCCTCACTCGAACTAGGGACACCTGACATCACTGCTCGATACGCTGAACACGAACGGTTAAAGAATCAGGATTTCCGAACGTGAGAACGGGATAACTCTCTGTGGTGATGAAATCTCCCTGACTCACTTCTCCGTTGTCATTCGAATCAACGTGGACACTTACGATGTAGCGCGCCTTGTCGTCTGGAAGTTGCCCATAGAGTTCGAAGGGGATTCCATCCTGTTCGATCATATCGTCTGTCACGTCGGACAGTGTCTGTTCAGAGATGGTTTCAGATGCCTTGTCTGCGATGCTAACGTCTTCTAAGCGGATATGGATCGTGGCACCGGCGAGGTGGGGGGTGACTGGTTCGAAGATGATTTTCCCGCTCACGAGTGGGTCAGTCATGTTTCGTGCTAAGTCTCCATCGCGAAAGCGGTTTTCGGCACCGCGATCAGATCAGTCCCACATTGAGCCGATGCTGGGAATCGGTGCCAGTCCAGCTCCAGAGCATCCGCGTTTCATCACCTGGTGGATCAAGCGTCCCAAGGGCTGGTCCGTCGATGCAGGTCTCACCGGATGTAATCTTCCCATGCCAATCGATTCCATCCCGACTCGGAATGAGATTCAAATAATTATTACCAACTCCTTGCCAGCACAAATATACCCTCTCACCGTGGGCATGCAACTGGGGCTTCGAGATCGTAGTCTCTGAGAGGGTTGTTTTGCCGTGGAAGGTCGTTCCATTGTGACTCCGCATGACGTTAAGCCGGTCGTTCCCAACACCACGCCAGGCGATGAGGAGTCTTCTTTGGTGAGAGACTATCGATGGTCCCGAATTCGTCGTATCGGTTCTGATGACTTGCTTGTGCGACCAGTTTCGACCATCAGTACTACGCATGACGTTCAACCAGTTGTTTCCAACACCACGCCAGGCGAGATAGAGATACGGCCCAAACGTGGCTACGCTTGGCGAACTTTCGGTCGTGTCATTCAGGGTCACCTTGTCGTGCCAGTTATTCCCATCATTCGACTGCATGATATTCAACCGATTATTGCCGGTTCCTGTCCAGGCGACGATATACCGATCGTTGTAGACCGTTACGTCCACCGCATCCGGTGATGTCTCACTCAGGGTGACCTTGTCTGCGAAATTCACGCCATCCGAGGACCGCATGAAATTCAATTGATTATCGCCGGTTCCAGTCCAACCAAGTAGTAAACTCCCGTTTCGATCCGCTAATACCGGACCCTTGTTACTGGTATCCCCAAGTGTGGTTTTTCGGGGATACATCGTATTCACTGTTCGAATGTCATAGGCGCTCAGTCTGTTTCTTTGACCGATTGGTTGTGGTGAGAGAATGGTTGGCTTCGATGAATCGATAGCGAACGCCCACTCGGGATAATGCATTATCGAATCGTAATCGTACGGTCCCAAATCATCTCCATCGGTTATATGTTGATTGAACTGCGACCGTAGATTAGGTTGGATATTTGATCAATTGATCGAGATGTAACGGTCTCGGTCTTCATGACTTTGCTCGTGCCAGAGGCAAACGGCGTGTCCAATTTCGTGGATCGTACTCCCCGTGGTACAGCCATCCGCTAATTCGATCACCTGCCGCCCCCCTATCATTCCGTCGAACGAGGAGCATCCCGTTCCCTTTACGAATTCGACGTAATTATCCTCGCAATCACGTTGCTTGAAGCGAATATTGGTATGTTCCTCCCACTGTTCGATAGCATCAGTTACACGCTGCTGATTTGGCAGGTTGTTATTGATGACGAACGGCACAACTCCACTTGGCCAGCGAAATCTCGCATCAGGTACGAACACACCGCGTGCGACGATAGATTCGATATCGCCAGGAGATTCGATCGACTGTCTGTTCTCTTCCATCTCCTCGACAGAGCCCAAGAGGATGTCACCGTCGAAAACCGCATCACCGTCCACTTCTGCATATGTGATGGGTTTATTGATGAAGTTTAAACCAGAAACGTACGCTCGATTAGTGCTGTTCGAGACTCTTAATTCACCCTGACTGGCTTCGATATCTTGAATCTCATCACGTATCTGATCGTCTATGGTGGGTTCTTCTTCCATCATCAGTCGCGTGTTCAACGCTGGCGTACATTGATATTGGCTAGCACGTCAGAGAGAAACCTCAGTTGGGGTTTTCGGGCCGGTCCTTACTGACATATTGTCCGCAAATTTCTGTGGGTTTGGGTTGAGGCGTAGCGGTTCGAATCGAAAGCTCACGTCGAGTATTCCTGCATCTCCCCCTAACGAACTCATAAATTGCATAACTGATAAGTTAGTCATTTTAATAAGAAATCTGAAAATTAGGGTTGATTTGCAGGATACAGCACGTAAATAAATTATTTGATTTAACTAATAAGGGAGATGTCAAATGGTGCTTTACTGATCACCCTGCCGTTCTAATGGTTGGTTGTCATGTTTCTCAGGTTTCGAGAAGCGGTATAAACATTGTAAACGATGAATGTAGTTCATGTAGAACTAGATTGATTTGATATTGAGAAACAAAATGACTCCTCCGGACAAAGAACTGTCAGAAGGACAGGTTCGAGAGGAAATCGATTACAATACTACATCAACCATTTACAAACATGAATTAAAAGAATATAAAGAGTCGCTCAAAGCGAGATATGACTATGAAAACGACGAAGTGATGAAAACCCACTTCGAAATTGCGGAATCATTGCTGGAGAATGCAAACGTTGCGCTCGAAACGAACGATGAGCTCACTTTTTTACGGTATTTCTATGCTGCACTTCGGCGACAGTATCCTATCTTAGCGAAACTAGACTCTTTGGACGTGAGTAACCGTGGAGACGCGGAGTTGCGCACAGATCAGATGACGGCAAACGGGGGAACGCTCACGACCAAGAGTAGTCCGACGAGACTTCAAGCGGCTGCCGACCGATTGTGGGCTCAAATCGATGGCTTAGAGCAACCAGATGTACGGGAAAAAATTCGGAATATGATCCGAACCCCTGAAGATCAGCGTAAACAGGACGTGAATCTCTACGTCTTAGATAACGCCAGTCGACTTCTCCACGATGAGTACATTATGAATTATGAATCAATAACGGTGCTTGAACGAATCCTTCGCAAATTGAATCGTCTCCTGGTGTTTTTACTCGTTTCGTTGCTTGTACTCGTTGCCATTCTCGAACTCAACTATGATCTCAACGTTCCGATCGAGGGCTTTCCGCTAGAAGGCATCTCGCGAACCGAATCAGTTGCCAAAGTGGATGGGTTTTTACTCTATGTCTACGTGGTTTTTGTCGGTATTTTTGGAGCCGTAATCAGTAATCTATTAAAATACTATGATATGTCTGCTCACACAGGGCCACGGATGCCGGATGAGGAATTTCAGATCGTAGACGAAGTCATTTATGCACGAATACTGATCGGTGGAACCGCTGCTGCCTTCCTCTATACCGTGCTTCTGTCCGGTCTTCTCCTTCCCAATCAACTGCAACTCTCTGCCCTCTTCGTCATGGCGGTAGCATTCACAGCGGGATTTTCGGATCGGCTCCTCGTAAAAGCTTTAAATTCTATCGAAGGGAATGTGCTAATAACATAGCAGTGAAGTGCCTCGAATCTGTAGATGCCATAGTCGTCGTTTCTCCGGCTCTCTTGCGATCCTTAGAGATGGGCAGGTCGATTCGACGTGCTGAATACGAGACGCGTACGCACCGCCCTGACTGCCTCGAAACTAACGATTTGGACCCTTCTGACCAAAGCAGCGTGGAGTCTTGTACCTATGACCAGAGGCACGAACACCCGCGCCGCCAGTGCAGCCGATGGTAGAGAGGAGTCTTCCGTCTGAAGGGCGGTTCGTCGTGTGGATTTCGCCGCGTGTCTTGTGAGTGTTACTAGTCAGTGATATTGGTCAGTACTGCTAGTCATACTCATGTGGCACTTTCTTTATTGGGCACTGTCTAGTTTAGCTCCTCCTCGACAGGTGTTCGATTGTCGAGCGATTGGTGGGGTCTCTGATGGTTATAGTAATGCACAAATTGTTCAAGCCACTGCTGGACGCTCGGTTGACTGCCTACCCACGACGTATAAAAGCGGTCGATGCGCTGTTTGAGCGTGTGAAACCATTTTTCGATCAGGTTTCGCTCTGTGTAGTTGAGCCGACCGCTCAATCCAATTCGAAAGAGGGCAGTCCGATATCCGTAGCCATCGACGAGAAACACTGCATCCGAGAGATCGTGTTTCTCGGCCAAATCAGAGAGGAACGCAGCCGCTTGATCAGTGCCATGCCGATCAAACACGTCGATACCGAGCAGCAGCTTTGTTTCAGTATCTATTGCAGCGTACACCCAAGACCACTCGCCGTTAATCTTGACAGCGGTTTCGTCTACCGCGACCCGCGTCGGCGTCGCCGACGGCGGGTCGGAGACGCTGTCAGCCAGCCGATACACCCACTGAAAAATCGCTTGATGTGACCGTTCTACGTCGAAAATCCCTAAAATTGCTTTTGTCTCCCTGAGCGAACAACCGGTCGCATGGAGACGGACGGCGAACGCCCTGACGGGCGTCGCCGTCCGCTCGTTCTCCCAAGTTTCTTCTACATCCGCGTCTAGGTCTTCATTGAGCAGGTTTGCGAGCATCTCTAGGCAAGTTACTCAACAACCTGCTCATTCCTCAAGTTGGCTCAACTAGACAGTGCCTTTATTGGGAATTTTCAATTTGCATGCATCTACCGCTTCGGTCGTTCTGTCGGTGCATCTATCTCTACAAAATTCTTCTCACCGGCCATGTCTCATCTACTCTTTCGGCGAGAAGTCATCGTCTTCGCGAGTGTTTTACAGGCGGTATAGGAGAATGCCCCGGGGCTTGACCCCGAGGCGATTCACTCGCAGGTTGCTCTCTTCCTCAGTTTGGGTCAAATCGCACTATCTTTGAAACCGATATTGGTCTCGACGCTGACGAGTACCAGGTTGTTGAATTCCAGCTAAAGGGCTCTGGTGAATCACTAGACTGCGTCGATCTCGACCGTTAGAGCTAGGGAAGTGAAGCGGGAAACCGTCGATGCCTATGTCGAAAATCTCCCGCTTCACGAGCAAAGCGGTCACGTTGGCTAAAAATGCTGTTGGTGGGCGAGGCGAAGTCGCCGCCCCCGAAGGGGGTGGCGGCTTCGCCGACTACGCCCTCGTCTCGCTGCATTGTCTGCGGGTTTACCTCGATGAATCGTACCGCAACACACTCGATTTGCTGAGCGAGATGCCGCATATTTGCGGGGAGATCGGCCTCGACGAGGGCGATCTCCCTGACCACTCAACGCTGGTTAAGGCGTTTGAGAGGTTCAAAATGAAGGTCTGGCGAGTGCTGCTGCGCCGACAGGCGCAGCTGCACGACCTCTCGGGCCACGCCGCCATCGACGCCACGTTTTTCGACCGCGAGAACGCCAGCAAGCACTACTGCCGCCGGACGAATTATCGCGTTCAAACACTGAAAGCGA